>JADJZJ010000030.1 GCA_016715765.1 Opitutaceae bacterium
GAGGAGCGGGACTACGGTGTATTGTTCTACAATCGGGCGAACCCGATCTCACACGACAGCAACCATGCGCTGATCCTGAAACTTGATTTCGGTCTTGATGCGGCGATTGCGGATGTGTGCGCCTTTTATCGGGAACTGGGAGTTGCCCCGCGAATCTACCATGGATTTGTGCCGGGTGCGACGGAGGTGCTCCTGCCCAGGCTGCTGGCCCAGGGATTCAAGATGGAGGTTTTTGATGAGGAGTATCTGATCTGCACCGGCGCGTCGGTGATCCAGCCGGTGGCGGGACTGGAGGTCCGGCGTGTGCGAAGGCTGGACGACGGAATCATGGCCATATTTGCCAAGGAACCCTGGTCCATCGGGGTGATCGAGCGCCAGCTTGGGCGTGAGGACTACCACCTTCTGGTCGGTTACGCGTCGGGGGTTCCCGTGACGATGGCCGCGCTGGATGTCGGCAGACGAGTGGCGCGGGTGGACGATGTCATGACGCATCCGGCCCACCGGAGAAGAGGTTTTGGCCGGGCTTTGATACACGGTTTGGTGAACCATCACCGGCAAGTTTCAGACAACCCGCTTTATCTCTACAGCGGCGTTCCCAGCGCGCTACGAATTTACCACGAGGCCGGGTTCAGAAAACTGGATTGGAAGCCCTACAAGTGGTCGGCATGGTTGGAATCATGAACACCACGAGCCCAGTCCGCCTGAGTCATGTCATCCGGCGGTTCACCCTTGTCTTGCTGATCGGAACGTGCGCCCCGATGTACGGCGAGGCAACCGCGGCCAAGTTGGAAAGCAACGAGCCCAGCCTGCTGTTCACGAGGGATGACATTGCGCGCATTCGCGCCAATCTGGACCTCCCGCGCTTTGCCCTCCTGCGGTCGCGGGTGTTTCCGGCTGACCTGGCCGCGTCGGAACGTTTCCTGACCGAGGAACTGCGGGTCGGCGTGTTTCTGCCCGACTTTGTCCGGACCTGCCAGCTCCTGGAAAACGCCGCCTTTGCCTATGTACTCAGTGGCGATCCCCGCCAGCTCAACCTGGCCAAGCTCGCGGCCGGCCGTCTCGGTGACTACGAACGGTGGGACTACTTTCTCGAGGGCGGCCGCCACACCTTCGGCCTGCAACGGGCTTCCGAAGCGACCATCGCATTCTGTCTGGCGCTGGATTGGCTGGGCGGTGCGCTTGATCCGGCAATCCGTGCACACTGGGAAGACCTCGTCGCCACCAAGGGTGCGCCCGCGTGTTACCTCGCGCTCTACGGCATGCGGTATCCCGACCGGGTGCAGGGCTGGACGATCGACGCGCGCGCCAACCTGAAATTCGAGGGGGATCTGAGTCGCTGGCCGCTGATCCTGAACGCCACCAACCTGAAGGCACTGCCGACCTGCGGGCTCGGGTTTGCCGCCCTCACCCTGCACGGCCGTCATCCCCAAGCGGCGCGGTGGCTGGAAATGGCGCGGCAAAGCGCACGCAGTTACGCGACGATGTACGGTCTGGACGGGAGTTTCGATGAAGGCATCGGTTATTGGGGCTATGCCACCACCGGTCTGGCCATGTTCTTCGAAGCGCAACATCGCCGGCTGGGGCTGGACGACCGCAAGCTCATCAACTTTCCCGGCACCGTGCGTTTCGCCCTGCATATGGCCATGCCCACCGCGGTTTCTGCCGGCAGCGACGGTGCGGCTATGGTAATGGCGGGCGACGAGAAGGATACCGTCAATTTCGGCGATGCCGGACGCGGCATTGATGTTTCCGCCGCTCCGTGGGTCAGCCGCACCTGTGCCGATCCAGTGGCGCAGTTTGTCGCCGATCATGTCGGGCAGATGGATTATTTGGCTGCGGCGATCTGGCATGACCCTGCCGCGGTTTCCGAACCACCGCCCCCTGAACTCCTGGATGTGCGTTTCAGCAACGATATCGTGATCTCCCGCACCGGTTGGTCACCCGACGATGGTGTGGCCGCCCTGCGCAGCGGCGGGCCGGCCAATCATGAGCATGCCGACCGCAACAGCGTAATTTTCAAGGTTTATGGCGAACGCCTGTTGAACGATCCGCTCCATGCTTCCTATGACCACCGCAAACCCCGCTGGCTTCTGCGTCAGACCGAGGCCCATACCAGTGTGCTCATCGACGGCCAGGGACACCAGTATCACGACGGCCGCGAGGGCACCAACTCCTCGTGGGCCCGGGCCCAGGTCACCGCTTACCGCACCGGTCCCGGCTGGATGACTGTCACCAGCGACGCCACGGAGGCCTATCAGCTCGTGAATCCCGCAGTGCAGCGGGTTGAGCGCACCCTGATCTACCTCAAGCCCGACGTGCTGGTGTTATTGGACCGCGTGCGGCTCACGGGGCGCGAAGTCCCGGTGCAGGTGCGCTATCAAGTTTATAACGACGACCGGGCCGGGTCGGCCCGGGGAGGTGACGGGCAATTTGTAATTCAACGGCCCCTGGCCGAACTTACCGGGACCGTCTACGCCACCGGAGCACTGTCGGTTCGTGCGGACCGGTTGTCCCTGCCCGAAGAGGACGGCATCTACCCCTACGTAGAAGTCATTTCGGCCGCCAGCCTCCGCCACGATATCCTCACGGTCTGCACGGCCCGGAAGTCCGGCGGCTCACCCGGCCGGCTTTTGGTCGATCCCATTACCGGCGGCTGGCGCATACATGGGGAATATCAGGGTCGGAAAATCGATGTTCGCGTGGAGCTGCCCGAGAATGCGCCTCCCGTCGTGAGGCTATAAGCTTTCCCAAGTCACCCATGCCGATTTGATTGCTGCTCCTCGGGTGGAATAAAAATCGGTTGCAGGAGATTTGTGTGCCTTGCGCTCGCGATTCGAGCGCCCGCGAGCGGGCTGCCTACGGTGACATTTACCCATTTTGGGTTAATCGGTGGCTGCCCGCTGCGCCTCAAGCGGCTGGCGGTTGACCGCTGAGGTGGACGGGCATTGGCTCGCGACACAAACAACCCTGCGGTCCACCCCGATCGCCCACCCCCAGCCAGCAGTCTGCCGCGGTTCCCCATGTCCGATCCCAAATCCACCTCCAAGTCCGATGACGGGCGTTCCGTCATCGACATGTCCAAGATGAGCGAAGGCCAGCGGGCCGCGCTTCAGGTCACCGAGGCCGCCCGCGAGTCGCATGACGACCCGAGCTTCGTGGCCCACCTGTTCATGGGGCGCTGGCGGCCGGACAAGCTGCATCCGTTCACCGATGTCGCGCCCGAGGAGAAGGGGCGGGCGGACCAGTTTCTCGCCGAGCTCGGCGCCTTCCTGAAGGCCAACGTCGATGCCGATGAAATCGACCGCACGGGCGAGATCCCGCCCGCGGTGCGCCAGGAACTGGCGCGCATGGGCGCGTACGGCATCAAGGTGCCGCGTGAATACGGCGGGCTGGGGCTTTCGCAAACGACCTATTGTCGCGCGTGCATGCTCATCGCGAGCCATTGCATGAATGTGTTCTCGCACCTCTCCGTGCACCAGTCCGTGGGCGTGGCGCAGCCGATCCTGCTTTTCGGCACGGAGGCGCAGAAGCGCCAGTTCCTGCCGCGCGTCGCCGGAGGGGAGCTGTCGGGATTTGCCCTCACGGAAAACACCGTCGGTTCCGACCCGGCACGCCTGCGCACCGAGGCGGTGCCGGAGGGTGATGACTACCTCATCACCGGCGAGAAACTCTGGTGCTCGAACGGCACCGAGGCCGGTTTGCTCATTGTGGCGGCGAAGACGCCCCCGAAGCTGGTGGACGGCAAGCCGCGGACGCAGATCACGACCTTCGTCGTCGAAGCGAAGGCCCCGGGCATCGAGGTGGTGCACCGCTGCCAGTTCATGGGCCTGCATGCGCTCTACAACGGCGTCATCCGTTTCACCAACGTTCGCGTGCCGCGGGCCAACATCGTCGGGGGCGAGGGCCGCGGGCTGAAGGTCGCGCTCTCCACGCTGAATGCCGGGCGGCTTTCCATTCCCGCCTCGTCGCTGGGCATGGCCAAGAAGTCGCTGCAGATTGCGCGGACCTGGAGCGGGGAGCGCATCCAGTGGGGCGTGCCGCTCGGGCAGCATGCCGCGATTGCCGAGAAGATCCGGCGCATCGCGGCCCACGCGTTTGCGATGGAGGCGATGTTGCTGGTCACTTCCCGCGTTGTGGATCGTGACAAGAAGGCCGACATCCGTCTGGAGGCCGCGATGTGCAAGCTTTGGGGCACCGAGAAGGCGTGGATGTGCCTCGATGACGTGATGCAGATCCGCGGCGGACGCGGCTACGAGACCGTGCAGTCGCTGCTGGCCCGCGGCGAGAAGCCCCATCCGGTCGAGCGCTTCATGCGCGACAACCGCGTGACCACCATCTTTGAGGGTTCCTCGGAGATCATGCGCCTCTTCATCATGCGCGAGGCCCTGGACCCGCATCTCAAGGTCGCCGGCATTGCCCTCAACACCGAGCGGCCCTGGGGTGAGCGCGTGCGCAGTGCGTTCCGGTCGGCCGGCTTTTATGCGGCGTGGTATCCGCGCCAGTGGCTGCCGCTGCCCGCGGCGTTGCCGGCGGACCTGCATCCGCGGCTCGCCGGCCACCTGCGCACCGTCGCCCGGCTGGCGCGGCGCATGGCGCGCACGCTGTTTCATCAGATGGTGAAGTTCGGCCCGCAACTGGAAAAGCGCCAGGTGCTGCTCGGGCGCATCGCCGACATTGGCAGCGACCTATTCGCCCTCTCCGCCACCTGCGTTTATGCCCAGTGGCGGCTCAGGGAAGGCGAGGTTGAGGCAAAGGTGCTGGCGCTGGTGGACGATTTTGCCCTGCAGGCGCGGGCGCGGATCGAGGCGAATTTCCGGGGCGTGCACGACAACTCCGACCAGTCGGGTTATGTCCTCGCGCAGCAGATTGTCGCGGGCGAGCACGAGTGGTTGGAGCAGGGGATTATTTGAAGAGACATCGGGCACGACATCAATCGTAGTGCCGGACTTCAGCCGGCACTGGGTTGAAACGCACAGGACCGCCGAAGGATCTGATCAGCGCGGGCTTCCGTGCCCGCCGCGGACTTGGCAAGAGTGGGACACTCTGCCCTGCGCAGTGCCGCCCCGGTTTCACCTTTGACGCGCCTTCGCGCGCGCGGCACACTGGCGGGTGACAACCCTCACGAACATGAACGAACTGCCTCCGCTGATGCGTGATCAGAGAAAGACGGACGCCGACCACCTGCGGCTCCTGGCGATATTCCATTTCATCTTTGCCGGTCTCGGCCTTCTCGCGCTTGGTTTTCTATTCCTGCATTACTCTCTGATGCACCACTTTCTCGACAATCCCGAGATGTGGAAGCATCCGAAAAGCGGTGGCCCGCCGCCGGCGGAATTTTTCGCGGTGTTCAAATGGTTCTATATCGTGTTCGGCCTGCTCATCATCACGGGCGGCCTGCTCAACATCATCTCCGGCCTGTGCATCAGCCGGCGCCAAGTGCGTACTTTCTCCCTGGTGGTCGGCGGCTTGAACTGCATGCAGATTCCCTTCGGCACGGTGCTGGGCGTTTTCACCCTGGTCGTGCTGTTGCGTGACTCGGTACGTGAGACATACGCCGCCACTGCGTTGCCGCCAACCTGATCCGCCCCCGCCGTCGTCGGGTTGCACGCGTTTTTTTTTAGTATTCAGGCACGCAGGGCTTGTCGCAGCCGCTTTGGCTTCCACCATGGCAGTTGTGCCCCGGGTTTTTCCGCCCCTCATTATCCCCTTGCTGCTGCTGGTGACCCTGGCGCGGGCCGACGAAACGCCGGACGCCGTCTGGCGTTTGCTGGCGGCCAATCTGCCCGGCGAGGCGGGGGTCGCGCTCAAGTCCACGCCACCGACCGAACCCCGCGCCCGGGCTTTGGCGGAGGCGGTGGTCCTCACGGCCCGGCAGCCCCTCACCGATGAGCGGTTGCTCGAGGCGGAACGCCGGTTCGAGGCCCTCGCCGAGGTGCCGGATGAAGTGGGGGCCGCGGCGCTGTATCTGACCGGGCGGCTGCACCAATTGCATTTTTCCACGCCGGACTACACGGAGGCCGCCCGTTACTATCGACGGCTGGCGGAGCGCCAGCCGGCGAGTCCCTGGGCGCAGCTCGGCTTGGTGAAACTGGCCCTGCTCACCCTGCACGTGCTGCCCGGGCCCGCGACACCGGCCGACCGCATTGCCGCGGCCGAGGTCCTGTTGCCCCGCGTCACGGTGCCGCCATTGCGGCGCGACCTCCTGATCGTGCTGGGTCGGGCCCGGCTTTTTCACGAGGTCGGGATGGAGCAGGCGCGCTTCGACCTGCTGGCGGCGGATGCCATCGGCGGACTGACGGGGCTGGCGGAGGCGGACGTGCTTTTGCAGATCGGCGAGCTTTCCTTCCGGGCCGGCGATGACGGGCGGGCGGAGGAGTATTTCCGGCGGTTTCTGAAGGGCAATGACGCGGATCCCCGGGTGTACACCGTGGAACAGCGGCTGAAGGTGATCGCAGCGCGGAAAGGCGGGCGATGAAGTTGAAATTCACCCGCGGCCGGATCGCCCTGGTCTTCCTGTTGCTGGCCTACGCCGGGTCGGCGTGGTGGCTGCTCACGCGGGGCGGCGGCATGCTGGACGACGGCCGCACCCGGATCAGCATTGCGCACTGGCAGATCGAGTACGGCCCCCCCGACGGCCTGGCGGCGGTGATCAAGCGCTACCACGAGCTGCGGCCGGACATCGAGGTCGAGCAGGTGCTCGTGCCCGGCCGCATCTACCGCCAGTGGCTGCGCACCAATCTCGTCGGCGGCACCGGCGCCGATATCATCGAATACGGCTCCTTTCTGCCCGGCATGCGGGACGTGCCTGCCCGCTACTTCGAGCCGATCACCGGGTTGATGAACGAACCCAATCCCTACAACCGCGGGACGCCGCTCGAGGGCGTGCCCTGGCGGAACACGTTTCACGACGGCTTGTTCAACGAGCAGCTCTACACGCCCGAAATCGGCCAGCTTTACTCGGTCACGCTCTGCCAGGTCACCATGCGCCTGTTCTGCAACGAACGGCTCCTGCGGGAAATCGTCGGGGATGATCCCTCTTTCCGGATGCCGACGACGCTGGAAGAGTTCCGGCGGCTGGCGGCGAAGACGCAGGAATTCTCCCAGCGCACCGGCCGCACCGTCTACACCCTGGCCGGGGCCAAGCTCAACGCGGAGTGGCTGCTGGAGTTCATGCTCTCGGCCACCCTCATGAACGTGAGCATGGAACTGGATCGGGACGCCCAGCTCGCGCTCTACCTGCGGGATTTCCAGATGGCCTACCTGCGCGGCCGCTGGAACTACCACCGGCCGGACGTGCAGGCGGCCCTGGGCGTCATCCGCGAACTCACCGCGATGATGCGGCCGGGTTTCATCCAGCTCGAACGCGATGATGCCGTGAGGGAATTCATGAACGGCCACGCGCTTTTCGTGGCCACCGGCACCTGGGACGCGAGCAGCCTGATCCGGCTGGCGGACTTTCCCGTGGGCATCCACCGCTTTCCCCAGCCGGACGCCGCCGATCCCCTCGTGGGATCCTTCCATGCGGGGCGCGCCGCTGACGGCTCCAAGCTGACGGGCATGGCGTTTTACCTCAACAAGCAGAGTCCGCACAAGGCCGCGGCCATCGATTTCCTGCGTTACCTGACCAGTGTGGAGGCGGGGCAGCTCTTCATGGAGCACAGCGGGTGGATCTCGTCGATTCGCGAAACCAAGGTTCCGCCGCCCTTGGCGCCGGCCAAGGGCGTGCTCGACGGCCTCAGTTATGGCGGCGGCTACATGAAGACCGGGGCCGAGTCGGCGCGGGTGTTCACCCAAAACCTCTACCGCTTGGTCGGGCCCCAGGGCGGGGTGGAGCAGTTTGTCGAAACAATCGAGCGCGAGATGCCCGGCGCGCAGCGGGCCGATCTCCAGCTCGAGGTGCGCAATCTGGTCGAGGCCCTGCGGCCGCAGGACACGGGCCTGGTGGCGCGGCGGATGCTCGGCGCCACGGATCAGGAGCGGGCCGAACTGCTGGTCACCAGCCAGACCCTGGCGGAGAGCCAGCTTTATGAGGGACTGGTGGTCCTGGGGGAAACGGCGTCCCAGCCCTGAGCCGGGACGATCATTCACGGGCGGATGCAGGCCGGGCTTGTCCGGCGGACTTAAACTTCCACCATGGCAGGCGTGTTTCTCCCAGCCCCGTGGATACCCGGCAAGTGCCCGGGACTGATCTTCCTGTTGCCCCTGCTGGCGGTGTCCGGTCGCGTCGACGCGGCGACAACAGCCGATGCCTGGCGGGCCCTGGCCGACAGCCGGCCGCAGGAGGCGCTGCGGATCACAGCCGGCCTGCCGGACAGCCGGGAAGTCCGGTTGGCCCGGGCCCTGGCCCTGAGCCACCTGCAACCGGTGACCGATGATGCGCTGGCCGAGGCCGAGGCGGTCTTCACCGAATTGGCGGCGGGCCAGGATGAGACCGCGCTCGAGGCGCACTACCTCCGCGCACGATTGCACCAAATCCATTATTCCCGGCCTGATCCGGTGCGGGCGGCGGAGCTCTACGCCGAGCTGGCCGCGCGGCAACCGGCCAGCCGCTGGGCCCAGCTGGCCCTGGTGAAACTGGCACTGCTGCAGCTCTACGCGCTGGAGAACCCGGCCGGACCCGAGGCGCGGCTGGTCCGGGCCGAGGAGCTGCTGGGCCGGCTGACGGAACCGGCGCTGCAGCGCGACCTGCATTTGCAGATCGGGCTGGCGGGGCTGCACCACGGACTGAAGCCGGAACGCGTATTGCCGCATCTCGTGGCGGCGGACCGCATCGGCGATGTGCCGGGCATCGCGCAGGAGGATCTCGTCATGCAGATCGCCGAGCTTTCGCTGCGGGCCGGCCGGCTGGCGCAGGCGCGGGAGTATTTTGAACGCTACCTGCGCGACTACGCCGTGAATCCGCGCTGCTTCACGGTGCGGCACCGCCTGGTTGAACTCGAGCAACTCGCGGCGCGGGAGGGGGCCCGATGAGCGACCGCGCGCGCAATCGCATCGGCTTCGTCCTGTTCGCCGTCGGTTATCTGTGCGCCGTCACCTGGGTCTTCACGCGCTCGGCCCCGCTGGATTCCGGTCGGCCGGTGACCCTGCGGTTCGCGCACTGGCAGATCGAGGCCGGTCCGCCCGACGGCATCGCGGCGGTGATCAAGCGCTACGAGGAGCTGAATCCGCGGGTCAGGGTGGAGCAGCAGCTCGTGCCCGGCGCGGTGTACAAGCAATGGCTCCGCTCGAACCTCGCCGGCGGCACCGGCGCGGACCTGATCGAGTGGGGGCCGTGGCTGGAAGGCGTGCGCGACGTGCCGGCGCGCCACTTCGTGCCGGTGACGGAGGAGCTCAAGCGGCCGAATCCCTACAACCGGGGTACGCCGCTCGAGCACGCGCGCTGGGAGCAGACCTTCATTGACGGCCTGTCGGGCCAGCGGATCGATTCGCCTGATCCCGGCCAGGTTTATGGCGTCACGCTCACGGAGGTTTCATTGCGGTTTTTCTGCAATCGCGAGCTCCTGCGCGACATCACCGGCACGGAGGCGGTGCCGCAGACCTTCGCGGAGCTCCGGCGGATTTTCGAGCTCCTGCCGGACTATTCCCGGCGGGTCGGCCGGCCCGTCATGGGCCTGGCCGGGGCGCGCGACAACACGCACTGGCTGCTCGATTTCCTGCTCGCCGGCACGACGATGGGACTGAACTTCTCGATGGACGACTACGGCTATCTGGCGCTCTACAACCGCCAGCTGCTGGCCGGGTATTTGCACGGGCGGTGGAATTTCCGCCAACCGGAGGTGGGGGCGGGATTCGAGCTGCTGCGGGAGGTGGCCCGGCACATGAAGCCGGGTTTCATGCAGGTCACGCGGGACGAGGCGACGCGCGAGTTTCTCGGGGGCGATGCGCTGTTCATCTTCGCCGGCACGTGGGATGCGACCAGCCTCCGCCGGCTGGCGCCCTTCACCGTGGTGGCGCTGCGGTTTCCCCAGCCGACGCTGGATGACCCGGTGGTGGGCCGCTACCTGATCGGCCGGTCCAACGACGGCGGCGGCATCACAGCCATGGCGATGCACCTCAGCCGGCACAGCCGGCATCCCGCGGAGGCGCTCGATTTCCTGCATTTCCTGACCAGCGTCGAGGGCATGCAGCTCTTCACGAACGCGAGCGGCTGGCTGCCCTCGGTGCGCGAGGTGAAAATCCCCGCCGAGATCGAATCCTTCAAGGGCCGGCAGGACGGCTTTGCCTCGGCCAATCCCTACACGCTCATCGGTTCGAACGTGAGCATGCTATTCGCCCGCAACATCCACCTCCTGCTGGGTGAGCGCGGCTCGGTGGCGCGGTTTACGGAGGAATTGGATCGCATCATGCCAGAGGCAGTGCGGAGCGATTTGCAGACCGAACTTCGCAGTTCGCTCACCACCCTGAAAGGCCAGGAGATGCGCATGGTGGCGCATGCGAACCTGGCGGCGGACGAGCGCTCCCGCCGCGAATGGCTTATGCTGGAGGCCGGCCAGACGCTGTCCGAGGGCTTCGCCCTCGAGATGGCGCGGAACCTGGCCACGACGCAGCATTGATGCTATTCAGGTAGCGCCCGGCCTCCGGACGGGCGGTTGGTCGTTCGCCTGCGGTAGTCGCTCCGCCCGTCCGGAGGCCGGGCGCTACCCAAGACAGGTCATCCGTACAGCAGCTCCCGCACGAGCGCGAGGTGCTCGGCATCGGTGACGTTTCGCCGCGAGCCGGGCGGTGCATCGGCGGCCGGCTCGCGCGCGCCGTCGAGGGGATCGAGCCAATGCACCGGGCAACCGGCGACGGCGGCGAGTTGGGGCAGATCGTACTCGCGCAGCACGCCGGGCAGTACGAGGTCGTGCGGCCAGGCAAACGCTTCGGTGGCGAGCAGACTGGCATAACTCGCGGGCGCGCCCCGCAGCACCACGGCGGCAAAAGCACCCGGCAGCAGCGCTGCCAGGTGCAGCGCCAGCGGCCCGGCCGCGCCCGTGGCGCTGAGCACGGTGCGGCTCCGCGGCGGCAGGGCCCGGGCGAGTTGCCAGGCATCCCGCAGCCGCATGGCCTCAGGGGCATCGCCAATGGCCGCGCCGACATACGCGGCAAAACGATCGGGCGCGCCCCAATTCACCGCTTCGAAAGGATGCATCGCCATGGCGGTCTCGCCGCGCCCGCGCAAATCCGCGGTGATGAGGCAGGCCTGCGGACCCGTGCGATCGAGATGACCGATCGCGGCGGTGAGCCAGCCGCCCCGGGCGATTCCATTGGTACGGTCGGCTTCGTCAAAATGCCAGAGGGCCGGGTGATCGTCGCCGGGATCCATGACGGTGACCGGCACGGTGATGCCCGGTTCGGTCGTCAGGAGCCATTCCTGCCAGGCATGAAACCAGATGCGCTGGGCGGATCCGCGCGCGGCCAGATGCGGCGGGGGCAGCGAAGCCGTGAAGCCATTCAACCGGCGGATGGTATCCACCGCGGGCCGTTCCGGCCGCGTACTGGCCAATGTTGCCGCTCGGGCCACCGTCAGGGAACGCATGTGCACCGAGGGATCGGGGCGGCATTGCATGGCGTCGGGTTCCAGCAGGGGGAAGTCGGCTTCGACCGGAGCAGGCAAAGGGTGATGCGCCGGCAGGTGCCACCACTGTCTCACCCAGCCGGCGAATTCCGCGGCTTGCCGCAGCGTGTAGGCGTGGCCGCCCTCGTCGGTGAAAAACCGGAAGCGGCCGGTGGCGCCCGCCGCCGAGTAGCGATCCGCGATGCGGGCCGCATCCCGGGCGGTTTCCGCGATGTCGAACACTTCGTCCTCCCGCCCGGCCATCAGCAGCAGCGGACGGGGGGCGAGGGCGGCGCAAAGGTCCAGGTCGTCGATGCCATCACGCAGGCGGCCGGGCATGAGGGTCTCCGGACAGGAGGCGTAGGCGGCATCCAGCACGAGCCAGCCCTGGGGCGCGAAGCAGCACGAGGGCCCGATGACGGTGATGCGGTCATCGAGCAGCGCGGCGAAGATCGAGGTGTTGCCGCCACCGGAGACGCCCGTGGCCGCCACGCCGTGACGGCGTTCGATGTCGGGCCGGCCCAGCAGGTAATCCACGCTGCGCAACGCATCGCCCACGAAGTAGCGGCTCGAGGTGTCGCCCGTCAGGTAACAACGGACACCGTCGGCAAAGTGGTCGTTGCCCGGTTGCTTCTCCCCGGCCATGCCGGGCGGATCATAGGTGAGGGCGGCGAAGCCGGCACGCGCGAAATACTGGCAGGGCAGCTGGTACGACGGGCGGGTTTTGGCGGAGTGTCCGACCGAGACGATCACCGGCGGATAGGGCGGCGGCAGGTCGGCGGGGAGAAACACGGTCGCGTTCACCTCCCAGCCGGGGTGGGATTCGAACAGCACGTTTTCGTAGCGATAGCCCGGCCCCTGGCCGCGGCCGACCACGCGGGCCGACAACGGCCGGGCGGAGAGTTCAACGGGGAGATCGCCGTAGTAGCCGGCGAAGCGGGCGCGCACGCCGGTCGGGTCGGTCGCCCAGCGTTGCGCACCGGCCTGCAGACCGGCATGTCCGCGCGCGACGAGGTGGCGGCGCAGCATCTCATGCGGTTCGGTGAAGGCGGGGGTGGGGGGCCAAGGCGCGGGGAGGCTCAGCGACGCAGGGCTGGGAATCGCGATGCCGCGACTGGGGAACGCCGCGCACCGGCAGGTCGGCGGCGGCGAGATCGATCGAGGGCAGGGCGGCCGGCGTCAGCCAGCGCAGGGCGACATGCTCGTGCGGGTGCGGTTCGGCGCTGCCCGGGGCCAGCCGGCCGACGAACGGGATCATCTCGATGGTCTCGGCGTAGGCGTGGGTGAAGCGGGGCAAGGCCTTGGTGATGACAAATTCACAGCCGAGTTCCTCGCGCAGTTCCCGCACGATGGCGGATTCGGCCGATTCACCGGCCTCGACCTTGCCGCCGGGAAACTCCCATTTGAAGGGCAGATGCTTGTTGGCGGGGCGCTGGGCCACCAGGACCAGCCCAGCCCGCTCGATGAGGGCGCAGACAACCGGGATGGGCGGCAGGGCGGAATTCGCGGCCATGTTTGGAATCATTTAAATCTGCGCTGGCCCCGGGGCGCGGGGCAACTACACATTGAGTGCATGTCTGAGGAAGATCCGGTCATAGAACTTGAGCCCAAGAATCCGTTTTCCTGGAAAATCGTGGCGATGTTCCTCGTCGCCTGGCTGGTGGTCTTCGGGCTCATGTACGAGCTGAAGAGCGGAATGATCCGCCTGCTGCTCCCGCTGATCGCGATCATCTTCCTGATCTACCTGGTCATCTGCACCCTCTACCTAGTCAAAAATCGCAAGTAATCCATCCGCCCATGAAACAGATCATCACCCTCGTCCTCGCCGGCATCATCCTGATCGCCCTGCTTGTCGCCAGCATCTTCATCGTCGATATCACGACCGTGGAGGGTAATGAAATCGGCGTGAAGGAAACGTGGGACGGCGGCGTGATATCCGATCCGTTGCAGCCCAAGACCTACGTGCTGTTCCCGGGCTTCACCCAGAAGGTCTTCAAGTACGACATGTCCTCGCAGGTCTTCGTCATGAACGACCAGCCGGATGCGACCTACGGTGAGGGCCGCCGCCGCGACAGTTACCTCGTGCAGTCGTCCGAGGGCCAGGACATGCGCATCTCCCTCAACATCCGCTGGCGCCGGGATCCGGCCTTCGTGGTGGACATGCACAAGACCGTCCGCGGCAACGTGGAGGAAAAGATCCTCCGGCCCGAGCTGATGCGCGTCGTGAAGGACAAGGCCACGACCCGCACCGCCCTCGACGCCTACTCGGGCGAGGGGCTGGTGAAACTGCAAAGCGACATTTCCAGCGCGTTGATGGCGGCCGACAGCGACCTGCGCAAGCGCGGGGTCATCGTGGAGAATTTCGTGATCGAGCACATCGGCCTCGATCCCGCCTATGTGGAGCAGATCAAGGCCCGGCAGGTGGCGGTGCAGGAGCGCCTGCGCGCCATCGAGGAGACCCGCGCCGCCGAGGCCAAGGCGGACCGCGCGAAGGCCGAGGCGCAGGCGGCCTATGAAAAGGCGGTCGTCGACGCCAAGCGCGACAAGGAGGTCGGCATCCTCGGGGCGCAGAAGCTCGCCGAGCAGCAGGTGCTCGATGCCCAGGCGGCGGCCAAGCGGGTGGAATTTGCCGCCGAGGCCGACAAGAACCGCAACGTGCTCGCGGCGCAGGGCGAACAGGAAGCGGCGCTGCTGCGCGCGCAGGCCATCGAGGCGCTGGGCAAGGCCGAGGCCGAGGCCACCCGGCTGAAACTGAGCGCGTATTCGGCCCAGGGCTCCGAGGCCTTTGTGCGCATCGAGGTATCCAAGTCCATGGCCGAGGCCTTCAAGAACATCGACGGCTACCTGCCGCAGGACATGACCGTGAACCTCCTCAGCGATTCCTTCCTCCGGGCGGTGGAGGCGGTGGTGGGCGGCAAGTCGGCGCCGGCGGCGAATCACTGAAACTTTCCGGGCACCGCCGGGTAATCCGGACATGAATACTTTCCTGAAAGTCCTGATCCTGGCGGTGCTGGCGCTCGTGGTCATCAAGCTTGCGCCCTTGCTCATGATTCCGGCGTTGATCGCCTTCCTGGCCCTGCTGGTGGCCGGGGTGGCGCTGGCCGGCGGGCTGACACTGCTGCTCATCGTGACCCTGGCGGTCCTCGCGGCGCTGTCGCCCCTATGGCTCCCGGTGCTGGCGCTGATCGGCTTCATCGCCCTCATCCGCCGCGCCTCGCGCAAGACGGCGTAAAGGGCGGGTCAGGAGTTGTAGGAGCGGCTTTAGGCCGCGATCTGGCGCGCAACATCGCGGCCTAAAGCCGCTCCTACAGTGGGACGAGTTGCAGTAAGGTGCACGGCCAACGGCCTGCGGTATATTTTGACGGTGCGCCCGAGGTTCAGGCTGGCGGTGAACCGGCCGGCGGATTTCCTGAGTGGCCATGGCGCAAGACCTCCCCTCGGGCATCATCGCCGGGATCAGCTTCACCGGCCGTTCCGGCGGGGTGGTGAAGGCCCTGTCCGGCTTCCGCAAGGGCCATCACTCGGTGCCGGACGCCGCCAATGCCGTGACCAACGCCTTCCTCGGAAAAATCTGCGCGACCGAACTCGGCGAGCAGGCCGAGGCCCTCTTTCAAAAAGTGCGCACCGGTCTGGGCTACAAGCGCAAGGACCTGGCCCTGGCGCTGACCCCGCCGAGCGCGGAGCTGACCACCAAGGATTTCACCGTCGGCATTGACTACGCGTTGGATGAGCAGGATCCCGCCCGCTACCGGGTGACCCAGGTCATGCACGGCCTGCGGAGCGGCGAACTCGTGCGGACCGAGGAATTCGCCGCGATCTTTGCGGCGGCCTTTGCGGAAATCTCCTTCGGCCTGAAAAAAGGCACCCGGGTGGAGGCGATGATCGACCTCATCGAGGCACTGGATGAGGAAAACGGATTGAGTGTGACCTATCCGGCGGATTGCCGCGAATGCCTCATCCGTGTGACCGGGGTGGCGGCGGAGGTGCGTTGCACCGGCGCCACGCTCGACATGGTTTTCCCGCGCGCCGCCTCGCCCCGGGAGTTGATGGCGGAGTTCGCGGCCGTGCGCGGGGCCTTCGCCGTGAGCCGCGAACTGGCGGGGCTGATCGGGTAGGGCGGTCAGGCCTTCCGGCGGGATTTCGACACCGCAAAGGCAATGAACATCGAGCCAAGGGCCCAGAGGGTGACCATGGAATCCGGCACGGACGAAACCACGCTGCCTTCAAGGCCTTCCACGTAGGCCAGATCGAAACCCGGAGATCCGCCGGAAGCATCGAGACCGAGGATCTTCACGGCATTGACGTAGCCCGTGTATCCAATGCTCGCGAAGTCAAAACCGGAGACAGTGGCCGTCGTGGCGGTCCCAAGGAAAGTGAACGTTGATCCGAAATCCGACGAAATGTAGACGCTGGCCGTCTCAGTGGCGCCACCGAGCTCGGAGACGAAGAGATCCAATCCGGCACCGTCGAACACGAAGCCGGTGCTGAAGCCGAGGGTGATATACGAACCGGTGGGCAGTGAGACGAACGTGGTCGCATTACCGTCAGTGGCATAACTCAACGGGACCGGCACAGGGAAACTGCCGGGGAACGTGCCGCCGTAAACTCCGCTCATGGATCCGGCGCCGGAGTTGTAAAAATCGATGACGGTGTCCGCCAGAATGGTCGAGGCCATGGCCTGGGGCACGCTCGCGAGTGACAGAATACCCGCAGCTGCGAGGGAGAGGAGAGGTAGTTTTTTCATGGTTCGGTGGTTGAAACGAGGCTGGTCAGGTTGGAACGTGTTTTGTGTTATAAGTGGGAAGCTGGCCGGGGCTTTACATGCGACATCCACACATGCTGGATTTATGCCAATAAGGTTATGCTTTGTAATGAAAATCCCGAAAGTTAATTAATAGCATTAACTTAAATAACTTAATGCCTTGAAGGCCATTGGCTGGCCCGTGGCCGAACTGTAAGCAAACGCGACAGAGGCAACGGAGGGAACCGATCCACTCAGCAAATCCGACCGCGCTTGGCCCGTGGGCCGTGCGTGGCGGGATTGTTTCCGATCCAGCGTTCATCAATCGGCTGGCTGGCGCGCTGGTAGCGCGTGTCGGACGAAATGCGGATGCGCTGGGTCTGGTTGTCCAGGCTCGCGTGGATCAGGTTCATCTTGAAGGTCAGCAAATCGCCGGGGCGGTATTCCGTGGTGAGCCAGCGGCCGCCGAGACGCTTTTGCAGCACCACGGGATTGTTGGTCAGCCAACCCGGATGACTCCAGGCGGACGTGCCCTTGACCTTGGCGACCTGCTTCGGGTCGTTCTCGCAGTAGGTGTCCACATCCACCTCGAGATACTGCCGGAGCTGCTCCGATTTCTTGTGCGAATCCTCGAGCACCATCAGGCCGCCGACTTCAAGCGGGACCTCGCCGTAGGGAATCCAGCAAGTGAGCAACTGGTGCGTGCCGCGGCTCATGTACACGAGGTCGCAGTGCGGCGGGGTGCCCATGCCATGGCTGACGGCGCGATACCAGATGTGATCAAAGTGACGGACCGGCTCGCCGAAGAGGGCGGCGTAAAATCCGTCCAGCTCCGGGCCAAAGACGACGCGTTCGACGGCGGGATTGTTGAGGGCGAGGTCGCCGCGGTAGGTCATGGCCTTGTCCGGTCGGGCCACGAGGTCATCAACCGGATGCGCCGGATCGAGCGCGCCCTCGGCGGCAAGGCGGGCGGCGACGGAGGCCCGGGCGGCCAGGATCAGCGCGGGATCGAAGAATCCGGGGATGAAGAGGTAGCCGTCGGCATCGAGGCGCTGGCGCAGTTCGTCCACGCGATCCGCACAGTCGGCCGAGGAGCGCAACTCGCCGAACGCAGCGGGCGACAGGTTCAATCCATTTTGCACGACTGGAGCGGGGCGGCGGTAACCATGGGGTGGATGGGGTCGCGGGAAGCTGTTCGACTGTTTGCTGATTGGCAATCGCGATGTGGATTCGGCGCGATCGCCAGGGCGCGTCAGCAAATACAGCAGTTCGGTTATGTGGGGGCGAGCAAGGGAGTGTTTTCAAATGCCGATTCGGCAGGCCGGCGAGCTTGCTCGCGCCCAACCCGCGCCCGCCAGCGGGCTGCCTACCGCAGCCGTCCCGGGCCTGATAGGGATTTTGCCATCACGACCTTGCTCGCGATAGATTGCCACAGACCGTCGCGAGCGAGCTCGCTCCCACCTAGGGCTGGAATCGCACCGATTGCATTTCCCGGCCAAATTCCACTCGCCCGGACGAGGCGTCTGACTAGACGCAGAGGATGCTTTTTGCGCCCTTTGCCGGTGAATCGGTCTGCCGTCGCCTGCCTGCGTCCACCGCCCGCCGCGGGACGCCCAACATGGAGCCGCGCTATGCATTGGATGAGGCGGCCTGGCTGTGGCATCCGGAGCTGAGGGAGGGCGATCCGGGGATGGTGGCCTTCCGGTTGGACTTTGTCTCGGCGCAGGCCGAGGCCGTGCGGCTGCAGGTGAGCGCGGACCTTTGTTACACGCTCGCACTCGACGGGGCGCTGATCGCCCGCGGTCCGGACACCGGAACAGCGGCGGCGTGGTCGTTTTCCGGTTACGAACTCAACCTTTCCGCCGGAGCGCATCGGCTGGAGGCATTGGTCTGGTGGGCTCGCATCCCGGAGGCGCCCGAGGCGCGGATGTCCTGGCGGGCCGGTTTTGCCTGCGCGGGACTGGGGGCGGCGCAGCCGCGATTCACCACCGGTTTGGCGCCTTGGCGGACGGCGCTCATGCGGGGCCTCACCTGGGGACCGGGCCTCAGCCACTGTTATCATGTCATCGGCGGCGCCGCCCACGTGAACCTCGCGGAGTTCAACCTCGACCTTGCGCAGTGGGCGACGCCGGCGGTCGCGCGTCCGGCGCTGGTGGCGCATGCCACCGGGCTGGCGGCGGCGGGCTGGCGGCTGGAACCGGCGGCGCTGCCCGAGCAGCGGCATGACCTCTGGCGCGGGGGCCGCGTGCGCGGGAAGCTCGACCGCTGGCCGGAGGAACCGACGGTGAAGCTGGGCGCAAAAGTTTCCTCGGCGGCAGGCTGGTCCGCACTGCTCAAGTCCGGCCGATCGCTGACCCTGCCTGCCGGTGCGGCGCAGACGGTGCTCATCGACACGGACGACTATCTTTGTGGCTATCCGATATTGGAATTATCCGGCGGGGCCGGTGCGCGGGTGCGCGTGCAGTGGGCCGAGGCGCTGTATGAATCCGAGAACCTGAGCGGCCCCAAGGGTGACCGCGGCGCCGTGGCGGGAAAGTATTTCCATGGCTTTGGCGACACGTGGACGGCGGACGGCGCACGGCGCTGGGTGAGTTCGCCGTGGTGGCGGTCCGGCCGCTACCTGCTGGTGAGCGTGCGGGTGGGGAAGAAGCCGCTGACCCTGCACACCCTCGCGATCGAGCGCACCGGCTTTCCTTATGCCCCCACGGCCACGTTCAAGTCGGATGATCCGTCATTCGGGCCCGTGATTGAGCTCTGCGAGCGCGGCCTGCAGTCCTGCATGCACGAGGTCTTTGTGGACTGCCCGTACTACGAGCAGATGATGTACGTGGCCGACACGCGGGTGCAGATGCTGTTGTCCTACGTCACGGCGGGCGAGGAACGGCTGCCGCGGCGCGGCATGGAGCTGTTCGACTACTCGCGCGGCCGGGACGGGCTCCCCACCATGCGCTTTCCATCCAGCCTGCGGCAGGAGAGCGCGACCTTTGCGATGATCTGGCCGTGGATGCTGCATGATTTCGCGCTCTGGCGGGACGACACGGCCTGGCTGCGCCGGCGGCTGCCCGGGATGCGGGCGCTAATGGAAGGACTGCAAGCCGGAGAGGACGCCGCGGGGCTGTTGCAGAAACCGCCGGGCTGGCTGTTTGTGGACTGGGTGCCGGGCTGGGATATCGGCTGGGCGCCGGGTACCCGCACGGGACGGTGCTCGGCGCTGGTGAACCTGCAATACCTGCTGACCCTGCAGCGCGCGGCGGAGCTTGAGGCGTGGGTCGGTGAACCATTGCTGGCGAAACGCTGGCGGCAACGGGTCGCCGCGCTCGCGGCGGAGATGTCGCCGCTCTTCTGGGACGAGTCGCGCGGCCTGTGGGCCGACGACGATTCTCACGCCTCGTTCAGCCAGCACGCGCAGGCCCTGGCCGTGATCGCCGGTCTGCGCACGCCGGACCCGGCCCGCTGGGCGGACGCGGAGGCCAACGGGCTGGCGGCCGCGACAATTTACTTCCAGCACTACCTGTTTGAAGCCCTCGGCCTCCTCGGCCGCGCGGATCTCGTGCTGCCGCGCCTTGCCATGTGGCGCAACCTTGTGAAGCAGGGCTTCAAGACTCCCGTGGAGAGTCCCGAGCCGGCGCGTTCGGATTGCCATGCCTGGGGCTCGCACCCGCTTTTCCATTTGCACGCCACGATTGCCGGGGTGCGCCCGAGCGCACCGGGCTTCAGGCGCGTGCGCATCGCCCCGCAGCCCGGTCCGCTCAAGCGCATCGACACCGAGCTGCCGCACCCCCGCGGCAGCGTGAAGCTGCACGCGAAATTCAACGGCAGCACGGTCGAAGCCGTGGTGGACCTGCCGCCGGAAACGGACGGCGTGTTCGTCTGGCACGGCCGGGAATTGAACTTGCGCACGGGTTCGCAGAAAGTGCGATTGGGTCGGACCGGGGCGTGAGCTCGGTTGCAGGGAGGCGATTCCCGCCTCGAATATCTTAACACGAACGAAGGCGGGGTTCGGAGACCCCGCTACAACAGGGGGCGGCCAAAAAAAACGGCGTCCCCCGCGAGAGGGACGCCGTTGGTGAAAGCGGGCCGGGCCTTACTGGATCATATCGGCCACGAAGGCGCGTTCCTCGACGAGTTCCTTGTTGGTCGCGGCGAGCCTGGACTTGGCGAAGTCATCCATCGCGTAGGTGGTGATGACCTCGTAGCTGCCGGCGGTCGTCGTGCGGACGGGCATGCCGGCCCAGACGTTGGCGTCGAAACCGTAGTGTCCGTTGCTCTTGACGGCGACCGAGTGGACCGCGCCCGGCGTGACGAGGCTGCGCACGTGGTCCACGAGGGCGTTGGCGGCGGAGGCGGCCGAGGAGGCGCCGCGGGCGGCGATGATGGCGGCACCGCGCTTGCCCACGGTCTCGAGGAAGGGACCCTGGAGCCAGGCGAGATCGGTGATCACCCGCGTGGCGAGTTTGCCCTGGATGCTGGCGTGGGCGTAGGCCGGGAACATGGTCGGGCTGTGGTTGCCGTAGATGAAGATGTCCTTCACCTCGGTCAGATCGACGTTGGCCTTTTTGGCAAGCTGGGTCTGCGCGCGGTTCTGGTCGAGGCGGACCATGGCGGTGAAGCGCTCGGGGGGGAGGCGTTTGGCCTGCGAGGCGGCGATCATGCAGTTCGTGTTGGCGGGATTGCCCACGACGGCGATGCGGGCATCGGCGGCGGCGACGGCGTCGATGACCTTGCCCTGCTCGATGAAGATCTTGCCGTTGTCCTTGAGGAGGTCGGCGCGTTCCATGCCGGGGCCGCGGGGCTTGGCGCCCACGAGGAGGCACCAGTTGGCGCCCTTGAAGCCGACGGTGGGATCGGCGGTCTGGACGATGCCCTTGAGGAGCGGGAAGGCGCAGTCATCGAGCTCCATGGCGACGCCCTCGAGGGCCTTGAGCGCCTTTTCGAAGGGTGCCTCAATCAGCTGGAGGATGACCGGCTGATCGGGGCCGAACATGGCGCCCGAGGCGATACGGAAGAGCAGGGAGTAGCCGATCTGACCGGCTGCACCGGTGACGGCGACGCGGATGGGTGTTTTCATGATGAGGGGGTGGTTGTGCTTGAGGAAGCCCGGGAGGGCACGGATGAAATCAGGGAGAGAGGCAGGATTAAGCTTGGGCGAAAGGCGCGGGTAAAATCATTTATACGTGCTGTCCATTACGCGAACCGGGGCGCGAGGGCGGCGTGGAGCTCGCGGACGAGCTTCTCGGTGGTCGGCCAGTCGATGCAGGCGTCGGTGATGGAGACGCCATAGCGCAGCTTATCCTTGGGCTGGGGGAAGGGCTGGCTGCCGGCGCCGAGGTTGCTCTCGATCATGGCGCCCATGAGCGTGGTGTTGCCGGCTGTGAGTTGGTTGAGCAGTTCACGCATGACCTCGGGCTGGCGCTCGGGCTGCTTGGCGGAATTGTCGTGCGAGCAGTCCACGAGGATGGACTTGGGCAAACCCGCCTTGGCGAGCAGGGCCTCGGTCTGGGCGATGTGGGCCGGGGAGTAATTCGGGCCCGGTGGCGCCGCCGCGGAGGACGACGTGGCAATCCGGATTGCCGCGGGTGACGATGGCGGAGGCGGAGCCTTCGAGGTTGATGCCGAGGAAGGTGTGGGGCTGGCCGGCGGCCTTGATGGCGTTGATGGCCGTGGTGATGGAGCCGTCGGTGCCGTTCTTGAAGCCGAGGGGCATGGAAAGGCCCGAGGCCATCTGCCGGTGGGTCTGGGATTCGGCGGTGCGGGCACCGATGGCACCCCAGCAGACGAGGTCGGCGACGTATTGCGGAGTGATGGGATCGAGGAACTCGGTGGCGGTGGGCAGGCCGAGGTCGAGGACATCGCGGAGGAAGGTGCGACCGAGACGGAGTCCGGCGGCGATGTCGTGCGAGCCGTCGAGGTTGGGGTCCATGACGAGGCCCTTCCAGCCGACGGTGGTGCGGGGTTTCTCGAAGTAGACGCGCATGACGATCATGACGCGGTTGGAAACCTCCCTGGCCAGGACGGCGAGACGGCGGGCGTAGTCGCGGCCGGCGTCGAGGTCGTGGATGGAACAGGGGCCGACGATCAGGAGGAAGCGTTTGTCGTCGGTGAAGATGAGCCGGTGGATCTCGCGGCGGGCCTGGGTGACGAATTCCGCCTGGGCATCGGTCTTCGGCAGCTCCGCCAGCAGCTTGGCCGGGGAGGGCAGGGCACGGGTCTCGACGACATTGATGTCCGAAGTTTTCTGCATGAAGGGTACAGAGTGGACAATTGGCAGCGCGCGGGGCAAGTCCCGGGTTGGGGACCGGCAAACCGGAAATTAACCACGGATTTCACGGATGGCACGGATTGGGATCCAATGACCAATCTGTTCACTCGGGAACGTAACGCCGTGGATAGACGTTTACTCAAACAGCCAATGCCGACCAATTGCAGTCATGCTGAGGGATATCTATCCGTGTGATCCGTGAAATCCGTGGTTAACTCAGTTGCGGATTGTCGAAATCCGGGCAAAAAAGTGGCCGGCCGCTTACCCCTAAGCGGCCGGCCTTTGCTTTCTTAGTTACCCCAAAACTCCCGCTAGGCGGGAGAAGTGAAATTTGATGAGTTGATAGATAGAACAATTCTCCACAGCGTCAAGGACTAGTTAGCAAAATCTTTCACTTTTTACCGTAACATGTTAGTAACAATGGGTATTTAAATTTTATGTATTTTGCCTCCAACACCGCTTTTTCCCCATGGCGACCTACGGCTTGGCTACGGGTGTCGGGCAGTGATGCATTAACATTTCTTCAGGGCCAGTTCACCAACGACTTGCGCAAATCAATGGCAAAGGACGCGGTTTACGGACTTTGGCTGAATCAAAAGGGCAAGGTGGTGGCCGACAGTTTTGTGGTGCCTGACGCCACGGGAGAGGCTTTTTGGGTGGGAAGTTACTTTTGCCCGGCGGTGGTGATTCGCGAGCGACTTGAATCGTGCCTGATTGCGGACGAGGTGACGGTGGATGATGACACTGCGGCCTGGGAAGCCGTGACCATTTTCGGAACCGCGGATCGCGAAGCCATGAGAATGAAGGTGCCGCAGTGTCTGGTTTTTTCCGGGCGGCGTGATCTGGCGGTGCATCACGAATGGATTTTCCCCGCAGCGGCCCGGGCGGAAGTGCTGGCCTGTCTGGCCGGTTTGCCCGAATTGACGGAGGCGGAGATTCAACTGCGCCGGGTTCGCGCGGGAATTCCGGCGATCCCGGCGGACATCGGCCCGGGCGAGCTGCCCAACGAGGGCGGGCTGGATGCCGGGGCGATCTCCTACACCAAGGGCTGCTACCTCGGGCAGGAAGTGATGGCGCGGCTCAAGTCCATGGGCCAGGTGCGCCGGCGATTGCAGCGGGTGGCAATCACCGGACCGGTGCCACCATTGCCGGCGGCGCTGTACGCGGGCGGACGCCAGGTTGGCGAATTGCGTTCGGCGGTCGCGACCGAAGAGGGCGGTGAGGGCCTCGCGCTGCTGACCCTGCTGAATCTTCCTGCCAAGGTTGAATTGAGTCTCGCGCCGGAGGCGGCGCCGACCTTGAGACGCCTCGACCCCTCATGACCGAACTCGAACAACTCACCCAGCTATGCACCCGCCTGGGTGCGGCACCCGGGCCGGCCGGTGTGATGGCGGCGCAATTGCAGAAGCGGGCCGCGCAGTTCGCGACGGAGCGCGGCGTGACCCGGGAGGAGGCGATGCAGTATCTGCTCGAAGTTGTGGTCAAAGGCCGGCATGGCGAATCCCCGCTCGAGTCCATTTCCAACCGCCCTCTTCCCTCCATGCGCGAACGCCTGCTCTCCTGTTTCAACGCCACGTACGGCCGCAGCCCAGCGGTGATGGCGCGCGCACCCGGCCGGATCGAGTTCATCGGCAACCACACCGACTACAACGGCGGCACCGTGCTGGGGGCGGCGATCGACCGGGGGGTCTGGGTGGCGCTGGCGCCGCGGGACGATGGGGCGCGCCATTTTGCCAGCGAGCACCGGCAGGGCGTGGTCGCGCTGACCACAACGGACCGGGCGAAACTCGAGGGTGGGGCGAGCTGGGTGAATTATCCGCTGGGCGTGCTGCTGGCGCTGCCGGAGTTCGGCCTGCAGGTGCCGGCGGGCTTTGATTTTTATGCGGTGTCCGACCTGCCGACGGGCGCCGGCCTGAGCAGCAGTGCGGCCATCGAGATGGCCTCGGCGCTGGCGTTTTTGGAACTCACCGGCGAGCACCCGCCGCGGGAAACCGTGGTGAAGGCCGGACGGCATGCGGAGAACCATTTTGTCGGCGTGCCCTGCGGCATCCTCGACCAGGGCGTTTCCGGCTTCGGGGAGAAGGACCATCTCGTGTTCATTGACTGCCGCGGTCCGCGCTTCGCCACGGTGCCGCTGCCGGCCGGGGCGCATTTCTGGATTTTCAACACGCACACGAAGCATGCGCTGGTGGATGGACTGTATGCCGCCCGCCACCGCGAGTGCATGGCGGCGGCGCAGGCGTTGGGCGTAAAAGAGCTGGTGGATGCGTCCGCGGCCGTGGTGGCGCAGACCCGCGTCTGGCCCAGTCCGGAGATTGGCCGGCGGGCGCGTCACATCGTGGAGGAAATCGCGCGGGTGGACGCGATGGTGAAGGTGCTCGAAAGGGGCGATCTGGCCGAGGCCGGGCGCCTGCTGACGGCCTCGCACCGCAGTTCGCAGATGTTGTTCGAGAACAGCACGCCCGAGTTGGATTTTCTTGTCGATACGCTCACCCGCACCCCGCAGGTCCATGGGGCGCGGCTGACCGGCGGCGGATTCGGCGGCGCGGTGATGGCATTGACCACGCCGCAGTTCACGGCCGGGGACGCGGCCCGCGTGGCGGAAGCCTATCGGCAGAAATTCGGCACGGCGCCCGACGTGTTGCGCACGCAGACCGGGACCGGGGCGGAAGTGGTGCGGGTTTGATGTAGGGCGGGGATTCCGATCCCCGCCTGGGAGCGCGACCGCCCTCGGTCGCAATCGTGCGATCATTTCCAAGGCACGAGAAAGAGAAAGATTACGAGAAAGAG
Source organism: Opitutaceae bacterium (assembly GCA_016715765.1). Taxonomy (GTDB): domain Bacteria; phylum Verrucomicrobiota; class Verrucomicrobiia; order Opitutales; family Opitutaceae; genus UBA2377. The sequence continues at coordinate 25,327 of JADJZJ010000030.1, forward strand.
AAAGATCGGCGGGGATCGGAATCCCCGCCCTACATTCAGAGCAATTCGCCGATCTGGGCGAAGTACGCGGCCATCCACTGGTGGAAAAACAGGAAGTACAGGGCGCCGGCGATGGCGAGCATGGGGCCGAAGGGCACGTGCATGCCGAAGCCGAGCGGGGCGGGCTGGCCCTCGGGCGTCTCGGACTTGGGTGCGACGGGTGACGCGCGGCCGGAGAGCTTCTGCCAGATGATCGCGACGAGGAACCAGATCGTGCCGACGAGCGCCCCGCCGAACATGGCGAAGACCGCGCCCTGCCAGCCGCAGAACGCCCCGATGGCGCCCACGAACTTCACGTCGCCGAAACCCATCGCCTCCTTTTTCAGGATCACCTCGGCGATGAGCGCAATCCACAGGACGAGGCCGGAGCCGATGAACAGGCCCTGCACGGAAGCGGTGGCCGCGCGCAGGCTGTCGAGGAAGAACACGCCGCTGTCCTGGCCATGCAGGGCCGGCACCAGCAGCGACAGGATCACCCCGATCACGCCGGCGCCGATGGTGAACACATCGGGAATGATGAAGTGATCGAGATCGATGAAGGTCGCGCCGATGAGCAGGCTGAGGAACAGCATGCCGCACAGGGCCTTGGCCGGGGGAAAGAGCAGCCAGCAGGCGAGGAACAGGACGGCGGTCAGCAATTCCACGAAGGCGTAGCGGAACGAGTAGGTGCGGCCGCAGCAGCGGGCGCGGCCGCGCCGGATGAACCAGCTCAGGACGGGGATGTTGTCGTACCACGCGATGGGTGCGCCGCAGGCGCAGTGCGAGCCGGGGGTGATGACGGACCTGCCGGCCGGTAGCCGGTAGATGACGACGTTGAGGAAGCTCCCGACGCAGGCGCCGAGGACGGTGACCAAGATGGGGAAAAACCAGGGCGCGGTGGCGGTAATCTCGGTGAAGGTCGTCATGGCGCGGTGACTTCCTGTAGGAGCGGCTTTATGCCGCGAAGTTGCGTCCCCGCATCGCGGCATAAAGCCGCTCCTGCAATTGGGTGAAGATGTTTCATGGCACGCTGGCGCGCAGGGCGGCGCTCATGGCGGGGGCGGTATGGGCGGCGGGGACACCGCTCCAGATCTCCAAGGCCCTGGCGCCCTGGTGCACGAGCATCGCGAGGCCGTTGGCGCAGGGCAGGCCGAGGGCCTCCGCCTGCCGGAGGAGCGGGGTGCGCGGCGGATTGTAGATCATGTCGTACACGCTGGCGGGCCGGGGCAGGCGCGGCAAATCAATCGGTGCCGGATCGGACTCGCGGAGTCCGGCGGAGGTGGCGTTGATGACGAGGCACCCCGCGGGGAGATCCGCCGGAATCGCGTCAGGGGCGAAACCGCGCAGCGGGATGGCGCCGGCCAGCGGCCGCAGGGCGGCGAGCAGGGTGTCGAGGTTGGCGGCGGTGCGGTTGACGAGCCAGAGGCTGGCGCAGCCGCGCTGGAGGCATTCGACCGCGGCGCCCCTGGCGGCGCCGCCCGCCCCGAGGAGCAAAATGGGAGCGCCGGTGAGCTCGCGGCCGAAACTTTCCCGCACGGCGGCGGCGAGGCCGTAACCGTCGGTGTTGAAGCCGTGCCAGCCTTCCGGGGCCCAGCGCAGCGTGTTGACCGCGCCGACCGGTTGCGCGGCCGGGTCGACCCTGGTCACGAGGGAGAAGGCGAGTACCTTGTGCGGGACGGTGAGGTTGAGCCCGTGGAATTTTTTCCGGTGCAACAGGGCCAGGGCGCGGGGCAACTCGTCGGGCGGGACCTCAAGGCGGTGATAGCGCCAGTCCGCATAGGCCGCATCGGTGCGGGCGAGCGCGGCGAGCGCGGTGTTGTGCATCAGCGGGCTGAGCGAATGTTTGATGGGATGCCCGAGGACGCATAGCGATGTGCCTGCGACGGCGGAATCAGCGAGTCCGGCAAGGGTGAGGGTATCCGAGGAGCTCATGCGGTCGGGTCCAAGGGAACCCGGATTGGCAGCGTTGCCGAGATTGTTTTTATCCCGGATTCCTTCGTTCGCACGGAATCAGGCGGATGAGCGTCCGTGGATTGCCACATAATGCACAGAAGACACAAAATGAAACCGATCCATTTTACAGGAGGAAGCTGAGGGAACAGAGGAATGAGATTCGGCCTCTCCGTTACCTCTGTTTCCTCCAATAAAACGGTTTGGTCCTTATGTGCTTCTTGTGCCTCTTGAGGCCATTGCCTTGGGTTTGAATTCCCATCCGTGCCATCCGTGTGATCCGTGGTTAACCGGATCGGTCGCCTCGTGCGCTACGGCTGCGATTCGCGGGCGTGGGTGGATTCGAATTCCTCGACGAAGCCGGCGAAGAGCCTGGCGCGCTCGGGATGGCCGGCGGTGCCGTAGTGGTTGACGAGATTGCGGCAGCAGCGGCAGAGCACCTCGCGCACCGGCGTGGGCATCAGGTCGGTGACGTTGGGGGTGAGGTTGTTCGACCGCAGCAGGTCGAGCACCTCCTCGGCGTCGCGGAAAACGCCCCGGTCGAAGGGATCCACGAAAAACGGCTCCTTGCCGGTATAGCAGCCCACGACGAAATGTCCGGGCAGACCCACGGGTTCGAGTTCGAGATCGAGCCGGTGGGCGACCAGGAGGTAGAGGATGCTGAGGGAAATGGGGATGCCCTTGCGGCGCACGATGACCTGGTCGATGAAGCTGTTGAGCGGATCGGTGTATTGCTCGACGTTGCCGTGGAAGCCCCACTCGTGGAACAGGACGCGGTTGATGATGCGGCACTTTTCGCGGGCGGTGGCCGGTTCGCTGATGAGTTCGCGGCAGCGCGCGGCCATCTTGTCGAGGGCGCTGACGCAGGCGCCGGTATCCAGTTGCGGGGCCACGGTGCGGCTGAGCATCAGCGCGCCGGTTTCCAACTCGTAATTGAGGGAGCGGATGAAACCGCGGAACTCGGCCGCCGGGTCGCCGAATTTCAACTCGGCCAGGTACCAGGTGGCGTGCTTCGCCTGCTCCCGGTTGAGTCCGCTGACGACCTCGCGCAGAAACTGGATGCCACAGTCGCCCAGGGCGGTGAAATGGGCGAGGAGGGACTTGCGGACGCCCGGGGCCGGATCGTCGAGGAGGGTCAGCAGCGCCGCGCGATCGCGGGCTCGGAGCATTTTCTTCGGCACACCCCGAACCGAAAAGGCTTTGGCACCGGAGGCAAGGGTTTAAGGGGAGGGGTGATGGGTGAAGAGTAGCGCCGTTGGCGCCGTGGCGTCGTCCGCGCCGTTGGCGCTTCCTGGGTTCGCCCTGCTTATACCGGTTCCCGCGTGCCAAAAAGCGCGGTGCCGACGCGCACGAGGGTGCTGCCGGCGGCGATGGCGGCGACCATGTCGCCACTCATGCCCATGGAAAGTTCGCGCAGCGGATGGCCGGAACCGGCGGCGAGGCGGTCGCGAATTTCCCGCAGGTTCGCGAAGGTGCGCTCGGCCACGGCCGGATCATCGGAGAGCGGGGCGATGGTCATGAATCCGTCCACGCGGAGATTCTTGCAGGCCAGCGCGAGGTCGAGCAGGCGCGGGGCCTCGGCGGGCTCGGCCCCGAATTTGGCCGGGTCCTGGCCGGCGTTGATCTGGAGCAGGACGGGCAGGACCTTGCCGAGTTCGCCAGCGGCGCGATCGAGGTGGTTGAGCAGTTTCCCACTGTCCACGCTTTGCACGCGGTCAAAATGAGCGGCCGCCAGCCGGGCCTTGTTGGACTGCAGGTGGCCGATGAGTTCCCAGGCGATGGCCGCGGCGCACTGCGCGCGCTTGTCCACCCCCTCCTGCACGCGGTTTTCGCCGACCGCCCGCAGGCCGTAACGGGCGGCGTGGGCGGCGGCGGTGGCCGGGTGGGTCTTGGTCACGGCCAGCAGCTCGACTTCACGCGGATCCCGGCCCGCCCGGGCGCATGCCGACGCGATTTGGCTCCGGACAAGGTCCGCGCGTGACTTAAACTCTTCGTATGTAGATGACATCAATCGGCCTGCTTATAGGTTTGCGTGGCAATAAGGTCCAATTATCTTCACGCGGCAACTGCGGTTCTTATGCAAATCGAAAACTTCAAGATCTTCGCTGATTTGGTTGAAACGAAAAGTTTCTCCAAGTCGGCCAAACTCAATGGCATCACGCAATCGGCCGTCAGCCAGCAGGCCCGGGCGATGGAGCGACATTTCAAGACGCTGTTGATCGACCGCAGCCAGAAGCAATTCCAGCTCACCCGCGAGGGTCAGAGAGTTTATGATTCGGCGAAGGAGATTCTGCATACTTATGACAAGCTCCTGAGCGAGCTGCAGGAGATGAAGAAGGTCATCAGCGGCACCATCCGCATTTCGACCATCTACTCCATCGGCCTCCACGAGCTGCCGCCCTACATCAAGAAGTTCCTGCACGATTTCCCCTCGGTCAACGTGCGCGTGGAATACCGCCGTTCCAATCTGGTCTACGAGGACATCCTGCACAATTCCGTGGACTTCGGCCTCGTGGCCTTCCCGGTGAAACACCGGCAGATCGACGCCATTCCGTTCCGCAACGACCATCTCGTGCTCATCGCGCATCCGAAGCATCCGCTCGCCAAGCGCACCGAGGTGGAGGTCAAGGAGATGGCGGGGCAGAAGTTCATCGGCTTCGATCCCGACATCCCGACGCGCAAGGCGGTCGACCAGATCTTCCGGGAGCACCGGCTGGAGATCGAGCCCGTGATGGAATTCGACAACATCGAGACGGTGAAGCGCGCGGTCGAGATCGACCATGGCGTGGCCATCGTTCCGCAGGCGACGGTACTGCAGGAGATCCAGCAGGGCACGCTCGCGGCGGTGCATTTCAAGGGCAAGGACTTCACCCGTCCGCTGGCCATCCTGCACCGCAAGGGCCGGGTGCTGACCCCGGCGATGAAGAAATTCATCGAGACACTGGGTCTCGACCTGCCTTTTGCCACCGACGAGGCCTGACCTGCGGCCGGGGCCGCAGGATTTCCGGGAACAGGGTGGGCGGCTCGCGACTCATAGCAGCATGAAATCCATGCGCCCACTTTGCCAATTCTTGCTCTGGCTGGTGACCGCCGTCCTTCTGGGCGCCGGGCCCGTGCCGTCCAAGCCCGCCCCGGCCTGGTCCCTGCCGGATCTCGCGGGTGAACCGGTGAGTTCCGCGCAATTCAAGGGCAAGGTGGTGGTGGTGGATTTTTGGGCGACCTGGTGCGGGCCCTGCGTGGAGGAGATTCCCGGCTACATCGCCCTGCAGGCGAAGTACGGCAAGGACGGGCTGGTCATCATCGGCATCTCGCTGGATCGCCGCGGTCCGGAAGCCGTGAGGAAGTTCGTCGCGAAGCACGGCATGAATTACACGGTGCTGATGGGCGACGCGGCGGTGGTCGAGGCCTTTGGCAATTTTGACGCCATCCCGACCACGTTCATCATTGACCGCGAGGGCGGCATCCGTGAACGCAAGACCGGCGCAATGCCGGCGGCTGATTTTGAGAAGTTGGTGCTGCAATATCTGTAGGGCTTGTCCTGCTGGGGGCTGATGCATTTTCCGGCTTTTCTCCTCATCCCGCTGGCGAGCGCATTGCTTTACGTGGTGAGCATGCTGGCGATGAAGCGGGCCGCGGACTTTGGCGTGGGCGTGTGGCGGACGGCTTTCCTTGCGAACTGGACGACGGCCCTGCTGTTTGTGCCGCTCTGGCTGTGGCGCGGGCTGGCGGACGTGCCGTTGGCGGCCTACCTGCAGCCGGCGTTGGTCGCGGTCGTGTACCTGCTGGCCCAGGTCTGCATGCTGCTGGCCATCACGCGCGGCGAAGTGTCCGTGGCGGGGCCCGTGATGGGCTTGAAGGTGATCCTCGTGGCCTTTTTCAGCAGCGTGCTGCACGTCGGGGTGGTGCCGGTGACCTGGTGGGTGGGAGCGGGGCTCAGCACCCTGGCGGTGGCGCTCCTCAATCTCGGCGGGGGCCGGGTGGGCCGGCCCGTGGGTGCCACGGTGGCCATGGCCGCGACCAGCGCCGTGTTCTTTTCGCTCAGCGACGTGCTGATCCAGAAACTGGCGCCGGCCTGGGGTCCGGGAAATTTCTTCCCGCCCATGTTCCTCATGGTGGGCTTGTATTCGTTCGCCCTGCTGCTGTTTGCCCGGGGCCGGCTGGCCGACATCGGAACCGGCGCGTGGCGCTGGGTGGGTCTGGGGTCGGGATGCAATTCCCTCGCGCATGCCGGCATCGCCCTGACGCTCGGCATCTGGGGCCACGCCACGGCCGTCAACATCATCTACAGCACCCGCGGGCTGTTCAGCGTCGTGCTCGTCTGGTGGGTGGGGCACTGGTTCTCCAACACCGAGAGCCAGGCCGGCCGCGGCGTGCTGCTCGCGCGACTGGCCGGCACCGTGGCCATGCTCGGCGCCATCGGCCTCGTGATGGTGTGAGGGTGCGCGGCATTGAGGGGAGCCGGCGGTTACCCCTAACGCCGGCTCCCCATGGTTTGCTATGTTCACAGCCCTTGCGGACTGGAGTCATAGCCACCGTCATTTCCGGGACGGCGACAAACGACCAAGGTCCGATAAGCACTGCGCGTGCCAATCCTGCCGGAGTTTAACTGACCGACCGGCGGGACACGGTTTCCCACGGCGAGGCGGTCTCCGGCCGGAAGCGGGTGAGCTGGGTCAGCTCGTCGGCGACCAGGCGATCGCTGCGGCAGCGGGGCATTTTGCTGTGGCCGCCCCATTTGCCCCGGCGGCGCATCCAGTCTTCGAAGGTGCCGGGCATCACCAGCCGGACGGAAGGTGGGAGCAGGTGTTCGCTCTTGCGCTTGGCGGCATAGAAGGGGTTGAGCAGCTGCAATTTGGCATCGAGCTGGTTTTCCAGCAGCGGCCCGGTCGGGGTGACCGCGGTGCCGGAGCGGAGTTCGATCCACCATTCATGGCGGCCACGCAGCTGGCCGGTGATCGATTTCATGAAATGCGGGGCGACGTGGAAATTGACGACGTTCCAGTTCTGTTCCTGGCAGACCACGGTCAGCGCATCGGTGATCTCCTTCTCGATCACATGCTCGTCGAAGGCATTCAGTTGCAGCCGCGTGCGGCCGACATAGATCAGGCGCGGCGGAAGGACGCTGGTGAACCGCACGACATCGCCGAGGACATAACGGGTGAGCCCCGCCGGCGTGGTGAGCAGGAGCACGTAGTCGATGCCGGTCTGCACGCCTTCGAGGGCGACGACCTTGGGGGCCAGGCTCGCGAGCCGCTTCTCGTCATAGTCGGCCAGCGGCAGAAACTCGAAGAACAGCCCCATGTCGGCCATCAGCCGCAGGCCGTGCGACGCGCTCCGGTCCTGCGTGGCGATGAAGCCCTCCGAGGCCGCGTAAACCTCGTGGAAAGTCACGCCCGGGCCGCACGCGAGGCGGAGTTCCTCGGCGAACGGGCCGAGCGGTATGCCGCCATGGACGACGCACTCCAGGTTGGGCCAGACGGCGCGAAGGCTGGTGGGCCGGTTTTTGCCTTTGCGGGCCCGGTTGAGCACCGCTTCGGCCAGGCCCGACAGCCAGTTCGGCGTGCCGGCCAGCATGGTGATGTCGCGGCCCAGCGTCTGCGTGGCGATGGCGTCGAGTTTGGCGCCCCAGTCCGTCATCTGCGCCACGGCAAGTGATGGTTCGAGGTAATGTTTTTCGGCCCAGCGGGGGAGGTTCAGGCTGGCGATGCCGGTGATGTCACCGGCAAAGGCCGGCACCGTGCCGGCTGCCGGCAGCGGGGTCAGCTTGGTGGAGCCGCTCAGAAACAAATGGCGGCCCCGGAAGACGCCGGCATGGCCCATCCGGAAGGTGTAGTAGAGCAGCGACGCCCATCCGGCCTGGCGGATGTGCCGCAGCATGCCCTCCGTGACGGGCAGCGGCCTGGCTTCATCGTTCGTGGTGCCCGAGGTGAGGGCGTAGAACGGGCAATGTCCCGGCCAGAGCACATCCGTCTCGCCGCGCTTCATGCGCTCGATCTGCGGCAGGAACTGCTCGTAGGTGCGCAGTGGCACGCGGATGGCGAACTGCGCGTAGGACATGCCCGCCTCGATCCCATCGGCGCGACCCTGTTCGGTCCGGGCCAGTTGCCTGACGAGGTGGCGGAAGACGCGGGCCTGGGCGGCCAGTGCGCCGTGCCGCTGCCTCAGCTGGAATTCCGTGCCGGCAGTCATAAGGCTGGCACCGAAGACGATCAGGCTTTTGGGAAGGGTCGGCATAACGGCCGCAAGGCAGTGAATACAAGCAGCCCCTAGACCGCGTATCTCGCAACTGAATTTCAGACGGGCTCCGCAATCTTACGTACTTTTCCCATCCCGCGCGGCGCCGTCCGCCAAGGCATACATTTGTTTTACGGAACCTGACGGATGAACCGCGAAGAAGCCCATCCGTCTGGCCGCGGATCGCGCGGATATGCGCAGATGGTTTCGATCCTCCTGGCTGAAAGCCGCGCGCCAAGGTCGCAAAGGGCGCCAAGGACAGAGGACCAAACCTCTTGGATTTCCTTGGCGTACTTTGCGTCCTTGGCGTGAGACCGGATTGGGATTGCCCGGGGACTTCCCCGCCGGGCGCTCTACATTTGGTTGCGGCTGTCATGTCCGTCGGCCCATGTTCAGCCCATGCTGCTGCCACCGGTGATTTACGAGGACGACACGCTCATGGCCTTTGACAAGCCGAGCGGCATGCTGGTCGCGCCCACCCGTTGGGAAAAGCAGCGCACCAGCCTGATGGCGCTCGTGCAGGCGAAATACGGCCAGCATCTGGCCAACGTGCACCGGCTCGATACCGGCACCAGTGGCGTCGTGCTTTGCGCCAAGACCAAGCCGGCGTTGGATTTTCTGAGCGGTCAGTTTCAATCGAAAACCGTCGCCAAGGTGTATCACGCCCTGGTCGCCATCCTGCCGCCGGAGCGCGCCTCGAAGGTCACCGCCGCGGTCCGCACGCCGGACGGCACCCTCCCGGAATCATTTGCCGTCGAGCTCGCGCTCGGCGAGGACGAGCGGCTGCCGGGACGCATGCGCGTGTGCAAGGGCCGGGCCGGCAAGCCCGCGTGCTCGGAGTTTCGCGTGCTCGGGAATTTCGGCCGCTTCGCCTTTCTGGAATGCCGGCCCCTGACCGGCCGCACGCATCAGCTGCGCGTGCACCTGGCGGCTGCGGGCGCGCCCATCCTCCACGATGCGCTTTACGGTGATCCCGAGCTCCGCCTCCTGCTCTCGGACCTCAAGCGGGGCTACAAGGGGCGCGAGGAGGAGAAGCCGCTCATCACCCGCCTCGCGCTGCACGCCACCGAGCTCACGATCAGGCATCCGGTCACACGCGAGCCGCTCGTGGTGCGTTCGCCGCTGCCGCACGAGTTCGAGATCGCCCTCAAGTATCTGAGGAAGTACGTCCCGGGCCGGCCGCGGCGCGGACCCCTTTCGACCCCATGACCCGCCCTCCCGTTACCCATACCCTCGATGCCGACGGACTCGGCTGGATCACGTTCGATGACCCTGCCGCCCGCGCCAATGTCATGACCCCGGAGGCGCTCGCCGCCCTGCGTGCGGCGGTGGCGGCCCTCGCCGCGCAGCCGGTCAAGGCCGTCGTCGTCGCCAGTGCCAAGGATCGCATCTTCATGGCCGGGGCCGACCTGAAATGGATGGCGCAAATGCCCGACCCCGCCACCGCTTCCGCGATCTCACGCGAAGGCCAGTTCGTCTTCCAGCAACTGGCCGACTTCCCGGTGCCGGTGGTCTGCGCGCTCCACGGGGCGGCCGCCGGCGGGGGCTTTGAACTCGCGCTGGCCTGTCACTGGCGCATCGCGAGCGATGCCCCGGCGACCCAGATCGGTCTGCCCGAGACGGCGGTGGGGGCCATTCCCGGTTGGGGCGGGGGCGTGAGGCTGCCCCGGCTGGTCGGCGCGGCGGCGGCCTTGGAACACGTTTTGAAGGCGCGACTCCTTTCCGCGGCCGAGGCCAAGGCCGCCGGTTTCGTGGACGAGGTCGTGCCGGCGACGGAACTGAAGACCCGGGCCAGGGCCGTGGCCCTGCAACTGGCGGCCTCGGGCCTGCCCGTGCGGCCTGCGCCGGCGCAACCCGACACCGCCTGGTTCGCCGAACTCCGTCGCGCCACCGCGGCCAAAACGCGCGGACAGGTGCCGGCGATGCTGCGGATCATCGAGGTGGTGGCGAGCGGGGCCGGGCGGCCGCTGAACGAGGCGCTGGCGATCGAGGCGGACATTTTCGGCGACGTCATGACCGGCGAGGTTTGCCGCAACATGATCCATGCCTTTTTCCTGCGCGACACGGCGAAGAAGCGCACGCTTAACGGCTGGTTTGCCCCGGCCGCCGCGGCGAACTCCCGCCCGGTCGGCAAAGTCGGTGTCGTCGGCGCGGGCGTGATGGGTTCCGGCATCGCCCAGTGGTGCGCCGCGCGCGGATTGCAGGTCGTCATGCGCGACGTCCAGCCCGCCGCCGTCGAGCGCGGCCTCGGTGTGATTCGCGGCCTGTTCGATGAAGCCGTCAAGCGCCGCCTGTGTTCGGCCGCCGATGCCGCCGCCGGCCTCTCGCGGGTCGGCACCACCACCGGCTGGAAGGGATTTGCCGACTGCGACCTCGTCATCGAGGCCATCGTCGAAAACGTCGCGGCCAAGCAGCAGCTCTTCACCGAGCTCGCCGCGGTCGTCCGCCCCGATGCGCTCCTCGCCTCCAACACCTCCGCGCTGCCCATTGAGGAACTCGCCGGCCATGTGCCCAATCCCGGCCGCACCCTCGGTCTCCATTTTTTCAACCCCGTCAGCCGCATGGCCCTCGTCGAGCTCATCGTCGGCCGGCACACCTCCGCACCCGCCGCGGAGGCGGCCCTCGCCTTCACGAGGATCCTGGGCAAGTCACCGGTCGTCTGCCGCTCCTCACCCGGCTTTCTCGTCACCCGCGTGCTCTTCTTCTACCTCAACGAGGCCTGTCGCCTCTGGGAGGAGGGCGTCCCGACCGATGTCATTGATGCCGCCCTGCACGATTGGGGCTGGCCGATGGGTCCCATGCGCCTGATCGACGAGGTGGGGGTGGATGTGACCGATTTCATCTTCGGCGAGATGGCGCACTACTTCCCCGGGCGCGTCAGCCGCACGTCCATCTGCGCCCGCCTGCTCGCCGCCGGATTGAAGGGTCGCAAGAACGGCGCCAGCTCAGGTTTCTATGCCTATATGGGCCGTGAAGAGACATTGAATCCCGCGGTCGCGACGCTTGCGCCCCCCGCGCACGCTCGGGGCGACAAGATGGAGCCGTCCGATATTGTTGACCGCCTTATGGGCGTCATGATCGCCGAGGCGCGGCGCTGCCTTGAGGAAGGCGTGATCAAATCTCCCGACGATGTGGATTTCGCGCTGCTCAGCGGCGCGGGCTTCCCGTCCTTCCGGGGAGGGCTGATGAAATACGCGAACCGGTCGGTATAGTGTTAACCTCGGATTTTGAACCAAGACAGTTTACAGGGCGCGACAGGGGGCAGAGAGAACGAGCCGCTGAATAATTTCCGTGGATTTCGCGGATTAACGCCGATGGTTTCGATCCCCCGGATCGGATATAATCATCAGCGGAAATTTGCGTGATCAGCGGATAGAAGGCCCCGGGCTGAATCCAATATATACATGTATCGTCTGCGCCCAGGCAGATTGCATGGCCTGCCGGCACGGCCATTCTTCTCCGCGGCTATGATTCAAACTCGCTGGAGTTTGGCATTAACTTGGGTGGACTGGCTTCACGGCGGTGCTGGCTCAAATCACGCAATTTATCGATTGGATTTATTGGGCGAAATGAGGGCCTCCCTGCTGAAGGCTGCGTTATATATAGAGGGGATGCCGTAGCGTCATTCCCATCAGCAAATATAATGCCCATACAGGCTAGGCCTATATAGGCTTGATGGCATTAATTATGCCTTTGTTGTTATTTCTGAACTTTTTACCTAGGCAGTCTTGATATTAGAATAGTTTCCTTGCAGAAGAAGAAAATGCGTCCCCCGTGTGGCTTGTTTGCCTGTGCCATTGCATGTTTTGGTCTGTGTCTTTCCGCATATTCGGCCGACTCCAAAATGGAGGAGCCCCTATATCCAAAAACGGAGCGGCTGAGGCTGGCAGACTACCTCCAAAGAGTGCTGGAGAACAACAGCACCATCCAAGCCCGGCTGGCGGGATTTCATTCCTCCCGGAGCCTGCTCAAGGCTGAGGACGGTTTGTATGAACCGGCATTCGTAGGCTCGACCGAATGGGTGGACCGGAAGCGGCCGAACACGATTGAAATCGAGCGGAGCCTGCGCAGTGGCGGCGAATTCATTGAGCGCAACTGGACCTATGGGGCGGGCGTGGAGGTGAGGACCCCCATCGGTGGCCGGGTTCGGATCGGGGCTTCGGGCCGTGAACTGCGCAACAATGTCCAAAGGACGGTCATCGTGGATCTGGATGCCGAGTATGAGTTGTCGGCGGATGCGCTGGTGGAGCAGCCGTTGCTCAAGAATGCGGGCTGGAACGTGACCTATGCGCCGCGGCGGATGGCGGCACGCACGGCCGAACTGGCCTTTCAGGATTACCGCCACGACCTGATGCAGATCATCGCGCAGGCGGAAACGGCCTACTGGGAGCTTTCGCTGGCGCAGGAGCAGGTCCGGCTGAGCCGGGATTCGGTCAAGATCGCGCAAACCCTGCTGGACGACAACAGGGCGCGCTTTGCCGCCGGCCGCGGGGCGGAACTTGATGTGCTCGAATCCCAGGCGGGCCTGGCCATGCGGCAGTCGCGGCTGAGTGCGGCGCGGCAGCGCCATGTGGAGGCCATCAATCGCGTGGCCGTCTATTTCGGCGGCTGGCCCCAGTCGGATGGGTTCCAGTATGAGACCACGCAGTCGCCGCAGGTCACGCCGGTTTCGGTGGAACAGCTCAGGGGCGGCGAGTCCGTCCTGGCCCAGAGCCCCAACCTGCTGCGCGCCTACAGTCAGGTGGAGCAGGAGAAGATCCGGGTGAAGGTGGCCAAAAACCAGCGCCTGCCGCAGGTTGACCTGACGGGGGCATTTGCCACTTCGGGTCTGGGTTACGACTGGAAATCTTCCTATACGGACGTCGAGAAGATCAACTTTCCCCAGTGGCGCGTGGGCCTCCAAATGCGGGTGCCGCTGCTGGCCGGAATCCGCGAGCGCAACGAGTTGACGGCGGCCCGCCAGCGCCTGCTGCAGGCGGAGCGCAACGCCCGCGAACTCGAGGTGCAGGTCCGCACGGAGCTGGATGCCGCGGTCCGCCGCGTCGAGGCCACCGCGACAACCGCGCGCAGCAACCGGGCGGGGGCCGAATTCCGCGCCGCCCTGCTCCGGGACCGGCTGAAGGCGCGCGAGGCGGGCCGCATGGAGACCCGCATTGTGCTGGAGGCCGAGCAGGAGCTGCTGCAGGCGCGGCTGGAACTGCTCGACAGCGAAGTCGAATTCCAGCGCACGCTGCTCGAACTGCAGGTGCTGAAAGGTTCGCTGCTGAAGAATCGCGGCGTGGAGCTGAGCATGGAGGAACTGCAGAAGAAAACCCGCGACTGGATGCGGACCCCGGGAGTTCCGCTGGACGCCCTGCGCTACCAGGCTCCGACCAATATTCCGACACCGTCGGCCACCGAGTAATACCATGACCACCGTTCGACTCCCGCACCGGTACCGGCGCGCCACCCTGCTGCTGGGCCTCATGCTGATCGCCGCCAACGGCCACGGCGCGAACGCCGACGTCTATGAAGTGCGCGGATTGACCGAACCGGTGAACGACGTGGTGCTGAGTGCGCCCACGCCCGGGTTGATTTCATTGATCCCCCAGGGCGAAGGCGGTCAGGTCGCCCAAGGCGGCACGATCCTCGAGTTGAACAACCGGCCGGAGTTGCTGGAGCTGGACCGCAAGCGGGTGCAACTGCAGACGCTGTCGGCAGAGCTGGAACGCTCCGAAATGCTGTTCAAGACGTCGAGTTCGCTGCCGCGCGAGGAGTTGGAGCGGAAGCGGGCGGAGGTTGCCGTTGCCCAGGTTGAACTGGCGCAGGCGGAAGAAGCACTCGTGCGACGCAAGGTCGTGGCGCCCTTTGCGGGCATCATCACGCTGATGCCCGTCAAGGTCGGCGAGTACTGCGAACTCGGCAAACCGGTGGCTCGGGTGGTGGACATCAGTGAGTTCTATGCGGTGAGCAACGTTGACCCGGCGCGGGTCGGCGGCCTGCGCACTGGCCATGCGGTTGAAATCAGCATCGCCTCGCCGGCCGGCCCGCTCACGCTGCCCGGCGAGATTGTATTCATTGCGCCGGTGATTGATTCGGCCAGCGGATTGCTGCGGATCAAGGCGCGCTTTGCCAACCCCGGCGAACGGGTTCGCCCGGGAGTCGCCGGCCAGTTGCGAATCCCCGTTTCCCATGACACCGGGAACTGAAGATACCGAGGCCTTCCGGTCGGCGATGGCCGGACTGGAGCAACTGCGCCGCTTTGCGGGACCGGCGGCGGAATTCTGGAAAAACTACCTTGAGGCGCTGCGGTCTCTGACCGACGCGGCGGTGGTGGTCATCGCCCGCCGACGCGGGACGGAAGCAACTGACTGGGGACGGGTGGGCTGTCTGCCGACGGCGGCACCGACGGACCCGGCGTTGCGGGAGTTTTGGATCCGGGTGGAGACCCTCGCGCAGCAGGCGGCCGCGCAGGGTGCGACGATGCTCGACTGGACGCCGTCCGGTTTCCGGCGCACTGACCGCGCCCTGGCGGTGCGGCTGGAAGCGGATCGCGCGGAGGAAGTCTGGGTGGCAATCATTCTCCTGTCGGGCAGCGAGGCGGCAACGGCGGCTGAGGCGCTGCGGCGGTTGCAACTGGCGGCGTATGTGCCCTCCCATTTTCAGTTGCGCCGGGTGGCGGCCCATCTGCAGTCCGGTGAAGGCGGGGCGGCGTCGGTGCTGGATCTGGTGGCGCTGCTCAACCGCACTCGCCGGTTCATGGAAGCCGCGATGGCCCTGTGCAACGAACTCTCGGCGCGCCAGCGCTGCGACCGTGTCAGCCTGGGTTGGGAGCGCAACGGGTACGTGCGGATCCGGGCGATGAGCCACACGGACAAGTTTGAGCGCAAGATGGAGGCGGTGCAGGCCATGGAGGCCGCAATGGAGGAGAGTCTGGACCAGGGGGAAGCCATCATCTGGCCGGCGCCTCCGGGCGAGGAGCAGATCACGCGGGATCATGAGAAATTCTCCACGGTGCAGGGGAGCCGGTATCTCTGCTCCGTCCCGCTCCGGCTGGGCGACCGGCCGGTCGGCGTCCTGATGTTCGAACGCCAGGATGAGGCTTTTGAAGAGGACGAGGTCCGCGACCTGCTGATTGCCGCGGATCTGTCCGCCCCGCGGATGGCGGAGTTGGACCGCCATGACCGTTGGTTCGGCGCGCGCTGGGCGACGGAGTTTCGCGAGCAGGTGGAGCGCCTGAGCGGGCCGCGCCACACCTGGAGCAAGGTCATTGCGGCGGCCGTCACGGTGCTGCTGGCGGTGCTGCTGCTCGGCCGCACCACGCACCGGGTCGAGGCGCCGTTCACACTGCGGGCGGAAAAGGTCAGCTACCTGACCGCCCCGTTCAACGGCTTCATCGGCGAGGTCTCGGCCGAGCCGGGCGCATCGCTCAAGCAGGGCGACCGCCTATTGTCCCTCGACACCCGCGACCTGCTGCTGGAGGAGGCGGCGGCGCTGGCTGACCGCGACCGCTATGAACGCGAGGCCGAGAAGGCCCAGGCGGAGAACACGCTGGCGGAGATGCGCATCGCCCAGGCCCAGGCCGAGCAGGCCAGGGTGCGGCTGCAAATGGTGCGCAACCGGCTCTCGCTCTCGGTGCTGTCGGCCCCGCATGACGGGTACGTGGTCGAAGGCGACCTGAAACAGCGGATCGGCGCGCCGGTCCGGCAGGGCGACGTGCTCTTCCGGGTTTCCGACCTCGCCACGGCCTACGTGGAAGCGCGGGTTTCGGAGCGCGATGTCCAGGAGGTGCGGGTGGGGGCGAAGGCGGAGATCGCCTTTGCGAGCCAGCCCAAGCTCAAGTTTCCCGTGCGGGTCCAACTGCTCGAGCCCGTGGCGGTATCGGACAACGCCGGCAATGTTTTCATCGTGCGGTGCGTCCTGGATACGCGCCAGGGGGATTGGTGGCGGCCCGGCATGACCGGCCTGGCGAAGATCGAGGGCGAACGGCAGACCTTCTTCTGGATCCTGTTCCGGCGCACGGTGGATTACCTGCGGCTGCAGTTCTGGTGGTGACGGCGTTTCCCGCCCATGGCCGTCTCCCAATACAGTGAATCGTGGTTCCGCATCGCCGGCCAGCGGGTGGCCTTGCGGCCGCATGTGCGGGTGCACCGGCAGCGCTTCCGGGGCGAAAGGTGGTTTGTGCTGCAGGACCCTTTCAGCAACCAGTTCTTCCGCCTCCGGCCGGAGTCGTGGGATTTTGTCGTGCGCCTGGGGCTCGACCGGACCGTGGACGCGGTCTGGAACGAGGCGGTGGAGCGCGATCCGCTGGGCGCGCCCGGGCAGGAGGAGGCGCTCCGGCTGCTGGCGCAGCTCTACAATGCCAACCTCCTGCATTCGACCATCGCGCCGGACACCGCGCGGCTGTTCGAGCGCTACCGGAAGCGCCGGCAGCGGGAGACCCGCGCGCTGCTGCAGAACATCATGTTCGCGCGGATTCCGCTGCTGGATCCGGACAAGTTCCTGAAGGCCCTGGTACCCGTGGCCCGGCGGATTTTTGGGCTCGTGGGTGCGCTGGTCTGGGCCGTGGTCGTCGGCGTGGCGCTCAAGGTGGCGGTGGACAATGTCGAGGATCTCCAGTCGCAAACCGAGGGCGTCCTTGGCTACGGCAATCTGCCCTGGCTCTACGCCGGGCTGGTCGTGGTGAAACTCATTCACGAGTTTGGCCACGCGTTCGCCTGCCGTCGCTATGGCGGCGAGGTGCACACGATGGGGGTGATGTTTTTGCTTTTCACGCCGGTGCCGTATGTGGACGTGACCTCTTCCTGGGCGTTCCGGAATCGCTGGCATCGGGCGCTGGTCGGCTCCGCCGGCATGGTGGCCGAGCTGTTCACGGCGGCGCTGGCGACCTTTGTGTGGGCGGCGACGGGGCCCGGCGTGGTCCACAGTGTGGCGTTCAACATCATGTTCGTGGCCTCGGTCTCGACCGTGCTGTTCAACGGCAATCCGCTGCTCCGCTTTGACGGCTACTATATCCTGTCGGACCTGCTGGACATCCCGAACCTCCACCAGCGCGCCTCACAGCTGATGCAGCATCTGGTGGAGCATTATGTCTACGGTGCGAAGGGTTCGCGCAGTCCGGCCCGTTCGCGCCGGGAGGCCGGGTGGCTGGCGACATTTGCGGTCACGAGTCACATCTACCGTTTCGTGGTGCTGGTGCTGATTCTGCTCTTCCTGGCCGACCGTTACCTGATTCTTGGCCTGTTGCTCACGGTGATCTGCATAGTGAGCTGGCTGTTCGTGCCGCTGTTCCGCTTCGTCAACTATCTGGCCAGCAGTCCCCGGCTGGAACGGGTGAGGCTCGGTGCGATCGGCAAGACCATGGGCGCGGTCGCCGTGCTGGTGCTGCTGCTGGGGGTGATGCCATGGCCGCACCATTTCCGGGCGCCCGGTGTGGTGGAGGCGGTTGAGCACACCCTGATTGCTCCCGATACCCCGGGCACATTGCGGGAGATCCTTGCCACCAGTGGCGCGCGGGTGGTCGCCGGGCAGCCGTTGTTCCGGTTGGAGAGTCCCGAGCTTGCGCTCGAATTGGCCGAGGCACGGGCGCAGGTGGAGGAAACCCGGGTGCGGGAATTGCGGGCCCTGCAGAGGCAAACGGCCGATGTGGCGCCGCTGGCATCACGTCGGGCGGCGCTTGAAAAGCGGGTCGCGGATCTCGAGGCGCGGCAAAATGCACTGGTGGTCCGGGCTCCGCATGCGGGCGACTGGGTCGCTCCCCGGCTGGCGGATGCACCGGGCGCGTGGCTGGAGCGCGGCCAGGCGGTCGGGCAAGTCGTCAATGGCGACATTTGCCGCTTTGTCGCCGTGGTCTCACAGACCGAGGCGTCGCGCCTCTTCGAGGGTGAATTGCATTCGGGCGAGGTGCGCCTGCCGGGGCAGGCGGGCTATACGATCCCAATCAAGCAGCAGACCATCATCCCGGCGGACCGCAGCCAGCTGCCGGCGCCGGCGCTGGGTTGGCGGGCCGGTGGGACGGTGCCGGTGAGCAACGCGGACAACTCCGGCACGCGCGCGGCGGAACCCTTTTTTGAGGTGCGGGCCGTGCTGGCGCCGCCGACGGGGGCAGTCGTGCTGCAGGGGCGGTCGGGCTGGCTGCGCTACACGCTGCCTTCCGAGCCATTGATCACGCAAGGTTACCGGGCTTTCCGTCAGTTGCTGCAAAAGCGGTACAGCCTGTGAAGACGCTGACGCGCGACGCCCTGTTATGCGATCTGCCTGACCGCGAGGAGCCAACCAAGGGGTTGGACGCGAAAGTGGACGGTTTTGGCGGATGGCTGCGGCGCAGCGGGGGAATCCGCCGGGAACTCCTGCAGGCGGTCGAGGAAGTCGAGCGGCTCGGTCCGCAGTGGAAGGATCTGACGGACGGACAGTTGCGCGAGCGGCTGCGGCCGTTGCGGGAACAATTCAGACGGGGAGAGCGGCGCGAAGAATTGCTGCCAACGGCGTTGGCGGCCGTCCGGGAGGTGGCCGATCGCCGGCTCGGCGAGCGTCCCTATCCCGTGCAATTGATGGGGGCGCTGGCGCTGCACCGGGGCTGGCTGGCCGAGATGGCGACGGGTGAAGGCAAGACCCTGACCGCCGGCGTCGCCTCGGTCCTGACGGCCTGGACCGGGGTGCCGTTCCACTTGGTGACGGTCAATGACTACCTGGCGGAACGTGACGCGAAGTGGATGGAGCCCCTGTTCGCCGCCTGCGACCTGTCGGTCGGCTACGTGACCGGGGCGATGGCGCCGGTGGACCGGCGCAACAACTACCGGCGCGATATCACCTATACTACCAGCAAGGAGATCACGGCCGACTTCCTTCGGGACCGGTTGCGACTGGGGCAATACACCGATGTCGTGCGGTGGCGGGTGCACCAGCGGTTTCGACTGAACGGGTCGCTGCCGGACGGAGTGGTGATGCGCGGCCTGCATTCGGCGATCATTGATGAGGCCGACAGCGTGCTGATCGACGAGGCGGTGACGCCGTTGATCATCTCGGGTTTGAGTGATGAGGCGGTGCTGAAGGACATCCATTCCCGTGCGGCGGCCGTGGCCGGCGGATTGGTCCAAGGCACGGATTACACGGTGAATTTGCGTTACCGCGAAGTGGAATTGCTGCCGCCGGGTCGGAGGCTGGTGCGGACGGCGGCCGAGCAATGGGAGGACCGGTGGCGGAGCCCGGCGAACGCGGGCGAGCTGGTGGAGCAGGCGCTGACGGCGCAACTGTTCTTCATTCGCGACAAGCATTATGTCGTCCATGAGAACAAGGTGGTGATCGTGGACGAGTACACCGGCCGGCTGATGCCCAACCGCAAATGGCGGCATGGTTTGCACCAGGCAATCGAGGCGAAGGAAGGGGTGTCGCTGACCGCGGCCGATACGACGCTCGCCCGGATGAGTTTCCAGCGGTTTTACCGACTTTTCCGCACTTGGGTGGGATGAGCGGAACGGCTTGGGAGGTGTCGGGTGAGCTCTGGCACATCAATCACCTGCCGGTGGTCCGCATTCCCACCAATCGTCCGAACCGGCGGGATCAGTGGCCCGACCGCTACTTTGTCACGGCGGAGCAGAAATGGGCCGCGGTCGTGGCAGAGATCCAGCGATTGCACACCGGCGGGCGGCCGGTGCTGGTCGGAACCCGCAGCGTTGCGGCCAGCGAGCAGCTGGCGGCGAAGCTAAGTGGCCAACAGATTCCCTTTGCCCTGTTGAATGCATTGCAGGACAGCGAAGAGGCGCGGATCATTGCCGAAGCCGGACATCCGGGACGCGTGACCATCGCGACCAACATGGCGGGACGCGGTACCGATATCCGGCTGGAGGGTGGGGTGGCGGAGGCCGGCGGGCTTCATGTGATCGCGACAGAAAGGCACGATTCGCCGCGAGTCGACCGCCAGCTTTTTGGCCGCGCGGGCCGACAGGGCGATCCCGGAAGCGCGCAGGCGTTCGTGAGTATGGATGACGAACTGCTGGTCCGGCACACCCCGGCCGTATTGCGTCGAGTCGTCCGCACCGCGCTGACCCGTGGATTTCCCGGAGCGGAAAAGATGGCGGGAAAAGCCGTGAAAATCGCCCAGTCAACGGCTGAACACATGGCGCGCAGGGCACGGGCGAATGTGCTGCGGATGGATACCTGGCTCGATGAAGCCGTCGGGTTTTCGGGGCGACGGGTCGGATAGTTTTATTGCTCCATCCCGTGGAGAGCGGCGAATAATATTAGATGCTAATAAATGGCGATAAATCGTAGATGCACGTGATCATTTTTGCACATCGCAGAAAAATCGTGGCTATTGGCATTTTTTTGCAATTCAGGCTTGGCGTCTTTCGTATAAGGGTATCTATCAGCCCCTGTTAGAGATTAGCGCAAATAGACTCCATCACGCAATTCATACCCAGCGTTAATGCGATCCGACCCACAACGGGAGGCATATGAACTCGAGCCATTGGAGCCTCGGCTGCTCCTTGATGGCGACCTGATGACGCTCATCAGCAACGAGCTCGCTCCGCTTGGCGTAGGTACGCATCACATCGAAAGAGATTTTGGCAACGTCACGCTTGGCACCAATGTGGTCGAGATCACCGGCGCGACGGCCATCTTTGATGTGACGGTCGATTCACTGTCCCAGTGGAGCGGTTCAGTGATCGTCAAGTCGGGGGATGCAACCTTGAACTTCGGCACGACGGCCAAGGTGACCGTGGCCGATGATGGCGCCGCACCGGGCGCGGATGTCGACACTGATGCGCTGGTGGCGACCTATACCCTCACGAACGCCACGACGACCACCGGCGGTACGTATTCGATCGTCCTGGACAAGGTGACCCTGAACGTGGCCAACGAACAGATCACGGGCACGGTCGAGGATATATCTATCAGTTATTCGCCAACCACCGGACTCGAAACGAAGGGATTTACCTTCACGAGCATCCGGGCAAATTTGAAAACCGGGCCCCCTGGCAGTGGGCAAACGGTTGTAGATGCGTCCGGTTCCGGTCTGTTGTTGGTATCGGACGAAGGTGTTGCCGCGGATGTCTCACTCACCCTCACGGTGGGGCCGAGCTTCCCCACCCAGGCATTCAGCCTGACGGCAAACCTGAAACTTCGGCTAAACACCACCGGAGCAACAGTAACTTCCATCAATGGTACCGCGGTGGATCTCCCGAGTGTGGGAGGAGCCAAATATGTTCAAGTGGTGGCGACCAACGCCACATTGACGATTGGCAGTGGAGCGGGTTCGGCGGCGCTGACCGCCACCAAGCTGGTATTTGAGAAGAGCGGCGAAACCGTGACACTTTCCGGCGAAGGCCTCGCCCTTGTGCTGCGCGCCGGATCATCGCAGGTGATCAAGGCAACGAGCGATGCGGTGGTCATGCAGTTCGTCAACTCGGGCTTTGTTGCCTCAGTCACCGGAGCAACCGTTGAAGGCCCCCAAATCGGCAGCGGCCTTTTCAGCCTGATCGGCAAGGTGGACTTTGCGGTCAATACGACCGGCGCCAGTGCCACACTGCCCGGGGTCATTGATCCGCTGCCCGGGGTAACTGGTAGTATATATGCGAAGGCCACGGTTCGGGGTCCTTCGCTTGGTGAGGCGGCGGTCCTGACGGTGGCCCAAAGCACGGTGTCGGCGACTGAGCTCGTTTTCGAACGGAACTCCACCGGCATAGCCTTTTCGGGTACGGGCGTGGGCATTGAGCTGAAAGCCGGGACCAAACGGATCGTTGGCGTCAGCGGTGGTGCTTTCGCTTTTCAATTCATCGAACAGGGCCTTTTTGGCGCACTGACCGGTGCGACTGTTCAAGGACCTGATTTTGCAGGTTCGATGTTTGCCCTGGCAGGAACGGCCGCCCTCCGCATCAACACCACGACGGATCCGCGGATGATAAATGTTGGCGGCACGGATATCAATTTGGTGGCGGGTACCGCCAGTTCGCCGTCCATTTTGGTCGAGTTCACCGGCGAGCCGCTCACCCCGGCTTCCTTGACCGTGGCCGGCAGCACCCTGACCGCCACCAAGCTGGTCTTTGGCCAGGCCGATAACAAGGTGACGGTCTCCGGCACCGACGTGTCGTTCCAGCTGAACGCAGGCACCGGCGCCGAGGCGAAGCGGATTGTCGGGGTCAGCGGTGCAAGCTTCGGTTTTGTGTTCTCGGCGGACGGTCTGGCCGGTGCGGTGCGTAACGGCACGGTGGTTGGACCCGATTTCGCCGGAACCTATGATCTCCAGGGAACCGTTGACCTTGATGTCAACACCACGGGGGCTTCGGTGGCGGTTGACTTCGACGGCAACGGATCGACTGACGCGAATGTTCAGGGCACGGCCGGCGGCACTTATATCAAAGCTACCGTATCCAACGCGGTCCTGACCGTGGCGGGCAATGAGCTTTCCGCCGATACCTTCTACCTGGAGAAGAATGGCGATGATGTCATCGTCGCCGGCTCGAATCTGAGCATGGCGATGAATGCCGGCGGCACATCGCTCCTTACGGTCAACGCCTCGACCTTCGCCTTTGTCTTCTCCGCCGACGGCCTCGCCGGTGAGATCAACGCCACCGTCACGCTTGGGTCCTCCTTGTCGGGCCTTGTTGGTCTTGGCGGCGGCATGAACATCGCACTGCAGATCAACCAGACGGGCGAAGCCCAAACGCGGACCATTACGCTGGCCGGTGGATCGGATTTGGTTCTCGATGTTGAGGCCGGCAACTTCATCCGCGTTGAAGTCGGGGCGGCGGTTCCGGGTGACGCTTTTCTCACGCTTGGCGGCGGGGCGCTCAGGCTCGGCGGCACTTTTGTATTCGAGCAACGCACCGATCTTGGGGCCGACGGGGTGGTGGGTGGCACGGATGCCAACGCCGACAGCGACGCCACGACAGTCGCTTTCAAGGACGCCTTCGCCAGCCTCGGCGGAGGCTTGGTCGAGGTAAGCGCAGCGAATGGTGTATTCCTTCTGACCCCCGCCGGCCTGGTTGGGTCGGTCACTGCGACCGTTTCACTTGGATCATCCCTTGCCGGGGTGCTGGACTTCGGAACCGGCGTTACTTTTGCCCTCCAGATCAACCAGACCGGTACGGCCCAGCAAAAAACCGTCACCTTTGGCGATAGCTCGACCTTGGTGCTCGATCTTGAGGAGGGGCCGTTCGTACGCGTCGAGGTGGCTGGCGATGTGAATCTGGGGGGCGGCGCACTGACTGTAAGCGGACAGTTCTTCTTTGAACAGAAAACCGGTCCAGGACCTGACACGATCCTAGGGGGCGCCAACGCCGCCGACGATACTCTGGATACAACGCTCGCCTTCAAGGGCGTCAGTGCTTCGTTGGCCGGAGGGCTGGTATCCATTAATGATGCCAACGGCGTGTTCCTGCTGACGGCGGATGGTCTGGCCGGTTCCATTGAGGCCACAGCCACGCTGGGTGCCGGTCTGGCCGGGATCATTGATTTTGGTGCCGGGATTACCTTCGCCTTGGAAATCAACCAGACGGGCGCGGAGCAGGCCAAGACGATCACTTTCAGTGATGGCACTTCACTGGTCCTCGCGTTGGAGGCCGGCACCTATCTGCGTTTGGCCGTGGGGGGCAGCCTGGACTTGGGTGGGGGCGCTCTCACTGTCAGCGGCCAGTTCTATTTTGAACAACAGACCGACCTTGGGGCCGACGGCCTGGCAGGTGGCACCGGCCTGGATGCGGACTCCACCGCAACAACCCTGGCCTTCAAGGACGTCAGCGCCGCGCTGGGCGGAGACTTGGTGGAAATCAGCGGCGCGAACGGGGTGTTCCTGCTGACGCCGGCGGGGCTGGCGGGCGAAGTGAGTGCGACGGTGACTTTGGGGTCGGCGCTGGCGGGGGTGGTGTCGTTTGGCAGCGGGGCGACCTTTGCGCTGCAGATCAACCAGACGGGGGCGGAGCAGACCCGGACGATTACTTTTGGGGACGGCAGCGAACTGGAGCTGGCGCTGGAAGCGGGCAACTTTATCCGGGTGGAAGTGGGCGCGGCGGTGGCCGGCGAGCCCTTCCTGATCCTGGGCGGCGGGGCGCTGGAGCTGGGCGGCACGTTCTTCTTTGAACAGCGCACGGATCTGGGCGCGGATGGCGTGGTGGGCGGGACGGCGGCGAATGCCGACACGACGGCCACGACGCTCGCCTTCCAGAATGCGTTCGCCGCGCTGGGCGGAGACTTGGTGGAAATCAGCGGCGCGAACGGGGTGTTCCTGCTGACGCCGGCGGGGCTGGCGGGCGAAGTGAGTGCGACGGTGACGCTGGGGTCGGCGCTGGCGGGGGTGGTGTCGTTTGGCAGCGGGGCGACCTTTGCGCTGCAGATCAACCAGACGGGGGCGGAGCAGACCCGGACGATTACTTTTGGGGACGGCAGCGAACTGGAGCTGGCGCTGGAAGCGGGCAACTTTATCCGGGTGGAAGTGGGCGCGGCGGTGGCCGGCGAGCCCTTCCTGATCCTGGGCGGCGGGGCGCTGGAGCTGGGCGGCACGTTCTTCTTTGAACAGCGCACGGATCTGGGCGCGGATGGCGTGGTGGGCGGACGGCGGCGAATGCCGACACGACGGCCACGACGCTCCGCCTTCCAGAATGCGTTCGCCGCGCTGGGCGGAGACTTGGTGGAAATCAGCAGCGCGAACGGGGTGTTCCTGCTGACGCCGGCGGGGCTGGCGGGCGAAGTGAGTGCGACGGTGAC
>JADJZJ010000031.1 GCA_016715765.1 Opitutaceae bacterium
GGCGACCTGAACGACGAACAGTTGATGGCCTGGTGCCAGGAACGCGGCGGGGCCCGCACGGACGAGGAGTGCGAGGTCTGGAACGGCTTCATGATGAAACGCGGCTGGCGCGACGAGGGCCGCACGATCCTGGAGCGCCGCATCCGCGAGTCGGCCCTCGAGGGCAAACCCATTGAGACCATGTTCGACTACCTCGACTTCGATGAAGGCCGCGATCCGGTGTCGGTTCGCGCCTGGGAATCAGGCTCCGTGAAGTGAAATCCGCCCGCATCCTGCGCCCGCTGGCGAGCATCGTCAGTGTGCTCGTGCTGCTCGCCGTGATCGCGGCGGCGTGGTTTTATGTCCAGTTGCGCGCCAGCCGCCCGCAACTCGACGGCGCCGCCCCCCTTCCCGGCCTGCAGGCTGCGGTCAGCATCGAGCGCGATGCGCTCGGCATTCCCACGGTGCGCGGCGCCAACCGCGCCGACGTGGCCCGCGCCCTGGGTTATCTGCATGCCCAGGACCGGTTTTTCCAGATGGACCTGCTGCGGCGCAGCGCGGCGGGCGAACTGGCCGCGTTGTTCGGCCCGCGGGCCCTCCCGGCCGACCGGGCCGTCCGCGTGCACGGGTTCCGCCCCATCGCCCGGCAGGCGGCGGCCCTGGAGACTGTCGCCCACCGCCAGCTCATCGAAGCCTACACGGCCGGGGTGAATGCGGGCCTCGCCGCGCTGGGTCAGGTGCCGTTTGAATACCTGGTGCTGCGCGCCGATCCGCAGCCCTGGCAGCCGGAGGACAGCTACCTCGTCATCCACGCGATGGCGCTCAGCCTGCAGGATTCGAGCGGCAGCTACGAGCGAACCCTCACGCTGCTGCGCGACACCTACGACCCGGCGGTCGCGACGTTCTTCGCCCCCTTGCTCACCCCGGCCGACGCCGCGCTGGACGGTTCCACCGCGCCCATGCCGCCGATTCCTCCTGCGACCAAAATCGATCTGCGCCGCCGGGCGGCGGCCCCCGTCACCTCCCGGGGCGGGGCGGAGTTTCTGCCCGCGGGGAGCAACGCCTTCGCCCTCGCCGGCAGCCGCACCGCCAGCGGCGCCGCCCTGCTCGCCAACGACATGCACCTCCGGCTCAGCGTGCCCAACACTTGGTACCGGGCGTCGCTGGTCTGGCCCGCCTCGGCCGAGTCTGCGGCGGACAAACCACTGCGGCAGGTGACCGGCTTCACGCTGCCCGGCGCCCCGGCCGTGGTCGTCGGCAGCAACGGCCACATTGCCTGGGGCTTCACGGATGCGCTGGCCGATACCAGCGATGTCGTCGTCGTCGAGCCCAACATCATCGACCGCTCGCTCTACAAGCGGGGGGAGGAAAACATCGAATTTGGCCGCCGGACCGAGGTCATTGAAGTCAAGGGCGGCCAACCCGTATCGCTCGAGGTGCAGACCACGGTCTGGGGTCCCGTCATCGGCTTCGGCGAAAAGAACCGGCCGCTCGCCTACCGGTGGATCATGCACGAGCCTGCCGCCGTCAACTATGCGCTGCTCGGCCTGGAATCCGCCACGACGGTGGACGAGGCCGTGGCGCTGGCGCACCTCTCGGGCATTCCGGCGCAAAACATGGTGGTCGCCGATGCCGCGGGCGCCATCGCCTGGACCATTGCGGGCCATCTGCCCAAGCGCGTGGGCTACAGCGGCCGCTTCCCGGTCGCCTGGACCTATGGCGACCGTTATTGGGACGGCTTTTTGCCCCCGGCGGAAGTCCCGGTCATCCGCCAGCCGGCGTCCGGACAGATTTGGACCGCCAACGCCCGCCCCCTCGGCGAACCCGCCCTGGCGCTGCTCGGTGACGGCGGCTACGAGAAGCCGCCGCGCGCCGCGCAGATTCGCGATGCCCTCACGCCCCTCACGCAGGCCACGCCCCGTGATCTTCTGGCCATCCAGCTCGACGACCGCGCGCTGTTTCTCGGGCCCTGGCAGCAGTTGCTGCTGCGCACCCTCACGCCGGAGGTCGTGGCGGAGAAGAAAACCCGCGCGACGCTGCGGGCGCAGGTGGAAAAGTGGGAAGGCCGCGCCTCGGTTGATGCCGTGAGCTACCGGCTGGTGCGAAGCTTCCGCAATCAGGTGGCCGACCTTGTGCTCGACCCGATCTTCGCGCCCTGCCTTGAACGCAACGGGCAATTCAACTGGCGGAAATTCAACTACGAGGAACCGCTCCAGGCCCTGCTCCGCGAAAAACCCGCCCATCTGCTCAACCCCACCTTTACCCGGTGGGACGATCTGCTGGTGGCCGCCGCCGATGCCGTGGTGGCTGATCTGGAGCGGTCGGGCGAACCTCTCGCGCAAGCCACTTGGGGCCGCGTCAACACCTCCCGCATCCAGCACCCGCTCAGCCGGGCCTTCCCCCGCTGGCTCACCGGCTGGCTGGACATGCCCGCCGAGCCCCTGCCCGGCGACAGCAACATGCCCCGCTGGCAGGACCGGTCCTTTGGCGCCACCCAGCGCATGGTGGTTTCACCCGGCCGCGAAGCCGAGGGATTCACCCACATGCCCGGCGGCCAGAGCGGACATCCGCTCTCACCCTATTATCGCGCCGGCCACGAAGCCTGGGTGAAGGGCGAACCCACGCCGTTCCTGCCGGGTCCGGTGCGGCACACGCTCACGCTGAAACCGTAGGCGCCTGACTCTTTCTCTTTCGTCGTCAGGGCCGACGACCGTGGGGATCGAACGGGAGAAAGAGGAAAGAGAAAGAATCGAGTGCAAGGACTTCGTCCATATATCTCATCCCCAGTTTGCCATTGTCCCCCGGCGCACTTGGCGGCTTGCTGGCGGGCAGCCACCCCGGATGAAAAAAAAGAAGCAAAGCCACACGGTCTATTTCGCCGGCGAGCTTTTCAATCTCAAGCACCTCATCGGCAACGCCTACCTGGCCGAGGCCATTTACGAGAAATCCCACGGCAAATTTCTCTGCATGCTGCCGCAGGACCTCGAACCGCGCGGCCGCACCCTGCGCGCCATCCGGGACCACAATCTCCGCACCCTGCTCGCCTGCGACCTTGCCCTCTTCAATTACGACGGCGCCGAGCTGGACTCGGGCACGGTCGTGGAATTCATGCTCGCCAAGTGCGCCGACATCCCGGCCGTGCTCCTGCGCAGCGACATCCGGGCCGGCGGCAACGGCCCCGATGCGTGGAACCTCATGTCGAGTTTCTTCCCGCGCACGGTCAGCGTCATCTCCCCCAGCCTGCCGGGCTACAAGGCCATCATGAAAAGCCGGCACCGCCGGCTCGATGAAATCCTGCGGCTCGCCGGCCAGCACAGCTCGGCCGACGCCCAGCGCCTGTGCGAGCAGATCGCGACCTCCTGTGTGCGGGCGTTTGAGCGCGTGCTGGGCCAGGAGCCCGTGATGCCGAAATACGTCCGCGAGGAAGTCTATCACTGGCTGGCCCGGATGCCCGGCCTGCGCGGCAAGGAGAAGACCCTGCGCAAGGAGATGGAGCGCATCCTCGAGCAGAAGGTTGAAAAAGACCTGCTCTAGACCGGGCGATGATGCTTAACCGCGAAGAGCGCGAAGGAACGCGAAGATTTCCGATCTTGATCGCGGAAGCACGGAAGGACTGAAGCGCAGAATAAGAACCAAAAGGCATCTCCGATTCCGTGTTTTCGTCCTTCCGCGTTTCCGCGATCAAAAATTACCTCCTGCGCGATCTCATCATCTCCATTTCCCAATCCCCGCCCGCCATGTCCCTCCACGTCCTCAGCCATCCGCTCGCCGCGCACATCATCACCCATCTGCGCGATCAGACGACCAAACCCGCCACGTTTCGCACCCTGTCGTATCACCTCGGACTGCTCCTCGCCTTCGAAGCCACGCGCGATCTGGCCACCGAGGAGAAAACCGTCCGCACCCCGCTGGAGCCCACCACGGGCCGGGTGCTGGCACGTCCGCTCGTCGTCGTGCCCATCCTGCGCGCCGGCCTCGGCATGGTGCAGCCTTTCCTCGATATTTTCCCGGACGTAAGTGTCGGCTACATCGGACTGGAGCGCGACCACCAGACCGCCGTGGCCCGCAGCTACTATTGCAAGCTGCCGCCGCTCGAAGGCGCGCGCGTCATCGTGGTTGACCCCATGCTCGCCACCGGCGGCTCGGCGGTGCAGGCCCTCGACGTGGTGAAGACCGCCGGAGCCCGGGAGCTTTCCTTCGTCAGCATCGTCGCCAGTCCCGAGGGCATCGCCGCCGTCCAGCAGCGCCATCCCGAGGTGCCCATCTTCACCGCCGCCCACGACCGCGGGCTCAACGCGAGGAAATACATCCTGCCCGGCCTGGGCGATTTCGGCGACCGGCTGTACGGAACGTGACCGGCCGCTGACGCGGCCGGAACGTTGAACGCGTAACGCTGAACGTCGAAGTGGACCGAAAGTAGCTACGAGCGTGAGCGAGTGGTGCCTTGGTCCATCCCGTCCATACAGTCCATCAGGTCCATCCCCTCCACTCGCTCACGCTCGTAGCTACCTATCGTCGGTCTTGGCGGCCAGGCCCGGCCAGCGGGTGACAACGGCTTCCCGGATTGCGGCCGCCCATTGGCGGGAGCCCAGCGCGAGGGCCGGCCGGTCCGCGGCATCGTAGAGCTCGGCGGCATACTCGAGGATGGCCGCCTGGGTGAGGCATTTTTCCACCGCGGTCGCATCGGATTCCCCTTTCGCGAGCAATTCGACCTGGGCCTCGGGGGTGCGGCCAAGAAACTCCGGGGCCGGCATGGCAAACAGCTTTTCCTGGGCCTCGACCAGCGCCGGCAGCGCGGCTTCGGCCCGATGCCTTTCGCCCGGACTCAGGGCCGCGCGCACGAAACGTCCCAGTTCCTCGATGAGCCGGAGCAGATAATCCTGGCGCTGGGGTGACATGGCCGGTGGTGAGCCTGGCGGCCGGGCTTGGAAAAGCAAACCGCTCCGGATGCATGCCTGTAGGAGCCGGTTGGCGGTGTAGCTCTCAATCGAGGCCCGGGAAAGCGCTTACAGCAAGCCTTACTTCCAGCTGAGCACGAGGCGGGTGTAGTAGGTCGTATCCAATTCCTCCCGGCCCGGCTGCGGCCGGCTGTTGAACTGGTTGTTCAGGCCGATGCGGAGCTTCCAGAAGACAGCCGTGATCGGAAGCTCGAAGGCGGAGTCGTGCACAAACCGGTAGTCGGCGAAATCGTTCACCGACGGCAGAAACTGCAGCTCGGTGACGAGAGAAACCTTGTCACCAAACTTGATCGCGTTGTTCAGGCCGGTGGAAATCACCGCGCCCTTGTTCTCCACGCCGGTGCCGTAGCTCTCAAACCGGTAACCGGCACCGAGACGGGCGGTGAGCTGGTGCTGCTCGGTCTTGATGACGCGGTAGGTAAAGCCGGCGTCGGTGGTGGAGCGCAGGTTCACATCCTCCACATTGTCACGCTCCAGCTCCTGACGCACGAACCAGCCGAGCCGTTCCGAGAAGAAGGAGGCGTAGTCCACGCCCCCCTTCACCTCATCGGCGGTCTTGTTCTGCACGCCGGCGGCATCCTCCGAGGTGGCGTAATTGGTGCTGGCGTAGAATTTCAGGGCATCCTGCGAACTGGCCAGGGTGGCGGTGAACCCGGCGGCCAGGCCCGTCGAATTGGTGTTGCCGGTCTTGCCGGTGAAATCGACCGAGGTCTCGTAGGCCCATTTGCGGTCCCGCGCGGCGATTTCCTTCTTCATCGCCGTGACCTGCGGATCCTCGCCGCCTGGACTCCAGGAGGCCGCGACCTTCTCAACCTTGGTGGAGAGTTCGCCATCCGCCCCCGCGATTTTCAGGGTGCTGCCCTCGCCGGCCAGGGTGCCCTGCAGCACCGTGCCGCTGGCGAGACGCACAAACACCGGGGCCGTGGTGCTCAGGGCGGTGACTTCGCTCTGCTTGATCGTGAGATCACCGGCGAAATCCGTCGTGATGAAGACCTTCCCATCCTCGATCTTGGTGACCGTGCCGACAATGCGGGCGCCGTTCTTCGTTTCGACGACATCGGCGCTAAGCTGGAGTACGCTGAAAAGCGCGGCACAGAGGGAAAATGCCAGTGCCCGGAGGGATGGTTTTACGTTCATGGTAGGTGGTGAATGGTCAGAAAAACCGCCACTCCAGTGATGTGTCAAAAAAATAGTGGCTTCACCCTATGGACCGGAGGCTGATTTTTTCGGATTCCTATGCCGCCCGCGTCCCCCATGTTAGGTCGCATGACACCGCAACGCCCTGCCCTTATTGTCGCCGACCGCTGGCAGGACTACCAGTTGATCGACTGTGGTGACGGCATGAAGCAGGAGCGCTGGGGACCCCACAACCTGGTGCGGCCCGACCCCCAGATCATCTGGCCGCGGGCCGGCGCCGCCCCCGGGACCAAGTGGGAAAACTGGGATGGCTTTTATCACCGCAGCGCCACCGGCGGCGGCAAGTGGGAGTTCCGCCGCCCCCTGCCGGACCATTGGACCATCCGCTACGCGCCGCTGAAACTCACCTTCAAGATTCATCCCACCGGCTTCAAGCACACCGGCCTCTTCCCCGAGCAGGCCGTGAACTGGGAATGGTTTACCGCCAAGATCAAGGCGGCCCGGACGGCGGGCCGCGAGGTGTCGGTGCTCAATCTCTTCGGCTACACCGGCGCGGCCACCTGTGCCGCCGCCGCCGCCGGCGCGAAGGTCTGCCATGTCGATGCCGCCGAGGGCATGGTCAAATGGTGCCGCGAGAACGCCGCCCTGTGCGGCCTGGCGGAGGCGCCCATCCGCTACATCACCGATGACTGCCTCAAGTTCGTCCGCCGCGAACTGAAGCGCGGCCGGCACTATGATGCCATCATCATGGATCCGCCGACCTACGGCCGCGGCAGCACCGGTGAGATGTGGAAGCTTGACGACCACCTCTGGCCCCTGCTCGACGAGTGCCGCCAGCTGCTCGGCGAAACCCCGCTCTTCTTCCTCATCAACGCCTACACCGCGCGGCTCTCGCCCACCGTGGTGGCCAATCTGCTCGCCGCCCTCCTGCCCGGCCGCGGCACCATCACCGCCGGCGAAATCGGCCTCCCCATCCAGCGCGACGGCAAGGTGCTGCCCTGCGGGATCTACGGCCGTTGGGAAATGTAGGGCGGGGATTCCGAACCCTTTCTCTTGGAGCGCGACCGCCCTCGGTCTCATTATGCCCCTTCGGCAGGAGAACGAGAACGATCAACCGAGAAAGAGAACGATTGCCTGGGATCGCGGGCGGCCCGCCCGCAATGTTT
Organism: Opitutaceae bacterium; assembly: GCA_016715765.1. Taxonomy (GTDB): domain Bacteria; phylum Verrucomicrobiota; class Verrucomicrobiia; order Opitutales; family Opitutaceae; genus UBA2377. The sequence continues at coordinate 7,241 of JADJZJ010000031.1, forward strand.
GGCACTCAAATGCGGGCAGGCTGCCCGCGCTCCCAACCGAATCCCTACCGGTACTGCGCCAGCTCGAGAATCACCCCGTCAGGATCGAGGAAATACACCAGGGTCTTTTCCCCCTGCTCGTGCTTCACCGCCCCCGCGGGCACCTTGACCGGTTCGCTGAACAGCTCCACCCCGGCCGCCCGCAGTTTTGCCGTCATCGCCGCGATGTCGTCCACGCGCAGGGCAATATGCCGGAGCCCCACCGTGTTGGCGCAGCGGTTGGCCGCCGGATGCTCGCCCGGCGGGGCGTCATAGCACAGGAGCTCGAGGCGCGGTTCGCCGGCGGGCGCGACAATATACGCCACCCGGCCGCGCACGCCCTTGAGGCCCACGATCCGGTCGATCCACTCGCCCTCGAGCCGGGCTTCCTTCACCAACCGGAAGCCCAGCAGCTCCGCATAGAACCGCACCGACCGCGCGAGGTCGGTCACGACGATGTTGATGTGGTCGACGGCGCGGATCATGGCGCTCGCCGCGCGGTCACCGCTTCGGCGCCATGTTGCGCGACAGGAAATCCTCGATGCCGCTCAACCATTTCGCATGGCGCTGGAAGCCGTATTTCTCGTCGTCGAACACGTTGATCAGTTCGGCGGTGCGCCCGGCCTTTTTCAGCGCCGCATGCATCGCCTTCGTCTGGTTGTAGTACCAATCAAGGTCCTTCTTGTCGTGCATGAGCAGGACGGAGGCCTTGATCTTGGGGACCAGATTGAGCGGCGAGGAGGCGCGCAGGCGCTCGGCATCGGTGGCCGGGTCGCCGATCCACTCGGCGAGGAAGGCGTAGCCATCGGGATCCAACTCACCCTTGTCGATCACCTTGAGCCAGTCGGTGAAGGGAGCCGAGGCCATGCCGCAGCGGTAAAGGTCGGGCTCGACGCCGAGGCTGGTAAGCGCCACGGCGCCGGCGAGGTCGCCCACGCCGAGGATCGCCACGCGGTTGGGGTCGGCGATGCCCTTCTCGATCGCCCAGCGGGCGCCATCGGCCAGATCGCGGGGGATTTCGTCGCCGAGCCTGCGGAGACCGCGCTCGAAGAACTCCTGCCCGTAACCGGTGACGCCACGGGTGTTCACGAACAGGACGGCATAACCGCGGTTCGCCAGGAACTGCGCGGTCGCGTCAAACTTCCAGGTCTGCCGCGTGAAAAGGTCGGGGTTGACCACCACCACCAGCGGGAGGTCCGTCTGCTCGCGGTCCCGGGGATAAACCATGTAGCCGTTCAGCATCAGGCCGTCGCGCGCCTTGAACCGGATCGGCTGCATCTCCGCCATGTCGTCCGCCTTGATCCAGGGGCGGGCGGCCATGATCTTCTCCATCTGGCCGGTGTTGCGGTCGAACAGGTAATACTTGCCGGGATCACTGGCCGACCATGAGAAGATGATGAGGCGCTGGCGGTCGTCGCTCATGCTGCCGATCGTGTTGATTTTCTCGGGCAACGCCTCGTCGATTTGCTTCTGCACCTGCTCCATCTCCGGGCTGATCCAGAAGGTGCGGGGAAATTCCGTGAAGTAGCGGAAGCCGAGCAACTCCCGCTCCTTGGGCGAATAGATCGGCGCCTGGTGAACCTTGGCGCCGGCGACCACCGGATTGTAGCCCGGAATGATGTCGTACTTGGCATGCGCGATGAGCACCTCGCCGAAACGGCGCTGCGCCAGGTCGTACGGATAGACGCCCCAGGTGCCTTCGGGTGTGACCCGGGTCACGTACAGGGTCTTGCCGTCAGCGGAGAATCCGACGGGCCGGACCTGGGGATCGGTCCAGTCCATGCCGGGCAGCGTTTCCCACGCGGCCTTCTCGTGCGCCCGGTAGGTGGCGCGGTACTGCGTGCCCTTGATCTCCACGGCCACCTTGACGTTGCCCTCCGCATCAATGCCCCAGGCCCGGATGTTGCCCGGGTTTTCCTCAATATAGGCGGAATTGCCGGTGCGGGGGTTGACCTTGCGAATGAACGGACGCTGCGGCCGGTACGCGGTGACCTGGCGCAGGCCGGTGCCGACCCTGATGTCGTAACCGGAGACCAGAATCATGCCGTCCTTTTCATCGCGGAAGAGGTGCATGATGCCGTTGCCGGGCAGTGAATAGATCGCATGCGTGCCGTCGCGGTCGATCGCGGCAAAACGACCGTGGGCGTAAAAGAGGACGCGGCGGTTATTGACCCAATAGAACTCGGAGTAGTGGCTCCAAGCCACGTTGGAGCCTTCGAGTTCGATGCCGATCTTCTTGCCGCTGTCCAGGTCGCGCAGGAACAGCCGCTGGTCGCCCTTGATGGACTCGTCGTAGACGATCATCTGGCCATCCGGCGACAGGGTGGGCCCGAAATAGGCCTCCTCGTGGGCAAAGTCCTCGACGGGGAGGTAGTCGGCGCCGCGGACGGTTGCAGTTGCCGCCAGCAGCAGGGCCAGCGCATAAACACATTTATTGTTCATGGGAGTACGGGAAAGGCATCATCCTTCGCGAAATTGCACCGGTTACAGATCCGCCGGCATGTGTTTGGCCAGAAACGCCTCAACCCGATTGTAGAGTTCGATGCGGTTCTTGAAGTTGTAGATGCCGTGCGGCTCGTTGAATTTGGCCATCAATTCGTACTGCTTGCCGGCTTTATCGAGTGCCGCCGCCATTTCCTTGGCTTGCTCGTAAGGCACCGTGGAATCGTCCCGCCCGTGCACGATCAGGAGCGGCGACTGGATTTTGTCCGCATGGTGGAGCGGTGAAATGGCCTTCAGGCTCTCGGCGTCCTGTTTGGGGTCGCCGATCCGGTCGACACTGAAGGCATAACTGTCCGGGTTGAGCGTCGCGCCGTGCTTGATGATGCCCGCCCAGTCGGTGACGCCGGCAATATCAATGCCGCAGCAATACAGGTCCGGGCTGCGAATCAGGCCCATCAAGGTGGAATAGCCGCCAAAGCTGGCGCCCATGATCGCGATGCGTTTCGGATCGGCGATGCCTTTGCGGATGGCGAAGCGCGTGGCATCCTCGATGTCGTCCTGCATGGTCGTTCCGACCACGCGGAACCCCTTCTCGTAGAATTCCCGGCCGTAGCCGGTGGAGCCGCGATAGTTGATCTGGAGAATCGCGTACCCGCGGTTGGCGAGAAACTGCACTTGGGGATCAAACCCATAGGCGTCGCGCGACCAGGGTCCTCCATGGACCAGCACCACCAGCGGCAGGTTCTTCATTTCCCGGCCCGGCGGCACCGTCAGGTAGCCGTGGAGCAGCAGCCCGTCGCGGGCCTTGACCTTGATCGGGATCTTTTCCGCCATTTGCTCCGGTTTTACCCAGGGCATCACATCGATGAACTTGCCCAAGGTCTGGTTCTTCCGGTCAAAAAGATAATACGTGCCGGGATTCTTCGCCGAGGAGGCGAAAACCAGCAATTGCTCCTCGTTCCGACTGATACCCACGATGCGGTTCACGGATTGCGGGACGGCCAGATCGATTTGTTGTTGGATCGCAGCGTAATCGGGATCGAGCCAGAACGTCCGTGCCATCTCCGTGTAGTAACGGACGCCGATCAAGCGGCCGTCCAGCGTGTGAATTGGGCCGCCAAAATTAGTCGCCCCCACATCGTACAGCGCGTGCTCCAGGATCAGTTCGCCGACTTTGTCGGCCGCAATGTCGTAGGTGCACAGGGCATAGCGGCCGCTGTCACCGACTTTGGAAACATAGAGCTGCCGGCCATCCGGACTGAAACCGAGCAGATCTGCATCCTGTATTTGCTCGCCCAGGCCTTTCAGCTCACGCCAGGGCGATTTCGCATCATCACGGTACATCACCAGTCGTTTGAGTCCCTTGATCCTGATCCCCACGCGCACGACTCCCTGCCGGTCCAGCATCCAGCCAATAAAATCGCCGGGGTTTTCTTCCTCCCGGGTGAAATGACCCGTGCGCGTGTCGATGCGGATGATATTGGGATGGTTGATGCCGACAAATCCCCCGGCACTCACCCGACCCGTCGGCGGATCGAACTCCTCCAGCATGACCTGGTCCCTCTCGGTGTCCCGGTCGAGATGCAGCAACCGTCCCGCGCGGATGTATTGATCGTCCACCCGGTTGACGCCGTAAATGCGCGCCCCGCCGGTCAGCAGGGCGTATTCCTTGCCGTCACGATCAATTGCAATGTAGCCCATGTATGAGCTGACCAGCAGACGTTTGTTGGAAATCCATGTGATGCTCCCGATGCGTCCGAACAGGTTGGCCGCGGCCGATGGCATATCGACTCCCAGCACCTCCTTGGTGGCCAGTTCACGGATGAACACCCGCTCCGCATTCTCGAATTCGGCCTTGTAGGCGACGAATTTGCCGTCCCAAGACAGGGTCATCTCATTGAAGGCCGCCGGCTGGGCAAAAATCTCGACTGGCAAACGCTCGGCCTGCCCCGCAAGAGGGAAACCAGCGGCCAACACCAACGACAGAAATCGGTGAAGCATATTGGGTAAGGGACTTTCCCATTTTTGCCCCGCCTTCGCACAAGGGAAGACTTTTCTTCCCGACCCACCCGCCGGCGCACCGCCATTCGGGCGGAATTCACGGGGGTGTCTGCTCAGTCCGCGGGCAGATGCTTTTGCAGGAAGTCCTCCACCCGCCGGTACATCTCGACGCGGTTGCTGAAATCCCGGAGGCCATGCTGCTCATTGTATTTCGACATGAGCTCATAAGGCCGGCCCGCCTTTTCCAGGGCCTGCACGAGCAGCTTGGCCTGCGTGAACGGCACCGCGGGATCGTCGCGGCCATGGATGATGAGCACCGGCGCCTTGATCCGGCCGGCCAGGTGCACCGGTGAAATTGCCTTCAGGGTTTCGGCATCCTTTTTCGGATTGCCGACCAGGTTCAGGTTGTAGGCGTAGCTCTGCGGAAACATCTCCGCCTTGTCCTTGATGAGGGGTGGCCCAGTCCGTGACGCCCGCGATGTTGATCCCGCATTTGTAGAGGTCGGGCTCGAGCACGAGGCCCATCAGCGCGGAATAGCCGCCAAAGCTGCCGCCCATGATCCCGATGCGCCGCTCATCGGCGATGCCCTGCCGGATCGCCCAGCGCGCCCCGTCGGTGATGTCCTGTTGCATGCCGGTGCCGACCTGCCGCAGCCCCTTCTTGAAAAACCCGTCGCCGTAGCCCGCGGACCCCCGGTAATCCACCTGCAGCACGGCATAGCCGCGGTTCGCGAGAAACTGCACATCGGGATCATAGCCCCACACGTCGCGGGTCTGCGGTCCGCCGTGCGGCATGACGATCATCGGGAGATTCTTCTGTCCCCGGCCCGGCGGCAGCGTCAGGTAGCCGCGCAGGGACAGGCCGTCGCGCGACTTGAACTTGATCGCCACCACCTCGGCCATCTTCGCGGGATCGATCCACGGCATCCGCGCCAGCAGCTTGCTCAGGTTTTGCGCCTTCGCATCGTAGAGATAGAAGGTGCCCGGATCGTTCGCCGCCCAGGATTGCACGATGACCCGCTGCCGGTCGTCACTCAGGCTGATGATGGAATTGATTTTCCCGGGCAGGGCCGCGTCGAGGGCGGCCTGCAGCCCGGCCATGCCCTCATCAAACCACGCCACGCGCGGGAATTCCGTGAGAAACCGCACCCCGAGCAGCCCGCCCTTTCCGTCGGGCGCGTAGACCAATCCCTGCAGCGCAACCCCGTTGGCATGGGAACGCCACCACTCGGGGATGATGTCGTAATGCTCGTGTGCAATCAGGGCCTCGCCGAAGGTCTTTCGCTCCAGATCATAAGGGTACACCGCCCACGTGCCGGCCGGGGTTTTGCGGTTCACATAAAGCGTCCGGTTGTCCGCGCCCATCCCCAGCGGCCGGATTTTGGTGTCGTTCCAATCCATGCCCGGCAGCGGCTGCCACGGGGCGTTTTCATTCTCCCGGTGGATGGTGCGACCGATGCCGCGCTGCGACTCCAGCGCCACCCGCACCACCCCGTTGGAGTCGGTCACCCAGTACTCCACATTGCCGGGATTCTCCTCGACCCGCATCAGCGCGGCGGTGCGCGAATTCATCCGCATCACATTGGGATGATTCCAGATGACCCACTGGCCGTCATAGGCCGCAACCGGGCGGTTGTATTCCGTCATCAGCACCTGCCCGTCCTTTTCATCGCGGAAAAAGTGCAGGACGTTGTCCGAGTCCACCTGGACTTCCTCCTGCCGTTCCTTGGCTCCATGATAGCCGGTCAGCCCCTTGATGTGCGAACCATCGCGTTCCACCGCCGAGAACCCGCCTTCAAACAGGCTGAAGATCAGCCGGTGGCTGTTGACCCAGCCGATGCGGGTCTGCTGGGGCACCCAGGGCACGCGCGAGGCGGGAATTTCAATCCGGACATTCTTCCCGGTGTCGAGGTCCCGGATCACGATTTCCTGCACGTGCTTCACGCTCTGCACATAGGCCACCGACCGGCCGTCCGGCGAAAGGGTCATGCCCGCAAAGGCGTCAAGGTGGGCGAAGTCCTCGACCGGAATTCTATCCGCACCGCGAACCGCTGCCGACAGACATAGTACCGGCACGAGCCAGGGGAGGTAACGCATGGGAAGGAGGGAGTGGACCCACTTTTGCCGCGACTTCCGACCGGGGAAAGCTTTCTCTGCCTCCATGTCCTCGCTCGCCGACACCTTTTATGACCGCGCCCTGGCGCTGATCGCCTCCGCCCGCGAAAAAAACACCCCGACCCTCCGCGCCCTCGCCCCGGTCATCGGGCGCTCCCTCGCCACAGGCGGCATGCTGCACGTCTTCGGCAGCGGCCATAGTGACGTCATCGGCCGCGAGATCATCGGCCGCGCCGGCGGCCTCGTGTGCGTCAGCGGGATCATCGATCCCACGGCCGGTTTCATCGAGAACCTGGTCGGCTACGGCACCGAACTCGCCGGCCGGCACGACCGCCAGTACCAGCTGCTGCCGGGTGAGACCATCATCGTCATCTCCAACTCCGGCAAAAACTCCGCGCCCATCGAGGTGGCGCTCTACGCGAAGGCCAAGGGGCTCAACGTGGTCGGCCTCTGCTCCGCCGCCATGTCCGCCGCCGCACCAACCGTGCATCCGGGCGGCAAGAAGCTCCACGAGATCGCCGATCACGTCCTCGACAACCTCGGCGTCCCGGGCGACACGATCGTCGACACCGGCGGCGGCCTGATGTCCGGCCCCACCTCCACGCTGGTCGGCGCCATGCTCCTCAATCTGCTCATGCTCGAGGTCATGGGATGGATGAAGGCCAACGGCCATCCCCTGCCGGTCCTGCGCAGCCAGAACCTGCCCGGCGCCATCGAGCACAACCGCACCGTCGGCACAGCCTACAAGCATCGCCTCAGCCGTCCGCTCGCATGAGTCTCAAGATCGGCATTGATGGCGGCGGCTCCAAGACCGAGTTGATCCTCGTCGATGCCGCCGGCGCGATCCTCGCCCGCCACACCGGCCCCGGTTGCAATCCTAGCCACCTCGGCCCGGACAAGGCCCGGGCCATTTTGATCGAAGCCCTGCAGCACCTGCTCGCGCGGGCCCACCGGGAGGGCGCGCAGCGCGAAGTGACCGCCACCCAGCTCTACATGGCCGGCGCCCCCGCCTTCTGGAAGGAGACCGCCACCGGACTCACCGGCTACGGGAAGATCACCACCGGACTCGATTCCCTGCCGGTGCTGGAACTGGCCACCAACGGCCAGCCGGGACTGGTGATGCATGCGGGCACCGGCTCGTTCATCTCGGCGCGCGCCCCCGACGGCACCCTGCACTACGCCGGCGGGCTGGGCTGGAAATTTGGCGACCCCGGCAGCGGCCACGACCTCGGACGCCGGGCCCTCGCCCGCGGGTTGCGCGAACTCCAGGGCTGGTCGCCCCGCACCGCGCTGGCCGACCGGATCTGCACCTACACCGGCATCGCGACCTACGCGGAAATCTCGCGCTTTTTCTATACCGCCGACGACTCCAACGCCCGCATCGCCGGCTTCACGCCCCATGTGCTGGAACTCGCCCTGGCCGGCAACCAACCGGCGCAGCTTGTCCTGGCGGAGTCCCTGGCCGAATTTGTCGCGCTCGGCCATCACGTCACCACCCGGCTGTTTGCCGATACCCCGGTCGCCTGCGGGGTCAGCGGCGCCATCCTCAACAGTCCGTCCGCCGCCGCCATCCTGCGCGCACTGCATGAAGCCCAGGCCTGGCCGGTGACGCTGAATTTCATCACGGAGCCGCCCATCGAAGGCGTGCGCCGCCTGCTGGTCCGGCTCTGAGTCCCGTTGCGCATGATCACCCTGCCCCTCGCCAACGCGTCGTGGAAATTCCGCGATGCCACCAAGAAGTCCGCCTGGCACGCCGCCGTCGTGCCGGGCTGCGTCCACCGCGACCTGCACCGCGCGGATCTCATTCCTGATCCGTTCCACGGCACGAACGAACTCGACCTGCAGTGGATCGAACAGCGCGACTGGGAATACGTCGCGAGCTTCAGGGTCTCCGCCGCCGCGCTCGTCGAGGAAACCGTCGAGCTCGTCTGCGACGGCCTCGACACCCTCGCCACGGTTTACCTCAACGGCCGGATCCTGGCCCGCACCGACAACATGTTCATCGGCTGGCGCTGGGACGTGAAACCGCGCCTGCGCCCCGGCCGCAACGAGCTGCGCATCCATTTTGCCAGCATCGGTCGCGCCCTGCCGAAAACCCGCCCGGAACATCAGCCCAAGGAATTCAACGACTCCCTCGGCCGCGGCTCGGTCTTCCGCAAGCAGCCCTGCCAGTTCGGCTGGGACTGGGGTCCCCGCTTCGTCACCGCCGGCATCTGGCGCGACCTCCGCCTCGAAGCCTGGAGCGGCAACCGCCTAAATAGCGTCCGCATCACCCAAGCACACGCCACCGACGGTTCCGTCACCCTCGACCTCCACCCCGAACTCGCCCGCCCGGACCGTCATGTAACGTATTGTATTACAATTTGCCGGGGTGACCGGACGGTGGCCGAGGTGTCGGGGCGCGCGGGTAAGTTGGAGGTGCGGATCGCCCAGCCGGAGCTGTGGTGGCCCAACGGCCATGGGGCGCAGCCGCTCTATACGGTGGCGGTGCGGGCGCTGGACCGGGCCGGGCGCGAGTTCGGTTGCTGGTCGCGGCGCATTGGTTTGCGCACGATCGCACTCGACCGCTCCAAGGACAAGTGGGGCGAGGCATTCCAGTTTGTCGTCAACGGCCGGGCGCTTTTCGCGAAGGGCGCCAACTGGATTCCCGCGCACAGCTTCGTGGCCGGGCTCACCCGCGACGACTACGCGCGCGACCTGCGCTCCGCCGCCCGGGCCAACATGAACATGCTGCGCATCTGGGGCGGCGGCATCTACGAGAGCGAGCATTTCTACGACGTGTGCGACGAACTGGGCCTGCTGGTCTGGCAGGATTTCATGTTCGCCTGCACACTCTACCCCGGCGACCGCGCCTTTCTCGCGAGCGTCCGCACCGAGGCGGCCCATCAGGTCCGCCGCCTCCGCCACCGCGCCTGCCTCGCGCTCTGGTGCGGCAACAACGAGATCGAGACCCTCAACTGGGACGCGCTGGAGAAAACCCCGAAGCTGCGCCGCCACTACGACGCCGTCTTCCACCGGATTCTCCCCGCCGCCGTCGCCGCGCTCGACGGGATCACGCCCTACTGGCCCACCTCGCCCTACCGCGGCGCGGGCCGCAGCAACGACTACACGATCAAGCCCCTCGGCGAGAAGAGCGGCGACACGCATTACTGGGATGTGTGGCACGCGCGCCATCCGGTGAAGGATTACGAGAAGTGGCGTTTCCGCTTTGTCTCCGAATTCGGCATGCAGAGCTACTGCTCGCCGGAGACGCAGGCGACGTTCTGCGCACCCGCCGACCGCAATGTTTTCGGCCCGGTGATGGAAAACCACCAGAAGAACACCGCCGGCAACCAGATCATCCTCGATTACGTCTCCCGGCTCTACCGTTTTCCCAAGAGCCAGGACGCACTCATCTATCTATCGCAGCTCAACCAGGCGCATTGCATGCAGACCGGCGTCGAGCACTACCGCCGCATCATGCCCGTGTGCATGGGCGCGCTCTACTGGCAGCTCAACGACTGCTGGCCGGTGGCCTCGTGGAGTTCGCTCGAGCACACCGGGCGGTGGAAGGCGCTGCAGCACGTCGCCCGCCGCTTCTTCGCCCCCGCGCTCGTCAGCGCCCTCGTGCCCGGCACCGAAACCGCCATCATCGGCAACTACCGCCGCTCCACGGTGCGACTGGTGCACCTGTACACGGTCTATGATGCACCCGCTCCCGCCGCCGGAGTTCTGCTCTGGGACCTCTTCCATGTGGATGGCCGGATCGTGCAGGCCGGCCGGAAAAACGTCCGCCTGCGCTACGGGCAAAGTGTGCGCCAGCAGACCCTCGATCTCGCCCGGCCGCTGGCCGAACACGGACGCGACCACCTCTACGTGCGCATCGCCCTCGAAATTGACGGCGTGCGGGTGAGCGAGGAGACGGTGTTCCTCGCGCCGCCGCGCTTCGTCGCCCTGCCGAAACCGCAGACGGAGGTTTCGGTCCGCATGCTGACGCCGCAGCAAGCCCTGCTGACCTTCCGCTCCGGAGTCTTCCAACATCGCTTCGCCTTCGAACTCCCGGGCCTCGCGCATCACAGCAGCGACAACTACTTCGAGCTTTATCCGCGCGAGAAAAAGGAAGTGCTCGTGGAGTTTGCCCGACCCGTGACCAGGGCGCAGCTCCGCCAGGCGCTGCAATTCCAATCGCTGGCAGATACTTACGTTTAATTCCGCCCAGTTGAGAACCGACCGCGCCAAGGTCGGTCCATGAGGTGACATGAAGACCTCCTGGCCCCTGCTGCTCCTGATCGGTGCCTCTCTGCTGCCCTCCGCCTACGCCGGCATAGATATCGGCGTGACCGCGGAGATCCGGCTCGGCAAAGCCCTCCCGCCCCCGCCCCCCGAGGTGGTGGTGATTGAGGAAGTCGGTCCTCCCGGCCCCCCGCCCTGGGCCCCGGGTCGTGTTTTCCGCCGCAACCGCGCCTATTACTACTACCCGGAGTGCAACGTCTACTACCGCCCGGCTGACCGTACGTGGTTTTACCTGGAAGGCTCCAACTGGCGCGCCGGCGTCACCCTTCCAACCTACGTGTCGATCGATTTCGGGCGCAGCGTATCGCTGACGATGGAGACCGACCGGCCCTATGTGTATCACCAGCAGGTGGTCACCCGGTATCCGTCGGGATACTTTGCGAAGGTCAAATTCAAGGCACCGGGGGACCACTCGCGATGACCACCGGTCGCACCCGGGCAAAGGTCGCGGCAAAGGCAAGGGCCGGGACAAGGATTGACGGTTCTGCAGTTGTAGGGCGGGGATTCCGATCCCCGCCTTGCTTGTGGGGTGGCTACGAGCGTGAGCGAGTGGTGTTTGTCCACTCGCTCACGCTCGTAGCTACGGAAGGCGGGGTTCGGAATCCCCGCCCTACATAAAGTCCCAGGCTTGGCATTTCCGGCGGAATTAGGCTGCTTGTGGCCCAATATGTCCGCTCTTCCCACGCTCCTCGCCGAAGCCGACTGGCTTGCCCGCCGGTCGGCCCACGAACAGCGGGTGCGCACCTGGACCGACCCGCACCAGGCGCGGGTTTCGCGCGGCGAACGGCATCCCGTCTACGATTTTCTATTTGGTTACTACTCCTTCCGGGCCGCCTGGCTGCGCCGCTGGCACCCGGGTCCCGATGTGATTCTCGCGGGGGCCGCCGCCCGCGAGTTCCTCCGCTGGCCGGGATACCGCGAGACTGACGGTGGCGTGATTGTGGATCCCGCCATGCTGCCACCGCACCGCCTGGAGTTCGTGAAGTGGCTGCATGGGCTGCTCACCACGACCCAGGCCCGCCCGGCGTTCTTCGGCTGTTACGGACTGCATGAGTGGGCCATGGTATACCGGCAGACTCCCGCCGAGGTGCGCCACAACGCCTGGCCGCTGCGTTTTTCACCCGATGAACTCGCGCTGATACTCGAATCCATGCCGGTCACCTGCTCGCACTTCGATGCCTTCCGGTTTTTCACCGTCCCGGCCCGGCCGTTGAACAAACTCCAGCCCACCCGGGAAACGGTGCCGCAACTCGAGCAGCGCGGCTGTCTGCACGCCAACATGGATCTCTACAAGTGGGCCTTCAAACTGGCCCCGTTCACGCCAGCCGCGCTGACGGCCGATTGCTTCGCCCTGGCCCGGGACATCCGCGAGGTGGACATGCGCGCGAGTCCGTATGATCTGCGCAGCCTCGGTTTCGCTCCCATCGCGGTTGAGACCCCCGGCGGTCGCGCCGAATACGAGCAGTATCAGCGCACCTTCACCGCCCGCGGCGAGCCGTTGCGCGAGCGTTTGATCGCCCTGTGCGAAAGATTGCAGGGGCTTAAGTCAGGGCCGGACTCGCAAAGGCGCGACCTTGGCGCCTGGTCGCATTGGTCCGGCCTCGAACACGTCAACGCATCCGCAACCTCAACAGGCTGGACCAAGGTCAAGCCCTACACCCGACCCGATCCGCTTTGTCACGTAATACGTGACAAACTAGTCAGGTGGTGAAAGGCGGATCAGCCTGATATTTTGGGGGCCAGTCAAAAATCGCAGGGTGCGTGCAGGGCACGCAGATGAACTAGGCGCAATGCATTGTCATTCTGAGGCAGCGAAGTTGCGACAAAGGCCGGACCAAGGTCGCGCTCCCAAGCCGCTTTGTCACGTATTACGTGACAAAGCGGCCGGTTGCTTACCAGCGGGCGGCGGTGCCGGGCGGGCGGATGTATTCCTGCGGATGCACCAGCTTGCGCGCGAAGGGATTGGCGCGGGCCAGCAGTTCCGGCGAGGCGTGGTAGCCCCAGCGCGTGCGGTTCCAGGAGGAGCCGTAGCGGTAAACCGCGATCTTGCGCTCACCGGGGTTCACGCGGCGGGCCGAGCCGTGGCTCATGGCATCCACGAACACGATGGCGTCACCCGCCTTCATGTGCACCTCCATCGCGCCGGGGACGCCGTCCACCGAACCGCCGCTGGTGCCGTCCTTCCACTCGTCACCGCGCGTCGGCCGGAGAAACTCGGGATGGATGATGTTCGACTTGTGCGAACCGGGAATGACCATCGTCGCCCCGTCGCCCGGCCCGATGTCGGTGAAGGCGATGAGCACGTTGATCTGGTTGCACTGAAAACGGCCGTTGTGATAACCGAACGCCATGCGCTTGGCGCGATCGTGTCCGCCCGCGTGCAGGGTGATGGCCTCGCCGGGTCCGCGGATCGTGTAGAAGTTCTCGTCGATGAACGCCGGACCGTGGTGGTAGTCGAAGGTGTCGTGGCCGCCGACAAACCGCAGCACGTGGTTGATGTAGTTGGGATGGTCGATCATCCGCTCGAACGTGCCGCCCAGCTCGTAAACCTGCTGGTAGCTGATGCCGCGGTGTTCCGGGTGATCCTCGCGCTGCACCCAGCCGTGCCAGCCCTTGCGGGGCAGCGCGCGCGGAATCTGGTCGATGCGGGCATTGGCATCGGCCACCTCCGCGGGGGTGAGGACGCCGCGCAGAATGACGAAGCCGTTGAGATCGAAAAGGTATTCTTCGAGGGCCGTCGGCACGCGGGCCTCGGGGACGTTGATTACCGGCGGGGTGGTGTGGTGGGGTACAAAGCGGTTTTCCATGACGCGCCCACCCTAGTCGAACTATCCAAAAATATCTTTCCGTTTAATCCCAACTTATTCTCTAATAGTAACCATGCCCCGCCCCGTTTCCGTCCGCCGTCTCGCCGATCGCCATGAACAGGCCCACGGGTTCCGCCTCTGGTACATGACGGATGGCGGCCGGATGGAGACCCCGCACACGCATCCCGACATTGAGATCAACTATCTCTTCTCCGGCGGCTTCTCCTATCTGCATGGCGGCACGGTGGTGCCGGTCGAGCCCGGACGCTTCACGGTGCTGTGGGGTGGAGTGCCGCACCAGACGCTCGATCCGGGCATCGTGGGCAGGGGCATCTGGTGCACCCTGCCGCTCGGCTGGTTCCTGCAATGGCGGCTGCCCCACGCGCTTTCCGACCGGTTGCTGCGCGGCGAGATCGTCACGGGACCGGCGGATGCGGCCGACCGGCCGCTGCTGGAGCGCTGGCTGGCGGATGCCGCGAGCGGCGAACCCGCCCGCCTGCAGGTGCTGCACCTGGAAATGGAGGCCCGCTTCCACCGCCTTGCCCTGGGCACGCCCACCGCCAGCCGGCGGCACCACCGGCCGGCCGGAGCCGCCGGGGCCGGACAGATTGCGCGGGTGACGCACTTCATCGCCCAGCACTACCGCGAGCCGCTCACCATCCAGGTCATCGCCGACTACGCACGGCTGCATCCGAAATACCTGATGCGCGTCTTCAAGAAGCAGTGCGGCGCCAGCATCTGGGAATATCTCACCCGGCTGCGTGTGTCGCACGCCCAGCGCCTCCTGATCACGACGGACCTGAAGGTGCTCGATGTCGCGATGGAAAGCGGCTTCGCATCCGTGGCGCCGTTTTACGCGGCGTTCGCGGCGCACACGCCCGGGCTGCGCCCGCTGGATTACCGCCGCCAGCACCGGCCGGCCGCAGGCGCGTGACCTGGCTACGGCGTTCGGTCGCGCGCGACCAGACTGGGGACGGATGGATTCTTCGCTTCGCACCGGGCGGTAAATGTGCGTGAAATGCATCCGCCCACCGGCACTTTCACCCGCTTTCTCCCAACATGAAAAAAACAGATCTCAAGCTCGGCGTCATCGGCTCCGGCGGTCGCGGCGGCAATCTCGCCCGCACCGCCCATCAACCCGGCCGCGGCGCCCGCATCACCGCCTGCTGCGATGTCAGCCCGGCGACGCTGGAACGCAACCGCACGGATTTCGGCGCGGACATTTTCACCACCCACGACTACCGGGCGCTGCTCGGGCGCGACCTCGACGCCATCATCATCGGCACGCCCGATTTCCTCCACGAGGAGCAGGCCCTGGCCGCCATCGCGCACGGCCATGCCCTCTACCTCGAAAAGCCCATGGCGCTCAGCACCGCGGCCTGCGACCGCATTCTCGCCGCCGCGAAGAAACACCAGGTGCGCCTCTACGTCGGCCACAACATGCGCCACATGGCCTTTGTCCGGAAGATGAAGGCGCTCATCGACGAGGGCGTGATCGGCGAGGTGAAGGCCTGCTGGTGCCGGCATTTTGTGGGCCATGGCGGCGACTTCTATTTCCGCGACTGGCACGCCGAGCGCCGGTACGTCAACGGCCTGCTCCTGCAGAAGGCCGCGCACGACATCGACGTCATCCACTGGCTGTGCGGCGGCTACAGCCGCCTGGTCAACGCCCTCGGGGCGCTCACGCTGTACGGCGACCTCCCGGGCCGGAAGCCGGCAATGCCGGGACCGCGGCGGATCAACGTGGCGGACCAGGACTGGAAGCTTTTCCCGCCGACGAAATTCCGCGGCCTCAACCACCGCATCGACATCGAGGACCTGAGCTCGATGCAGATGAAGCTCGATAACGGCGTCTTCGCGACCTACGCGCAGTGCCACTACACCCCCGACTACTGGCGCAACTACACCGTCATCGGCACCGAGGGGCGCCTGGAGAATTTCGGCAACGGCGAACCCGGCACCCACCTCCGCCTCTGGAATCAGCGCGCCAGCTGGAACGAAAAGGCCGACGCCACCTACCGCATCCCCATCCAGCGCGGCACCCACGGCGGGGCCGACCCGAAGATCATCGGCGAATTCCTGCGCTACGTCCGCGAGGGCGGGCACACCGACACCAACCCCCTGGCCGCGCGCGAGAGCATCGCCGCCGGCTGCGCCGCCACCGACTCCCTGCGCCACGGGGGCATGCCGCAGAAGGTTCCCGCCCCGTCACCGGCGATCGTGCGCTGGTTCGAGCGCGGCGGAGCGTAGGGATGGCTTATTGGTTATCGCTTAATGCCTATTGGTAATGTCCCAACCGGCGTGACGGCCGGTGTAGCTACGAGCGTGAGCGAGTGGTGGCACCACTTCGCCTGCGAAACCTCCACTCGCTCACGCTCGTAGCCACGGATCGGCCATAACCAATCGGCGATAAGCAATAAGCCATAGGCCATGGCCCCCGTTCGCGCATTGCCAGTGCCGTCGGGTCCGCTAGCTTCCGCGCATGCCCGAGGACCTGAGTCTCAACGCCGCCACCCCGAAAAAGCCCAGCCTCCCGGTCAGCGACGGGCTGCGAACCTACCTGCACCGCTACCGGCGCGAACGGGAATTGCCGGTGACGTATGAGCGGCTGCGCGATTTCCACGAATCAATCCCGCTCTGCGACGCCCAGGGCCGGCCCACGCTCTGGGACAGCGTCATCTACCGCTCCGAGGAGATGGGTCCGCTCTACGAGGGGTTGAAACGGATCTACGCGCGCCTGAAGGTCGACGGGAACCTCACCGTGGTGCAGCACCTGTATGTGGACCGCGTGGATTTCTGCAGTTTCGGCAACTCCACCCCCTTCCGCGTGCGGGTCGTCAACGCCTACAACGACAACCAGGACTACTTCTACGTGAAGAAGGCCGACGCGTCGCGCATCTACGGGCTTGAGCTCGAGCACCTGCTGTCGCCGAACCGCCTGAACTTCCTCACTCACGGCAACACGCTGATCGAGGAGCACATCGCCGGCATCCCCGGGGACATCTTCATCGACCGCTGGATGAACAATTCCGAACTGAAGCCCATCCGC
Organism: Opitutaceae bacterium; assembly: GCA_016715765.1. Lineage (GTDB taxonomy): Bacteria > Verrucomicrobiota > Verrucomicrobiia > Opitutales > Opitutaceae > UBA2377. The sequence continues at coordinate 23,945 of JADJZJ010000031.1, forward strand.
GTCGCGAAGGAACTGGTGAAGTTCAACGAGCGCTGCTTCGTGCGCCTGCTCGGCGACATGCGCTCGTACAACTTCGTCTTTGTCCTTACGCCCGACTTCGAGGAGGCCCAGGTGCGCATCCGCGCGATGGACTTCGACCAACAGTCCTACAACAGCCGGATGCATTTCTATCTCCCGCAGTTCTTCAAGGAGAACGCGCCGCTCGTCGCCTATTGCACCCGGCACCTGCACGTGCAGACCGCGCTGCAATACCAGCGCGAGGAGCAGACGCTCATGCTGCAGCGCGCCGACCTGGCGGCGGTGCGCCTCGGCCACCTGCTCGAGGCGATGGCGCACGAGCCGCTCGCGCCCGAGGAGAAAATCCACGCGCTGCGCGCGAGCCTCGCGGAACATTACCAGCGCGCGGAATACCTGAAATGCGAGACGATGGGCGCGCTGGTGCGCGAGAATCTCGCGACCGTGCGCCACGTGGTGACCGCGCACTCCGATCCCGCCACCGCGCCCGGCGCGCTGCATTGAGCCGGAAATTTTCGCGCGTTCGCGGCGGAAAAAGTTTTTGCGCGCGGAATTTTCCGCCGGACAGAATTTTATTTTTGTGACGCAATTGTGTTGCGCGTTTTCGCCGGCGGGTTGATTTAAATGGATATAACTCGCGCACGACTCTGAGTCGTGGTGAGTTTTTCAACCCAAAGCCCACACAATACGGAGCAAAAAACCGATGGCCAAAAAAGCTGCCAAGAAACCCGCGAAGAAAAAAGCCGCCAGCAAGAAGAAGAAGTAAGGCGCTTCGCAAAATCAGAACCTGAGCCGCTCCCTTGTGGAGCGGCTCTCTTTTTTTACCCCGCCCTAGTCGATCCGGCCCTCGTCAAAATCCATCAGGTCGACGACGCTGAGGATGTCCGCCGTACGGTCGGCGCACCCCATGTTGGTCAGCGCCTCCTTGAGAAATTCACGCCCGCTGGCCGTCATTCCCTTCTGCACGTAGCTGCGATTCCACTTGGCCGTGCGCAGGTCGGCGGGAAACAGCGCCAGCAAGCGGCGGTCGCGCTCGGCCTCGCCGAGCCCGGCGTCGAGGCACTCGTGCACGATCTTTTCGACGGCGTTCGGGTCCACGCCGAGATGCAGGCACAGGAATTTGTCCATGCCCCGCTTGTAGTTCTTCGCATAGCTCGCCGGCAGCGCGCCATGTTCCTTCACGTATTTGCATTTCGCCAGAAACCGCGGCAGGTGCAGCAGCCCCGTCGCCGCATGGGGCACATAGGGCGACGGCAGTTCGGTCAAAATTTCACCGGAGGAGCCGGGGATGGGCTTGGATGGCATTGACGGACATTTCGCGTCAAATCACGCCAGCGACAAGGAGTTTAGTTCAGCCACGGATTGCACGGATCTCACGGATAGGAATCCCCAGCCAAGGCATTGTCCACAAGAGGCTCAAGAAGCTCAGAAATCCGGCATCCGGTGCCACTCTTGAGTATTTTGAGCCTCCTGTGGCCATTCTTATCCGTGGCATCCGTGCAATCCGTGGTCAAAAAAGGTTCGGCTATTTCTTTTTGTCCGCCGTGCTCGCTGACGCCGGATCGCCGGGAGGAATCGCCCGGCTGCGGTAGACGTCGTAGTCCGGCACGATGCGCGAATAAGGCAGGTCCATCAGCGGCGACGAGATCATGAAGTCCGCCGATGCCCGGTCGCAGGCGATGGGGATGTTCCAGACCACGGCCATGCGGAGCAATGCCTTCACGTCGGGATCATGCGGCTGCGGCTCGAGCGGATCCCAGAAGAAGATGAGAAAGTCGATGTCGCCATCCACGATCTTGGCGCCGATCTGCTGGTCGCCGCCCAGCGGGCCGCTCTGCAGCTTGGTGATCGGGAACTTGAGTTCCTTTTCGAGCAGCAGACCGGTCGTGCCGGTGGCGAAGACCTTGTGGTGCGCCAGCAGGTCGCGGTTGAACTTCGCCCATTCGACGAGGTCGCGCTTCTTGTGATCATGCGCCACCAGCGCGATCTTCTTGTCCAGCTCCATGACGATTTTCTTGTAGGCCATGGCGGGAGTATAGCAGGACGCGGGCCGGAGGCAATGGAGGGCGGGTTTGAGATCCCCCGTCTTTGGTATGATTCATACGCGGTGCGGCGTTCGGGGCAGGTCGGAGACCCCACTGTGGCGACGAGCGTGAGCAAGTGGAGTTTTGGCATACGCAGCGTGTGATCCACTCGCTCACGCTCGTAGCTACATCTGGAATTGGCACGACAACGGGCGAGCCTGCCTGAACCGCCTTGAGCCTTACGGCAGGTCGGTCGCGCCCATCAGGAAGCGGTCGCACTCGCGCGCGGCCCCGCGGCCCTCGTTGATCGCCCACACAACCAGGCTCTGGCCGCGGCGGCAGTCGCCGGCGGCGAAGACCCCGGGGATGCTGGTGGTGAACGCACCGTGCTCGGCCTTGATGTTGGAGCGGGCGTCGGTCTCGACGTTGATCTCCTTGAGCAGGGCCTGCTCGGGCCCGAGGAAACCCATCGCGAGCAGCACGAGCTGCGCGGGACGCGTCTTTTCGGTGCCGGGCTGTTCCTTGGGGATGAACTGACCCTTGTCGTTCTTCTCCCACTTGATCTCGACGGTCACGAGTTCCTTCACGTTGCCGGCCTCGTCGCCCACGAACTTTTTCACGGTGGTGAGATAGATGCGCGGATCGGCGCCGAACTTCGCCGCGGCCTCCTCCTGGCCGTAGTCCATCTTGTAGACCTTGGGCCACTCGGGCCAGGGATTGTCCGCCGCGCGTTCCATGGGCGGCTTCGGCAGAATCTCGATCTGCACCAGGCTCTTGCAGCCGTGGCGCATGGAGGTGCCGACGCAGTCGGTGCCGGTGTCGCCGCCGCCGATGACGACGACGTCCTTGCCCGCGGCGTTGATCGGGCTCGAAGCGCCGGCGAGCACGGCCTTGGTGTTGGCGGTGAGGAACTCCATCGCGAAGTGCACGCCCTTGAGGTTGCGGCCCTCGATGGGGAGGTCGCGCGGCTGGGTGGCGCCGGTGCAGATGACGGTGGCGTCGTATTCCTTGAGGAAGATCTGCGGCTCGACGTTGTCGCCGACGTTGGCGTTGCAGATGAACTTGATGCCTTCCTTCTCCATGAGCTTGATGCGGCGGAGGACGACCTCCTGCTTGTCGAGCTTCATGTTCGGGATGCCGTACATCAGCAGGCCGCCCGGACGGTCGGCGCGCTCGAAGACCGTGACGGTGTGGCCGGCGAGATTGAGCTGCGCGGCGGCGGCGAGGCCGGCGGGGCCGGAGCCGATGACGGCGACCTTCTTGCCGGTGCGGACCTTCGGCGCCTCGGGGACCACCCAACCCTCATCCCAACCGCGGTCGGTGATCGCGGCCTCGATGTTCTTGATGGTGACGGGCGGGTTGTTGATGCCCAGCACGCACGAGCCCTCGCAGGGCGCGGGGCAGACGCGGCCGGTGAACTCCGGGAAGTTGTTCGTCTTGTGCAGACGGCCGAGGGCCTCCTTCCACTGGTTGCGGTAGACGAGGTCGTTCCACTCCGGGATGAGGTTGTTGATGGGACAACCCGAGGCCATGCCGCTGATGAGTTTGCCCGTGTGGCAGAAGGGCACGCCGCAGTCCATGCAGCGCGCACCCTGCTGGCGGAGCTTCTTCATCTCCATGTGTTGGTGGAACTCCTTGTAGTCGCGCACGCGCTCGAGCGGCGGACGGTCGACGGGGAGTTCGCGCAGGTATTCGATGAAGCCGGTTGGTTTGCCCATGGGTGGAATTGAAAGGTGGCGGGAAGGAGCGGGTAGTGATGATCAGCGGGAGGCGATGCATTGAATGCTCACTACTCGTGCCCGCACCGCAGCTGGCTTTAGTTCCGCCGACGCGCGAGAGGTCGCGGGCGTTTTCCTCGAAGGCGGCCATGATGGCCTCGTCGCCGGTGAGGCCCTGGGCCTGCGCGCGGTCGATGCAGGCGAGCATGCGCTTGTAGTCCTTGGGCATGACCTTGACGAACTTCGGCAGCCAGGTGCTCCAGTTGTCCAGGATCAGCCGGGCGCGCGGGCTCTTGGTGTAGTCGAAGTGACGCTCGATCATGGCGCGGACCTCGGCGATTTCCGCCGGGGCCTCGAGTTTCTCCAGCCCGACCATCTGGCCGTTGACGCGCTTGGCGAAGTCGCCGGCCTCGTCGATGACGTAGGCGATGCCGCCGGACATGCCGGCGCCGAAGTTGCGGCCGGTGGTGCCGAGCACGACGACGCGGCCGCCGGTCATGTATTCGCAGCCGTTGTCACCGATGCCCTCGACCACGGCGTTGACGCCGGAGTTGCGCACGGCGAACCGTTCGCCGGCCATGCCGCGGAAGTAGACCTCGCCGGCCGTCGCCCCGTAGAGGGCCACGTTGCCGATGATCATGTTCTCCTCGGACTTGAAGGTGGCGTCACGGGACGGGTAGATGATGATGCGGCCGCCGGAGAGGCCCTTGCCGACGTAGTCGTTGGCGTCGCCCTCAATGGAGAACGTCATGCCCTTGGTCATGAAGGCGCCGAAGCTCTGGCCGGCGGAGCCCTTGAACTTGATGCGGATGGTGTCGTCGGGCAGGCCCTTGGCGCCGTGGCGACGGGTGACCTCGCTGCCGGTGATGGTGCCGACCACGCGGTTGACGTTGCGGATCGGCAGTTCGGCGACGACCTTCTCGCCGCGCTCGATCGCGGGCTTGCAGAGGTCGAGGAGCGTCGTGAGGTCGAGCGACTTGTCGAGGCCGTGGTCCTGCGTGACGGAGCAGAAGCGGCCGACCTCGGTCCCGACCTCGGGCGAATAGAGGATGTTGGAGAAATCCAGCCCCTTGGCCTTCCAATGCGCGACGGCCTGCTTCGGTTCGAGGCAGCCGACCTGGCCGACCATTTCCTCGATCGTGCGGAAACCGAGCTGGGCCATGATCTCGCGCATCTCCTCGGCGATGAACTTCATGAAGTTCACCACGTACTCGGGCTTGCCGGTGAACTTGGCGCGGAGTTTCGGATCCTGCGTGGCGACGCCGGTGGGGCAGGTGTTGAGATGGCAGACGCGCATCATGATGCAGCCCGTGGTGACGAGCGGCGCGGTGGCGAAGCCGAATTCCTCGGCGCCGAGCAGCGCGGCGATGACGACATCGCGGCCGGTCTTGAGCTGGCCGTCGGTCTCGACCGCGATGCGGGAGCGGAGGTTGTTGAGAACGAGGGTCTGGTGGGTCTCGGCGAGGCCGAGTTCCCACGGCAGGCCGGCGTGCTGCAGCGAGGTCTGCGGCGAGGCGCCGGTGCCGCCGTCGTAGCCGGAGATGAGGACGACGTCGGCGTGCGCCTTGGCGACGCCGGCGGCGATCGTGCCGACGCCGACCTCGGACACCAGCTTCACGCTCACCCGCGCGTGGCGGTTGGCGTTCTTGAGGTCGTGGATGAGCTCCGCGAGATCCTCGATGGAGTAGATGTCGTGGTGCGGCGGCGGCGAGATGAGGCCGACGCCCGGGGTGGAGTGACGGGTCTTCGCGACCCACGGGTAGACCTTCGCGCCGGGCAGCTGGCCGCCCTCGCCGGGCTTGGCGCCCTGGGCCATCTTGATCTGGAGCTCGCGCGCGCTGGCGAGGTACTCGCTGGTCACGCCGAAGCGGCCGGAGGCGACCTGCTTGATGGCGGAGTTCTTGGAGTCGCCCTGCTCGTTGGTCCACGTGAAACGGGCGGGATCCTCGCCGCCCTCGCCGGTGTTGGAGCGGCCGCCGATGCGGTTCATGGCGATGGCGAGCGTCTCGTGCGCCTCCTGGGAGATGGAGCCGTAGGACATGGCGCCGGTCTTGAAGCGCTTCATGATGCTCGCGGCCGGCTCGACCTCCTCGATCGGCACCGGCGTGCCGGGCTTGAATTCGAGCAGGCTGCGCAGCGTGCAGAGGTTCTTGCCCTGCTCGTTGATGAGCTTGGAGTAGCTCTTGAAGGTCGCGTAACTGCCCGTGCGCGTGGCCTTCTGCAGGAAGTGGATGGACTCGGGCGTGAACAGGTGCGATTCGCCCTCGGCCCGCCACTGGTAGATGCCGCCGACCGGCAGCACATGGCCGTCGACCTGCCGCTCGGGATAGGCGGCGTGATGGCGCGCGAGCACTTCCTTGGCGATCACATCGAGGCCGATGCCGCCGACGCGGGAGGCGGTCCAGGTGAAATAATGGTCCACCACATCCTGGCGCAGGCCGAGGGCCTCGAAGACCTGGGCGCCGCGGTAGCCCTGGATGGTGGAGATGCCCATCTTGGACATGACCTTGACGACGCCCTTGGAGGCGGACTTCACGAAGTTCTTGCAGGCGGTCTTGTGGTCGATGCCCGTGAGCAGACCCTCGTGGATCATGTCGTCGATGGTCTCGAAGGCGACGTACGGGTTGATGACGCTGACGCCATAGCCGATGAGGAGCGCGAAATGGTGCACCTCGCGGGCCTCGCCGGTTTCCAAGACAAGACTGACGCGGGTGCGCAGGCCTTCGCGGATGAGGTAGTGGTGCAGGCCGGCGACGGCCAGCAGCGCGGGAATGGGGGCGAAGTCGCGGTTCACGCCGCGGTCGCTGAGGATGAGGATGTTGATCTCCTCCTCCTCGATCATGCGGCGGGCGATCATGCAGATCTCCTCCATGGACTTCGCGAGGCCCTTCTCGCCGCGGGCGGTGCGGAAGAGCGCGGGCAGGACGCCGACCTTGAAGCCGGGCTGGTCGAGCCGGCGGATCTTGGCGAACTCCTCATTGGTGAGGACGGGCCACTTGATCTCGACGCGGCGGCAGGCCGAGGGCTGCGGGTTCAGCAGGTTGCCCTCGGAGCCGAGGCGGGTCTCGGCGGAGATGACGATTTCCTCGCGGATGGAATCGATCGGCGGATTGGTGACCTGCGCGAAGAGCTGCTTGAAGTAGTCGTAGAGCAGGCGCGGCTTGTTGGAGAGGACGGCCAGCGCGCCGTCGTTGCCCATCGAGCCGATGGCCTCGACCCCGTCGCGCGCCATCGGGGTGATGATGATGCGCTCGTCCTCGTTGGTGTAGCCGAAGGCGATCTGACGCTGGAGGAGGGTCTCGTGGTCGGGTGCGGGGACGGAAGGCGCCTCGGGGAGGTCCTCCAGGTGCACGTGGTGCTCCTTGATCCAGTCGGCGTAGGGCCGCTCGGCGGCCAGCTGCTGCTTGACCTCCTCGTCCTCGATGATGCGGCCCTGCACGGTATCCACGAGGAACAGCCGGCCGGGCTGCAGGCGGCCCTTGCGCAGGATGTCCTGCGGCGGGATGTCGAGCACGCCGGATTCCGACGCCATGATGACGAGCCCGTCCTTGGTCACGCAGAAGCGCGAGGGGCGCAAACCGTTGCGGTCAAGGATGGCGCCGATCTGTCTGCCGTCGGTGAAGGCGATGGCCGCGGGGCCGTCCCACGGCTCCATCAGGCACGCATGGTACTGATAAAAGGCGCGCCGTGCGGGGTCCATGTGCGGGTCGCCCGACCACGGCTCGGGAATCATCATCATGACCGCGTGGGCCAGGGGCCGGCCGGCCAGGACGAGCAGCTCGAGCGTGTTGTCGAACATCGCCGAGTCGCTGCCGTTGGGGTTCACGATGGGCAGGATCTGGCTGACGTCGTCGCCGAAGACATCGGTGTCGAACAGCGCCTCGCGGGCGTGCATCCAGTTGATGTTGCCGCGGAGGGTGTTGATCTCGCCGTTGTGCGCGATGTAGCGGTACGGGTGCGCGCGGTCCCAGCTCGGGAAGGTGTTGGTGCTGAAACGCGAGTGCACCAGGCCGATGGACGTCTCCATCGCGGGATCGGAAAGGTCGGGAAAATACTTCGCGAGCTGGTCGGTCAGCAGCATGCCCTTGTAGACGAGGGTGCGGCTGGAGAGGCTGGTGACATACCACTGCTCGGCGCCCGCCATGGTCGAGGTGCGGATTTCCGAGTAGCTGCGCTTGCGGATGAGGTAGAGTTTGCGCTCGAAGCTGAGCTCGTCGGTCACGCCGTCGCCGCGGCCGATGAAGATCTGGCGCATGAACGGCTCGCAGGACTTGGCGGTCTCGCCGAGCGAGGCGTTGTTGGTCGGCACGGTGCGCCAGCCCAGGAAGTGCTGGCCTTCCGACTGGATGATGCGCTCGAAGGCCTGCTCGATCTTGCGGCGGACCGTTGGGTTGCGCGGGAGAAAGATGATGCCGCAGCCGTATTCGCCGAGGGCCGGCAGGGAGAAACGGGCTTTCTTGGCGGCTTCCAGCAGGAACTTGTGGGGCATCTGCAGGAGCACGCCGGCGCCGTCGCCCGTGTTGGGCTCGCTGCCGGCGGCACCGCGGTGGTCCAGGTTGGTCAGCACCTGCAGCGCCTGCTGCAGGATCTGGTGCGATTTGCGGCCGTGCATGTCCGCCACGAAGCCGACGCCGCAGGCATCGTGCTCAAAGCGGGGATCGTAAAGGCCCTGCTTGGCGGGACGGCTGTTGAACTGCATGGGAGCGGAGGACTGGCTGGACATGGCAAGGGGGCGCGGAGCGTTCGACATCGGGAAAGTCTGGTTCAAGAGCTGGATTTATGCCGCTTCCCCGGGGAAGGAAACGCTGACGGTGGCGGGCGGAAGGTTAGGTGTGGGGACAAAAAAAAGGCCGGTCGCAATTCGCGAGAGCCGGCCCGGAGCGTTTGGTTTACGGTGAGCTCTCAGCGTTAGAAGAAGCGGACGGTTTTGGTGGCCATTTTGGCGTGTTCGGCGTCCGAGCAGCCCGCGTTGGTGGGCACTTCGGTCGCGGCTTCGGTCGGTTTCACAAGGTCGTTGCTGAGCAGGTAATTCTCCACTTCCTCGCCGGAGATGTCGGCGAGCATCACACCGTCGATTTCAACGCAGGGCGAAAGCGGCTGGCCGGACTTCTGCACCATCTCGGCGTAATTTTCGCGGTTGTTGATGATATCGATGTCCTCAAAGGCGAGGCCGTGCTTGCGGAGGACGGCGCGGACGCCATTGGACCATCCGCAGTGCGGCTTAAGATAGGCTTTGATATTCATGCGATAGGATGACGCGGGACAAAAGTCGCGCAAGGTATAGGGTGCGATTTACCACGGGCAAGAGGAACTTTAGGAAATCTTTGGCATATGGCCGCTCGCGCTTATGACCGTCGCAGTCCGCGGCGGAAAGCCGTGGGCGCCTGGCCGGTCTGCCGGCGGAACTGCCGCGAGAAATAAAAGATGTCCTGAAAGCCCAGCGCCTCGGCGATCATGCCGACCGTCAGGTCCGACTCCGCCAGCAGCTGCCGCGCCCGCCCCACCCGCGCCTGGATCACAAAATCCTGCGGGCGCAGTCCGGTCACCTTGAGGAAGACGCGGGAAAAATGATCGGGACTGTAGCCGGCCGTCCGTGCCAGCTCGGCCACGGGCGGCACCCGGCCCGGGCTCTCGCGGATCTGGGCGGCCACGCGCAAAATCAGGTCGCGGTGGCGCAGCTCGGTCCCCGGCCCGTGCTGGGCGTCCGCGGACGCATGTTCGCGGACCAGTTCCATCAGCAGCCCGCCCAGGAGGGCGGCGCCCACCGGCGCGCCGGTGCGTTCCGGCGCAAGTTCGATGATGCGCCGCATGACCCGGTCCACAAATTCCACCTGCCGCGTGCGCAGCACTTCAAAGGGCGGCGTGAAAGCGGATAAAGGCAAATCACGCGGCGGCGTCACCAGCTGGAAGTGGATGAAATTCACCCCCAGCCGCTCGACCGAGTCCTGCTCGGCCTCATAACGCCGGCCGGGGCGCATCCAGACACAGGTGCCCGGGACCAGCGGCACCTCCTCCCCCTCGATCGCCATGAGGCCGCGGCCGGCCCAGACATACCACAGGTCGAAATCGTGCAGCCCCCGCGACCAGTCGCGACCCAGGTGCCAGCCGGGCTCGCAGCGGACGCGGCCCGCCTGGTGCAGGCGCGGCTCGCAGCGTTGACGGGCGATTTGAAACATAACGGATAAACACAAATAATTAGCGGGACCGTGCATGGCTGCGCAATCCCGTTTCTGGCACCTTCGCCGGCCTCAACCCCATGAGCACACCCGCCGCGACCGCCCCCCAGTTTGATCCTGGCTCCGCCATGCACGCCCCCGAGCTTTACCAGCCGGTGGCCACCGGTTTCGGGGTCGAGCATCTCGAGGACATCGGTCCGCGGGAAATCGCCTTCTACCGCGAACACGGTTATCTGATCGTGCGGCAGGCCTTCACCCCGGGCGAAACCGCCGCCGCCCTGCAGGGACTCGTGGATCTCATCATGGGCCGGCGGCCTGATTTCACCGGCCTGCATTTCGAGGCGGCGGCCAAGGACATCCTGCCCACCCTCACCCCCGACCAGCGCCAGGATGCCGTCCGCAAGGTCTGGCACTTCGTTAATTTCGACGAGCGGCTGAAGGCGCTGTCCCATCACCCCAAGCTGCTGGCGGTCGTGCGGCAGCTGATCGGCGACCGCACCCCCTTCATGTTCCAGGACATGGCATTGGTGAAACCGCCCCGCCTCGGCCGCGAAAAGCCATGGCATCAGGACCACGCCTACTTCGATTACCCGCTCGGCACGCCGGTCGTCGGAGTCTGGATCGCCCTCGACGAGGCCACGGTGGAGAACGGCTGCATGCAATTTCTCCCCGGCCGCCACCGGGAGGGTCCGAAAATCCATTTCCAGCGCCGCGACTGGCAGATCTGCGACACCGAGATGCTCGGCGCCCAATCCGTCGCCGCCCCGCTCCAGCCCGGCGGCCTGCTCCTCTTTGACGGCCTGCTGCCGCACGGCACCCCGCACAACTCCTCGCCCCGGCGCCGCCGCGCGCTGCAGTACCATTACACGGCGGAAAACGTCGTGAAGTCCTCGACCGAGGAGCGCCTGAAGCACTTCGGCAGCGAGGGCAAGAACGTGACGTGCTGAGGGCGGGGGGACGGCCTTGGGGGCGCGACCGCCCTCGGTCGCAATTATCCGCAAGCGTTACGTCAACCGACCGCATTCACGTCACGATCAGCCGCATCGGCCGTCGAGGCTCCCTTGCCTGGTGCACGATTGCGACCGAGGGCGGTCGCGCTCCCACCGGCCTTCGCCATGCCATCGCCTGTTCCCGGTTCCCCACCGGTGCGACGTGCGCATCCCGCACTTTCGCCTAGCTCCCTCCGACGGCGTGCCTTATCACACGCCGGATGAAAGTCCTCGTGACCGGTGCCGCCGGCTTCATCGGCCATCATGTCTGCGCCCGCCTCGCCGGGACGCAGCAGTGCGACGTGCTGGGCGTGGACAATCTCAGCGACTACTATTCCGTCGAGCTGAAGCGCGCCCGGCTGGCGCTGCTCGACCCCCTGGAAACCTTCCGCTTTGTGCAGGCGGACTTCGCCGACGCGACGGCCTTCAACGGCCTCTACGATCACTTCAAGCCCGACTACGTCGTGCATCTCGGCGCCCAGGCCGGGGTCCGCTACAGCCTGGAAAACCCCGCGGCCTACGTGCACAGCAACCTGCTCGGCTTCACCACCGTGCTCGAGGCCTGCCGCCACCGGGCGCCCAAGCACCTCGTCTTCGCCTCCAGCAGCAGTGTTTATGGCGCGGGTTCGCGGCCGCCCTTTGCCGAGGACGCCAATACCGACCGGCCGCTGTCGTTCTATGGCGCCACCAAGAAAAGCAACGAGGTCATGGCGCACAGCTACGCCCATCTGCACGGGATTAATGTCACCGGCCTGCGTTTTTTCTCCGTCTATGGACCGTGGGGCCGGCCCGACATGGCGCCGACCCTCTTTGCGCAGGCGATCTGCGACGACCGGCCCGTCACGCTCTTCAACGACGGCAGGAACCTGCGCGATTTCACCTACGTGGACGACATCGTGGACGGCGTGCTGAAGGTGCTCCTCTATCCCCCGGCGGAGCGCCCCACCCCGCCCTGCCGGATCTTCAATCTCGGTCACAACCGCCCGGTGGAAACCATTCTCTTCGTGCGCATGCTCGAGCAACTGCTTGGCCGCACCGCCCGGATCGAACTCACGGGTCCGCAGCCCGGCGACATGTTCGAAACCTGTGCCGACCTCACCCGCATCCATGCGGCCGTCGGCTACACGCCGCGCGTGCCGCTGGAGGAGGGCCTGCGGCGTTTCGTCGAGTGGTTTCGGAGCTACTACGGCCGGGGCTGAGCCGCGATGACCTGGTTTGACTGGCTGATCGCCGCCCTCGTCGTTGTCACCCTCATCGGCGTGGCGATCGGTCGCTACCCGTGGCTGAAGATGAACCGCGCCACGATCGCCCTGGTCGGCGCCACCCTGCTCATCGCGCTCGGCGCGCTCACCCTGGATGAGGCCTACCGGGCCGTGGACTGGAACACGATTCTCCTGCTGTTCGGCATGATGGTGCTGAACGTCAACCTGCGCACCTCGGGGTTTTTCCATCTCGTCACGACCCAGGTGCTCGTGCGGGCCCGCACCCCGCGCCGGCTGCTGGCGCTGCTGGTAGTTGTTTCCGGCGTGCTGTCGGCCATTTTCCTCAACGACACCATCGTCCTGGTCTTCACCCCGCTCGTGCTCGACATCGTGCTGGCCCTCAGGCGCAACCCCCTGCCCTATCTCATCGGACTCGTGACCGCGGCCAACATCGGCTCGGTGGCCACCATCACCGGCAATCCACAGAACATGCTGGTCGGCATCGCCTCCGGCATCAGCTATGTTGATTTCACCCGGGCGCTCGGTCCGGTGGCCCTGCTCGGCCTGGGCTGCATCTGGGTTGTGCTGGTCCTGGTCTACCCGCGGGAATTCACCGCCGAACCCCTCGCCGCCAGCCCACCCGAAGTGCCGCCGCCCAATTACCGGCGCCTGCGCAAATCCCTCGTGGCCACGATTCTCCTGCTGGCCGCGCTGATTTTCGGGGTGCCGGCCCCGCTGGCCGCCGGCCTGGCGGCGGCGCTGCTGCTGGTTTCGCGCCGGTTGGACCCCGACAAGGTGTTTCAGGAGATTGACTGGGGTTTGCTGGTTTTCTTCTGCGGTCTCTTTGTCGTGACCGGGGCCATCGAACACTCCGGCATCGGTGAACGGCTGTTCGCCCTGCTGCGCCCCTATGCCGACCACGGTCCCGCCGCGCTGACCGGCGTCTCGCTGGTGCTCAGCAACCTGGTGTCCAACGTGCCGGCCGTGATGCTGTTCCGTCCCATCGTGCCCACCCTCGCCGATCCCCACTCCGCGTGGCTGACCCTGGCCATGGCCACCACGCTGGCCGGCAATCTCACCCTCCTCGGTTCGGTGGCCAACCTGATCGTCGCCGAAATCGCCCAAAAGCGCGGCGTGCATCTTTCCTTCACGGAATACCTCAAGGCCGGGACCCCCATCGCCATCCTCAGCCTGCTCCTCGGCATCGGCTGGATGACGCTGGCTTGATCCGGCTGCGGATATAAATTGGCATTCCGTACGGCTGGGACCGTATTTGACCCACCCTGCTGTTAAGCTGGATGGATTAAATTCATGAGACCGCACTCCCTTCCGCTCTTTCCTGCCAAGCCGGGCTTGCCTCGCCCCAACGGTCTCCCACGCTGACCGCAAAGTTTCACTTAATCTCAACGCACCACCCAGCTCTCCCATGTCCAAAGCCGCACCCGCCAAAGCCTCCGCCGCCGTCGTTCCCGCCGCCGCCGCGCGCGACAAAAACATCGAGCTCGCGCTCTCCTCGATCACCAAGCAGTTCGGCGAAGGCTCGATCATGCGCCTGGGCAGCAACACCAAGATGAAGGTCGAGACGCTCTCGACGGGCTCGCTCGCCGTGGATCTCGCCCTCGGCGTCGGCGGCCTGCCCAAGGGCCGCATCATCGAGGTCTACGGCCCGGAATCCTCCGGCAAAACCACCTTCTGCCTGAGCGTCATCGCCGAGGCCCAAAAGCAGGGCGGACTCGCCGCCTTCATTGACGTCGAGCACGCGCTCGATCCGAAATACGCCCGCGTCGTTGGCGTGAACCTCGACGATCTCCTCGTTTCCCAGCCCGACTCCGGCGAGGACGCGCTCAACATCATGGAGACGCTCATCCGCTCCAACTCGATCGACGTGATCGTGCTCGACTCGGTCGCCGCCCTCACCACCAAGGCCGAGCTCGACGGCCAGATGGGCGACATGACCATGGGCAGCCAGGCCCGCCTGATGTCCCAGGCCATGCGCCGGCTCACCGCCGTCGTCAGCAAGACGAACTGCATCTGCATTTTCACGAATCAGATTCGCGAGAAGATCGGCGTCATGTTCGGCAACCCCGAGACGACCTCCGGCGGCCGCGCGCTCAAATTCTTCGCCTCCGTCCGCATCGACATCCGCCGCAAGGACCAGATCAAGACCCCCGAGGGCAAGGTCGTGGGCAACCGCACCAAGATCAAGGTCGTGAAGAACAAGGTCGCCCCGCCGTTCACCGAGTGTGAGTTCGACATCATGTACGACGAGGGCATTTCCAAGCTCGGCTCGATCCTCGACCTCGGACTCGACCACAAGATTCTCGAGAAGAAGGGCGCGTGGATCGCCTACGAGGGCAACCTCGTCGGCCAGGGCCGCGACGCCGCCAAGCAGGCGCTGCGCGACAAGCCCGAACTCGCCGAGAAGATCTCCAAGGCCATCCTCGAAAAGGTGAACGTGAAGGGCGGCGAGGCCGTCACCGGCGAAAACGTGGAGTAAATCCGCGTGAAGTTGTAGGGCGGGGATTCCGATCCCCGCCTTTTGCGCATCCCGCTAGAATCCAATCTTTATCTTTCTCGGCTTGGATAGGTTGACGCATCATTGCGACTAAGGGCGGTCGCGCTCCCAGGCGGGGATCGAAATCCCCGCCCTGCAAACTGAACCTCGATCGCGTCGCCAGAAAGATTGGATTGCCGCGCAATTGGCTGGATAAAGTCGGCATTGGAAACAAGCCCACCCCTCCATGCGCGCCAACGACATCAAAATCCGCGACCCGTTCGTGCTGCCGGTCCCGTCCGAACAACTCTACTATCTCTACGGCACGACGGATGAGATCCCTTGGGGCGATCACCCCGGCACCGGCTTCGACACCTACCGCAGCCGCGATCTGATTCATTGGGAAGGCCCCTACCCGGCCTTCCGTCCACCTGCGGGTTTCTGGGGCACGCAGCACTTCTGGGCGCCGGAAGTGCACGTTTGGCGCGGCCGCTATTACATGTTCGCCAGTTTCAAGTCGGCCACGGTCCATCGCGGCACACAGATTCTCGTCGCCGACCATCCCCTCGGACCCTTCGTCCCGCACAGTGATGGAGCCGTCACGCCCGCCGATTCCGAGTGCCTCGACGGCACCCTGCACGTGGCGGCGGATGGACGCCCCTGGATGATCTTCAGCCGCGACTGGCCGCAAGTCATCATCGGCCGCTATTCGGCGGTGCCGTTGCGCGAGGATTTTGGCGCCGCTGACGGGGCCGCCATCGACCTCTTCCCCGTCAATGCCGCCCCGTGGGTGTGCCCGCCACCTTGGCGGAAGGAACACGGCCAGCCGGATCTGCCGCCCTGCTTTGTCGCCGATGGCGCGTGGCCGTTCCGGACGAAGGAGGGCGAATTCTGCCTGCTTTTCTCCAGTTGGACCGAAACGGGCTACGCCACCGGCCTCGCCCGTTCCTCCTCGGGCCGGTTGGAGGGTCCATGGAATTTCGACCCGGTGCCGCTGTTCAACGAGGATGGAGGTCACGCCATGCTCTTCAACGGCTTTGACGGGCGCACCTATCTCACCCTGCATCAACCCAACGACCCTCCGCCGGAACATCCGCGCTTCTTCCCCGTGGAGGAATCCGGCGGGCAACTCCGGCTCCAACCCGCCATCGCCTCATGACCCCGCACCGGATTAACCTGTTTTGCCTCGTCGCCCTCAGTTTCGCGACCATCGCATTTGGCGGTGAAATGAGTCCAACGGTCCACGTTGTGCTCACGACCGATCACGGGGAGATTGAATTGGAGCTCGATGCCGTTCGCGCTCCCGCGACTACGGCCAATTATTTGCGTTACGTGGACCGTGGTTGCTACAACGGTGGTGTATTTCACCGTACCGTTACCCCGGACAACCAGCCGGCGAATAATGTAAAGATCGAGGTCATCCAGGGAGGAATCAATCCGGCGCGCACCAAGGAAGACGGTCCGGCCATCATCCTTGAACGGACCCGCGACACCGGCCTCAGGCATGTCGATGGCGCCATTTCCATGGCTCGCGCCGGGCCGGACACGGCCACATCAGATTTCTTTATTTGCGTAAGTGACCAGCCTGAGCTGGATTTCGGTGGCCGGCGCAATCCCGATGGACAGGGATTTGCCGCTTTCGGTCGCGTGGTCCGGGGACTTGATGTCGTTCGTGCCATCCAGCGGGCACCAGCCGAAGGCCAAAAACTGACTCCTGCCGTCCTGATTATCCGGGCCCGTCGCATCCCGAACAAAGAATTGCCATAAATTGGGCACCGGTTCTAGTTTGGCGGCTGTACGATCCGTTATGCATCACAGATGGTGCAGTTTATTGGCAATAGTTACCCTGCTGACCGCCTCCACCCTGACGGCCCAGTCCTCTGTAATCTTTGTTTCGGACGCGAACGGCAATATTGGGCGGTATGATGCGAATACTAATGTGGGAACCGCCCTGGGCAGTCTGACGGCTTCCTGGATTCTCCCCGGGCCAGGTGATCGGTCTGGCCTACAATCCCGCGTCAAACCAGGTGCTGATCTTTGATCGCAGTGCATCCAAGGTTTACGGCATGGACGCAATGACCGGAGTTGCGACGGTGCTCTTCAGCACTCCCGGGGTTTCGTTTCAGGGCGGTGCCGTCCTCAATGGACTGGTCTATGGCATTGATGAGAATGCCCAAAACCTCGAGGCCTACACTTTCACGGGGGTGATTCAGAATCTTACCGGTCCGGGCTTCACCGCCCACGTGCACAGTCTCGCGGTCAACCCGATCACGGGTGAGCTATTTTTCCATTCGTCCACCTCCGGCGTGCGTGCTGTGTCCACCGGTGGCGTCGAAGGCACGGTGCTCCTCTCCACCACGCTCATGGGCACTCTTGGTTCCGAAGACATCGATTACTACAACGGCAACTACCTCGTGGCCGATTATTCCTCCCAGCTTTACCTCGTGAACAGTACGACGGGCGCGAACTCGGTGTTCTTGAACAGCACGCAGCTCACCGGCATGGGCGTGATTGGGTCGCTGTCGGGCGTCGCGGTGCAAATGAACGTCGTGCCGGAACCGGGCACCTGGGCTTTGCTGCTGACCGGGTTGGCCGCCGTCGCGCTGACCGGCCTGAGGCGGCGGCGCTGATTGGGACCGGTAATTTCCCGGGCGACCGAGACTGATCCGCCGGCCAATCGGTTTGTGCATTGCGCCCGTTATTCGGCTTGCGCTTATGTCAGTTGATACATGACGCGAGCCGAGACCCCAAAGCCATTTGCCGCATTGGCCCGACCCGGTGAACCGGTCTTTCAGGTCCGCGGCCTGACCAAAACCTACGGCGAGGGCGAGGCCGCGGTGCATGCGTTGGAGGAGGTGGACCTCGACTGCCATGCCGGGGAATTCGTCGTCGTGCTCGGCGCCTCCGGCAGCGGCAAGTCCACCCTGCTCAACCTGCTCGGCGGACTCGACTCCCCCACGCACGGAACGCTCCGCTACCGCGACTGGGATCTGGCCGGGGCCGACGAGGCCGCGCTCACGCAATACCGCCGCAACAGCGTCGGCTTCGTTTTCCAGTTCTACAATCTCATCCCCAGCCTCACCGCCCGGGAAAACGTCGCGCTCATCACCGAGATCGCCCCCGACCCGATGTCGCCCGAGGAGGCGCTGCACCTGGTCGGGCTCAGCGCCCGGCTCGATCATTTTCCCGCCCAGCTCTCCGGCGGCGAGCAGCAGCGCGTGGCCATTGCCCGCGCCATCGCCAAGCGCCCCGCTGTACTGATGTGCGACGAGCCGACCGGGGCCCTGGATGTGCACACCGGCATCGTGGTGCTCGAGGCCATCGAGCACATCAACCGCGAACTCGGCACCCTGACCCTCGTCATCACGCACAACGCCGTCATCGCCGAGATGGCCGACCGCGTGCTCACGCTTTCCGACGGCCGCATCATCCACGAACGCCGCAATGCGCGGCGCGCCGCGGTCGGCAGCCTCGCCTGGTAGCGCCCGGCCATGAGTCTCCTGGACCTCAAGCTGCTGCGCGACCTGCGCGCCCTGAAGTCGCAGGCCTTCGCCGTCGCCCTCGTCATGGCCTGCGGCCTCGCGATGATGATCATGACGCGCAGCCTCATCCTCTCGCTGGAGGATACGCGCGACGACTATTACCGCGGGCACCGTTTCGCGCAGGTCTTCGCGCGGCTGAAGCGCGCCCCGCAGGCGGTGGCCGGGCAACTCGCGGCCATTCCCGGCGTGGCGGCGGTGCAGACCGGCATCGCGCTGCAGGCCACGCTCGACCTGCCCGGCATGGACGAACCCGCGACCGGGCTCATCCTCTCGCTGCCCGAGAGCGGCGAACTCCAGCTCAACCGGCTCTACCTGCGGGCGGGCCGCATGCTCGTCGGCCGCGCCCCGGCCGGCCAGATCCTCGCGGGCGAGGCCTTCGCGGAAGCCAACCGGCTCCGGCCCGGATCCGAGATTTCCGCGGTGCTCTACGGGCGGCGCCAGACCTTCCGCATCGCCGGCATCGTCCTATCCCCGGAATTCGTGTTCGAAGCGCCGCCCGGCGCCGCGCTGCCGAACAACAAGACCTACGGGGTCTTCTGGATGCCGTACAAGGAACTCGCCACCGCCAGCAATCTCGACGGCGCCTTCAACAACGTGTCGCTCACCCTCGCCCCGGGTGTCGCCGAGGAGGCCGTCATCGCCGCGGTGGACCGGGTCCTGCAGCCGTACGGCGGCCGCGGCGCCTACGGCCGCGACTCGCACCCCTCGCACACCCGGGTGCGCGACGAAATCAATATCCTGCAGGGACTGTCGGTCGGCTTCCCGCTCGTGTTCCTCAGCGTCGCCGCCTTCATGACCCACGCGGTGATGAGCCGCCAGGTCACGCTGCAGCGCGAGCAGATCGCGATGCTCAAGGCCTGCGGATTTTCCAACCGGCAGATCGGCTGGCACTACCTGAAGTTCGCGTTCGTGATCGTGTTTGCCGGCATTGTCCTCGGCGTGGTCGGCGGCGTCGCCCTCGGCCACCGGCTGGTTGACATGTACCACCTGTTCTTCCGGTTTCCCGAGCTGGAGTTCCAGCTCGCCAGGGGCGTCCTCGTCGCCGCCGCCGTGGTGAGCGGGCTCGCCGCCGTCACCGGCGTCTGGGGCGCGGTGCGGCACGCCGTGCACCTGCCGCCGGCGGAAGCCATGCGGCCGGAACCGCCCGCGAGTTTCCGCCCGGCGCTCATCGAGCGGCTCGGTCTCGGCCGCGCGTTCACCGCGTCGTTCCGCATGGCGCTGCGCAACATCGAGCGCCGGCCGGCGCGGGCCCTGCTCACCACGGTCGCCCTGGCGCTCGCCACCGGAATTCTCGTGGTGCCCAGTTCCTTCCGCGACGGGATCAACCATGTGCTGGATTACCAGTGGGACCTCATCCAGCGGCAGACGGTGTTTGTCTCCCTCATCGAACCCGGGCCGGTGCGCACCCTCGCGGATTTCCGCGCCCTGCCCGGCGTCGTGCTGGCCGAACCCACGCGCGGCGCGCCCGTGGAACTCGTGGCGGGAAATTACTCGCGGCGACTCGGCCTGATCGGCCTCCCGGCCCGGGCCACGCTGAACCGCATCATCGGCGCCGACGGCCGCCAGCTCATTCTGCCGGCCCGCGGCGTGGTGCTCTCGATCAAGCTCGCCGAGGTCCTGCACGTGCGTCCGGGCGACATGCTGCAAATCCGCGTGCTGGACGGCAAACGTCCCGTGCTCACCGTGCCGGTGGCGGGGCTCTCCGAGGATTTCGCCGGCACGGCCGCCTTCATGGAGCTCGACACGCTCAACCACCTGCTCGGCGAGGGCGACCGCATCTCCGGCGCCTACCTGACGGTGCGCGCCGGCGCCTGGAGGGAATTCCTGCGCGCCACGAAGGAGATTCCCCGCATTGGCAACGTCGTCATCAAGGAGGCGATCCGCGAGGGCTTCCGCCGGACCACGGCGGAGAGCATCGGACTGATCCAGAAAATCTACCTCACCTTCGCCACGGTGGTTGCGTTCGGCATCGTCTACAACAGCGCGCGCATCTCGCTCTCGGAACGGCAGCGCGAGCTGGCCACGTTGCGCGTGGTCGGTTTCACGCAGGGCGAGGTCGGCGCGGTGTTGATCGGGGAACTGGTCCTGCTCACCCTGCTCGCCATGCCCTTCGGCCTGTTGATCGGCTCGGGTCTGTCCGGCGCCATCCTGCAGACGGTGAACACGGAATTCGTCCGCCTCCCGCTCATCCTGACCCCGGCGAACTTCGCCTTCGCCGTGCTGGTCGTCACCCTTGCCTCCCTCGTCTCCGCCTATCTTGCGTGCCGGCGCCTCAACCGGCTTGATCTCGTCGGCGTCCTGAAGGCCCGCGACTGATTTTCCCATGAATCCTCCCCCACCCGCTCCCCGCTCCGCACCCTCGACCGGTGCGGGTGCCCGCCGCTGGACCCGCCGGCTGCCCTGGATTGGCGGCGGCCTGCTCGCCCTGCTGATCGTGATCGGCCTCTGGCCCAAGCCGCTCCCCGTGGAGACCGCCGCAGCGACGCGCGGCGCACTCGCCGTCACGGTCGATGAGGAAGGCATGACGCGGGTGAAGAACCATTATGTCATTTCCAGCCCGGTGGCCGGGCAGCTGCGGCGCATCGATTGGAAACCGGGCGCGTTAGTCGAGGCCGGACGGACGGTGCTCGCGACCCTGGAGACCAAGGGGGCCGACCTCCTCGACGCGCGCGGCGAAGCCCAGGCCCGGGCGCAGGTGCAGGCCGCCACCGCGCGCCGCGAATTCGCCGCCGCACAGCGCGAGAGCGCGCGGGCCGCGTCCGCGTTGGCCGCCCAGGAGCGCGACCGCCAGCGCCTGCTGCGCACCGCGGGTTCGGTTTCACAGCAGGAACTCGATGCGGCTGAAACCCGCGCCGTCGTGGCCGGCCAGGACGCGCGGGCCGCCGAGTTTGCGCTGCAGGTCGCCGAGTTCGAACTCGCGCAGGCGGAAGCCGTGCTGCTCCGCGGTCAGCCCGCCGGCGCGGAGGCGCGCGGCGAACCGCTCGTCATCACCTCACCGGTCAGCGGCCGTGTGCTGCGGGTGTTTCAGGAGAGCGAGCGCACGGTGCCGGCCGGTTTCCCGCTCGTGGAGGTGGGCGACCCCGCCGACCTCGAGGCCCGCATCGAGGTGCTGTCGCGCGACGGCGTGGCGATCCGGCCCGGCGCGCGCGTGCAACTCGAGCAATGGGGCGGCGGCGAACCCCTCGCCGCGCGTGTGCGGCTGGTCGAGCCGGCGGCGTTCACCAAGATTTCCGCCCTGGGCGTCGAGGAACAGCGCGTGTATGTGATCGTTGACCTGACCGAACCGCTGGAAAAACGCCCCACGCTCGGCGACGCCTATCGCGTCGAGGCGCGGATCGTCACCTGGGAGGGCCAGTCCGTGCTCAAGGTCCCCGCGGGCGCGCTCTTCCAGCACGGCGAAGGCTGGCAGACCTACGTGGTCGACGGCAGCAAGGCCCGGCGGCGCAATTTGAAGGTCGGTCATAGCAACGGACTCGAGACCGAGGTGCTGGACGGGCTGAAAGAGGGTGAACGCGTCATCGTCTATCCCGGCGACAAGATCGCCGACGGCGTGCGCGTGCGCGCGATCAGCGTGGGCGAACCCTGAGGAAACGCCGCCACAGGTAGTGCCGGTCTTCAGCCGGCACTGCGCGCGGATACCGGTGGGCGAATTAAGCATGAGCGGCGCCGGCCCAAAGGCGGCGCGATCCCGACCGCGCGCCCGGGTTTTATTTTGCCTTCGCGCCGGAGCCGGGTTGCCTGCGGTGAATGGCGCATTACCACGACACCATCGCCGCCCTGGCGACTCCCGCCGGCACGTCCGCGCTGGCCGTGCTGCGCATCAGCGGACCTGATACGTCGCGGCTGGCGCAGGAGCTGGGCGGCGGCGCCCCCCCGCCCCGCCAGGCCGGACGCGCGGACTACCGCGACCGCGCGGGCGCGCTGGTGGACGATGTGCTCGTGACTTTTTTCCGCGGGCCGGCCTCCTACACGGGCGAGGATGTCCTGGAAATTTCCTGCCACGGCAATCCCTTCATCGCGCAGCGGATCCTGGAGGATCTCCTCGCCCGCGGCTGCCGCGCCGCCCAGCCCGGTGAGTTCACGCAGCGCGCCTTTCTCAACGGCCGCATGGACTTGAGCCAGGCCGAGGCCGTCATGGATCTGATCCATGCGCGCAGTGAACGCGCCCTGACCGCGGCCAATCAGCAGTTGCGGGGCGCACTCGGCCGGTACCTGGGCGAATTGACCGAGGGATTGCTGGCCGTGCTGGCGCGAATCGAGGCCTATATCGATTTTCCCGAGGAAGACCTGCCGGCCGAGGACCAGAAACAGCTGCAGGCCGACCTGGAACGCCTGATTACCAACACCAAGCGCCTGCTCGCGACCAGCCACTACGGTGAAGTCCTCCGCGACGGGATGAAAACCGTCATTCTGGGCCTGCCAAATTCCGGCAAGAGCCTGCTACTCAATCGCTTGCTCGGAAAAGACCGTGCACTGGTCAGTGCCGAGCCCGGCACGACGCGCGATTATTTGGAGGAACGGATCATCATCGGACCCCACAGCCTGCGGCTCATTGACACGGCCGGGATTAATCCCACGCCGGCACCCTTGGAAAAATTGGGCATGGAAAAGACCATGGAACGGGCCGAGGAGGCGGATCTGATTCTGCTGGTGATCGATTCCGCACAGCCCGCCCCGCAATTCCCCGAAAATCTCATCTCCTGTCTTGCCCAAGCCCGAACCTTGGTCGTGGGCAACAAGTCGGACCTGCCGCCCCACGGGGATCTGGCCGGGACCTATGCCGGGTATGAATTGGTCAAGGTTTCAGCCCTGACAAGCGAAGGTCTGGAACAACTGCAGGACGCGATCGTGCGGAGGGCCGAAGCCTTCTCGGTCACGCTCGGAGCGGAAATCATCGCCATCAATGCCCGCCATGCGGATGCTCTCGGTCGCGCCCGGACCTGCCTGGAGTCGTCAGTGGAAAAACTGCAGCACCATGAGGCCAGTGAACTGGTTGCCAGCGAACTCCGGGGCGCGCTGGAGGCGTTTGGGGAGATCAGCGGTAAGATCGACAACGAGAAGATGCTGGACAGATTATTTGCCACATTTTGCATAGGCAAGTGACTGTTTGTTATTATCTTAGATGATTTTTAATCAAAAGCCATTCGATGTGATTGTATGCGGCGCCGGCCATGCCGGCGTGGAGGCGGCGCTTGCCGCTTCACGCATGGGAGCCTCTACCCTACTCCTTACCGGCAACATCGACACGATCGCCCAAATGAGCTGTAATCCAGCCATCGGCGGCCAGGCCAAAGGTCAGATCGTAAGGGAGATTGATGCGCTCGGCGGTGAGATGGCCATCAACACCGACCTTACCGGTATTCAATTCCGACTGCTCAACGAATCCAAGGGTCCGGCCGTGCAATCCCCCCGGGCCCAATGCGACAAGAAGGCCTACCAGTTCCGGCTCAAGCACACCCTCGAACTGCAGAATAACCTCCAGATATTTCAGGCCACCGTCACCGGTCTGGTCTTTCAAGGCGACCGGGTAACCGGCGTTAAGACGAACCTCGACATAGAGTTTACCGGCAAGACCGTGATCGTGACGACCGGCACCTTCCTGCGTGGATTGATGCATATTGGGCAAAACAAGAACGAAGGCGGCCGTTTGGGTGATTTTAGCGCCAAAACACTTTCGGCCAGTTTTTTGGAAGCCGGCATTGAATTGCAGCGCTTGAAGACCGGCACGCCGCCACGCCTGCTTGGCCGCAGCCTTGATTTCAGCAAAATGCAGGAACAGAAAGGCGATCCAGAGCCCACGCTCTTTGCCTTTCACGACACGCGCGATCCTGGAGAAATGTTCCACGTGGAACACACCGGCGAACAGCGCTTGGGCTGGACCCCTGGGCAGGCCCAGATTTCCTGCTGGATGACGCATACGACGGCTGAAACCGCCCGCATCGTCCGGGACAACCTCCACAAATCCGCCATGTACAGCGGTGAGATTGCCGGGGTTGGTCCGCGGTATTGTCCAAGCATCGAAGACAAATTTGTCCGTTTTGCCGACAAGCCACGGCATCTGCTCTTTTTGGAGCCCGAGGGCCGGTCAACCAACGAGTACTATGTGAACGGGCTTTCCACGAGTCTGCCGTTCGATGTTCAACTCGACATGGTTCATAGCGTACCCGGCCTGGAGCACGCCACCTTGTTGCGACCCGCCTACGCGGTCGAATACGACTTCTCGCCACCCACGCAGCTTTATCCGACCTTGGAATCAAAGCGGGTCGAAAATCTGTTTTTCGCCGGACAGATCAACGGCACCTCAGGATATGAGGAAGCGGCCTGCCAGGGTCTGGTCGCAGGCGTCAATGCGGTCTGCAAGGGCAGGGGAGAACCTCCCCTGATCGTGGAACGCCACGAGGGCTATACTGGCGTGCTGATCGATGACTTGGTGACGAAAGGCACCAGCGAACCCTATCGCATGTTCACCAGCCGCGCCGAACACCGTCTACTTTTCAATCATGGCAGTGCCGAGTTACGCCTGCTGCACCACGCCGAATCTCATAAGCTGCTTTCTAAAAGCAGATTGGAAAGAATTAAAAGCAAGCAGGGCAGGGTGCTTCATTGGGTTGAAACCTTGGAAAAACTGCGCGTGGCCGGGAGGACTTGGGGCGATCATTTGCGTCGCGGTGAAACACCCGGACCGCTTCCCGAGGAGTTCTCCAAGGAGACGACCTGCATCCGCGAAGAAGCCCTTTATCGCATCCGCTACCAGGGCTATTTGCAACGAGAGCAGCGGCAGATTGAAAAACTCAGCCATATTGAGAAAATCCGGATTCCGGAATCCCTTGACTACTTGTCCATCAAAGGTTTGCGAAAAGAAAGCGCCCTCAAGTTGGCCGAATTCAAGCCCTACAACCTGGGGCAGGCCAGTCGCATCAGTGGAGTTAACCCATCAGATATCAGCGTGTTAATGGTGATTATTGAAGCCCAAAAGAGGGCATCCTAAACCGATTATGCCCCTCGCCAAGGCCCAGGCCCTTCATGCCGCCCGCTCCGCCGAACTCGACGCCCAACTGGCGAAGCTCTGGCCGGCCTGGCCAAAGACCATCACGCTCGAGATCGGCTGCGGCCACGGGCACTTTTTGACGGCCTACGCCGAGGCCCACCCCAAGGAGCATTGCCTGGGAATTGATATTCTGGCGGATCGCATCAGCCGGGCGCAAAAAAAGGCCCATCGCTCGGGCCTGGCCAATCTCGCCTTCCTGCAGGCCGAAGCCCGCCTGTTGCTGGAAGTGCTCCCAGGCACGGTCAGGTTCTCCCGGATTTTCGTGCTGTTTCCGGATCCCTGGCCCAAACGCCGGCATCATAAACACCGGCTGCTGCAGGTTGAATTTCTCGACCTGCTGGCGAAAAGGGCAGGGAAGGGCGCCCACCTGTTTTTCCGGACCGACTACGAACCGTATTATCAGGATGCCGTCGCCACCCTGCGGGATCATGCCGCCTGGCAGCTGGCCGACGAGACCTGGCCCTTCGAATTCGAGACGGTTTTTCAGAGCCGGGCTGAAGTCCACCACTCCTGCATCGCCCGGGTGCGCACCCGGCACCACGACACCTGAACCAACGTCCATTTCACCCATCCGGGGCAAATCCCCGGATCGAAAATGATTTACCCCGTTTCAGAGGTTGACGGAGCGCAACGCGTTTGACTACGTCACACCTTTCAAACCCTACCTTCCTGTCCAGCGCACCATGTCACGGGTCAAAAAACTCGCCCAATTTTTATTGCTCTTCACCGCCGTGTGCCTGCCGGCCTATGCCAGCAGTGAAGGTTCGGGCGTACCGGCCAGCGCGGCCAAGCTGATCAACCTGGGGCACGGCTGGACCATCACCAACAGCATGATAACCGGCTGGGCGGTGTCGGCCCTGCTGGTGATTCTGGTCCTGCGCCTCGTCGGCAAACCCCAGATTCTGCCCACGAAGGGTCAGGCGGTCATGGAATCGTTGATCGAAGGCCTGAAGGAACTGTTCGAACCCATCGTCGGCAAGAAGGCCTTCCCGCTGGCGTTTCCGCTGCTCGTCACCTTTTTCATTTTCATTCTCTTCCATAATTGGATGGGGCTGATCCCCGGGGTCGGCACGATCGGCTGGGGCCGGGAGATTGACGGCGCCTTTCACATGACGCGGCCGTTCATCCGTCCGCACAATTCCGATTTCAACGGCACGATCGCCCTCGCCCTGATCTCCTTCGGCGCCTGGGCCATCATCGTCTTCAAGATCGCCGGACCCAAAATGATTCTCTGGGACCTCTTCGGCAACAAGGCCGAGAAGAACGAAACCCCCGGCTGGCTCTACCCGATCCTCGCGGTTGTTTTCATCCTCGTCGGCTTCATCGAGGTGTTCTCCATCGGCATACGTCCCTTCACCCTATCGGTCCGTCTTTTCGGCAACGTCTTCGGTGGTGAAAACCTGCTCCACGGCACCGGCTTCTTCTTCGTCTTCTACTTCATGGAACTGCTCGTCGGCCTCATTCAGGCCCTCGTGTTCACCCTGCTGAGCGCCGTTTATATCGGGCTCATCTGCAACCACGGCGACGACCACGATCACGCCCACGACGACAAGCCCGCCGCCGAAGCTTCCCATTAATAATTTCCCGTCGGGAGCGTGCCCCGCGTGCGCACGACGGACCTCCAACAACAAAAAACACCACCATCATGATCACCCTCATCGCTGAACTCCAGGGCAACATCGCCAGTGCGTTCGGTCTGCTCGGCGCCGCCATCGGCGTCGGTCTCATCGGCCAGAAGGCCGCCGAGGCCGTCGGCCGCAATCCCGGCGCGTCCGGCAAGATCCTCGTCCAGGCCATCATCGGTATGGCGCTCGCCGAAGGTCTCGGCATCCTCGCGCTGTTCCTCGCCAAGTAATAGCCCTGAATCAATCAGCGGCGCGACCCCGGTCGCGCCGCCACCCTTTTTCCGCCATGCTGCCTCTATTGCTCGCCTCCGCCGATGCCGCCCACGCGGCCGCCCAGCCCGGGATCGTTGAGAAATTCGGTCTCGAGTGGCACTACGTCCTGGTCCAGATCATCAGCTTTCTGATCGTCCTGGGTGTGATGTACAAATTCGGCATCAAGCCGACCATCGCCACGATGGAGGAACGTAATCGCAAGATCGGCGAGGGCCTCAAGCACGCCGAGGAGATGCAGGCCAAGCTCGCCGCCGCCCAGCAGGAGAGCGCCGCCATCATCAAGCAGTCCTCCGTCGAGGCCGCCCGCCTTGTCGAGGAAGCCCGCAAGACCGCCAAGGAATATCTCGACCGGCAGACCCAGGAAGCCAGCCAGAAGGCCAACGACATGCTCGTGAAGGCGCAGCACGCCATCGAGCTCGAGCACCGCAAGATGCTCGGCGAAGCCCGCGCCGAGATTACCCGCCTCGTCGTCGTCACCGCCGAGCGCGTTCTCGCCAAGAAACTTTCCGACGCCGACCGCGCCGCCTACAACGAGGCTGCCGCCAAGGAGCTCACGGTCGTCTGACCCGCCCCGACATGGCCGCCGCCCACCACAAGCAAGCGCAACAACTCGCCCGCCAGCTTTTCAAGCTGAGCCTCGTCAACGGTGCCGTTTCCGCCGAGCAGGTCGCCGGTGTGCTCGCCTACCTGGAAAAGCACACCCCGGCCAATCCGCTCCTCGTGCTGCGGGCCTACCAGCGCTACATCACCGTCGAGCTGGCCCGGAGCCACGCCCTCGTGGAACACGCCGGCCCCGTGGCCGACAGTATCCTTCGGCAGTTGGAGGGCGCCCTGTCGCAGAAATACAAGCGGATCGTCACCGCCACTGCGCACCACGACGCGCGCCTCATCGCCGGATTGCGCGTCCGCATCGGCGACGACGTCTACGAATCCTCCATCGCCGGCCAGCTGGCGAACCTCTCCACTGTTTAATCCTTTCAAAACCCAACCCTGTCCGCCCGCGCCATGAGCACCGTCCTCGAACAAATCGAACAACAGATCGCCAAGCTTTCCAACAAGGCGGTCAAGAAGAACACCGGCACCATCCGCACCGTTGCCGACGGCGTCGCCAAGATCGACGGCCTGTCCGACGTGATGTACAACGAGATGGTCCAGTTCCCCGGTGGCGCCATCGGCATCGCGCTCAACCTTGAACAGGATGAAGTGGGCTGCGTCGTCCTCGGTGACGTCTCCTTGCTGAAGGAAGGCGACGAGGTCTTCACCACCGGCCGCCTGCTGTCCGTGCCCGTGGGCAAGGTTCTGCTCGGCCGCGCGGTTGACGCCCTCGGCAATCCCGTCGACGGCAAGGGCCCCATCGAGGCGAAGGAATTCAATCCCGTCGAAAAGATCGCGCCCGGCATCATCGTCCGCAAATCCGTCTCCCAGCCGCTCTTCACCGGCATCATGGCCATCGATTCCATGATTCCGATCGGCCGCGGCCAGCGCGAGCTGATCATCGGCGACCGCGGCACCGGCAAGACCACCATCGCGATCGACACGATCATCAACCAGGCAAAGATCAACAAGGTCGGCCTCGCCAGCGGCGACAAGAATTTCCGCCCCGTCTACTCCATCTACGTCGCGGTCGGCCAGAAGAACTCCAACATCGTCCGCACCATCGCCGCCCTCGAGGCCGCCGGCGCGCTCGAGTACACGGTGATCGTCGCCGCGCCCGCCGCCGACAACGCCGCCAACCAATACCTCGCCCCGTTCTCCGGCGCCGCGATCGGCGAATGGTTCATGGAAAACGGCATGGATGCGCTGATCGTCTATGACGATCTCTCCAAGCACGCCGTCGCCTACCGCCAGATCTCGCTCATCCTGAAGCGCCCCTCCGGCCGCGAAGCCTATCCCGGCGACGTGTTCTATCTCCACTCCCGCCTGCTCGAGCGCGCCGCGCGCCTCGACGGCAAGGGCTCGCTCACCGCGCTGCCGATCATCGAGACCCAGGCCGGCGACGTGTCCGCCTACATCCCGACCAACGTCATCTCGATCACCGACGGCCAGATCTTCCTCGAGACCGATCTCTTCAACCAGGGCATCCGCCCCGCCGTGTCCGTCGGTCTCTCCGTCTCGCGCGTCGGTTCCGCCGCGCAGATCAAGGCCACCAAGCAGGTCGGCGGCAAACTCAAGGGCGAACTCGCCCAGTTCCGCGAACTCGCCGCCTTCGCGCAGTTCGGCTCCGACCTCGACGCCAAGACCAAGGCCCAGCTCGACCGTGGCGGCCGTATCGTCGAACTCTTCAAGCAGCCCGCCTTCAACCCGATTCCGATCGAGCTGCAGGTGGCCGTGCTGTTCGCGATGCAGAAGAGCTTCTTTGATGCCGTCGACACCAAGAAGGTGGTCGCCGCCGCCACGTCGCTGAAGGACTTCTTCACCGCCCGCAAGGACGCCCTCCTGACCGAAATTCGCAACAAGGCCGCCCTCGACAAGGACCTCGAGGCCAGGCTCCAGACCGCCTGCGAAGAGTGGAAAGCCAGCTACGCCGGCTGAGTCAACTGACCCGCGCTTCATTCCATGCCCTCAACCCGCGACATCCGCCGACGCATCAAGTCGGTCAAGAACACCCGCCAGATCACCAAGGCGATGGAGTTGGTGGCCGCCTCGAAGATGAAGAAGGCGCAGCAGGCGGCGCTGGCCGGGCGGCCCTACACGCAGCTCATGGCCAGCATGCTCGCCACGCTCGCCCATCGCGTCGAGGAATCCCAGCATCCCTTCCTGGCCGAGCGGCCCGTCCGCACCCGCGGCATTCTGCTGGTCACAACCGACAAGGGCCTCTGCGGTCCGCTCAACGCGAACCTCTTCAAGCTCGTCACCGACATCAAGACGCCGGTGAAATTCTACGTCGTCGGCCGCAAGGGCGCGCAGTTCATCTCCCGCACCAAGCGCGACATGGTGGCCGATTTTCCCGTCAGCGACCGCGTGGCTTTCACCGAGGTGAAGGTTGCCGCCGAGTTCATGGTGAAACATTTCCTCGAGGGCATCATCGACACCATCGAGGTCATCTACCCGCGCTTCCGGAATACGCTGGTGCAGGAGCCGACCGTCCGCCCGGTGCTGCCGCTCGCCAACCTGCAGGAATTCGTCGCCCACGTGAAGGCGGACGCCGGTCACAGCCAGACCGGGACCCGCGCCTCCGACACGCGCGAACTGCTCTTTGAGCCCAATGCCCAGGAAGTGCTCGAGGCGCTGCTCCCGTTCTACGTCAATCGTCACCTCTACCAACTTGTACTCTCGGCCAAAGCCTCCGAGCACAGCGCCCGCATGGTGGCGATGAAGACCGCCAAGGACAACGCCACCAAACTCCTCGGCGACCTCACCCTCGAATACAACAAGGCCCGCCAGGCCGCGATCACCCAGGAAATTCTGGAAATTGCCGCCTCCTCCTTCGCCGCCTGATCCCTTTCACGTAATCACCCCCGCCATTTAAGTCATGAGCAATACCGGAAAAATCGTCCAAGTCATCGGCCCTGTCGTTGACGTCCAATTCGCGGAAAACTCCATCCCGCCCATCTATCAGGCGCTGACCATCGACTTCGATACCACCGGCAAGCCGCAGACCCTCACCCTTGAGGTGCAGCAGCACTTGGGTGCCGGCATCGCCCGCACCATCGCCATGTCCTCCTCCGAGGGCCTCGTGCGCGGTATGGAAGTCGTCGACACCGGCGCGCCGATTTCCGTCCCCGTGGGCGAGGGCGTGCTGGGTCGCATCTTTGACGTCACCGGCGCAATCGTTGATGGCCGCGGTCCCGTGGCCTACACGAAAAAATACCCGATTCACCGTCCGCCTCCGGCGCTCGTGGACCAGAATACCAGTTCCGAGATCCTCGAGACCGGCATCAAGGTCATCGACCTCATCGCCCCTTTCACCAAGGGCGGCAAGGTCGGCGCCTTCGGTGGTGCCGGCGTCGGCAAGACCGTCGTCATCATGGAACTCATCAACAATATCGCCAAGGCCCACGGTGGTTACTCCGTGTTCGCCGGGGTCGGTGAGCGTTCCCGCGAAGGCAACGATCTCTACCATGAAATGTCCGAGGCCGGCGTCATCGACCAGAAGGACCTCACGAAGTCCAAGGTCGCGCTCGTCTACGGCCAGATGAACGAGCCGCCGGGCGCCCGTATGCGCGTCGCCCTCTCGGCCCTCGCCATGACCGAGTATTTCCGCGACGAGAAAAACCAGGACGTGCTGCTCTTCATCGACAACATTTTCCGTTTCTCGCAGGCCGGCTCCGAGGTGTCCGCCCTCCTGGGCCGCTCACCCTCCGCGGTCGGTTATCAGCCGACTCTCGCCAGCGAAATGGGCAACCTCCAGGAGCGCATCACCTCGACCAAGAAGGGTTCCATCACCTCCTTCCAGGCCGTCTATGTTCCCGCGGACGATCTCACCGATCCGGCCCCGGCGAACACCTTCGCCCACCTTGACTCGACCATCGTGCTCGAGCGCTCCATCGCCGAGCTCGGCATCTATCCCGCCGTCGACCCGCTCGCCTCGACCTCGAAGGCCCTCGCCCCCGACATCGTCGGCGAGGAGCACTACTTCGTCGCCCGCGAAATCCAGCGCGTCCTCCAGCGCTACAAGGATCTCCAGGACATCATCGCCATTCTCGGTCTCGATGAGCTCTCCCCCGAGGACAAGCAGATGGTCTACCGCGCGCGCAAGATCCAGCGCTTCCTCTCGCAGCCGTTCTCCGTGGCGGAAGTCTTCACCGGCTCACCCGGCAAGTACGTCTCCGTCAAGGACACCATCCGCGGCTTCAAGATGATCCTCTCCGGCGAACTCGACCAGGTGGCCGAAGGCGACTTCTACATGAAGGGTAACATCGACGAGGTGCTCGCCACCACGAAGAAGTAATTCGGAAAGTAGCGAGCATCGAGTAGCGAGTAGCGAGCATACCGAACCCACCAAACGCCCGACACACTCCTACTCACTACCCGCTACCCACTACTCGCTACTCAGCTCCCATGCCTCTCACCCTCGAAATCGTCACCCCGGAAGCCAAGGTGTATTCCGACACCATCGACAGCGTCGTCATCCCCACGATGGAAGGCGAAGTCGGCATTCTCCCGGGCCATATTCCCCTGCTCACCAAGGTGGCAAACGGGGAATTGCGCGTCACCAAGGGCGCCCAGACCCTGCATCTGGCTGTAGGCGGCGGGTTTGCCGAAATTGACGGCGACAAGGTTTCCGTCCTCGCCGAACGCGCCATCACCGAGGAGCAGATTGACGAAAAGGCCGTGGAAGACGCCATGAAACGCGCCGAGCAGTCCATGAGAGACGCCAAGGACATGGATCCCAACGAATTCGAACACCTGCAAAGCATGGTTCGGTTCGCCGGAGTCCAGCTTGCCGTCAAACGCCGGCGGCGCTGATGCCCCTGTACTATTAGTAAATGCGCGGTCTTCGGACCGCGTTTTTTATTTTTAGACAATTCAGCATGTTGCCCTTGAAACTCAGTCTCATTTTACTCAACTTTGCTTCGCCTTGAACCCCTCCCACCCATTCACCCACGTCCCGCTCTGCCAGCTTCCTGCTGGTGTGACCGGTAGAGTCTGCCGGCTGACGGGAGATGAGAGCTTTTGCCAGCGCATCCGTGAGATGGGCTTTGGTGAAGCCTCCTTGGTGACCAAGATTTCCGGCCATACCACCAGTTTGTGCATGGTGAACGGCACCCGGCTGGCGCTCAATCACGACGCCGCCCGGTGCATTCTCGTGGAACACCTGCCGGCCGGCGCACGCTAAACCCTCCGCGCCGTCATGGCTGAAGCACCACGCGCCGGAAGAGAGGCTTCCGCCCCGCGGGCGGATCTGCCGTCACACATCGCGCCGGAAGCATCGCGCAAACGTTCTCCGGTCGCCGGGCACCGCACGCCGGTCTACGCGATGGTGGGCAATCCCAACTGCGGAAAAACCACGCTCTTCAACGCCCTGACCGGCCTGCGCCAGAAGGTCGGCAATTACCCGGGCGTCACGATCGAAAAGAAGATCGGCGAGGCCTTCTCCCAGCACGGCCGGCCGATGAAAATCATCGATCTGCCCGGCGCCTACTCGCTCGCGGCGCGTTCGCCGGATGAAGCCGTCACCCGCGATGTGCTGCTCGGCCGCCGGGCCGACACACCGCAACCCGACCGCATCATCTGTGTCATCGACGCCTCCAATCTCGAGCGCAACCTCTACCTCGTCCACCAGATCCTGGACCTGGGCCGGCCCGTCATCATCGCGCTCAACATGATGGACCTTGCCGCCGGCAACGGCACACGGATCGATCACGCCAAGCTCGAGGATGAACTCGGCGTGCCGGTCATTCCCTGCGAAGCCATCCACGGCCGGGGCCTGGTCGAACTGCGCCTGGCAATGAGCCGCGCCGAACTGCCGCTTGCCCGCCATAGCTGGGATGTGCCCGCGCCGATCGCGGCCGCCGTCGCCGAGTTGCAGGCCTCCCTCGTTGATACCGACGGCCGGCCGCCACTCATCGCCCGGGCCGAGGCGCTTCTGCTGCTGACCGACTTCGATACCCTGGGGGTCGCCGGTTCGACCCCGCTGAGCGCGCGCACGCTGGGGCTGCTGAACGTCTGGCATGAACGCTGGAAGGGGCAGGGGACCGACTGGTCCGCCACCCTCATCAAGGGCCGCTACGAGGCCATCAACCATCTGTGCCGCGACGTCATCCGCCGCACGCGCGTATCCGGTCCCTCGCTCTCCGATCGCGTGGACGCCGTCCTGGTTCACTCCATGTGGGGCTGGGTGTTCTTCGGCGCCATCATGGTCGCGCTGTTCTTCTCCATCTTCAGCCTCGCCGAGTATCCGATGAACTGGATCGACGGGTGGATCGCGGCCCTCGGCACGTGGGTGCAGTCGGCCATGGCCCCGGGAGATTTGCGCGACCTGCTGACCGACGGCGTCATCGGCGGTGTGGGCGGCATCGTGATTTTCCTGCCGCAGATCCTGATCCTGTTTTTCTTCGTCGGCCTCCTGGAAAGCACCGGCTACATGGCCCGCGCCGCGTTTCTCATGGACCGGCCCATGAGCAAGGTCGGGCTCCACGGCAAATCCTTCATCCCGCTCCTTGGCTCCTACGCCTGCGCCATCCCGGGCATCATGGCCACGCGCACGATCGAGAACGCCAAGGACCGCCTCGTCACCATTCTCGTCGCCCCGCTCATGAGCTGCTCCGCGCGGCTCCCGGTCTACCTGCTGATGATCGCCACGCTGCTCCCGAGCGAAACCGTGCCCACCGCCACAAAGGTCGGCATCATGCTCGGCATGTACGTGCTCGGCACCGCCGGTGCCTTCGGGTTCGCGTGGCTGTTCAAGCGCACCCTCCTGCGGAGCGCCCCGGCGCTGATGATCCTCGAACTGCCGCCCTACCAGCCGCCGCGCTTCAAGGAAATCCTCCGCCAGATGCTCGAGCGCGGCTGGCTCTTCCTCAAGAATGCGGGCACGATCATCCTCGGCATTTCCATCGTGCTCTGGTTCTTGACCGCCTATCCGAAGCATCCGGATCCCGCCGTCACCGCGGATGTCCAGATCGCCGCCAGTTACGCCGGACAGGCCGGCCACCTGATCGAGCCGCTGATCAAGCCGCTTGGCTTCGACTGGCGCATTGGCATCGGTCTCGTCACCTCTTTCGCCGCGCGCGAGGTCTTCGTCAGTTCCATGGGCGTCATCTTTGGCGTCGAGGGCGCCGAGGATGACATGTCCCCGCTGCGCGACACCCTGCGGAGCGCCACGTGGCCCGATGGCGCCGCGCTCTTCACCCCGCTCGTTTGCGTCGTGCTGATGATCTACTATGTTTTCGCCATGCAGTGCATGAGCACCATCGCCATCGTGAAACGGGAAACCAATTCCTGGCGCTGGCCGCTCTTCCAGGTCGCGTACATGACCGGCACCGCCTGGCTGGTCTGCTTCCTTGTCTACCAGGCCGGACGTTTGGCCGGCTATTGATATGTCCCCCGCCATCCAGACCATCGTCGCCCTGGCCATCGTCGCCGTCACCGCAATCTGGCTGGTGCGCCGCGCCCTGCGCCGGGATCCCGCCCGGGGCTGCGGCAGCAGCGGGGCCTGCGGGGCCGTCAGCCCGGAAGTCAAAAAACTCCGGACGCGGCTGAAGCAATGACCGGCCTCTCGCCAGTTGTCCGCAGCCAGTCGGCGCTTGTCGGACCGCACCCGTCCGCCTAGTCCTTGCGCCACCATGGAAGTCCTTATTCGCGAAACCCCCGACATCGGCTGCGTCCTCGGCGCCATGATCATCGCCCGCGTCGTTCGCGAAAAGCCCGACGCCGTCCTCGGGCTCGCCACCGGCCGCACGCCCCTGCGTCTCTACCAGGAACTCATCCGCCTGCACCGCGAGGAGGGCCTGGATTTCAGCCGCGTCACCACCTTCAACCTCGACGAATACGTCGGCCTGCCCGGCACGCACGACCAGTCCTACCGCTGGTTCATGCGCGAGAATTTTTTCCGCCATATCAACATCGACCAGCGGCGCACCAACGTCCCCGACGGCACCGCCCCGGACCTGCACGCCGAATGCCGCGGCTACGAGCAGCGCATCATCGATGCCGGCGGCATCGACATCCAGCTCCTGGGCCTGGGCCGCAACGGCCACATTGGTTTCAACGAGCCCACCGGTTCGCTCCGTTCGCGCACCTGGATAAAGATCCTTTCCGAGCAGACCCTTCGCGACAACAGCGCGGTATTTGGCTCCTTCGAGGCCATGCCCAAGCACGCCATCACCATGGGCATCGGCACCATTCTCGATGCCCGTCGCTGCCTGCTGCTGGCCTTCGGTCCCGCCAAGGTCCGCGCCGTCGAACACATGGTCGAGGGCCCGCTCTCCGCCATCTGTCCCGGCTCCGCGCTGCAGTTGCACCCGCGCGCCACGGTCATCCTCGACGAGAATTCCGCCGCCGGCCTGCGCTACGCCGACCACTACCGCTGGATCGACCAGCACAAGCTCGACTGGCAGAAACACCGGTGAGGGCGGGGGATCGGGATCCCCGTCGTATTCGTTATCGTCAGCGTTCTCGTGCTCGTGCGGCTCACGCGGAGCCGCGGAGGTCGCGGAGTAATCCCTCTGATAGAGAGATCCTCAGTGAATGCGTGGCGTGTGAATCCGTGGTTTAGTCTCCGTGTTCTCCGCGCCTCCGCGTGAGCCCAATGGAAACGGTTCTCCCGTTTCCAATCCAGTCCGTCTTGTGGTCGGGCCGAGCAGGCCTTTCCTCACCGCCTTCGCATGGAAACTCCGCTTCTCTTCCCCTTCGCCGACTACTGGTGGTTCTACGGCCTGTTCACCCTGGGTGTACTCGTCGTGCTCGCCCTCGACCTCGGGGTCTTTCATCGCGAGGCCCATGTGGTGGGCTTCAAGGAGGCCCTCGGCTGGAGCGTATTCTGGGTGGGTCTGGCCCTGCTGTTCGGCTGGGGCCTCCACCAGTTTGCCCTGTACCGCCTGCCGCTCGATCCGCGGCTCGCGGGGCTCGACCACGCCGCGCTCGCGCAGCAGACCGGCCTCGAATACCTCACCGGCTTTGTCGTCGAGAAGTCTCTCGCGGTGGACAACATCTTCGTCTTCATCGTGGTGTTCACCTATTTTGGCGTCCCCGCCAAATACCAGCACCGCGTGCTCTTCTGGGGCATCCTCGGCGCCCTGCTGTTCCGCATCCTCTTCATCGCCCTCGGTTCGGTGCTCATGCAGTACGAGTGGATCGTGTGGATCTTCGGGGCCTTCCTGATCCTCACCGGTTTCAAGATCCTGTTCGCGCCCGAAAAGCCCATCGAGCCCGAGAAAAACCCGGTCATTCGGCTCCTGCACCGGTTCGTGCGCGTGACGCCCAAGCTCGAGGGCCAGGCTTTCTTTCTGCGCAAGGCCGACGGACTTATTTACGCCACGCCGCTGTTCGTGTGCCTCGTTTTTCTGGAGCTGTCCGACATCATCTTCGCGGTCGACAGCGTGCCCGCCATCTTCGCGCTGACCAGGGAGCCGTTGATCGTCTTTACCTCAAACGTCTTCGCCATCCTCGGTCTCCGCGCGATGTTCTTCCTGCTCGCCGGCGTGATGCACAAGTTTCACTACCTGAAATACGGCCTTGGCCTCGTGCTCGTGTTCGTCGGCCTCAAGATGGTCTGGCTCAACGACGCCTTTGGCGGCAAGTTCCCCATCAGCTGGTCGCTCGGCATCATCGGCGCCGTCATCGGTGCCGCGGTCGCCGCCTCCCTGCTGTTTCCCGCCCGCGGGCGTCCCGCCGCCTGAGCCTTTGCGTTTGCCAGCCGCGCCTCCCGGGGTTTTCTGAGCGCATGCCCTCACGCTTCCTTGGTGTCGGTGCGCTGCTCGCGCTGCTGACGCTGCCCCTGTCTGCGCAGGAAAACCCCGTGGCCTTCACCGGTGCGCAGATTATTCCCATCGCCGGCACGCCCCTCGACAACGGCATCCTGCTCGTCCAGCACGGCCGGATCATCGCGGTCGGCGACGCCGCCACCGTGCGCCTGGCGGCGGATGTCCAGGTCGTCGATGTCTCCGGCAAGGTCATCATGCCCGGCCTCATTGATTCGCACAGCCACATCGGCGGCGGCTCGGGGGGCGACGGCTCGGGCCCGATCCAGCCCGACACCCGGGTGCTCGATTCCTTCGACGTGCGCGATACCCGCCTCCAGAAGGCCCGCGCCGGCGGCATCACCACCGTCAATGTCATGCCCGGCTCCGGCCATCTCATCAGCGGGCAGACCCTTTATCTCAAACTGCGCTCCGCGCGCATCATCGACGATCTGCTCATCCCGCTCGCCGATGGCTCGCCCGCCGGCGGCTTGAAAATGGCCAATGGCACCAATTCGATCCGCGAGACCGGACCGTTTCCCGGCACCCGCGGCAAATCCGCCGCCCTCGTGCGCGAACAGTACATCAAGGCGCAGGAGTACCTCGCCAAGATCGGGCGCGCCCAGGGCGACCCGGAAAAGATGCCCGCGCGCGACCTCAGCCTCGAGATGCTCGGCCAGGTGTTGCAGGGCAAGCGCATCGCCCAGCATCACACCCACCGGCATGACGACATCCTGACCGTCCTGCGCCTGGCCAGGGAGTTCGGCTACAAGATCGCGCTGCATCATGTCAGCGACGGCTGGAAGATCGCCCCCGAGATCGCCGCCGCCGGCGTGCCCTGCTCGATCATCGTGCTTGATTCCCCCGGCGGAAAGCTCGAGGCCCGCGATGTCGATTTTCGCACCGGCGCGCACTTGGAAAAAGCCGGCGTCACGGTCGGCTTCCATACCGACGACGGGGTCACCGATTCCCGCCTCTTCCTCCGCTCCGCCGCCCTCGCGGTCCGCGGCGGCATGACGCGGGACGGCGCCCTGCGCGGCGTCACCCTCGCCAATGCCAAAATCCTTGGCCTCGAGGACCGCACCGGCACCCTCGAACCGGGCAAGGACGCCGATTTCATCATCCTCTCCGGCGATCCGCTCAGCGTTTATACGCAGGTCGAGCAGACCTGGGTCGAGGGCCAAAAGGTGTTCGATTTTTCCGATCCGCAGGACCGGCTCTACGCCCTCGGCGGCGTCGGCGCCGGCGATCCCAGGCGCGCCCAGCTCTGCTGTTATGGCAATGCGTGGGACCTGATCATCGCCGCCAACCAGGGAGGTTCCCAATGAGAACTCTTTCTGTTAATCTTTCTCGTTCTCTTTCTCTCTTTGGCGCACTCGCAACCCTGGCGGTCGCCGAGCCGCCCATGCCCGTCGCCATCCACGGCGAAACCATCCACACGATGGCCGGCGCACCCATCAAGGACGGCCTCATTCTCGTCCGCGACGGCCGCATCACCTTTGTCGGCCCCGCCGCCGGGATGGCCTACACCGCGGATCACCGCGTGGTCCGCGCCAGGGTCGTCACGCCCGGCCTGATCGATGCGCGCGCCACCGTTGGACTCACCGGCATCCTCAACCAGACCCAGGACCAGGACATGCTGGAAAAGTCCGCGCCGGTGCAGCCCGAACTCCGGGCCATCGACGCCTACAACCCCCGCGATCCGCTGGTCGCCTACGTGCGCTCCTTCGGGATCACCACGGTCAACACCGGCCATGCCCCGGGCACGCTGGTCTCCGGCCAGACCATGATCGTCAAGACGATGGGCCGCACCGCCGACGAGGATGTCGTCAATCCCGCCGCGATGACCGCGGTCTCCCTTGGCAGCGCGGGCACCACGGATCAGGCCGGCAAGTCGCCGGGCACGCGTTCGAAGGCCGTGGCCCTGCTGCGTGCCGAGCTGATCAAGGCCCAGGAATACGCCGTCAAGCTCACCGCCAAGGATGAGACCAAGCGCCCCGGGCGCGATTTGAAGCTCGAGGCGCTCGGACGCGCGCTCGACGGCTCCCAACCCCTGCTCATCACCGCCCACCGCCAGCAGGACATCATGTCCGCGCTGCGCCTCGCGAAGGAATTCAACCTGAAGATCATCCTCGACGGCTGCGCCGACGCCCAGCTCGTGCTGGCCGAGATGAAGGCCAGCGGCTTTCCCGTCGTGCTGCATCCCACCATGCTGCGCACCTTCGGCGACATGGAAAACCTCAGCATGACCACCGCCGCCC
Organism: Opitutaceae bacterium; assembly: GCA_016715765.1. Classification (GTDB taxonomy): domain Bacteria; phylum Verrucomicrobiota; class Verrucomicrobiia; order Opitutales; family Opitutaceae; genus UBA2377. Next base: position 63,655 of record JADJZJ010000031.1, read on the forward strand.
GGCTGCATGAGGCCGGCATCCTGTTTGCCCTCCAGAGCGGCTACGAAAGCTACGTGCCCAAGACGCGGGTGGTGCTCTTTGAAGCCGCGCTCGCCGCCGGCAAGGGACTGCCCTTCGATGCCGCCCTCGCCAGCATCACCATTGATGCCGCCCGGCTGCTCGGCCTCGCCGACCGGGTGGGCTCGCTCGCGCCCGGCAAGGACGCGGACCTCGCCTTCTACGACGGCAATCCGTTTGAATACACGACCCACTGCACCGGCGTGTTGATCAACGGCCGGGAATTTCCCGGCGAAAACTACGGGTCTTCCAACTCCGAATTCTGAAAAGGTGGGAGCGAGCCTGCGCGCGACGGACTGCAGTATTCGGTCGCACGCCATGGCGTGCTTGCAGAATCCCAATCAGGCCGGGGTTGGCCGCGGTAGGCAGCCCGCTGGCGGGCGCGGGTTGAGGCGTACGCCAGCTCGCCGCCCCCCCGAATCGGCTTTTGAAAACACCCCGAAGCTCGCACCCATCTTCAGTCAATTTCGCCCCGATGTATCGCCCGGCCAATTTTCGGGTTTGATGTCGAAACCTACGACCGCAGCCAGTGGATCAACGCCTGCACCAGCTGCGTCGCCGCCTCGCCGAGGAACACGAAATACAACACGCCCAGCACGAAGACGATATAACCGCCCAGGATAAACACCCCGTCGCGTTCCAACAGTCCGCCGGCCAGAAGGAGAATCGCCCAGGCGGGAAAGGAGTTGGTGAACGGAATTGGCAGCGGCAGCAAAAGCGTGAGGGCCGCCAGCAGCATGACAAATGCGTGCAACTGCAGCAGCACCCCCGAGGCCGTCAGCACCGGCAGGCGCGGGCGCAGGAATTTTTCCAGAAACCGGATGACGCGCGCCGCCACCGTGAACAATTTGCCAAAGAATCCCGCCGGCAGCTCCCGGCGCTGCAGACGCATCGGCAGCCAGGGCTTTTGGCCCAGGCTCAGCCGCATGGCGATGAAGCCGATGGCCAGGCCGAACGGGGTGGACAATCCGGGCAGCGGCAGCGGCGTGAGGAAGGGCAGGGTGAGCAGGATGAGCAGCAACGTGTAGGCCCGGCCGCGCAGGGTGTAGATGACCTCGCGCAAGGTGACCGGTTTTTCGGCGAACCGCTGCTGCAGATCCGCGAGTTCTTCCGAAAGCCGGCGGGGCAGGGGAAGGCGCTGCGATTCAGGTGCCGCGGCGGTTTCCATAGAGTTCGAGGTGCAACCGGTGCGCGTAACGGTAACCGCGCGCCTTGCACAATTCACCCAGCCACCCGGCCCGCGCCCGGGTCGCCTCCAGCGTCACGCCCTCCGGCATCAGCAGCACCTTGTGCGGCGGAATTTCCAGTTTCAGCGAAGCCAGCATGCCTTCGAGCTCCTCCACGTCCGCCGGTTGCGCGATGACAAACTTGAGTTGCCAGGCATAGGCCTCCAGCCACGCCCGCACCACCGCCGGCTGCCAGCGGAGCGCCTCATGCTTTTTCCGCCAGGTCAGGCTGAGCCGGTCATCCGGGGCGGAGTTCAGCAATTTCGGCGACAGCGAGGCGAGATCACACGCGATCCCGTCCGGCAGGACGGTCGCCGCCGTCTCGATCGTGAGGTGATAGCCGAGCAGCTTGAGTTCCTCCGCCAGCGACCGGATTTCCGGCGCGATCATCGGCTCACCGCCGGTCAGGACGACATGGCGGGCGAGGGGATGGGCCTGCACCGCCGCCACCACCTGCTCGACCGTATGGGGTTTTCCCTCGGGTTTCCACGAGGCATAGGGCGTGTCGCACCAGTTGCAGCGCAGGTTGCACCCGCTCGTGCGGACGAAAACCGACGGCACCCCGGTGAGCTCACCCTCGCCCTGCAGCGAATGGAATATCTCGGCGATCAGCATCGAAGGAAGCTAACCACGGATTGCACGGAATGCCACTGATGCAAACCGCCTTTATCCGTGTTCATCCGTGTCATCCGTGGTTAAAAGGTTTTGGCTTGGCCGGCAGGGTATCCTGCGACGCATACTCCGTCGGATCCGGCAGCCCCGCCGCCATGAACGCCTCGCGGCGCTCCACGCAGGTGCCGCACTTGCCGCAATGCACCGTCCCGCCCTTGTAGCACGACCAGGTGCGGGCAAAGTCCACGCCGAGCTGCGCGCCCTCGGCCGCGATCCGTCCCTTGGTCAGCGCGATGAACGGCCGGAGCAATTTTACCTTCGCATAGGTCCCGAGTCGCATCGCCTCGCCGATCGCCCGCATGAATTCCTCCCGGCAGTCCGGATAAATCGCATGGTCGCCGTCGTGCGCCGCGATCACCAGGCCCTCGGCGCCGACACTTTCGGCCATCCCGCACGCGATGGAGAGCATGATGGCGTTGCGGAACGGCACCACCGTCCGCCGCATGTTCTCCGCCTCGTAGTGCCCTTCGGGAATGGCACCGCCGCTTTTCAGCAGGTCGGAGGCAAACAGCCGGTTCACAAAGTCCAGCGCGATCACCTCGTGCCGCACCCCGAGCCGGGCCGCATGCTCCGCCGCAAACGGCAGTTCCCGATGATTGTGCTTCGACCCGTAATCAAAACTGAGCACCGCCACGACCTCATGCTCCTGCCGCGCCCAGTAAAGGGCCGTCACGGAATCCATCCCTCCGGAACAAAGTGCGATGACTTTCATGCCCGCAGCCTGCACCACCCGGGCAGCACACGCAAAATCGTTCTGATCATATTCCACCTCGCCAGGCCTCGTGGCGGTAACGATTTTAACCACAAAGAACACAAAGGTCCTGACGCGAATGAAACGTCCAAGGCGCCTATAGGCGCGCGAGCAGGCTGATCAGCCGGACGGACCTTTGTGTTCTTTGTGGTTAAATCCGATTCAAATTTTCCCATATAACTCCCCGGCCTTCCCGTATCCAGCCCACCCAACACCCATTTTCCACCCCATGCTCATCCTCCACGACCCGCAATGCGCCGACTACGGCTCGTCCCTGCGGCCGGAGCAGCCCGCCCGCATCACCCAGACGGTCCCTCACCTGCAGGCCGCCCACCTGGATTGGGTCTGGCAGGTTCCGGCCGCCGCCACGGACGAGACCCTGCAACTCGCGCACACTTCCGCCCACCTGAAGCGTTTGTTGCACCCGGACGATTTCGATGCCGACACCCCCTTCTTTCCCGGGATCGGCGACCACGCCCGCCGCGCGGTCGGCGCCGCCTGCGCGGCCGCGGACGCCGCCATGGCCGGCCAAAAGGCCTTCAGTCTCATGCGTCCGCCCGGCCACCATGCCACGGCGGACCAGGCCATGGGCTTTTGCTACCTCAACCAGATCGCCATCGCCGCCCTCCGAGCCCAACGCCGCGGCGCGGCCAGGGTCGCGATCTGGGATTTCGACGCCCACCACGGCAACGGCACCGAGGCCATCCTCCACGGCCGGCCTGATCTGCTCTTCACCTCAGTCCACCAGTCTCCCGGCTATCCCGGGACCGGCACCAACTCCTTCGCCAACTGCCGGAACTGGCCGGTTCCTCCCGATACCCCGCGCGCCGCGCACATGGCCGCCCTCGCCGAGTCCTGGCAGGCCGTGCTCGATTTTAAACCCGATCTCATCCTCGTCTCGGCCGGTTTTGACGCGTATGCGGCCGATCCCATCACGAACATGACCCTTGAGGCTGAAGACTTTACCACATTGGGCGACTGGCTCCGGGAGGCCGGCCACCCCGCCGCCGCCATCCTGGAAGGCGGCTATAGCCCCGACCTCCCGGAACTGATCGATGCCTTCCTGACCGCCTGGGAGGACTAGTCTGACTCTGTGGTAGACACGAGCGTGAGCGAGTGGATCACACGCGGCGTACGCCAAAACTCCACTCGCTCACGTTCGTACCTACCATGATCTCCGGCCACCGCAAACTTGGGCGTTGAACGTTCGGCGTTCAGCGTTGAGCGTTCTGGCCGTCGCGCTTGCCGCGACTGCCTGATGATTTCCCGCTTCCTTCCCTTGCGCTTGCGACGCCTGCTTGGCGTCAAGACCGTCGCGCGCATGCCCGCCTATCAGCTCATCGATCAGCCCGGCCAACTCGCCCCGCTGCTCGCGGCTTTCGACCGCGTGGACGAGGTCTCCCTCGATACCGAGGCGGACAACATGTTCCACTACAAGACCCGCCTCTGTCTCCTCCAGTTTCTGGTGGACGGCGAGGTCTTCCTTGTCGACGCACTCGCCGGCCTTCCCCTCGACGGGCTTTGGCAGCGGCTGGCGAAGAAGCACATTGTCATGCACGGCAGCGATTTCGACCTGCGCCTGCTGCACGACCTCTGCCGTTTCCGGCCCAAGAGCATCTTCGACACCATGCTCGCCGCGCAGCTCCTGAACCGGCCGCGCGTCGGCCTGGCTTCGCTGCTCGAGGACCACTTCGGGGTGAAACTCTCCAAGGAATCGCAGAAGGCCAACTGGTCGCGCCGTCCGCTCACCCAGAAGATGCTCGATTACGCGGCGCTCGACGTCTGGCACCTGCCCGCCCTGCGCGACCTGCTCACGCGCGAGCTTGTCCGGCTGCGCCGGGTGGAATGGCTCGAACAGCAATGTCTCGCCCAGATCGAGGCCGGACTCACCGGTTTCGCCGCTCCCGACGAGAACGACTGGCGCATCGGCCAGAGCGAACGTCTCCGCGGACCGGGCCTGAGCGTGCTGCACGCGGTCTGGCACTGGCGTGAGGAACAGGCCAAGCGCCTCGACACCCCGCCCTTCAAGGTCTGCGGCAACAAGCTGCTGCTGCAAATCTCCGAGGCCGCCGAGGCCGGCGATTCCGGTGACTCCATCCTGGCCAAGGTGCATCTGGGCAAGCGCCACACGCGCCTGTTTCCCTCGCTCGAGGCCGCCGTGCGCGACGGCATCACCCGCGATCCGCACACGCTGCCCCGCCGCCGGGGCCGGGACCGCAATCATGCCGCGCTCACCAATGCCGAGGTCGCCCTGCAGGACCGCATCCGGGCCGATCGCGACAAACTCGCCGCCAAGCTTTCGATCGAGCCCACCCTCATTGCCACCCGCTCCCAGCTCGCCCAGATCGCCCGCCAGCCCAGGCAGATTGATGATATCCTGCTCCCGTGGCAGGCCGGCCTGCTGCGGAACATCCCCTCGCTCAAGCAGGGCTGAGCGCGGGCCGCCCCGATGGCCGACTCCGCCAATATCGCGCGCCACCTGCCGCTCATGGCGGCCCGCCAGCCGGATCATCCGGCCCTGAAAATTCCCCGCGGCCGCACCGCGGACGGCCGGATCGATTACCTCACCCTCACCTTCGCCGAACTCGACCGCGAGGTGGACGCCTGGTGCGCCCGCTTCGCCGCCGCCGGCGTGCGCCGCGGCGACCGCACCCTGCTCATGGTGAAGCAGGGCCTGCCACTCATCGCCGCCGCCTTCGCCCTCTTCAAGTTCGGGGCCGTGCCCATCGTCATCGATCCCGGCATGGGCCTCCGCAACTTCCTGCAATGCGTCCGCCGCTCGCAGCCCCGCGTCCTCGTGGGCATCGCGCTGGCTCAAGTGATCAGCCGGGTCTGCCGGACCCAGTTTTCCACGGGTTGCAGGTCCGGATCCGGGTCTCCGGTTCGGCGACTGCCAGATGGATCGGCCTTCCGGCCAGTGGTAAATCCGAAATCGCCGCCAGTGCCGCCAACGATCTCGCCGCGATTCTCTTCACCTCCGGATCCACCGGCGCCCCAAAGGGCGTTTGCTACGAGCATGGCATGTTTGAGGCGCAGGTCCGCCTGATCCGTGAAGCCTACGGCATCGAACCGGGCGAGGTGGACCTGCCCATGCTCCCGATTTTCGCGCTGTTCAATCCGGCCCTTGGCATGACGACCGTGGTGCCGGAACTCGATCCCCGCCGTCCGGCCGCCGTTGACCCCGCCAAAATCGTGCAGGCCATCCGGCAGGAAGGTGTCACCAATTCCTTCGGCTCGCCCACGCTCTGGCGAAAGATCCAGCTTCACTGCGTCGCCCAAAATATCTCGCTGCCCTCGCTGCGCCGCGTGCTGTGCGCGGGCGCCCCGGTGCCCGCTGCGCTCTGGGCCAATCCCTCCCGCTGGCTCCCGCACGGCACCCTGCACAGTCCCTATGGGGCCACCGAGGCGCTGCCGGTCTGCACCGTCTCGGCCGGGGAAATTGATCCCAACTCGGTCCGCGGCGCCTGCGTCGGCCGCCCCTTGCCCGGTCTTGCCGTAAAGGTCATCGCGCTGAGCGCGGATGACGCCGTGCTGCATGAGCTGCCCAACGGTGAAACCGGCGAGATCATCGTCAGCGGTCCGGTGGTCACCAGGACCTACGACGCCCTGCCGCTGGCCACGGCCGCCGCCAAGATCACCGACGGCGACACGCTCTGGCATCGCATGGGCGACTGCGGCTACCTCGACCCCGCGGGCCGGCTCTGGTTCTGCGGCCGGAAGGTCGAATGCGTCACCACCCCTTCCGGTCCGCTCTTCACCGAACCCTGCGAGCAGGTGTTCCGCCATCACGCCCGCGCCACCCGCTGCGCCCTCATCGGCCTCGGCCCCGCGGGCAGGCAACAGCCGGCCCTGGTCGTGGAAACGGAGATGGGCGACCGGCGCGAGGCCCACGCCCTGGCCGGCGAACTCCGGGCGCTGGCGCGGGCCCATCCCACACCGCGGGCATCAACCTCTTCTTTTTTCACCCGAAGTTTCCCGTGGACGTGCGCCACAACGCCAAGATCCACCGCCTGACCCTCGCCCGCTGGACCGACACCGCCACGGGTTTCAAGGGGGAACCCGCAGCATGAGCACCCTCGTCACCGGTGGCACCGGGTTTCTTGGCCGGCGCATCGTCGAGCGCCTCCTGGCGCAGGGTCGCGGTGTCACCGTGCTCGGCCGCACCCCCGCTCCCGACCTGGTCGCCCGCGGGGTGAAATTCATCCGCGCCTCGCTCGACGACCCTGCGGCCGTCGAGGCCGCCTGTGCGGGCATCACCTCGGTTTTTCACACGGCCGCCCGCGTCGGCGTCTGGGGCCGCTACGACGATTTCTTCCGCACCAACGTCCTCGGCACGCGCGCCCTGCTCGCCGGCTGCCGCCGCCACGGCGTGCGCACCTTCGTCCACACCAGCACGCCGAGCGTGGTTTACAACGGCCGCGATCTCGCCGGGGCCGATGAGTCCCTGCCGCTCACCACCGCCTGCCCGAGTCCGTATCCGCTCACCAAGGCCATCGCCGAGCGCGAGGTCCTCGCCGCCCACTCGCCGGAGCTCCGCACCATCGCCCTCCGCCCGCACCTCATCTGGGGCGTTGGCGACCCGCACCTCGTCCCGCGCGTGCTCGCCCGCGCCCGCGCCGGCCGCCTGCGCATCGTCGGCACCGGCCGCAACCGCGTGGACCTGGTGCACATTGAAAACGCCGTGGACGCCCACCTCCTCGCCGAGCAGGCCCTCGGGCTTTGTCACGTAATACGTGACAAAGCCTCCCCGGCCGCCGGCCGCGCCTACTTCATCACCAACGGCGAACCGGTCGTGCTTTGGGACTGGATCAACGGCCTGCTGACCGCGCTGGGCGAGCCGCCCGTGACAAAAAAAATCCCACTGGGCGTCGCTTCCCTTGTCGGCGTTGCGTGCGAAACCGCGTGGCGGGTGCTGCCCCTCAGGGGTGAGCCGCCCATGACCCGCTTCATCGCCGCCGAACTGGCCAAGGACCACTGGTTCGACCTCACCGCCGCCCGCCGGGACCTCGGTTACGAGCCGCGCATTTCGATGGCCGCCGGCACCGACGCATTGGTGGCGGCGCTGCAACGGTAAGTCAGTAATCCCTTCGGCAAAATCTTAACCGTACAGTCTCACGCGGAGGCGCGGAGAACGCGGAGGGGCAACCTCAGACGGGTAATTATGGTCACGCATATCCCAATATGTGTCCGGTGATCTGTGTGCATCGGGATTATAACTCCGCGTTCTCCGCGCCTCCGCGTGAGACTCGTAAATCGTTCAATTCCGAACACGCCTCGAACCTTGAAGAAGCAACCCAAACCGCCACCATTGCGCATCCTTCATGCACCTCCGCCAGCTCATCCTGCCCGCGCTCGCCATGGCGGCGATTGTCCTGGTCTCCAACGTGCTGGTGCAGTTTCCGCTCAACGCCTGGCTCACCTGGGGTGCGTTCTCCTATCCGGTCGCGTACTTTGTCACCGATGTGTGCAACCGCGTCGCCGGTCCGCAGCTCGCGCGCCGCGTGGCGTGGATCGGATTCGCCGTGGGGCTGATTTTTTCCGCCCTCTTCGCCCCGGTGCGGATCGCCATCGCCTCGGGCACCGCGTTCATCGTTTCCCAGCTGCTCGATGTCGCCGTCTTCAATCAACTGCGCCAAAAGAGCTGGTGGAAGGCCCCCTTGTGGGGCTCGGTTTCGGCGTCGGTCATCGACACCGCCATTTTCTTCAGCCTCGCCTTCGCCGGCACCGGATTCAGCTGGATCCACCTCGCCGTGGGCGACCTCGGCGTGAAGCTGTTCATGGCCGTGGCGCTGCTGCCGCCGTACCGGGTGCTGGTCAATCGGCTCACTCCAGGGGTGGGTGGGAACGCTTAACACTCAACGTTTAACTTTTAACGCTTAAGGTTGAACCGCTCGCCGGGTAGCTACGAGCGTGAGCGAGTGGACCGCGCGCTGCTTACGCCACATTTCCACTCGCTCACGCGCGTAGCACCTGTCCGCACTTCGGCGTTCAGCGTTAAAAGTTCAGCGTTGAGCGTTCCGGGCGGCCCCCGCCGCCCGGTCAGCTCCTCTGCCGCACCGCCTCGAACAGCGTGATGATGGTCGCCATCGCGACATTCAGCGAATCCGCCTGGCCGGCCATCGGGATGCGCACGGGCAGGTCGCTGTTGTTCAGCCAGAATTCACTGAGGCCGTATTGCTCGCTGCCCATGATGACCGCCAGCGGACCGCGCAGGTCGGCGGCGGTGTAGAGGGTCTGCGCCGCCGGGGTGGTGGCCACGGTGCGGATGTGCCGGCCGCGCAGCCAGGTCAGCACCCGGGCGCTCTCCTCCACAACCAGCGGCACGGAAAACAGCACCCCGGTCGAGGCACGCACCACGTTGGGATTGAAAATATCCGTCACCGGATCGCACACGATGACCGCGTCGCAGCCCGCCGCATCGGCACTGCGCAGAATCGTGCCGAGGTTGCCGGGCTTCTCGATCGCCTCCACCACCAGCACAAAGGGGGTCAGGGTCGCCGGCACCATCGACCCGGGATAAGCCCCGGTCTCGCGCTGCCCGTCCAGCAACCGGTCGAGATCGGCCAGTGAGCGCCGCCACTGCGGCGCGACGGCGAGCAGTCCGTCGGGCCGCTCGCGGTAGGCCACCTTGGCAAAGGTGTCCTTCGTGAGCTCGAACAGCTTCGCCCCGGCGGCCTGCGCCTGGGCGATGAGGGCCGGCTCATTCTCCCCCAAAAACCAGTCGGGGGCGTAATACAGCTCCTGCAGTTTGATGTTCTTTTCCAGCGCCCGCCGGATCTCGCGGTAGCCCTCGACCAAAAACACCCCGGCTTCATCGCGCGGCCGCCGGTCACGCAGCTTCACGAGCTGCTTGATGCGCGGATTCTGGAGACTGGTGAGTTTTTCGACGGGATGGGCCACGGTGATTCGATAAGGCAGAACGGAAGCGGAGGAAATCCTTAACCACGGATTTCACGGATGGCACGGATTAGCATTCCAATTCAATGGCCACAAGAGGCTCATAAAGCACAGAAGGGGAAAATCCATTTAACCGGAGGCAGCAGAGGGAGCAGAAATTGGAATCTCATTCATTGGTTTCGTGTGCTTCCTGATAAGAGCTTGGGGCCTTATATGCTTTCTGAGCCTTCTGAGGCCATGGTTCGGAATCGGTCTGGATCCGTGCCATCCGTGTGATCCGTGGTTAAATAGGATTGGGCACCGTTCGATTTTGTGAATGGGTGATGTTGCCCGTGGCCAAAAAGAAATTCAACGACCAGCCGTTTCCCTATCATCACGAGCTGACCCTCGAGATCACCACCCTCACCAACCTCGGCGTCGGCCTCGGCCGCGTGGCGCGGCCGGGTCCCCAGGTTACGGGTCCCAGCCCTCAGGTTACCCCGCCGTCCGGCGGCTGGGTCGTGATGGTGCCGTTCACCCTGCCCGGCGAGCGCGTGCGCGCCCGCGTGTTTCGCAACCAGAAGAATTTCTCGGAAGCGGACCTGGTGGAGATCCTCACGCCTTCACCCCACCGCATCGCCCCGCGGTGCCCGCTGTTCGGACGCTGCGGCGGCTGCCAGTACCAGCATTTCACGTATGCCGAGCAACTCGCGTGGAAGCGGCGGCAGGTGGAGGAACTGCTGCAGCACATGGCCGGGGTCACGTTTCCCGTCTCGCCCACGGTGCCTTCGCCGCGGGAATTCGGTTACCGCTCCAAGATCACCCCGCATTTCAATGGGGGATCGCGGAAACCGGAGACCGGAGAGTCCCGGCCGCAGCCCATTGGATTTTTGAAGCAGGGCACGCGTTTCGAGATTGTGGATGTGCCGGCGTGCCCGATCGCCACGCCGGAGATCAACGACAAGCTGACCGAGGTGCGCGCGCGGGCCCGGGCCCGCATCGCCGCAGGCGAATATGAGCGCGGCGTCACGCTCCTCCTCCGCCATGCCCAGGAGGGCGTCGTCACCGACTACGACGCCATCATCCACGAACTCATCGACCCGCTTCCCTCTCCGGCATCCGGTCTCCGCCATCCGCCATCGCTCCGCCTCCGCTTCCTCGCCCGGGACTTTTTCCAGAACAATCCGTTCATCCTGCCCGCCTTCACCGCCTACGTGCGCGAGCAGGCCGCCGCCAGCGGCGCCCGGTTTTTGGTCGACGCCTACTGCGGCAGCGGCCTCTTCGCCCTCAGCGCCGCGTCCGCTTTCACCCAGGTCGCCGGCATCGAGCTCAGTGAATCCTCCATCCGTTTCGCCCGCGACAACGCCGCCGCGAACGGGATCACCAACGCCACCTTCCAGTCCGGCGACGCCGCCGGCATTTTCGCCGGCCTCACGTTTTCCGCCGCGGACACCGCCGTCATCATCGATCCGCCGCGCAAGGGCTGCGACGCCTCCTTCCTCGCCCAGCTCTTCGCCTACGGTCCGCGCACCGTGGTCTACGTCTCCTGCGACCCCGCGACCCAGATGCGCGACCTGCAGGGATTTCTGGCCGCCGGCTACCAGCTCGCCGCCGTGCAGCCGTTCGATCTCTTTCCCCAGACCCGGCACCTCGAATGCGTCATCACCCTGCATCGCGCCGCCGTCCCGTCCGGCGCCCAGGCCGCTGAGGGTTTGCCTCACGTCCTAAACCCTTCTTAATGCGTCGCTAAATCCATCCCCATGTCCTCAGCCCAAACTCCCCACGTCTGGAAATTTTTCCGCACCGGCGGCATTGACCAGGTTTCTCTCGAAACTGCTTCCGACCTCCTGAATCTCGGGCAGCTCGACCAAAAACTTTGGGTGGCCCTCAGCTGCCCGGTGAAGGGATTGGAATTGGACGAGAAATCCCTCGCCCTCATCGATACCGACGGCGACGGCCGGATCCGCGTGCCCGAGCTGCTCGCCGCCATCCAATGGGCCGCCGCGCGGCTGAAGGATCCCGGCCTGCTGCTCAGGGGCGAAGACGGCCTCCCGCTGGCCGCGATCAACGACTCCACCCCTGAGGGCCGGGTGCTGCTCGCCTCCGCCCGCCAAATTCTCGCAAACCTCGGCAAGAAGGACGCCGCCGCCATCTCCGTGGCCGATGCGGCCGACACGGCGAAGATTTTTTCCGCCAGCTCCCTCAACGGCGACGGCATTGTTCCGCCCGACGCCACCGACGACGCCGAGGCCCAGGCCCTCATCAAGGACATCATCGCGTGCCTCGGCGGCAGCAAGGACCGCACCGGAACGATCGGGGTCACGGCCGCGCAAGTGGAGACCTTCTTTGGCGAACTCGGCGCCTACATTGCCTGGGTCGGGCAGAGCGGGACCAAGGACATCGCCATCCTCGGCGACGCCACCGACGCCGCCTGCAGCGCCCTCCGGGCCGTGCGGGCCAAGGTGGACGATTTCTTCGCCCGCTGCCGCCTGGCGGCCTATGATGCCCGGGCCATCGCCGCCCTCAACCGGAGCGAGACCGAATACCTGACCTTCGCCGCCAAGGATCTCCAGCTCAGTGCTGCCGAAATGGCCGGATTTCCCCTGGCCACCATCGCCGCCAGCCGCGCGCTGCCGCTCGCCCAAAGCGTCAATCCCGCCTGGGCCGCCGCCCTCGCCACCCTGCAAAGCGCGGTCGTCACCCCGGTGCTCGGACCGGGCAAGACCGAGATCACCGAGGCGGAATGGCAGGCCCTCAACGCCGCGTTCGCCCCCTATGAAACCTGGCTCGGCGGCAAGGCCGGGTCGGTGGTTGAAAAACTCGGCGTCGCCCGCGCCCGGGAACTGGTCGCCGGCAAGGGTCGCACGGTGCTGGCCGACCTGCTCGCCCGCGATCAGGCCCTCGAACCCGAATTCAAGGCCATCAGCGCCGTCGAGCGCCTCGTCCGCTATCACCGCGACCTGCGCGCCCTGCTGCACAATTTCGTCAACTTCGCCGACTTCTATTCCAACAGCCGCGACGCGATCTTCCAGTCCGGCACCCTCTACCTCGACAGCCGTTCGACGGAACTCTGCATCCGGGTCGACGCCCCCAACGCCCTGGCCGCGATGAGCAAGGCCTACATCGCCTACTGCACCTGCACGCGCACCGGCGGCGCCACCATGACCATCGCCGCCTGTTTCACGCAGGGTGACGGCGACTATCTCTTCCCCGGCCGCCGCGGTGTGTTCTATGACCGGGCCGGCCGCGACTGGGACGCCGTCGTCGCCAGCATCGTCGACAATCCCATCAGCATCCGGCAGGCCTTCTGGTCGCCCTACAAGAAATTCGTGCGCATGATCGAGGAGCAGGTCGCCAAGCGCGCCGCCGCCGCCGAGGCCGCCTCCTCCAGCAAGCTCGCCACCGCCGCCGAAAGCACGGCCAACGCCGACAAGGCCAAGCCGGCTGAGCCGAAGAAAATGGACGTCGGCACGGTCGCCGCCCTCGGCGTCGCCGTGGGCGCCATCGGCGGCGCCCTCGCCACGCTGGCCACGGAC
>JADJZJ010000032.1 GCA_016715765.1 Opitutaceae bacterium
CCGTGCCCGCCGTAGCCTTGGCGAAGGAGGGGCGAAGGAGGAAGCTCCACGCTACGGGGTTGTTGTAGGAGCGGCTTTATGCCGCGATCGGGCGCGCAACATCGCGGCGTAAAGCCGCTCCTACAGCCGGACGGCATAACGTAGTGCCGGACTTCAGCCGGCACTGGTTCGGCAACGTCACCTGCCGGCGTTGCGGTTCAGGCGCGGGCTGCCGTGCCCACCGTAGCCTTGCCGTGCCCTCCGTAGCCTTGGCGAAGGCGGGGCGAAGGAGGGAAGCTCCGCGCTACGAGGTTACCCGCGGTAGTCGGCCATCTCCTGGAGCGTGGGCATCTGGTAGCTGATCTTGCCCTCGATGATCTCGCGGAGGGCGATGTCCTCGGCTGACAGCTTCTCGAGCGACTCCACGAGCGCGCGGTGGCCGCGGCGCAACTGCTTCACCCGACGCGAGACCAGGTTGATCAGGATGTTGGGGTCGTCGATCTTGAGCAGGGCGGCTTTAAGGTAATCGTCTCTCATAAAATGGAAATGGGCCGGAGGCCGGGATGGCGGTTGTTCACACTGGTTCTTGCTGAACCGGATATCATAAGTCGGTCCGCCACCCGACGCGACGCCCAACCTCAGAATTCGCGCCGGCAGTTGCCGGTTTGTTCCCCAACCAGTGACTTAGGTGGATTATTGATTTGCGGCGTTGGCGAGCTCGGGGCCAAAGGCGCGAAGACGGGAGAACGCTCAACGCCGAGGAATGAGCTCAACGCTTAACTTTTAACGCTTAACGCTCAAGTAGGGGACCGAACGACCATCTGCTATCTGCCAACTCCAAAACTTTCCACTCGCTCACGTTCGTATCTACGGGTTCGGACCAATTGAGCGTTAAAAGTTAAGCGTTAAAAGTTAAACGTTACGCCGCAACCGCGCGGCGCCGCTCATTCCATGCCAAAGGCCTTGCGCAGCTCCGCGAGCGCGGCGTCCGGCATGGGCACGAGCGGGCCGAGGGGGCGGCTCATGGTGAGGGCCTCGGCGGTGGCTTCGAGGACCTCGAGGCGGTCGAAGGCCTCGAGCAACGTCTTGCCGATGACGAGGGCGCCTTCGTTTTCGATGAGGAGGACGGGGCACTTCTTCAGCGACACGAGGGCGGCGAGCTCGGCGGCGTCCTCGACGATGCAGGCGAAGGGCACGCGGGGGGCGTCGCCGAGGACGAGGTAGCTCTCGGGGATGGTGCGGGTGATGAAGTCGGCGTCGGTCATGCAATACGCGCTGGCGTGCGCGGGCTGGGCGCTGATCACGGCGCCGACGTCGGGATGCGAGGCGTAGATGAGGGCGTGAAGGCGCGCGGCGCGACTGGGCTGGCGGCCGGCCTCGCAGGCCTTGAGGGTGGCGCGCACGAGGCCGGAGGGGGTGAGCTCGAGGCGGTCGCGGCGGCGCGGGGTGACGAGGAACTCATGGGCGTCGAGGCGGGCGGAGATGGCGCCGGCGGTGCTGATCATGAGGCGCTGCTGGTAGCAGCGGTGCACGAATTCGCAGAGCTGGGTGCGCAACTCCTTCTCGCGGTTGCCGGGCGCGGCCGGGGGGAGCACGCCGTATTCGGGCACGGGCTGATGCTCGAGCACGGCGGCGGGGAGCGGACGGACGCGGCCCATGCCGGCGGCCTTGACGAGGGTCTGCGCGACAAACTCCAGGGTCTCGAACCGCTGGAAGGCGTCGCGGAGATCGGTGCCGCCGATGACGACGCCGTGGTTCTCGAGCATCACGCAGTCGGCGCCAGTCGCAAAAGCCTCGGCGATCCGATCGCCGAGTTCCTGGCTGCCGGGACAGGCATAGGGCGCATAGGCGATGCGGCCGCAGACAGCGAAGGCGTGGGCCTGCACGCGGGTGTCGGGGAGCTTGCGACAGATGCTGAAAGCGACGAGCGCGCCGGGATGCGCATGCACGATGGCGCGGAGATCGGGGCGGCGGCGGTAGATGGCCTGGTGAAAGGGAAATTCCGAGGACGGCGGGTGCAGGCCCTCGCGGGTGCCGTCGGGGCGGACGCGGACGACGTCGCGGGGGGTGAGGCCGCCCTTGTCGACGCGGGAGGGGGTGATCCAGATGCTGCCGTCGGGATCGAGGATGGAGAGGTTCCCGCCCGAGGTGGTGGTCATGCGGTAGCGGTAGATGCGCGCCATGGTCGCCACCAGTTCGTCGCGCGGATGCAGCCAGGAGGAGTCCATGGGGCGGATCATCCACTTTGCGCGTGATTCGTCAAAATGAACGCAGGCGGACGGTCATTTTATTTAACCGCAAAGAACGCAAGGAACGCAAAGATCGGACTGGGTTCAGGGGGATGGGGGTTTGGGGCGGGAAGGAGTGAGGGCGAATTTGGGGATTTCGAAGTTGTAGGAGCCGAAGTTGATGAGGAGACCGTGCTCCTTGCGGGAAGATTTGAGATAGCCCAAGAGTTGGGCCGAGTGCTCCGGGGCCAGGGTTCTGGCGGTCTTCAGTTCCACAATCAATTGGTCCTCGATCAACAGGTCGGCCAGATAGTCACCGATTGGCGTGCCATCCTCATCAAACACGTGAATGCCAAACTGTTGTTTCACTTCCAGCCCGAGCTTTCTCAAGCGGTGGACCAGGGCGTTTTCATACACTTTCTCCAAATGTCCGTGGGCGTGAAAAACATGAATGGCAAACGCCGTCCTTCTGACCTGATCGCAAAGTACGTTGAGGTTTATCATGAGGCCATTGCCCAAAAAACAAATGGTCTGCGCGAGCCGATTTCTATGCGTTCATTGCGTTCTTTGCGGTTTACTCCGTTTGGATTGCTTGGGTGCCGGGGCCTGATAGCGCGGTAGGTATGGATCACCGTCCGGAACACACGCGTGCGATCGGCCAGCTGTTGCTGGCGGCGCTGTTTTGGAGCTTGGGCGGGCTGCTCATCAAGTCGGCGGACTGGCCGCCGCTGGCGGTGGCGGGGGGACGCGGGATCGTGGCGGCGGTGTTCCTGTTCCTGACGAACCGGCGGCTGCGCTTCACCTTCTCGCCGGTGCAGCTCACGGCGGCCTTCGCCTACGCGGGTTGCACGGTGCTCTTCGTCACGGCCACGAAGCTCACGACGGCCGCCAACGCGATTTTGCTCCAGTACACGGCGCCGGTGTGGGTCGCGCTGCTGGGGGTGTGGTTCCTCGGCGAACGCACGACGCGCGCCGACTGGCTGACGATCGTGGCGGTGCTGGGCGGCATGGGGCTGTTCTTCGCGGACGGCCTCGAATTCACCAGCGTGCTGGGCAACGTGACGGGGGTGCTGAGCGGCGTGTGCTTCGCGGCGATGACGGTCGCGTTGCGACGGCAGAAGGACGGCTCGCCGGTGGAGTCGATCATCCTGGGCAACGTGATCGCGTTCATCATCGGGCTGCCGTTCATGTTCGGGCAGCCCCTGCCCTCGCCCACGGGGATCGCGGCCATCGTCGCGCTCGGCGTGGTGCAGCTGGGCTGTTCGTACTGGCTCTACGCGCGGGCGATCCGGCAGGTGACGGCGCTGGAGGCGGTGATCATCCCGGTGATCGAACCGATCCTGAATCCGGTGTGGGTTTTTCTGGTCAACGGCGAGCGGCCGTCGCGCTGGGCCCTGCTGGGCGGGGTGATCGTGCTGTCGGCGGTGACGCTGCGCGCGTGGTCGTCGATCCGGCGGTTGCGGGGGGTCTAACCCAATCTTTCTCTTTCCTCTTTATCTTTCTCTTTCGTCAGAGGGGATTGCGGTTGGTGAACTCGCGGCTCACCGGGGACGGTTCGCCCTACCTCTGAAAATTTGTAGGGCCGGACCTTGGTCCGCGCCTCGAACGTCTTTACGGCTGCGCAACCGAAACAGGCGTCACCAAGGTGACGCCCTACATCTGAGGGGTGGACGCGGCTGGCCTGTCACCACGCGGCGCGGCCTTTATCGCTCGTTCTCTTTCTCGTTCTCGTTCTCGGGTCTCGGGTCTGTGAAATTTCAATCGCGAGAAAGAGAAAGAGTACGAGAACGAGAACGATTAATTAGGGGGCAATCCGAGGGGAAGAGAAAAGAGGAAAGAGAAAGAGTCGGGGAGTCAGCCGGCGGCGGCTGTGACCGGTTGTAGGGCCCGCGCCGGCTTCCACTGCAGGAGGATATTGGCGACGAGGATGAGGGCGCCGCCCACGACGAGGGTCATGGTCAGGGGCTGGTTGGCGTAGGCGATGCCGGCCCAGCCGGAGATCACCGCGGGGAGGATGACTTCCGACAGCGTGGCGACGACGGGGCCGAAACTGTAGAGCACGCCGGCCTCGGTCGCGGTGATGAAACGCTGCCAGTGATTCAGGATCACGAAGGGCCCGACACTGCCGAGCACAGCGGACGCGACCATGAGGGTGAGCCAGGTGGGCGAGGAATACGGTGCGACGAGATTGGCCGGCTCGCGGCAGGTCAGGAGGCTCAGGACGGAGAAAAGGGCGCCCTCGATGAGAAACATGGCGGCGGAGGTGCGCTCGGCGCGGTTGGCCGAGAAAGCGGGCCAGTTGAGCGAGAGGAGGAGGAAGGAAAAGAACACGGCGCCGAGGAGAACCTCGGTTTCGCCGCGGCCGATGCGGAAAGTCTCCCAGTTCACGCGCGCCAGAATCGCCACGCCGGCCAGCACCAGCACGCAGGCGACCGGCACGCGCCAGTCGGGTCGCTTCCGGTGGAGCAGCGCCCACCACAGCGGAATGAGGACGACGTAGAACTGGGTGAGAAACGACGTGGTCGCGGCACTGGTGCGCTGGAGGCCGTCCAGCTGCAGCATGCAGCCGGCGAAGGAGGTCACGGCCATGAAGGCCGTCTGCCGCCACTCCGTCCGCGTAAGCTGCATCACCGACCGGCCGAACAGGGCCAGGAGCAGCAGGGCCCCGAGGAAAAACCGCGGCGCCAGGTCATGGGCCGAGAGAAACCACGAGCTCTCGCCCACGGCGTAGGGCTGATGCGCCATGACCGACGCCTTGTAGAGGACGAAGCCGACATTGGAGGTAATCGTGACCGCCACGAGCGCGACCATGGCCGCCCGGTGCCGGGCAGGAGTGGACGGAGGAATCATGAATGGATGGCCGGGCCGGCGTTCACAGGTTCGCCCGCGCCTCGGCCTGCTCGAGCTGCGGCGACGGGCGCAACTGGATAAGCACATTGGCGAACGTGATGAATCCGCCGCCGACGAGGAGGTTCCACGTCGCCTGCTCGTTGGCATAGTTGATGGCCGCCCACACGGAGAACAGCGCCGGGAGACACAGGGCCATCAGCGAGCCGAAGATCGGCTCCAGGCAGTAGATGAGGCCGGCCTCGGTGGCCGTGATCTTCGGCTGCCAGGCATTCATCAGGGAGAAGGATCCCAGGGTGCAAAAGACGGTGAGAATCAGGGTGAACCCGAGCCAGGGCGTCGAGGTCCACGGCGTGACGAGCGCCGCGGTGCCGGGCGCCGTCGCCAGCATCAGGGTCCCGAAGATCAGGGCGATGGTCGCACACACCACGAGGGTGATCATGCCGGGGCGGTTGGCGGCGTACTCGTGCTTTTCCAGCCAGAGGATCTGGCCCATGAAAAACAGCGAGGCGGCGAGCGTCTCCCATTCGCCGCGGCCGAAGCCCAGGTCCGACCAACTGAAACGGCCGAGCACGGCGACACCCACGAGCACGAGGGCGCTGCTCAGCCAGACCCGCCCGCCGGGATTGCGGCGGCCACGGACGGCCACGTAGACCGGGATCAAAATGGCGTAGAACTGGGTGAGAAAGGCGGAGGTCGAGGCCGGGGTGAAGCGCAGGCCGTCGGTTTGCAGCAGCATGCCGCCCGCGGCAAAGAGACCCATGACGCCACCCTGCGTGAGTTCACCGCGCGTGAGGGTCAGGACGCGGCGGCCCTGCCAGAGCAGCAGCACCGCGGCGGCCAGCAGGAAACGCGGCGCCACGGTCAGGCTGATCGTGTACCAGGCCCCGGCGCCGGCGAGGAGCTGCCCGTGCAGCAGGGTCATCGCCTTCACCACCGGAAAGCTCACGCCCCAGAACACATTGGCGAGCAGGAGCATCAGGATGGCCTGACGGTGCAGAGCTCGGTTGGTGGGAGGCATGGCGCGGAAACCGCGAACTTCGAACATCCAACGTCCAACATTCAACATCGAACGGTTGTAGGAGCGGCATAATGCCGCGATTGTTTGCGCAACATCGCGGCGTAAAGCCGCTCCTACAATCTGAAGTAGCTACGAGCGGGAGCGAGTGGATGGGGTTTCGGTATTTTTAACCGCAAAGAACGCAAGGAGCGCAAAGACCAAACCTCTTAACCACTGATGCACACTGATGGGCACACATGACGGAGGAATGAACCGATGGATGTAGTTTGGCCTACGACCTTTTACAAATATTAGGGTGCATTAGGGGTTCCCGATCCTTGCGCTCTCTGCGTTCCTTGCGGTTAAACCCAATCCCGATCGCCGGATACGGATCGTCCACCAACTGTAGGAGCGGCTTTATGCCGCGATTGTTTGCGCAACATCGCGGCGTAAAGCCGCTCCTACAGTCTAGCCGCCGCACCGGTCCTGGCGCCCTTTGCGCGAGGTTGGTCCGGCAGTCTGCCACGCTTGGGGCGCTGGCCCAAGTAGGGCAGGTCAGAGACCTGCCCTACCTTCAACCAACCACCTCCATCAGGACGTTGGAGGTTGGGAGTTCGATGTTGGATGTTGGATGTTCGCGGCGGCGCCGCGCGCGGCCAGCAGGCGATGAAACGCCTCGGACAGCTCGTTCGGCTTGAGGGGCTTGGTCAGGTAGTCGTTGGCGCCGCCGGCGAGCACGCGCGTGCGCTGGTCCTCCCGCGCATCGGCGGTGAGCGCGATGATCCAGACGCCGCGCATCTTCTCCCCCGCCCCGCCGCGGCGGATTTCCGCGATGGCGGTGGGGCCGTCCATCTCGGGCATGTGCAGGTCCATGAGCACGACGTCGTAATCCTTGCGCGCCAGCGCCTCGAGCGCCAGCCGGCCGTTGCCCGCGAGGTCCCACTGGCAGCCGAGCTTGGTCAGCACCAGCTGCATGAGGCGCTGGTTGACGGCATTGTCCTCGACCAGCAGCACGGTCAGCTTGAAGTGGTTGGGCACGGGCAGGAGCACGGCCGGAGCCGCGACCGCCACCGGGGCGGCCATGAGCGCGAGGAGGGCCTGGTGGTGGACCGGCTTGTTCACCAGCTGGCGGAAGTGCACATGCAGGGCGGGACGGAGCGACGGGGCCAGCGAAAGCGGCACAAGCCCGATGGTTTTATCCCGCGGGTAACCGGCCCGGGGCTGCGGCAGCGCCGCCAGTTTTTCCGCCGCGGGCAGATCAAGGTCCGCCAGCGCCACATCCCAATCCGCGGCGGCCAACCCCGCCGGCGAGGCGAGCGTCACCCGGGCCCCCGCGGCCTCCCCGAGATGCTGGAGTTCGCGGCCCAGGCCGTCGGCGCCGGTTTCCACGACGACCCGCTGGCCGTCCAGGCGCACGGGGGCGGCCGCCGCCTCGGTGCGCATCCCGGGCGCGCGCACCGTGAAGGTGAAAATGGAGCCGCGGCCGGGCGCGCTCTCCAGGCCGATCTTTCCGCCCATCAGCTGCACGAGGTTGCGCGAGATCGCGAGGCCCAGCCCGGAGCCGCCGTGCTTGCGCGTCGAGGCGTTCTCGCCCTGCGTGAAAGGCATGAACAGCTGCTGCTGCTGGTCGGGGGCGATGCCCGGACCGGTGTCGCGCACGGCGAACTGCAGCTCCCACTCCCCGGCGGCGTCACCGGCGGCGGCCAGGCGGCGGGCGGTGAGCGTGGTTTCCACCACCCCGGCATCGGTGAACTTCACCGCGTTGTTGACGAGATTGATGATCACCTGCTGCAGGCGGCCGGAGTCGGCCCACACCGCGGCCGGCACATCCGCCCCGACCCAGTGCAGCAGCTCCAGGTTCTTGTCGGCCGCGCGGGCGGCGAGCAGGTCGAGGGCATCCTCGAGACAGGCGCGGGGATCGCAGCGCTCGGGCTCGAGCTTGAACTTGCCCGACTCGATGCGCGCGAAGTCCAGGATGTCGCTCGTGAGCTGGATGAGCGCCTCGGCGCTCTGGTGAATGGTCTGCATGTATTCCAGTTGCTCCACGGTCAGGGGCGTGTCCATCAGCAGCTTGGTGAAGCCGACGATGCCGTTGAGCGGGGTGCGGACCTCGTGGCTCATCATCGCCAGAAACTGGCCCTTCGCGCGATCGCCCGCCTCCGCCTGCTCCAGCGCCTCGCGCAGCACGGCCTCGTTGCGCTTGACCGCGGTCATGTCCTCGAAAACCGCCACAAAGCACGCGAGCTCGCCCGTGTGGGTCTTGACGGGCGTCACGCTGCAGCGCACCGGGTAGCGGCTCCCGTCGTGCCGGCGGTTGCTCCACTCGGCATTCCACGACTGCCCGGCCCGGACCATGGCCTTCATCTCGGCGAACTGCTCGACCGGGAGGTCCGGCAGCTGGATGTCGCGCCACAGGCGGCCGATCAGGTCGCGGCGGGCGCGGCCGATCTGCCGGCAGAGTCCGGTGTTCGCATATTCAATGTGCCAGTCGAGATCGAGGATCATGACGGCCGACGGGCTCTGTTCCATCGCCTCGAAGAGATTGCGGATGACCGCATTCTGCTCGAGCTGACGGCTGACGGTCAGGTAGGCGACCAGCGGCAGGCCCAGCAGCACGAGCACATAGAGCGCGGCCTGCAGCCCCGCCGTCCAGAGCCGGTCCTGCCATTCGCTCGCCGCCACATCAATGCCCAGCACCTCGCGGGTCCCGTCCGGTCGCGCCGTCAGCGCCGCGTACGCCGTGACCCAGGTGCCGAATTCATCGCTGAGGGGACCCTCGATCGTCGGGCGGCCGGTGCCGAGGATTTCCTGCAGACCGGGGGATTGGGCCGCCTCGGCGTACTCGTCGCCCGGCTGTGAAATCTCCGGCGAGTCGGGCAGCTCGGAATCCGCCAGGAAAACAACGCGTTTCGTGCCGGGGATCTGCCGGAAAATGTAGACGAAGCGCACCGTGGAATCGATGGCGCGGAAGCGCATCAGCCGCCGTTTCACCGCCTCGTAGTCGGGGGAATGGAGATCGGCGCGGGTGCCCGCGAGCCGGCTGACTTCCTCGGCATCGAAGGCCGCGGCAAACCCGGCCACATCACGCATGAGTTCGGAAAACATCTCCTCCCGCGCGGTCTCCCGTCCCCAGCGCCCGGCCGCCAGGGCAATCAGGGCGATCCCGAGCGCCGCGAAGAGGGCCCGGCGTTTGTTCAGTCTTAGGCGCATGCGGGGGTGGCGAGGATGTTGCAGCCAACCCCCTGACCGCCCGCCGCGCAACCCAGAACCCTCGCGGGGAGGTGAGCGCGGGTGCGGGTCTGAAGGCAGGGCGAGGCGTCCCCGCCGAGCCGGTTGAGCGTCTAGTTTAGGAGCGGCTTTATGCCGCGATGTGGCGCTCCCAATCGCGGCGTAAAGCCGCTCCTACAGTAAGGCTGCCGGCCCTGACGGCGTCACGGCTCACCGGGGACGGTTCGCCCTACCTCTGAAACTGCAGGGCCGGACTCGCCTGTGACGCATTGTTCCGCGCTCCCGCTTAATCCTCCTCGATGGCGAACAATTCACGGGACTCTCGCGGAGGCGCGGAGTTCGCGGAGTATCTTGGCTCTGCGTTCTCGCGCCCTGAGATTAAAGACCATCCATAAAAGTATCAGGGACCAACCGGGCCCATCCTAGCTGTCCTGCTCGTTTTCCTGCGCGGCCTTCCGGCGCTTCTGGACGGCCTGGCGGAGGAGGTACTCGATCTGCCCGTTGACACTGCGGAGTTCGTCGGCCGCCCACGCCTCCAGTTCGGCCCACAGTTCGGGGTCGATGCGCATCAGGAAGGCTTTGCGTTCTTCGGCCGGCATAGGATCAACGGCGCAAGCCTGCGCGAAGGCGGACGGCCTCGGCAAATTTTTCCGGCTGCTCCGGCGACACCACCAGGCGGTGATCCGGCCAGGTCAAAACCACGGTGCGGCCGGGATAGGTTGCCAGCACCTCGAACTTCCCCAGGGCCTCGCTGCGAAAATTGCCGGTGATGGCGCCCGCCCCGTCATTGCCCCAGGTCTTGCGCGCCCCCGTCAGGGCGTTGGGGACAAATTCGGCGCGCTCCAGGCCGGCGAGGGCAAAGCGGTTGATCCGTCCCAGCCGCACCACTTGCAACTCGCCCGGCGCCAGCCGGTAGCCGCGTACCCAGGCGTGCAGCACGATCGGGATCACCACGGCAAAGCCGACGCACGGCGCGAGGACCATCGGCCAGAACTGGCGCGGCGGCGCGTGCATTTCCCGCGCAAGGAAAACGTTGAACACGACGAATCCGGCAATCACCGCGAAGCTGAACCCGGTGAGCACCCTCACCCTGGTCCCGGCCGGAGCGGCGAAGAACTCGGGCTCCTCATCCTGTAACGTCCGGGGCATGGCGGGAATCAGCGCGACCTGACCATCGCCTGGAATAGGCAGGGCGTCTTGAAGGGCTTGGTCTCGCCGATGCAGACGCCGCCCTGCGGTTCCCAGCCGGCGGCGATCTGCTCGTTCACGGCATCCGCCAGCTTCTCGGCCGCGGCCTCGAATTGTGAGCCCAGCAGGCCGGTGGGGGCCTTGATGACGATTACCTTGTATTGCATGGTCTTGGCGCCGGGAGGCGCGTATCGAGTGTTTTCTGAATCTGTGACAACGCCGTGGGCGGGCCCGTCCGGCCTGCCCTCCGTAGGCCCGGCGAAGGAGGGAGGCCGGGCGCTACCCACGGAAAATCACTGCTGTGGGCAATTCTCATTAATTGTAGAGGGTGCCGGTGTTGATGACCGGGTGGGCCTCGGATTCGCCGCAGAGCACGACGAGGAGGTTGGAAACCATCGCGGCCTTCCGCTCGTTGTCGAGGGAGACGACGTTCTTGGCGGAGAGCTCGTTGAGGGCCATCTCCACCATGCTCACGGCGCCGTGGACGATTTTCTTGCGGGCGGCGATCACGGCCTCGGCCTGCTGGCGGCGCAGCATGGCCTGGGCGATCTCCGGCGCGTACGCGAGGTGCGTGAGCCGCGCCTCCTCCACCTGCACGCCGGCGCGGTCGAGGCGCTCCTGCAGCTCCTTGGTCAGGGCCGCCGAGACCTCGTCGCTGCCGCCGCGGAGGGTCAGCTCGTTCGTCTCCCCGTCGCCGTCATCGTAGGCATAGGCGGTGGTGACGTGCCGGAGCGCGGACTCGCTTTGGATGCGGACGTAGGTCTCGTAGTTGTCGACATCGAAGACGGCTTGCGCGGTGTCGCGGACGCGCCACACGACCACCGCGGCGATCTCGATGGGGTTGCCGCGCTTGTCGTTCACCTTGAGCTTGTCGCCGTTGAGGTTGCGGGCGCGCAGGGAGATCTTGAGCTTCTTGTTGAAGGGATTGGTGAAGAAGAAACCGCTGTCGCGCACCGTGCCGCGGTAGCTGCCGAAGAGGATCAGCACGGCGCCCTCGTTGGGCTGCAGGGTGAAGAAGCCGCCGAACAGGCAGATGATGGCGGGCACCAGCACCAGGATGGAGGCGACCTTGAGCAGCGGAACGCGCACGCCCACGAGCATCAGGATCGAGACCACGATCACGATGAGGAGGATTGGCAGGATCAGCCAGCCGCTCAGTGACGACGCGGAGCGCTCACGGCTGACGGCATGGGTGACGGAGGATTGGGTATTCATGTTGAGAGGTGAATGAGATAGCTAAGTGATATCACTTAGCTATCTTGTCAAGTGCCAACTGTGCATGGGGTGAGAGCGGGCTTGTTCGCGAGGCATCGGGGCCGTGCCCTTACTGTAGGAGCGGCTTTATGCCGCGATGTGGCGCTCACGGTCGCGGCGTAAAGCCGCTCCTACAGCCCAGCCAAACCGTCGCA
This sequence comes from Opitutaceae bacterium, assembly GCA_016715765.1. Lineage (GTDB taxonomy): Bacteria > Verrucomicrobiota > Verrucomicrobiia > Opitutales > Opitutaceae > UBA2377. The sequence continues at coordinate 11,880 of JADJZJ010000032.1, forward strand.
TGCAAGGGTGTGTTTTCTAGTCCCACCCGCGCCCGCAAGCGGGCTGCCTACCGCTGCGGCATCCGGGCTAATTAACACACCCAAGCTCGCTCCCACCCCAACCGGTCGTTGCACCCCGCGATCCGGGCACAAAAAAACCGCCGGGCGTTGGCCCGGCGGTTTGAGGAAATACGGGAAAGACGATTACTTGACGTGACCCGAGACGAGCTTGGTCATCTCAAACATGCTCACGGACTTCTTGCCGTTGAACACGGGCTTCAGCTTGTCGTCGGCATTGATCTGGGTCCGGACCTTCTTGTCCTGGAGGCCGTTCTTCTTGATGTAGGCCCAGAGCTTCTTGGTGAGCTCCGTGCGGGGGAGCGGGGTCGCACCAACAACCGCGGCGAGCGTGGCGTCGGGAGTGACCGGTTTCATGAATGCAGCGTTCGGTTTACGAGCGGATTTTTTTGCCATATTGATTTTTTGTTTGGGTGCCTTCGGGTGAAAGCAACGCCTTTATAGAGGGAGATTGCCCTGTTTGCCTAGGAGAATCTTCCGGTTTTCAGAGGGAAAAGCCCATTCAGGCCCGGTCATCCACCTGTACAAACTGCCGGTAAAGCGCCGCGTAATGTCCGCCCAGGGCCACCAATTCGGGGTGAGTGCCGCGCTCGATGATGCGGCCCTGGTCGAGCACGAGCACGCAATCGGCGTGGCGGATCGTGCTCAGCCGGTGCGCCACGATGAAGCTGGTGCGGCCGCGCAGCAGCTCGAGCAGCGCCTGCTGGAGCCGCGCCTCCGTAAGGGCGTCGATCGAGCTGGTGGCCTCGTCGAGGATCACCAGCCGGGGATCCGCCAGCAGCGCCCGGGTGAAGCAGATGAGCTGGCGCTGGCCCACGGAGAGTCCGGCGCCGCGCTCGCCCACCTCGGTCAGCAGCCCCTGCGGCAGCGCCTCGAGCAGGTCGAGGCAGTCGAGCCGCCGCGCGGCCTCGCGGATTTCCTCGTCGGTCGCGTCGGGCCGGCTCTGGCGGATGTTGTCGAACACCGTGCCGGTGAAGAGGAAGTTCTGCTGCTGCACCATGCCCATCTGCCGGTGCAGCGAATGGCTGGTGATGGTCCGCACCTCGCGGCCGTCGAGGTACAGCGCCCCCGCCGTCGGCAGGTAGAACTTGGCCACGAGGTTGATGATGGAGCTCTTGCCGCTGCCGGTGTGGCCGACGAGGGCGATGGTCTGGCCGGGCCCGGCCGTGAAGTCGACCCCGTGCAGCACGGGGCGGGCGGGATCGTAGCCGAAGGTGACGCCGCGGAATTCCACGCGCATGCCCGGGGCGTTCGGCACCGCGGGCCGGGCGGTGCCGCCCGTCCCGGCCGTCCCCGGGGAGCGCGGGTCGGGGAGGTCGGTCGCCGCGGGATCGTCCTCCCAGTCCGGCTGCACGTCGATGAGGCGGAAGACGCGCTCCGCGCCCGCCATGGCGATGAGCGCCTGGTTGTACTGGTTGCCCAGCGTGGCGATGGGCGAGAAGAACAGGTTGGCGAGGAAGAAGAACTGGATGAGCTCGGCCATCGTCATCGCCTCGTGGAACGTCCGCCAGCCGCCGACCATGAGGAGGATCGCCACGAAGAACTGGCTGTTGAGCTCCAGCAGGGGCACGAGGATCGCGGAGGTGCGGGCCAGGGCGATGTTGAAACGGGAGTGGTCGTAGAGCAGCCGGCGGAACAGGCCGGCGTTGGTCTGCTGCCGCACGAAGCCCTGCGTGACGCGGATGCCGCTGACCGATTCCGCGAGCGTGGCGGTCACGCGGCTGAAACTCTCGGTCGCGGCGCGCGACTCGCGGCTCAGGCGCACGCGGAAGTGGCGGTTCACGCCCCACAGGATCGGCGCCATCGCGACGACCACGAGGAACAGCACCCAGTCGCACCACGCCATCACCGCGGCGGCGAAAATCATCTGGCCGCCCTGGATGACGCTGACGAACATCACGTCCTGGATGCCGACGCGCAGCGACTCCACGTCGCTCGTCACGCGGCCGATGATGCGCCCGAGCTTCATGCGGTGGAAGAAGCTCATCGGCTGCCGCTGCACCTTCGCAAAGATCTCCGCGCGCAGCCCGCTCACCACGGTCTCGCCGATCTCCAGTGCGAACCGCTGCCGGAAATGGAACATGCCGTCCGTGATCACCGCCAGGACCGCATAGCCGGCCAGGCCCCAGAGCAGCAGCGTGGGATCGTGCCGGGCGATGGGTCCGCTGATGATCAGGCCGACCAGCCAGGTCAGGGCGGGGAGCTGCGCCGAGCGCATGACCGAGAGGCCGACCAGCCAGGCCAGCTTGCGCTTGACCGGCTTCGTGTAGGTGAAGAGGCGGCGGATCAGGCCCCACTCCAGCGGCTTGAACTGCTCCTCCTCCTCGTCGTCGCCGGGGCGGTTGACGAGCGTGAGGCTGTGGCGGCTGGCGGACTTGGCCGTTTTCATGGCGCGGTCTCCCTTCCGGCCGGCGGCGCCTGGAGGCCGCGGCTGTCCACCAGCTGGAGGTTGGCGACGCGCAGGTAGGGTCCGGGCACGCGCATCAGCTCCTCGTGCGTGCCGCGCTGCACGATGCGGCCGTCCTCCATGACGATGATGAAATCGGCGCGGCGCAGCGTGCTCAGCCGGTGGGCCACGATGAACGTCGTGCGGCCGGCGATGGCGCGGTCGAGCGCCTCGAAGATCTCGTGCTCGGTCTCGCTGTCGATGGCGGCCGTGGGATCGTCCAGCAGCAGGATGGCCGGCTCCAGCAGCACCGCGCGCGCGATGGCGAGCCGCTGGCGCTGTCCGCCCGAGAGGCTGTTGCCGCTCTCGCCGAGCACGGTGTCGTAGCCCTGCGGCAGCGCCATGATGAAGTCGTGCGCCGCCGCAATCTTGGCCGCCGCCGTGATCTGCGCGGGGGTGGCCTCGGGGTGGCCGAAGGCGATGTTGGCGCCGATGGTGTTGGAGAAGAGAAAGCTTTCCTGGAACACGAGCCCGATGTTGCGGCGCAGGTCGTCCAGGTGCAGCCGGCGCGCGTCCAGGCCGTCGATGAGCAGGCAGCCGGCCGTGGGATCGAAGAAGCGCGGGATCAGGCTCATCAGCGCGCTCTTGCCCGAGCCGGTGGCCCCGAGGATCGCCACGCACTGGCCGGGCTTCACCTCGAGGTTGAGGTCGCGCAGCACGGGCTCGGCCCCGGGTCCGGTGTAGGTGAAGGAGACGTGGTCGAAACGCACGGCGCCCTGCAGGCGCGGACGCCGCACGGCATTGGGCGCGCTCGTCACATCAATCGGCGCATCCAGGATTTCAAAGACGCGGCGCGCGCCGATCAGGGACTGCTGCACGCTGTTCACCAGGCCGGCCACGCTGTTCACCTGGCCGGAAAACTGTTCCAGCAGGCCGGCGAAGACGATCAGGCCGGTGCCCAGCGGCAACTGGCCCTGCATCACCTGCCAGCCGCCGTAGCCGAGGAGGATGAGCATGTTGATGCGCGTGAGCAGGCCCACCACCGGCGAGAACAGGCTGACGCGCCAGAAGATGCTCTGCTGCTGCGCGACCACGGCCTGGTTGGCCGCGTCGAACTTCGCCCGGTCCTCCGCCTCGCGGCCGAAACCCTTCGTGACCGCGATACCCTGGATGCTTTCGGCCAGCGCCTGCACCATCTTTTCAAACAGGGTGCGGTTGTGCGCGTAGTCCGGCTGGATCTTCCGCGAAAACCACATGGACATCATCGCGAGCAGCGGCGTCGTCGCCAGGCAGGCCAGCGTCAGGCCCGGGCTGAGGCTCACCATGTAGGTCACGTAGACCGTGAGGGAGATCACCATGATCACGCTCTGGATCAGCACCTGGTCCACGAACATGCGGACCGACTGCACGTCGCCGGTCACGCGCGTGATGATGGAGCCGGTGGTGTTGGCGTCGTAAAACCGGAAGCTCAGCCGCTGCAGCTTGTCGTAGACCTCGGCCCGCAGGTCCACGACCAGCTTTTGCTGGACGAGCATGTTGATCGAAACCGCGTAGGTGTAGTTCAGGATCGCGCGGCTCAGGGCGAGCACGAGGATCATGCCGGCCAGCCCGGCCAGCACCTGCAGCGGCGGCCAGCCTTCCGGCGGCAGCAGGTGCAGGGGGTTGGCGCCGAGCGGGACGTGTTCGACCTGGTGCCGGATGTAGTCGATGCCGAGCCCGGTGAAGCTCAGGCCCGCGATGCCCATCGTCAGCAGCACCAGCTGGACCCCCAGGACCGCGACACAGTGCAGGCGGTACCGCCAGGCCAGCCCGAACATGCGCCGCACGAGCTCCCCGTTGGAGGGAGCCGCCGCAACGGGGGCAGGCACGGATGTGGACATGCGAAAGACCACGTTAAATCCCTGTCACCCAAACACACGTATTTTTTTCAGCGCCAGCGGCGCCGAAAACCGCGGATGGCGGCCTCGCGGTGCTCTGACCGCGCAATTGCCGAGGGACAGGATAGCGGCGGTTGTGTGGCTTCCCCGGGGCCCCCCCCCCGCCGGCCCGCCCCCCCCCACCCGGAACGAACGACATACGGGGCTGCACAGCGCCGCCGCCGGACCACCCATTGAAACACACGCTTCCGGTTGGTGCGGTCCGGAAGATGGTAACGAGCCCGCCCCATCCCGTCCCCACCCCCCCCCTTGAGAGCTTGTTGCTCGGATTTTGGTCTTTTCGCATGCAGCATAACGGGCTCATGCGCACTTGCGCCACATAAACTCCTGATGTGGCGCAAATGTTTACTTACCCAGCCCGTCCTGGCGACCGGGATGAAACCAGACCAGCAGTGCGCAGGGCGGAAACCGGACTTGACATTAGGAAACTTTAAATACTATTTGAGTTTCCTAAGACTTCCATGCCGCGCGCCACCTCCAAATCCGTCCCGACCGATTCCGCCGTCCGCGAACGCGTGCTGACCGCCGCCCGGGCGCATTTCTTCACCTACGGCTACACCGCCCTGCTCATGGACGAGCTCGCGGCCGAACTGGGCATGAGCAAGAAGACGCTCTACGTGCATTTCCCGAGCAAGGATGCACTGGTGGGCGAGATCCTCCGCGGGTTCGTGGCCGAGGTGCGCGGCGCGGCGGACGCGCTTTTCGCCGACGCCTCGCTCAGCTTCACGGTCAAGCTCCGCCGCTTCAGCGAGGCCATGACCCAGCGCTTCCTGCGGATGAACCCGCACATCTTCCGCGACCTGCAACGCTCCGCCCCGCACATCTACCGCCAGATCGAGGAGCTGCGGCACAAGAACATCCCGCACATCTTCGGCCAGCTGATGCGGCAGGGCCAGGCGGCCGGCATGGTCCGCGCCGACGTGGACCCGGACTTCGCGATCGAATTCTGGCGGCCCGCCGTGCAGAGCCTCATGCACCCCGACACGCTCGAGCGGCTTAAGCTGAGCCCCGATCGGATGTTTGCCCAGGCCATTGATCTCTTTTTCGGCGGACTCCTCTCCCCCGCCGGCCGCAAAGACTATGAAAAACACCTCGCACCCTGATCGCGGCCCCCTGCTCCGGCCGCTCTCCCTGGTCGGCGCCAGCCTGGCCATGCTTCTCCTGCTCGGCGCCTGCGCGCGCGGCAACCGCCCCGCCGCCGGCGACCTCGTCCTCTCCGGCAACCTGGAAGTGACCGATGCCCAACTGGGCTTCAAGGTCGCGGGCCGCGTAAGCGAACGCCTGGTGGACGAGGGTGGGCGTGTCACCGCCGGCCAGCTCGTCGCCCGGCTCGACGACGCCGAGCAGCAGGACCAGCTCGCCCTGCGCCAGGCCGAACTGGCGGGCGCTGAAGCCCTGCTCGCCGAACTCGAGGCGGGCTCGCGGCCGCAGGAAATCGCCGCCGCGGAGGCGGCCCTGCGCAGCACCGAGGCGGAGCGCGACCGCGTGCGCCTGGACCATGCCCGCCTGAAGGAGCTCCGCCAGCGCGAGGTCATCGCCGACCGCGAGTTCGAGGCCGCCCAGGCCCTGCTGAAGGTGGCCGAGGCCCGCGCCACCGAGTCCGCCGAACGGCTGAAACTCGTGCAGGAGGGCCCGCGGACCGAAACCATCGCCCAGGCCCGCGCCCGCGTCGCGCAGGCCCGCGCCGCCGTCGGCCTCGCCACCACGCAGCTGGCCAACACGCGCCTCATCTCGCCGCTCGCCGGCATCGTGCTCTCGCACCAGATCGAGCCGGGTGAATTCGTCGCGCCCGGCACGCCGGTGGTAACCGTTGGCGACACCGCCCGCATGTGGGTGCGCGCCTATGTCAACCAGACCGACCTCGGCCGGGTCCGGCACGGTCAGTCGGTCGCGGTCCGCACCGACTCCTTTCCCGGCAAGGATTTTGCCGGCACGGTCAGCTTCATCGCCGCGGAGGCCGAGTTCACCCCCAAGACGGTGCAGACCCCGAAGGAGCGCGTGAAGCTCGTGTTTCGCATCAAGGTGGATGTCGCCAATCCCGACGACGCGCTGAAGACCGGCATGCCCGCCGACGTCATCATCCGCTGAGTCCGCCGCCGCCCGCTCCCATGTCCATCATCCGCGCCCAAGGCCTCCGCCGGAAATTCGGCGGGCTTGTCGCCGTCGACGGCCTCGATCTCGAGGTCGCCCCGGGCGAGATCTTCGGCCTCGTCGGTCCCGATGGCGCGGGCAAGACGACCACGATGCGCATGCTGACGGGCATTTTGCCGCCCACGGCCGGCAGCGCCGAGGTCGCCGGTTGCGACGTCACGCGCCAGTCCGAGTCGCTGAAGGAGCACATCGGCTACATGAGCCAGCGCTTCGGCCTCTACCCGGACCTGACCGTGGCGGAGAACATCGATTTCTACGCCGACATCTACAGCGTGCCGCAAAAGGGCCGCGCGGAGCGGACCGAGCGCCTGCTCGGCTTCAGCAATCTCACGCCGTTCAAGCAGCGGCTGGCCGGCAACCTCTCGGGCGGCATGAAGCAGAAGCTCGGCCTCGCCTGCGCCCTGATCCACACGCCGCGCGTGCTCTTCCTCGACGAACCGACCAATGGCGTCGACCCGGTCTCGCGGCGCGATTTCTGGCGCATCCTTTATCAGCTCGTGCGCGAGGGCGTGACCCTCTTCGTCTCGACGGCCTACCTGGACGAGGCCGAGCGCTGCAACCGTCTCGCCCTGCTGCACGAGGGCCGGCTGGTCGGGCTCGGCACGCCCGACGAGGTGAAGACCCTGATGCCGGGAGCCCTGCTCGAAGTCCGTACCGCCGACCCGCGCCAGACCGCGGCCCTGCTGCGCGCGCAACTGCCCGATGCCAGCGTCGGCCTCTTCGGCGACCGCGTGCACGTCACCAGTAGGGGTGCCCACGACTCCCTGGAGTCACAAATCCGTGCCATCCTTGCGGGCGCCGGCATCGAGGTTGTCTCCCTGCGTCCCATCGAGCCCTCCCTCGAGGACGTCTTCGTCGCCATCCTGGCCGGCCGCCCATCGTCATGATCATCGCCGTCATAGTGCTCGTGCTGCTCGCCGCGCTGATCGCGACCGACCCCGACGGGAGCGAACAGGACCATAATCCCTGACCCAACCATGCCTGCTCCTGTCAATTCCGCCGAGATTGTGGTCGAGATCCGGGACCTGGAGAAACGCTTTGGCGCCTTCCGGGCCGTGGCCGGCATTTCCCTCACGGTGCGCCGCGGCGAAATTTTCGGCCTGCTCGGCCCCAACGGCGCGGGCAAGTCCACCACCATCCGCATGCTCTGCGGCCTGCTCACCCCGACGGCCGGCTCCGGCCGGGTCGCGGGCTTCGACATCCGTGCGCGACACGGAGAAGATCAAGACGCGCATCGGCTACATGAGCCAGCGGTTCTCGCTCTACGACGAGCTCACCGTCGAGGAGAACATCGATTTCTACAGCGGCATCTACTGCCTGCCGCGCGAGAAGAAGGCCGCGCGCAAGGACTGGGTGCTCACCATGGCGGGACTGCAGGACCACCGGCAGGCGCGCACCGCCGAACTCTCCGGCGGCTGGAAGCAGCGCCTCGCCCTCGGCTGCGCCGTCCTGCACGAGCCGCCCATCCTCTTCCTCGACGAGCCCACGTCCGGTGTCGACCCCAACAGCCGGCGCCAGTTCTGGGACCTGATCTACACGCTGGCCGGACAGGGCGTCACCGTCTTCGTGACCACGCACTACATGGAGGAGTCCGAGTACTGCGACCGCCTCGGCATCGTGTACCGTGGCGAACTCATCGCCCTGGGGACCCCGCGGGCGCTGAAGGCCGAGCACATGTCCGAGGCCGTGCTTGAGCTCGATTGCGCGCAGCCGCACGAGGCCATGGATCTCCTGGAGCGTTTGCCCGAGGTCCGCGAGGTGGCGCTTTTCGGCAAGGGCCTCCATGCCGTCGCCGCCGACGCCCCGGCCGCCGAGCGTGCCATCCGCGCGGCCCTCGCCGCCAAAAACTTCCGGCTCGACCGGATCGAGCGCATCACCCCCACCCTGGAGGACGTGTTCGTGTCCTTGATCGAAGCCCGCGACCGGGCCACCGGCGCCCTGACGGAGGTGAGCCGATGAACCCATCGCTTCAGAAACGCACTCGTCTGCCGCTGTCCATTTGTAGGGCCGGACCTTGGTCCGTGCCTTTTGGACGTTCGCAGGCCGGACCAAGGTCCGGCCCTACAGGAATCCGGAATCACCGCCGATGAACCTCCGCCGTTTACTCGCCGTGTCCCGCAAGGAGACGCTCCATATCCGCCGCGATCCGCGAAGCCTCATCCTCGCGATGGGCATCCCCATGCTGATGCTGCTCATGTTCGGCTATGCACTGACCCTCGACGTCGACCGCGTGCCGTTTGTCGTGTGGGACCAGGGTCACACCCCGGAGAGCCGCGAATTCATCGCCCGGTTCACCGCCACGCGCTATTTCGATTTCCAGGGGTCCGTCACCGATTACGCCGGGGTGGAGCGGGCGATTGACACCCGCCAGGCCATGCTCGCGCTCGTCCTCCCGCCCGATTTTGCCCCGCGGCTCGCCGCCGGCCGCAGCGCCGGGGTGCAGGCCATTGTGGACGGCTCGGATGCCAACACCGCCGGCATCGTCCTCGGCTACACCCAGGGCATCGCCGCCGGGTTCAACCAGCAGCTCGCCCTCGAGCAGGTGCGCCGGATCACCGGCCTGTCACCGGCCCCCGCGCTCGATCTGCGCACCCGCGTCTGGTTCAACCCCGATCTCGAGAGCCGCAACTTCATCGTGCCCGGCATCATGGCCGTGATCATGGGCCTGATCGCCGCGCTGCTGACCTCGCTCACCATCGCCCGGGAATGGGAACGCGGCACGATGGAGCAGCTGATCTCCACGCCGGTGAAGCCCGCCGAGCTCATCCTCGGCAAGCTGCTCCCCTACTCGGTCATCGGCCTGGCCAACATGGTCATCGCCGTGCTCATGGCCGTGTTCCTCTTCGGCGTGCCGTTGCGCGGCAGCGTGCCCCTGCTCTTCGCCGTCGGCATGATCTTCGTCGTGGGCACGCTCGCCCAGGGCATCCTCATCAGCACGGTCGCGAAACAGCAGCTCCTCGCCAGCCAGTTCGCCATGATCTCGACCTTCCTGCCCGCGTTCCTGCTGTCGGGCTTCGCCTTCGCCATCGCGAACATGCCCCTGCCCGTGCAGGGCATCACCTACATCGTGCCCGCCCGGTACTTCGTGGCCCTGGTCAAGGGCATCTTCCTCCGCGGCGTCGGCCTGGAGACGCTCTGGCGCGACGCGCTGTTCCTCGTCGTCTTCGCGCTGATCGTCACCGGCATCGCGATCCGCAAAACCCGCAAACGACTCGGCTGACCATGTGGGAACGCATCCTCACCATCCTCCGCAAGGAATTCCGCTCCGTCCTGCGCGACCCGCGCATGCGCGTGGTCATCATCGGCGTGCCGATCATCCAGACCATGATCTTCGGCTACGCCGTCACCCTCGACGTGCGGCACGTGCAGCTCGCCGTCATCGACCGCGACGGCACGCCGGCCTCGCGCGACCTCGTCGCCCGCTTCACCGGCTCCGCGTACTTTGACGCGATCCTGCACACCCAGGACGAGGACGCGGCCCGCGCGCTCATCGACGCCGCCCGCGCCTCCGCCATTTTGCAGATCAACGCCGGTTACGAGGAAAACGTCACGGCCGGCCGCACCACCGCGGTGCAGCTGATCGTCGACGGCTCCGACTCCAACACCGCGCGCTTCGTGGTGAACTACGGGACGCAGATCGCCGCGGCCGCGAACGCCAGCCTGCTCCTCGAGCAGACCCAGCGCCGCGCCGGCCGCGCCGTGATGCTCGGGCAGGCCGCCATCCAGCCGCGCGCGTGGTTCAACGCCGACCTCGAGAGCCGCAATTTCTACGTGCCCGGCATCATCGCCATGCTGGTCATGCTCATCGGGCTCATGCTCACCAGCATGGCCATCGTCCGCGAAAAGGAGGCCGGCACCATCGAGCAGATCATGGTCACGCCGATCCGCCCGGTGGAGTTCATCCTCGGCAAGTGCGCCCCGTTCGTGGTCATCGGTTTTCTCAACACGGCGCTGGTCGCCGGCATCGGCCTGTTCTGGTTTGATATCCCGCTGCGCGGGAGCTTTCCGCTCCTGCTGCTCGGCACCGCGCTCTTTCTCCTGAGCACGCTCGGCATCGGCCTGTTCATCTCGACCGTGAGCCAGACGCAGCAGCAGGCGATGATGACGACGTTCTTCTTCTTTTTCCCCGCGATGCTGCTCTCGGGCTTCATCTTCCCCATCGCCAACATGCCGGTCGTGATCCAGTGGCTCAGCCTGCTCGATCCGCTGCGCTTCTTCCTCGTCATCATCCGCGGCGTATTCCTCAAGGGCGTGGGCTTCGACGTCCTCTGGCCCCAGTTCGCCGCCCTGCTGGGGCTGGGGCTGGTCGTGATGACCTTCGCCGTGAACCGCTTCCACAAGACCCTCGCCTGATTTTCCCACCGACCCCGTTCCCGCCATGAAACGTCTCGCCACCACCCTGCTTCTGACCCTCGGCACCGCCAGCCTCTGCGCCCAGCCCGCCCCCGCCCTCACCGTGGACGACTGCCTCCGCCTGGCCCTGGAACAGCACCCGGCCCTCGCGTCCGCCCAGGCCGGCGTGGCCGCCGCCAACGAGGCCGTGGGCGAGGCGCGCACGCCGTTTTATCCGCGGGTTGACCTCACCGCCGGTTATCACCGCTTCCAGCGCCGCGCCTATCTGCCCGGGGAGATCACCCTCCCCGGCGGGATCCAGCCCAAGCTCATCGGTCCGCTCGACGATTGGAACGGCGGCCTGGTCTCGCGCGTCACGCTGTTCGATTTCGGCGCCCGCCAGGCCGGACTCGCGGCCGCGGAGGCCCGCCGCTCCGGGGCCGATGCCGGGGTCGCCGCCACCCGGGCGAATCTCCGCGCCAACGTGCAGGCCGCCTTTCACGCCCTCGCCATCGCGCAGGACCTGAAGGAGGTCGCCGCCCGGAACCTGGAGCGGGCGGAACAGCATCACCGGCTGGCCGACCTGCGGCAACAGGCGGGGGCCGTACCGCAGGCGGACGTGCTGCGGACGGCGGCCACCCTGGCGGAAGCCCGGCTGCAACTGATCACGGCCGAAAGCCGGGTGCGTCGCGCCGCCGGCGAGTTGAACACCGCGATGGGCCGTTCCGCCGACACGGCCCTCGCCATCGCGCAGACCGACGGGCTGACTCCGCCCGCGCCGGTTGATTATGCCGCCGCCGTGGAACAGGCCCTGGCCGGGCGGCCGGAGCTGCTGGCCAGCAATCAGCGCACCGTCGCGGCCCAGGCGGCGGTGACCGCCGCCAAGGCCGCCCGCGCCCCGAAACTGAATGCGGACGCCTCCTTCGGCTGGCGAGACTCGGCTTGGGTGCCGGAAACCCGCGAATGGCAGGCGGGGCTCACGATTGACCTGCCGCTCTTTGATGCCGGCGGCCGCAAGCGCGGCGTCGCCCGGGCCCGCGCCGAGGTTGCCCGGGAGGAAGCCGCCGACGCCAACCTGCGCCTGCAGGTCAGGCAGGAGGTTTGGTCCGCCCAGGTTGAGCTGGAGCGCGCCTGGGCCGCCATCGCGGCCAACGAGGCCGGGGTGCGGTCCGCCGCGGAGAGCCTGCGGGCCGTGCGCGAACGGTATGAATTCGGCGCCGCCATCATCACCGACCTGCTCGACACCCAGACCGCGCTGGCCCGCACGGAAGCCTCGCTCGCCGAGGCGAAGGGCCAGTACCGGACCGCACGCGTGTATTTCGAGCGCGCCGTCGGGGCCGGGGAAAAGAACTGACGGACCCGGGAGCGCGACCGCCCTCGGTCGCAATTATCCGTATGCGGTCAGAGCCGGGAATGAGAACGACGGGATCCGGCCGAGCTCGTACTCGTTCTCGTAATCGTTCCCTTTCTCGAATCCGAAAGGTTGATTATCAATTGCGACCGAGGGCGGTCGCGCTCCCGGTGCTCCGCACTTCGGCGTTAAGCGTTAAACGTTCAACGTTAAGCGTTCGGCGCCGGCGAAACCGGCGCCGCCCGCTTCTCCACCAGCGCCCGCATGAGCGGACCCTCGAGCTGCACGGTCTGCGTCGGAAAGGCGAAGGAGAGGCCGCGGGCCGACACGGCGCGCATGAAGGCGAGATTGAGGCGCTCGCGGATTTTGAGGTGTTCGACAAAATCCGGACTGACGGTCAGGTAGACCACCAGAATGTCGAGTGAGGAGGCCCCGTAGTTGTTGAAATACACCACGACCGAACCCTTGTCCACCCCCTCGCTCTCCGTGATGATCCGGCGCAGGTCCGCCACAATGCCCTCCATCTGCTCGGGCGTGGTGTCGTAGGTCAGCCCCAGCGTCTGGGCCACCCGCCGCTGGGTGAAGCGGGACAGGTTGGTGATCGCCTCGGCGGCCACGGTCTTGTTCGGGATGATGACCAGGGATTTGTCGAGGGTGCGGATCTTGGTCGAGCGGAGCCCGATGTCCTCGACGACCCCGATGGTGGCCCCGATCTGCACGGCCTCGCCGATCTTGAACGGCTGGTCGATCGCGACCACGACCGAGCCGAAGAGGTTGGCGATGGTGTCCTGCGCGGCGAGGGCGAAGGCCAGGCCGCCGAGGCCGAGGCCGGCGAGGAAGGCCTTCACATCCGCCCCGAGGCTCTGGGCGACCATCAGCACCCCGAAGACCACAAAAATGGTGACCAGGGCCTTCTTGATCCACGGCATGAAGGCCGCGATGCCGAGCTGCCGGGCGCGCGCGAGCTCGTGCACATGGTCGAGCACGGTGTTGAAGGCCCGGAGGAACAGCCAGAAGAGCGCCAGCGAGAACGCGACCGTGCTCGCATACCCGAAGACCAGGTCGGCCTGCGCGCTGAACTTGAGCACCTTCAGCGCCGCCACCGCGCCGGCGATGGCGATGAAGGCCGCCACGGGCGCCTCCAGCGCCGGGAACAGCTTGTCGTCGAGCGTGGTCGCCGTGCGGGCCGCCAGGCGCTTGAAAAACCCGAAGAGGATGGTCGTGACGACCCGGCGCAGCAGGTAGGAGCCGACCAGGAAGAACGCGGCGATGATATAGTGGGTGGTGGTGTTGCCGCTGCTCCTGACATCGAACAGCTCCAGCGTGGCATCGACCAGGTGCTCCAGGAAGTCCGGCGTTCGCGGCACCTGGGCCTGTCCGCTCGCCAGGGCCGCGGCGGCCGTGGTGTTGAGGGCCTGCGTGGCGTCCGGCGCCGCCTGGGCCCCGTCGGTCTGGGCGCACAGGCCGGTGGTGAGGAACACGCCGCAGCAGAGGAGGGAAAACAGTCGTTTCATGGCGAAAAGCCAGTCACTGAACCGCGCTTCCGGGGATGTCAAAACCTCAGGCGGACTCAGGCGGCAGGAAACCACGAATGGACACGAAGAAACACGAATAGCAGGGATTGATTTCCGCCGGATTTGCCTTTCCCAGACACTGAATGGGGATGGCTGTGCCGTGCAGTCGTTTTCCCCTTCGTGTCCATTCGTGGTTCAACTGAATGGTTACTGCTCGGGCGTGATGCGATGCCGGGTAATATGCCGGCGATTTTCCAATGCCGCACTCCCCGCTTGCGCGGCGGTGCGGCCCTTCCCCATGCTGGGCGCAGATGCTGCCCTTCCTTGCCGTTCTTGACGCCATGCCACCGCTGCCCGCGTGGGCCTGGCTGGCGTTTTTTGGTTTCATCACGGCGATGCTGGCGCTCGATCTCGGCGTCTTTCAGCGCCAGGCCCACGAAGTCAAGATGCACGAGGCCCTGCGCTGGTGCGTGGTGTGGTTCACCCTCGCCCTCGCCTTCAACGGCCTGATCTGGTGGTGGCGCGGCCCCGTGCCCGCCCAGGAGTTCCTCGCGGCCTACCTCGTCGAGCTCTGCCTGAGCATCGACAACGTCTTCGTCTTCATCCTCGTCTTCAGCTACTTCAAGGTCGCCCCGCGCTGGCAGCATCGCGTGCTCTTCTGGGGCATCATCGGCGCCGTGGTCATGCGCGCCATCTTCATCCTCGTGGGCGTCAGCGTCCTCGCCCGCTTCCACTGGATCATCTACATCTTCGGCGCCTTCCTCGTCTACACCGGCATCAAGATGGCCCTGCCCGGCAAGGATGAGGTGGACGTCAATCCGGATCACAACATTGCCGTCCGTCTTTTCCGCCGCTTCTTCCCCGTCGCCCCGAACAACGACCACGGGCACTTTTTCACGTTCCACGAGGGCCGGCGCATGGCCACGCCGCTCTTCATTGTGCTGATCGTCATCGAGACCACCGACCTGGTCTTCGCCCTCGATTCGCTGCCCGCGGTGCTGGCGATCACCCGCGACGGCTTCATCGCCCTGACCTCGAACATCTTCGCCATTTTGGGCCTGCGCTCGCTGTATTTCGCGCTCAACGGGATCATGCAGCTCTTCCGCTATCTCAAGATCGGCCTCGCCCTCATCCTCAGCTTCATCGGCGTGAAGATGCTGATCGAGCACTGGGTCGACATTTCCATCGCCGTCTCGCTCGGCGTCATCGCCGGCGTGCTCGCGACCTCGGTCCTGGCCTCGATTTTGATCCCGGAGAAGAAGTAGGAAGCAGTAGCGAGTGGATAAGGTCTCGAAATTGGTTAACCACAAAGAACACAAAGTTACTGTCCGGTTGGGAAGCTCGCCCGCGCGCCTATAGGCGCCTCGGACGCTTCATTCGCGTCAGGAATTTTGTGTTCTTTGTGGTTAAAAATTGATCCCGATCGCTGGATAACGCAGTCGCGTCAGGAAAGGTAGCTACGAGCGTGAGCGAGTGGTTCACGCGCTGCATACGCCAAAACTCCACTCGCTCACGCTCGTACCTACCCTGCACTCCTCGCTACTACCCGAAAAACCTTCCGGCCCACTCCGGTCGGGCCAGGGGGCGCGGGTGCCATTCGCCCCAGATGCGGTAACGCCAACGGGCGATGAATTTGTAACCCCAATCGCGGAGACCGGCCGGGAAAATCCCCAGCAGCCCCGCCAGCGCCCGGCCGGTGCCGGGGCACAGCCGCAAGGCGGCCAGCACTCCGTCGGTGCGCAGGCTCGGATCCGCGGCGCGCGACCAATCGGAGACGAACACCAGGGAATCAAAGTCCGTCGTCGGCAGACCCTTCGACCGCAGATAGGCCTGGGCCGCCGGACTCTGCAGCGGGGCGAAGCGCAGTTTCGCCTCGCGGTCGAGCCGCAGCAAGAGGCGGACACAGCGGTTGCACAGGCCGCATTCGCCATCGAACAGCAGCACGGGGCCGGTCGGGACCTGGGATGTGGCCGGCGCGTCCATCAGGTGCGGACGGCGTGGCGGGAGTGGACCTCGGCGAGGTCGGCGAGATCGCACACCAGGGCGGTGACGGATTCGAAGCGCCGGCAGGTCTCTTCGCGGTCGAACCGGCCCGACTCCACATAGGTGACCGTGCCTTTCTCCATTTTAAACGCCCCGCGGTAACTGCGGAATTTTTCCTGCAGCTCCGGCAGCAGCGCCGCCTTCAGAAAGTCGGGATCGTTGGTCTGCACAAACCACGCGGCATCGAACTCGGACGATCCCACGGTGATTTCCTTCGCGCCGAACATTTCCTGCAGCCTCGTGGCGAAGCCCTGCCGGGAAATGCCAAAGGTCAGTCCGCCGTCCGCCGCGGGCGTGACGGCCACGGCCGACCAGGTATGGCGCGATTTGCCGGAACCGGTGGTGTAATTGTAAAGCAAGACCGCCTTGCCCCGGATGCGGCCGGACACGCGGGGGTCGGGCCAGAAGAGGCCGAGCGCCGGCTGCGCCGCCTCCAGTTCAAGGCCGAGCCGGCCCGCCAGTTGCCGCATGTTCTCACGGGCCTGAGTCGAAGCCCTGGCGCCCAGCCAGCAGGCCAGTCCGATGAAGGCAATGAAGCCGACGATCATCAAAGCCGGTACGTATGCGCTTTGCATGCGGACAGATTACGCCGTCGCCGCGACCCCGCCAGTCCAATTGCGCGGAGGATTGGCCGCAAAAAGCGCAACCCTCAAGCGGTGCGAAATTGAAGTAACCACAAAGAACACAAATCTCCCAATGCGGACGTGTCGTTCGAGGCCCTTATAAGGGCGCGGGAGACATTCCCCAACCGGACAGCAACCTTGTGTTCTTTGTGGTTAAAAAAATCCGGACGCTCCCTCCGGACATTGCCGGTTGTAGGGCGGGGATTCCGACGTGTCCTCTGAAGCCTTGGCGAAGGAGGATCCCCGCCTGGGAGCGCGACCGTCCTCGGTCGCAATCGTTCGCCAATCCCCAAGGCAGGAGAAAGAGAACGATAAAGAGTACGAGAAAGATTGGATTCCAGCGGAATGAAATAAAAAGGCGGGGATCGGAATCCCCGCCCTACATTAAAACCCCGCGCAAAACTTCAGCTGACGGCGATCTTGCGCGGTTTGACGGCCTCGGTCTTCGGGAGCGAGACCCGGAGCACGCCGTCCTTCAGCTCGGCGTGGATCTTGTCGGCGTCGATGGTGTTGTCATGCGTGAGCACGAGCTCGAAGGGCACGTCGGCGGACTCGCGATAGAGCGCGGTCCAGCCTTCCGGCTGCTTCCAGGCGCGCGTCCCGCGCACGGTGAAGGTGCCGGCCTCGGCCGTGAGCTCGAGGCCCTCCTTGCTCACACCGGGCAGGTGCACGATGAGGCCGTAGGCGTCGTTGGACTCCTTCACTTCATAGGCGGGCTGCACGGTCTGGGTTTCGGCGGCGGCGGCCGCGCTGCGGCGCGCCAGCGGGCGGTTCAGCGCGGGGATGATGGTATTGAACAGACTCATGGTAATGTCTCCTGAATGGTTGGGTGGTTTATTGTGGCCGCGGCGTCATCAGCTGACGTTCACGGTGATCTTGCGCGGCTTGGCTTCCTCCTGCTTCGGCAGCGTGACCGTGAGGACACCCTGCTCGTAGGCCGCGGTGATCTTGTCGTTGCGGGTCTCCGCCGGGAGGCTGATGGAGCGGCTGTACGCGAACGACTGCTCGCGCTCGCCTTCCTTCGTCTTGCGGCTGGCGTTGATGGTCAGGTAATCGTCGACCACCTCGATGTGGATGTCGTCGCGGTGCAGGCCGGGGAGTTCGGCGCGGACATAGGTGTTGTCCTTGTCCTCGTAGAGATCGACCGGGAAGCGCACGTCGGACGCCGGGGTGCCGAGGTCGGCGAGCGTCGAGGCAAACAGGCGGTCGATTTCCGTCTCAAGGCCGGACCACGGGGAGCGGGCCAGGTTGCCCAGCAGGGAAACCGGGCTGCGATGGGTGGGATAGGTGTAACGTACGAGTCTCATGGTGATGTGGAGTTGAATGGTTGATGGGTGGAAGGTACTGTGACCTTGGAATTCACTTCATGCATGGCAGATGCCATTCACTTTCGGCCGTTAAATTTCGGGAAAACCGAAACTTACGTCTTCGCCCGCGACCACGGATGTGCACAGACGTCACGCCCCGGGTCGCCCACCGTGAAACTATTTCCCAATCAGGCTGACGGCCTCCCCGCCCGGCCCGGGTTGAATCCGCGGGGCATGCTTTTGCGTATAACTTTGCAACGGTCCATTCACGCCCATGCCTCTCCTGATGATCATCGCCCTCCTCGCCGCCGCCAGCCTGGCGGAGGCCAAGGACCAGCCGGCCCAGGAGGCCCGTCCGATCAACCTGGCCATCGTCGTGGTGGAGGACCTGGAAAGGGACTTTGGAGCGGTCGCCGATTTCGACCGGATCGACATGGCCTTCCAGCAGGTCGCCAAGGCGCGCAATTGGCCGGTGACCATCCGGACCGAGCGGCTCACCGCCCGGACCAAGGACCATCCGATCGAACTGCGCATCTACCAGCTGCCGTTCCTCAACGAGATGCCGGGTGAGCTGACCTACCGCGGCTGGATGACCCTGAAAATCCACGGCAAGAAGCACGACTTCGGCATCATTACCTTCCGCTATCGCCCCAGATCCCTGGAAAGGGGCGATGACATCGTCATGAAGCTCTTCTCCGGCGCCGCCGATGCCGTGGTCCCCAGGCTGGAACCGCTGCTCTTTCCCCGACCGGAACCCGCCGCGACCGGGCGCTGATTGTATGGCATCCCCGCCGGCAGGCACTGAAAACAGCAATGATACCCATCTGCTGATCGCGGTCGCGGATGGCGACCGCACCGCCTTCCGGGAGTTCTACCGCCGGTACAGCGGTCCCATGCTGTCGTTCGCGCATCGCTTTCTCGGCGAGGCCGGCGCCGCGGAGGAGGCGGTGCAGGACACCTTCGTCAAGCTGTGGACCCACGCCGGCGACTACGATGACCGCAAGTCCAGTCCGTTCACCTGGTCGATCAACATCCTCCGCCGCACCTGCATCGATCAACTCCGCCGGCGCCACCGCAACTCTGCCACCGTGCCCTTGCCGGACGAGGACGCGATGCCGGCTGAGTTCGTGGTGCCGGAGAATTCCCGGCAGGCCGTGGACGCACATGCGTCAAGCGACCGCCTGCAGGCCTGTCTGGACGGACTCACCCACGCTCAGCGCACGGCGCTGGAGCTCGCCCTTTTCTCGCCCTTAACCCAGGCCGAAATCGCAGCCCGCCTCAATCAACCCCTCGGCACGATCAAGACCTGGATCCGCCGTGGTCTGGTGGAGCTGCGCTCGGCCGCCATCGAACCCCCGTCATGAATTCCCAGCTTGAAGAACAGGCCTGCCTTTATGCGCTCGACCGTCTCGGCCCCGGGGAGCGGGCCTCCTTTGAGGCTCAACTCGCCCGCGATCCCGGACTGGCCGCCCTGGTACAGGAATACGAGGCCGCCGTCGCGCGCGCCATCCTGACGCTGCCCCGATCGGCCCCACCGGAGAGCCTGCTCGCCCGGATTGAGGCCCGGATTGACCGGCGTGTCCGCCCGCCCGGTCCCGCCCGACGAACCATGGCCGATTTCCCCTGGAGCCGGGTGGCCAAATGGAGCCTCGCGGCGGTCATTGCGACCAGCCTCGGGATTCTGGCGCTGCGCCTGCCACCGCGCCCCACCGGTCCGGTCGTGGTGCTGGCCATTCTTGAGGCCGATCGGACCCGCTACTCCGAGGTGCCCTTGCGCAACGCCGGAGGTGATGCCGACGCACGTTTCGTTCAACTCGCCTCCCTCGCGGAATCGTTGTGGGAGCAGAACCGCGTTGCGCGGTCCGGGCAAAGCCAGCCGCCAGTTGATCGCTCCTTTGCGCTCTATGACCCCGGCAGCCTGCAGGGCTTCATCGCCGTCCGGGAACTGCCGGCTGTGTCCGGCAACCAGCGGTATATCGTCTGGCTATCCGATCGAACCACCGGCGGCGTCTGGTATGCCGGCATGCTCCCGCAGGGCGGGCCGGACAGCGGGCTGTTTTGTTTCCTGCTTGAACCCAAGGCGGCCCCGCAGACCAAGCGGCCGGGGATCTTCATCACCCTGGAAGAACGCGACTCCGCTACCGCCGCTCCCAAGCCGCGGGGGCGGATCGTCCTGGGAACCAAGCCCATCTGAGCCCGGCGTCAGACCCGCGCCATGGCCTTGGGAGTGCGGCGAAGTTACGTATGAACCGCCTTGGCTTGGCAAAGTTGGATTCGCCAAGTTCGGCCCATATTGCCTGCGCAGGATTTCAGACATTTCGATCCAATTCTGCTGAAGGAGAATTGTGATTTCGCCGACGTTCATCTCGGAACCGAATTCGAGCCCTTCATTGATTCCACCTTCGTAATATCCGCGAGCGGTTACATCGCTGCGACGTCGAAAGCCACCCCCGTATGCTTCATTGATATCCAACCAAACATGCTTCTCAGGAACACTGATACGGCACATCCCATTCTCATCAGTGATGAAGCCCTCGAACACCATTTCGCGAGCAGTATGAAAACACAAATATACCACTTTAACTGCCGCGTTTTTGATGGGCTTTTGCGTGGTGGAATCTTTGACCGAGCAAATGATGTCGTTTTTGGCAACACTTGCGGACGCCCAGTAATGCACCCACTGAACATTGCGGTCATTGCGCACAGAAAAGTTGCGCAGTTAACTTCAGCTTCATTGCCGAGCATTGATGTCAGACGCGCAGGTTATCACCCGCACTTTCCTCCGCCAGCAGTCCCGGCACGCATGCGCCCGGGGACCGGGTCCCGGGCTGGATAGATTCCGATTGGCATCCAATCGGGCCCGACATTGAATCGCCTGACGGGTCGCCTCTTTAACCTCTGTCTGTCCGGATGCATGCTCCCCTTGCGGTCCAACGCCTCTTTTCACTGCTGGTGCTCGCCGGCCTCCTCGCCCTCACGGCGCATGCGGCCAAGTGGCCGGCGATAGATCCCGCGGAAATTTCGGAGACCAAACCCAGGATCGAGGCGGACGCCGGCGCCGAGGTGCTGCTCGCCGAAACAGAGGTGGACGACTCGGACCCGGAGGGGCCGAAGACGAGTTTCTACGCCCGCATCAAGGTTTTCACCGAACAGGGAGTGGACAAACTGTCGAAGATAGAGATTCCATTCGACCGCAACTCCAGTTCCCTCGCCGGCATCGAGGCGCGGACCATCAAGCCCGATGGCCGCATCCTCGAACTCAAGCGCGACGACATCTATGAGCGCGAAACCGTGAAGGCCGGCAATCTCCGCATGCGCGTGAAATCGTTCGCTCCACCCGGCCTCCAGCCTGGCGACATCATCGAGTATCGCTTCCGCCTATCCCAGGATACCCGGCGGCCGATGTTCCCTTTGCACTTTCAAGGCGCCATGCCCATGCGCTCGGTGGTCTATCGCTTCAAACCGCTCAAGCTGGTGCCCGGCCTGAACATGCAGATGCTCTACATGAATTATCCGAACCAGGCCCAGAAGCCGAACCAACGGGGATTTTATGAGTTCGCCCTGCATGACGTGCGTTCCCGCAAGGAGGAGCGGTTCCAACCCGCGGCGGTCCATATCCTGTCCAGCGTGCTGATTTACTACACCTACGAGCCGGTCAAGTCGGCGGATCAATTCTGGGCCATGATTTCTGCACGGCTCCACCGCGACACCAGGAGCAACGCCAAGGCGACCAAGGAGATCGTCAGCCAAGTGCAGAAACTGGTCACTCCGGCCGATTCCCCCGACGAAAAGCTTCGCAGGATTCACGACTTCTGCCGCGGCCAGATCGTGAACCGCCAGCGCGACGGAAACGGACTGAGCAAGGAGGAGCGCCGCAAGCTCAAGCCCAACGGCACCGCCGCCGAGACGCTGAAGAGCGGTAGCGGCACCGCGACGGACATCAACACGCTTTTCGTCGCGCTCGCTCGCGCCGCCGGATTCGATGCCCGGCTCGCCTTGGCGAACGACCGCACGATTTTCTTCTACAAGCCAGGTGTCGCCGTGCCGTTCACGTTCACCCGAGCCGTCGCAGCCGTCCAGCGGGGTGACAATTGGACATTCTTCGATCCCGGCGCCAGCTACCTGCCGGCCGACATGATCGACTGGCGAAACGGCGACACCTCCATTATCATCGCCAGTGAAAACAAGGCGCTGATCGTACCGGTGGACAGCGCGCCGGCTGAGCGTTCCGTGCGACGGCAGTCAGCCACCCTCACGCTCGATGCCGACGGCTTGCTCGAGGGCGTGGTCACGGTGGAGCTCACCGGCTACTTCGAGGCCACCGAGAAAAACTCTCTCGATGCGGCCACACCGGAAGAAATCAAGCAGCACTTGCTAGCCCTCGTCCAACCCCACTTGAAATCCGCCGAAATCACCGCGATCAGGGTTGAGCACGCCAACCGGGCGCTGGAACCAATCAAGATCAGCTTCCATCTCCGGGTGCCCGAATTTGCCGAGCGCACCGGCTCCCGCCTCTTCGTGCAACCCAGTGTGTTCCGACGCGGCGGCACCGCCCTGTTCGAGTCGGAAACCCGGGACAACCTGGTGCTTTTCCCGCACCGTTACCTCGAACTGGATGAGGTAACCATCACCGTTCCGGAAGGATTTGCCATCGAGGCGGGCAGTGCGCCGCCCGGTCTGGATATCGGGGCCGTGGGCAAGTACGACGTGGAGATTCTCTGGAATAAGTCCAAACACTCGGTCACCTACCACCGGGAATTTCAGCTTAAAAACATCGGCTACGGGCGCACAGGCTATCCCGCCCTCAAGCGGATCTTTGAAATGATGCACGAGCGCGACAACCACACGCTCACCTTCCGGCAAACCAAGGCATCGTCGCCCGCCCCCACCAATCCCTGATCTTCGCTCGCATGCGCCGCTTCACTTGTTTGCCCGGTTTACGGCTGCTCCTTGCGGTCCTGGCGGTTTGCGGCGCGGCCCGGCTCGCGGCGGCGGCCTCGGCCCCGGACTGGCTGGCAGTGGTGGCCAAGGCCCCGGTCACCGCGGCGACCAAGGAGGCCGCGGCGGTCGTGCTCCTCGATGAGAGCTTCGTCGAGATCGAACGCGATGGCAACCGCGTCACCCGGACCAGGAAGGTGTTCAAAATCCTGACCGAGGACGGCAAGAAACACGCCAGCGGCCGCGTGGCCTACCTGAGCGGCTCCTCGGAGGTGAAATCGTTCAAGGCCTGGACGATCAAGACCGGCGGGGAGGTCGTCGCCTATGGAAAGAAGCACACGTCAGATCTCGCGGTGCACACCTCCGCCCTCGAACTCTATGGCGAGGCCCGCCAGCAAATTATCAGCGCGAAGGACGACGCCAGGCCCGGCACTGTCTTCGGCTATGAAGCGGTCACGGTCGCCAAGACGCTGTTCAACCAGATCGCCTGGCGGTTCACGGACAAGCTGCCCATCGAGCGGTCGACGTTCATGCTCAAGCTGCCGGCCGGCTGGAACGTGACCGAACGCACTTTCAACCATGAGACCGTCCCGGCCGCAACCGGACCGACGGGACGTTCGTGGACGATGACCGGCCAGCCAGCGCTCGCCGACGAACCCATGAGCCCGCCCGCCGCCTCGCTCGCGCCCTGGCTGGCGGTGGATATCATTCCACCCGCGAAATTCGTGGAGGCCCGCCCCGGCATCCAGAGCGGTTCGTGGTCCGGGATATCGCAGTTCTTCACGCCCATATACGACGCCGCGTCGCGCCCCGATGCCGCGCTGCAGCAGCGCGTGACCCAACTGCTCGCCAGCGCCGCGACCCCATGGGAACGGCTCCAACGCCTCTGCCACTTTGCGCAACGGGTGAACTACATTTCCATCCAACTCGACAGCGCGGAGGCCGGCGGAATGCTCCCCCGTCCGGCCAGCCGGGTGCTCCAGTGCAATTACGGCGACTGCAAGGATAAGACGACGCTCCTGCGCAGCCTCCTCGCCGTTGCGGGCATTGAGTCCTATCCGCTGATTGTGCTGACAGGCTCACGCTCGCGGGTGGAGGAAAGCTGGCCGTCACCGATGCAGTTCAACCACTGCATTCTCGCCATCCGGGTTGACGCCGCGGTCGACGCGACAGCGGTCGTGGTCCATCCCCATTTCGGCCGCCTGCTGGTCTTCGATCCCACCGATGAGTACACGCCGCTCGGCCTAATTGCGAGTCCGCGCCTCGCCGCGAAGGGACTCCTGCTTGCCGGCCAGTCCGGGGGGCTGATCGCCCTGCCGGCCCCCCGCCCCGAAGGTGACCGCGTCGTCCGCACCGTCCGGGCGGAACTCGATGCCATGGGCAACATCAGGGGGCGGATTGACGAACGCTTCTCCGGCATCGCCGCCTCGGTGGTCCGGGCAGAATTCAGCCGGTTGAAAAAAGACGATTTCAAGAAGCGTATCGAACACTGGCTCGGAGCCACACTGCCGGCGCTGCGACGCACCGTCGTCGAGCCGCAGGACTGGTTCCCCGAGCCGGTATTCACGCTCCATGCCGAATTCCTGTCGACGGGCTATGGCAAACTGATGCGCGACGAACTGCTCATCTTCAAGCCCGTGGTGGTCTCGCGCCGCGACACCTCCAGGCTTGCGAAAAAACCCCGCACGCTACCGGTCGCCATCCAGCCCTACGCCTTCGAGGAGCGCGCCGAATTCGTGCTGCCCAAGGGCTACGAGGTGGATGAGATGCTGCAACCCGTGAAATTGGATACGGACTTTGGAAGCTATCGCGCCGGGGCCCGGCTGGAAGACGGCAATCTGGTCTTCGAGCGCTCCCTCGAATTGCAGGATACCGACGTGCCTCCGTCCGACTACGGCAAGTGCGCGCCTTCTTCGAGAAAATCCTCCAGAGCGAGCAAAGTCCGGTCGTCCTGCGCCGCGCAACCGGTCCGCCACCGGCAATGAAGCTGGAAACCACGGGCGTCGGCGCGGAATCGAAATAGCGTCCACGCGCTGCCCCAAAATCCCTATCTCTCCGGAGCAATGGCGGATACGAGCGTTATTGCCACTGCATTGAACTTGAAGATCGATTGCTGGGTGAGCCCAGGACACGCCTGAACAGAGCAAAATTTTCACCGCCAACTGGACGGTAGCGGCGTCAGGCCGGTCCGGCATCACGCTGAGAGGCAGGAAGCATTTCCCAAAGCGCTCTGTTACAGGCATGATGGGGCCGCACCCGCCGCATGAATGCCGTCGCCATCCTCCTCATCCTCGGACTGATGACGCTCCTCGTGGCCGCCGACAGCGGCGACCGGGGCGGCGGCTAGGCCGTATTTTCAAGCCCTGATTGTCATTCTGAGCGGCGCGAAGAATCCAGTTAGCGCTCACCGAGGTCCTCGATGCAGTCGGCGTTTTTATCGGCCTCGATGGTTGCGAAGCCGCAAAGTGTCTCCGGTAGGCCGCCAGCTTGCTGGCGCTCTCAGAGCGGGAGCAAGCTCCCGGCCTTCTCGCCGACTGCATCGTTGGCTAGGCGCGCGCCTTGGGGCGGACCGGGGCCGATTCCGCGATCCGGCGGCGCAGGATGGTGAGGAACTGCTTCAGCAGCGGCGAATCCTCGCGCCGGTGCCAGACGGCGCGGAGCTCGATCGGCGGACAATCGGTTCGCAGGTAGCGCACCAGCGGGTTGGTCGGAAACGAAGGGGTGAGAAACTCCGGCCACAGGCAGACCCCGTAGCCGGTGGTCACCCGCGCGAGGACGCTTTCCAGGGTGTGCACCGGCGGGGCGAAGATCGGGTTGAATCCGCTCAACCGGCAGGTCTGGACGATGAACTCGCGCAGCCCGGGCGTTTCCTTGGCGCCGGTGATGACCCAGGTTTCGCCCGCGAGGTCGGCGATGCGGATGCGCCCGGCGGACGCCAGCCGGTGCTGGGCTCCGACGGTGACGAGGAGTTCCGCGTCCAGCAGGTGCAGCGACTGCAATTCATCGTGGGCGGCGAATTCCTGCGCGGCGACAAAGCCCAGGTGCGCCTCGCGGGCCCGCAGGGCGGTAAGCTGTTCGTGGATGAGCAGATCCCGCAGCGAAACCTCGATGCGCGGATACCGCTGCCGGTATTCGGCGATCGCGCCCAGCACGATGGGATTCGAAAGCCGCCAGTCGTTGCAGATGATCAGCTCCCCGCCCACCCCCGTCGCCGTATCCTTCGTGGCGGCCACGGCCATGTCGACCTGCGCCAGCACCTTGCAGGTGTGCGCGTAAAAAGTGCGCCCGGCATCGGTGAGCTGGACGCGCACACGGTTGCGGTCCAGCAGCCGCACGCCGAGTTCCTCTTCCAGGGCCTTCACCTGCCGGCTCAGCGCCGGCTGGGCCACGCGCAACTCCCCGGCGGCGCGGCTGAAACTCAGCCGCTCGGCAACCGCGCGGAAATAGCGCAAATGACGCAGCTCCATGGAAACAGCGTTCCTACCGGCCGCCCCCGGGCCGCGCAACAGCGGACCGGACCCAACCCCGAGGCAGTCACAGACTTAATGGGTCCAAAAAGAGCCGGCTACAGCCACAACCGGCGCGACCGCGTGCTTTTAACCACGGATTTCACTGATGCCACGGATCGAAAGGAACACGCAGAGATACGGGCCCAACCCGCTGGAAAGTCACTATTACATTCTCTGCCGTTCTTTACGGTTCACTTGCGGTTCAATCCCGTGCCATCTGTGTGATTGCGGGGATCAACCCGTCTTCGGGCGGCGGTTCTCGGCGACGAGGACGTAGAACGACGGCACGACGAACAGGGTGAAGCTGGTGCCGATGGCCATGCCGGTGGCGATGACCAGGCCCATGCTGAAGCGGGCCTCGGCGCCGGCGCCACTGGCGAAGACCAGCGGCATGACGCCGAAGACCATGGCCGCGGTCGTCATCAGGATCGGCCGCAGGCGGATGCCGGCGGCGTGCTCGATGGCCTCGCGCACGTCATGCCCCTCCTCCTGCATGCGGTTCGCGAAGTCCACCATGAGGATGCCGTGCTTGGTGATGAGGCCGACGAGCGTGATGAGGCCGACCTGCGTGTAGATGTTGAGGGTGGCCGCGCCGAGGAAGAGGAAGACCATCGCGCCGGCGAGCGAGAGCGGCACCGCCATCATGATGATGAAGGGGTCGCGCCAGCTTTCGTACTGCGCCGCGAGCACGAGGAAGATCACGATGATCGCCAGCACGAAGGTCGCGAGGAGCGAGCTGCCCTCCTGCACGAACTGGCGGAGCTCGCCCTTGTACTCGGCCGAATAGCCCGACGGGAAGGCGGACTTGGACTCGGCGTTGAGCCAGTCGTAGGCCTCGCCCATCGAGACGCCCGGGGCCGGCAGAAGCGAGAGCGTGGCCGCGTTGAGCTGCTGCATGCGCCGCAGGTCGCGCGGCTGCACGGAGGGCGCAAGGGTGGCCACGCTGGACAGCGGCACGAGCCCGCCCTTGGTCGAGGACACATAGTAGTCGCCGAGCTGCTCCGGCGTGAGCCGGAAGCTGCGCGCCACCTGCGGGATGACCTTGTAGGCGCGGCCCTGGATGGCGAAGCGGTTGACGTAGCCGCCGCCGAGCATGGTGCCGACGTCGGCGCCGAACTGCTGCATGGAGAGACCGACCGAGGCCGACTTGTCGCGGTCGAGCTCGAGGTCCACCTGCGGCTGGTCGAACTTCAGGTCGTTGTCGCCGTAGACGAACTTGCCGCTCATCAGCGCGCGCATGAGCAGCTCGTTGGCCACCTCGACGACGCGCTCGTGGTTGTCGGTCGAGCACACGACAAACTGCACCGGCAGGCCGAAGCCGGCGCCGGGCAGCGACGGCGGCAGGAAGGCCGCGGCGCTCACGCCCGCGATGCCCATGGCGCGGCCGGTGAGCATCTGGCTCAACAGTCCGGAACCGCGTTCCCGCTGGCTCCAGGGCTTGAGCTGCCAGCCGATGAGGCTGGAACTCGGCGACGGCAGGTGCGAGCCCATGTCGACGCCGGCCACGGTGAAGAAGTTGCTGGTCTCGGGGAAGGAGGCGACGATGCCGCTGAGCTGGTCGACGGACATCAGCGCCTGCTCGAGCGAGGCGTTGGGCGCGCCCTGGGCGATGGCGACCACGAAGCCGCGGTCCTCCGCCGGCGCCAGTTCCTTCTTGGTCATGAGGAAGAACGGCACGATCGCCGCGACGATCAGGACCGCCACCAGGTAGACGGCCGGCCGGTTGTTCAGCACGTGGTCGAGCTGGCGCTCGTAGAAGCCGCGCAGCCGGTCGAAGGTGCGGTCGAGGAAATGCTCGATGCCGCGCGGGTTCGGATTGTGGCGCAACAGGCGCGAGGAAAGCATGGGCGAGAGCGTGAGCGCCACGAAGCCGGAGATGACCACCGCGCCGGCCAGGGTGAAGGCAAACTCGCGGAACAGCGCCCCGGTCACCCCGCCCTGCAGGCCGAGGGGGGCATAGACCGACACCAGGGTGATGGTCATCGCCACGACGGGGCCGACCAGTTCGTGGGCGCCCTTGAGGGCCGCGGCCAGCGGCGTCAGCCCCCCCTCGATGTGGCGGTGGATGTTCTCGACGACGACGATCGCATCGTCGACCACGAGTCCGATCGCCAGCACCATGGCGAGCAGGGTGAGCAGGTTGATCGAAAAACCCATGGCGAGCATGAACACCATGCCGCCGAGCAGGGAGAGCGGGATCGCGACAATGGGGATGACGACCGAGCGCAGCGAACCGAGGAAGAGGTAGATCACGATGATCACGATGAGCATCGCCTCCAGGAGGGTCTTGGTCACCTCGTTGATCGAGTCGTTGATGAACTCCGTGGCATCGTAGACGATGTTGCCCTCGATGCTGGCGGGGAGCTGGGCGGCGATGTCGGGCCAGACGGCGCGCACGCGCTTGACCACGTCGAGCGAATTGGCGGTCGGCAGCACCGAGATCGAAATCATGGTGGTGTCCTTGCCGCGGAGCTGGACCTTGACCTCGTAGTCGTCGGCCCCGAGTTCGACCTCGGCGATGTCACCGACGCGGACCACCGCGCCGTTGCGCTCGCGGATCACGAGGTCGCGAAAGGCGTCGGCGGAGCGCACGTCCGTCCGGGCGGTGAGGTTGACGATCGTCATCTCGCCCTTGGTCTTGCCGACGGCGGAGAGGTAGTTCTGCGCGGAGAGGGCGGACCAGACCTCGGTCGAGCTGATGCCGAAGGCAGCCATGCGGGCGGGATTCAGCCAGATGCGCATCGCAAACGTGCGGGCGCCCAGGACCTCGGCCTTCTGCACACCCTCGATGGTGGAGAGCTTGGGCTGCACGACGCGGACGAGATAGTCGGTGATCTGGTTGGCCTGCAGGGTCGAGCTCGCGAAACTGATGTACATCGAGGCCGTGGTTTCGCCGACCTGGATCTCGAAGACCGGGTCCTCGGCGCCCGCCGGGAGCTCGCTGCGCACGCGGTTGACCTTGGAGGTGATCTGCGTGAGCGCGTCGTTCGGGTCGTAGTTGAGGCGCAGCTGCGAGCGCACGACCGAGAAGTTGGGGGCGCTGACGGATTCGACGTAGTCAATGCCGTCGGCCGAGGCGATCTCGCGCTCCAGCGGGGTCGTGACAAAGCCGCGCACGAGGTCGGCGCTCGCGCCCGGATAGGTCGTCATCACGGTGATGATCGAGTTCTTGGTCTCCGGGTACTGGCGGACGTTCATCTCCCGGAGGGCGAGCCAGCCCGCCAGCAGGAGAAAAATGTTCACGACGGTCGCGAGGACCGGCCGCTTGATGAAAATGTCGGTGAAGCGCATGGCGGAGTTCTCCGGTTCAGCCTTCCGTCGGCGTGGGCGCGGGGTTGGCGGAAGGCACGACACTGTTGTCGACGCGCACCGGGCTGCCGTTGCGCAGCTTGATCTGGCCGGAGGTCACGACCTCCTCGCCGGGCTTCAGGCCGGAGAGGACGGCGATCACGTTGCCG
The DNA here is from genome assembly GCA_016715765.1 of Opitutaceae bacterium. Classification (GTDB taxonomy): domain Bacteria; phylum Verrucomicrobiota; class Verrucomicrobiia; order Opitutales; family Opitutaceae; genus UBA2377. Next base: position 41,486 of record JADJZJ010000032.1, read on the forward strand.
CGCTGCGCTCCCGTCTGGATGAAGCGCTGCTGGGCGACGCCCGCCACCACCACGTAGACGAAATTGCCGTAGGGGTTGTAGACGACCGCCGTGGTGGGCAGCACGATGGCACGCTCGGTCCCGGGCAGGACGACCTGGACCTGGCCGAACATGCCGGGGCGCAGCACCTCGTCGCGGTTCGGCACGGCGGCCCGCAGGCTGAGGCTGCGGGTGCTGTCGTTCACGCGCGGCGAGATGGCGGCGATGGTGCCTTCAAACACGCGCTCCGGAAAGGCATCCACCCGCACGTGCACCGCCTGGCCGACCGCGACCCGCGCGATGGCCTGCTGCGGCAGGGTGAAGTCCACATACACCGGGTCGAGGGTCTCGAGCTGCACGATGGCCTCGGCCTTGCCGAGAAACTGGCCGGGGTAGATCTGCGCGATGCCGAGCCGGCCGGCAAAGGGGGCGGTGAGGTGCTTCTTGGCCAGCGTGGCGCGAAGCGTGGCCACGGCCGACTGCGTCGAGGCGGCGACGGCCTCGGCGGCCTCGAGGTCGGCGCGGGCGTTGGTGTCGGCGGCCCGCAGATCGCGGGCGCGGGTGAGGTTGGTCATGGCCAGCTTGGCCTGGGCTTCCAGGCCCGGCAGGCTGGCGGCCTCGATTGAATCATCGAGGTCCACGAGCAGGTCGCCGGCCGCGACGGTGGCGCCCGACTCGAAGGCGATGCGGCGCACGGCCCCCTCGACCTCGTTCCGGACCATGATGCCGCGGAAACTGGCGAATGAACCCACGGCATTCACCGTGTTCGGCCAGGTCTCCTCCTGGGCCGGCGCGGTGCTGACGGTGGTGGGCGGCCGGACCTGGGCGGCCTGGGCGGCCATGCCGCGGCGGATGGCGAGGTACTTGTAGCCGAAGATCGCGCCAAACACGACCACGGCGACAATCAGGGTTGGGAGGATGCGGGTTTTCATGGAGAAATGGGTGAGGCGGATGCCGGTTGGAATTGGCCGGCGCTTTCGTGCAGGAGCGCGCAGCTTTGGCGCAACGCCGCCTGGTCGGCCGGCGACACTCCTTGCGCCAGTTTGTCCGCGGTCCGGAGGTAATCCATGAGCGCGGCATTGGCGGCGACCCGGCCGGGGTCCGTCAGGCCGACATAAACCACCCGGCGGTCGCGCGTATCACGCCGCCGCGCAACCAATCCCCGCGCCTCGAGGGCATCAAGCAGGGCGGTCATGGCGGAGCGGGTGACGTCGGTATGAACCGAAAGGTCCGCCGGCGTGGCCGCCGCGGGATCGAGCGCGAACAGCGCCACGAGGATGGAAAATTTGTGCTCGGTCAGGCCGAGTTCCGTGAGGGTGCGCTGCAACACGCCATCGACCGACCCCGCCGCATCCAGGAATTCCAGGACCATCCGGCAGCGCGTTTCGTCCAAGCCATCCCGCTGGCGGGCGACCGTCAGCAGGGTTCGCAGGGCAAGGGTCTCGATCGCCATCATGTCCGGCCTTTCTTTCTGGTGATCACCGGCGCGGACAGGCTCATGCCTCATAATAGCAGTTAAGCACGGCAACCTGAAATACTTCCGCCCGCTCTCCGTCATGCCGCAAAGGCATCAGCGGGGGGCCGGCGGACCATCAACGGCCGGATGATTATGTCATTCCCGGATTCGATCAGCGAACACTTGTCACGCCGCAGGCCCGGCGGAAGTGGATGTAAATTGTAGGGCCGGGTCTCCGAACCCCGCCTTCGCCTAACTTTTCGCGAACGAAGGCGGGGTTCGGAGACCCCGCTCTACAACCCAACCTCTGCCGCGATAGATCTGATTGGTATATTGCATACCGGCCTTAGAACCGGAGTTTGTATTGCGGGACACGCCTACCCTCGCAGATTTTGAATCAATGACCTTTGACTTCGATACCGTACCGACCCGTCTCGGCACCGATTCCCAGAAGTGGCAGAAGTATGCCGGCCGCGACATCCTGCCCCTGTGGGTGGCCGACATGGATTTCAAGTCGCCCCCGGCGATCATCGAGGCCCTCCATCGCCGGGTCGAACACGGCATCTTCGGCTATGCCCGGCCGGTGAAATCCACGGTGGATGCCGTGGTGACGGCGATGCACAGCCGCTACGGCTGGACCATCGACCCCGCCTGGATTGTCTGGCTGCCCGGACTGGTGGTCGGACTTAATATCACCGCCCAGGCCTTTGCGGAAGCCGGCGACGAAGTGCTCACGCTCACGCCGGTTTACCCCCCGTTCATGAGTGCGCCGAAGAACAGCGCCCGCGCCTCGGTCGGCGTGCCCTTTGTGCTGCAGGACGGCCATTGGACGATTGATTGGGCGGCGTTGGAGCGCGCGGTCACCCCGCGCACCCGCCTGTTCTACCTGTGCAACCCGCACAATCCCCTCGCCCGAGTCTGGCGGCGCGACGAGCTCGTGCGGTTGGGCGAGTTTTGTGTCCGGCACAACCTGGTGCTTTGCAGCGACGAGATCCATTGCGACCTCATCCTCGACCCCGCGTTGCCTCACATCCCCACCGGCACCCTCGGGGATGAAATCGCTAAGCGCACGCTCACGCTCATGGCGCCGAGCAAGACCTACAACGTCCCCGGCCTCGGCACCTCCCTCGCCATCATCCCCGACCCCGCGCTGCGCGCCCGGTTCGTCCGCGCCACCGCCGGTGTGGTCGCCGAGGTCACCGCCCTCGGGTTCACCGCCTGCGAGGCCGCCTATCGCGACAGCGAACCCTGGCGCCAGGAACTGCTGGCCTACTTGCGCGGCAACCGCGACTTCCTGCTGGATTTCGTGGCGCGCGAACTGCCCGGCGTGAAGGTCGAAGCGCCGATCGAGGCCACCTACCTGGCCTGGCTCAATGTCTCCGCCCTGAAGCTCGCCGATCCCATCGCGCACTTCGAGCAGCACGGCGTCGGCCTGAGCGACGGCGCCTTCTTCGGCGCGCCGAAGGGCACCCACGTCCGCATCAACATCGGCTGCCCCCGCGCGACCCTTGCGGAAGCGTTGCGGCGGATGAAGGCCGCAGTCGGCAAACTGTAAGGGCCGGAAAATCCACCCTGTAGGGCGTCACCTTGGTGACGCCTGTTTGGGCCGCCCCCGCGTCATGCCTTGCGGCCAACCTTTTCCGCCGCTACCTCTGCCCGCCGTCGCATGCGCCTTGGTCCCTACGAACTGCCCACCAACCTTTTTCTCTCGCCGCTGGCGGGTTACACCAACCTGCCCTTCCGCGTGACCCTGCGGGAATTGGGCGGACTCGCCTGGGCCACCACCGACCTGGTCAACGCCCGCTCATTGATCGAACGCAACCGCACCGCGCTCCAACTGGTCGCCTCCTCTCCGGATGACCGCCCGCTCGCCATCCAGCTCTTCGGCAGCGTGCCGGAGGAGATGCGCGACGCCGCCGTCATGTGCGAGGCGATGGGGGCGCAATCCGTGGACATCAACATGGGCTGCCCGGTGAAGAAGGTGGTCAAGATCGGCGGCGGCTCGGCGATGATGACCGAGCTCGACAAGACCGCCGCCCTCGTCCGCGGCATGATCGCCGCGGTGAAGATTCCCGTGACCGCCAAGATGCGGCTCGGCTGGGACGACGACAACCTCACCGCGCCCGACCTCGCCCGGGTGCTGGAGGATACCGGGGTGGCCGCGATCTTCGTGCACGGCCGCACCCGGGCCCAGGGCTTCGGCGGCACGGTCAACCTCGCGGGCATCCGCGCGGTCGTCCAGGCCGTGAAAACCATCCCCGTCATCGGCAACGGCGATGTGACCACGCCCGAGGCGGCGAAGCACATGCTGGATGAGACCGGTTGCGCCGGCGTGAGCATTGGACGCGGCGCGTTCTACGATCCGTGGATTTTCCGGCGCACGGCGCATTACCTCTCCACTGGCGAACTGCTGCCCGAGCCCAATTTTGCCGAGCGCGTGCGGGTCATGCGCCGGCACTTCGGCCGCTATTGCGAGTTCTACGGCGAGGAGCACGGCGCGCGCCTGTTCCGGAAGGTCGCCCCGTGGTACGCGAAGCGCTTCGGGCCCGCGAAGCCGTTCAAGCAGCGCATCATCACCATCCGGTCCCAGGCCGACTTCGATGCCGCCGTCGCCGAGTATGTCGCCTGGCGCGCGCAATTCTGCGACGAACAGGGCGAACTCCTCCCGCGCTTCACGCCGGCCCCGATGGTGGCCTCCTTCATGCGCGACGAGCCCGACGAGGCCGCCGGCCTGCACCGCAGCGCCATCCCCGTGCCCAAGGGTCCGGTGGACACGTGGTAACCCAATCTTTCTCGTTCTCTTAATCTTTCTCTTTCTCTCGTTAAGGTCACCAGTGGTCGTACGTCGAAACGGCCGTCCGGAGGCCGGCCGCTACCCACAGCATTGATTTTCAATCCGAACCAACCCCATGACCTCCGCCAGCCACTTCTGGGAACTCATCCTCGGCACCATCATCGCCCTGCTGCCGCTCATCAATCCGCTTGCCGCGGCGCCCACTTTCCTGGCCATCACCGAGCGCGACACCCCCGAGCGCCGCAACCAGCAGCTGCGCATGGCCTGCATCTACATGATCGCCATCCTCGTGAGCTTCCTCATCGGCGGCACCTTCATCATGGGGTTCTTTGGCATATCCATTCCGGGCCTGCGCATCGCCGGCGGGCTGCTCGTGGCCGGCATTGGCTCCGGCATGCTCATGGCCCCGCCGCGCGATCCCGCCGCGCAGACCCGCGAAACCGAGGCTGCCCGCGCCAAGCGCGACATCGCCTTCTCGCCCCTGGCCATGCCCATGCTCAGCGGCCCGGGCGCCATCGCGGTGACGCTGGGCTTCACCTCGCTTGCGACCGACTGGACCGACTACGTGGCCATCATCCTCGGCATCCTGGTGGTCGCGGGCATCATCTACTCCACCCTGCGCGTCTCGAGCCGCATCGTGCAGGTGATCGGCCTCACCGGCATGAACGCCCTCACCAAGGTCATGGGTTTCCTCATCCTGTGCATCGGCATCCAATTCGTGGTCAACGGCGTGCTCGGCATCGCCACCGACCCCGCCCTGCTCCGCAGCATCCGCGATACGCTGAGCCAGTCCTGAGATTGCCGCAGCTCCAGTAGGGCAGGTCTCTGACCTGCCTTCGGACGCCTCATCCGCGATCAGGCGTTAAATAACCGGCCCGGCTAACGTTTAACCCTGAACGCTTAACGTTTAACGCTGAAGTGGGGTACCCGGGAGCGCGACCGCCCTCGGTCGCAATCGAACGAACGCGTTTGGCGTCCGCATATAAAATCATTTCACACTCTCCTTCTGCGCATCGTTGATTTCGCCATTTGCCCTGCTCCCGCAATTAATCTCATCTCCGAACTCCGCTCCCTCTGCTGCCTCCTGTGATTTTCCGGTTCAGACCAGTGACCCGCTGGAAACCATCCTCTTCAAGTTCCATGAAGCCCGCCTCCACCCCCACAGATCCCGCCCGCATTTTCGCCCGGTCCGAATGGATCTGGCCCTACGATCTCCGCTGGGACCTGCATAACGCCTACGCGCTGTTCCGCCGCGACTTCACCCTGGACCGCGTGCCGCGGCACGCCCCGCTGTTCATCACCGCCGACCAGTCGTACCACCTTTACCTCAACGGTGCCTTCGTCGGCCGCGGCCCGGCCCGGGGTTTCCAGTCGCACTGGCCCTACGACGAGATCGACGTCGCCCGCTGGCTCGTGCCCGGCCGCAACGTGCTGGCGGTGCGCGCCTACAACCCGGGCGCCAGCAATTTCCAATACGTCCACCAGGGTTACGCCGGCCTCCTCGTCGCCGCGACCTGGGGCGGAGGCCGGCTGCGCACGGATCGCGACTGGCAATGCCTGCCGCAACCCGGCATCCGGCGCGACATGGTGCACTCCAGCCTGCAGCTGTTCCCGCAGGAACACTTCGACGCGCGCGCCTGCCCGACGGACTGGATGAATTCCGATTTCGACGACAGCAAATGGACCAAGCCCAACAGCCAGGCACTGAACGTCCTGCCCTGGGCCAGCCTCGAGCCGCGCGGCATCCCGCTCATGTTTGAGGTGGCCGACCGGCCGGGGCGCATCATCGGCACCCGCGAGGGCGAATGTGCCGCCGGCTGGGAAACCGCACGCAATCTCTACCAGTTGCGCCAGTCCGAGGACCACACCCATGCGCCGGTCGAGTTGGGCGCATTGGACACCCCGGCTGAACCGGGCGCGCCGGCCGGACTTTTTGCCGCCGGCTTCGAGGTCCCGGCCACCGGGCCGGGCCGTTTCCGCAGTTATCTGCTCGATGTCGGGCGTCCTGTCGTCGGCAACTACTCGCTGTCCATCGGCGGCGGACGCGGGGGCGAGACCGTCGACTTTGCCTACACCGAGGGCATCGATCCGCTGACCCTGAAACCGGACCTGCGCTTCCCCGACGGCAGCAGCGTGGCCTTCAGCGGACGCGTGATCTGCCGTTCCGGCCGCACCGAGTACATGTTCTATCATCCCTACGGATTCCGCCACGTGACGGTCACGGTGCGAAACACCTCGGGTCCGCTGCATCTCTCGCTCTGCCTGCGCCGCACCGGTTACCCCGTTGAGCGCCGCGGCGCCTTCCGCAGTTCCGAACCGTTGCTCGAAAAAATCTGGGAAACCTGCGCCTGGTCGCAGCAGAACTGCATGCTCGACGCCTACGTGGACACTCCCTGGCGCGAGCAGGCGCAGTGGTGGGGCGACGCCCGGGTGCAGGCGTGGAACACGTTTCATCTCAGCGGCGATGCCCGGCTTTTCCGCCGTGGCATCTACCAGATCGGCGCACAGCACACGGCCGACGGCCTCACCTACGGCCACGCACCGACGATGGCCCACAACTGCGTGCTGCCGGACTTCACCCTGGTCTGGATGCTCACGCAGTGGGATTACTATTGGCAGACCGGCGACCTGCAGCCGTTCAAGGACCAGCGCGCCGGCATCGAGCGCGCCTTGGCCTACTTCGAGGCGCACACGGGGCGCGACGGTCTCGTGACCTACGATCCGCGCTACTGGCTGTTCCTTGACTGGACCGAACTGCCCAAGGACGGCGCCTCGAGCATCTACAACCTCTGGCTCGTGCTGGCGCTGGAGCGGCTCGCCGCGATGCACCGGCTGTCGCGGGACACGAAGGCCGCGCTGCGCTGCGAGCGCTGGGCGAAGCGTCTGCGCGCCAAGCTGCGCACCTTCCTCAACCGCCGCGGTCTCCTCGGCGACGGGTTGGATGCCAAGGGTCGGGTGCTGCGCAGCACCTCGCCCCACGCCCAGACCCTCGCCCTCATGGCCGGGCTGGCTCCGGAAGCGGAACCCGCGATGGAAAATTTCCTCGTCGACTACCTGGCCGACGAGTCCGGCCACACCGCCAAGCCGAGCGCCTACTGGATCAATTATGTGTATTCGCTGCTCGCCGCCCGCGGACACGGCGCGAAGGTCGTCGCCCACATCCGTCCGCGCTGGGAGCCGATGATCGCCTACGGCTCGACCTTTGAGATTTTCGGCGATTCCGCCCTGTTTGCCGCCAGCCGTTCGCATGCATGGTCGGCGCATCCGCTTTATCAACTCATGCAGATCATCGGTGGCGTGCGCCAAATCGCGCCCGCGTGGAAACGCATCCGCTTCTCGCCCGAATTTGTGGGTGAAACCGGGGGCGCCACCATCCCGACCCCGCAGGGTCCGATCGTTTCCGACTGGCGGCGCGAGGACGGAGTTGTGCGCGTCGAACTCACCCTGCCGCGCGGCGTAACCGCGGAGGTGCGACTGCCGGGGTTGAAGCCGGAGAAAATCTCCGGGTGCAGGACCTGGACGGTCACGCCTTGGTAAATGTAGGGCGGGGATTCCGATCCCCGCCTTTCATGACCCGTTGTAGCCGGGCTCGCTGAGCCCGGTTTTTCCATTTCCCGGAAACTGAAAGTGATTTTCCTCGCGCCAAGGTCGCCAAGGACGCCACGGCGCGGAAATTGTAACCAAGCAACCGGTCTTTCCTTCGCGCCCTTTGCGCCCTTGGCGTGAGGCTGGCTTGGATTCGCAAGACATCCACTCGCTCACGCTCGTAGCTACGATCCAAAACATGGCGGGGATCGGAATCCCCGCCCTACACCAAATTATCAATACTTCCGTGTGATCGTGGCGCCGGTGCGGTCCTTGAAGGTGATGGTCTTCCGGTCGGCATCCACACTGTCGAACACGATGCCGAGAATGGTATCCGCCGACTCGCCGGCGCGGATGGTGCGGCCATTGATGAGCGCCCGCGGCGGGTTGCCCTGGAACACACCGTTGATGCGCGCGGCTGACACAAAGGCACGGAACTCATCGCTCACCGGCGCGTTGGCCATGAGGTCGCTCGTGGTGACCTTGATGCCGGGCGCGAGCTGCGACTCCGTTTTCACATAAGTCTGGGCCGGCGGGGCGACGGGCGTGGCGTCAGGTTTGCCGCCGAGTTCTCCAGGCAGCGGGGTGTTCAGAAAACGATCATCGGGCGGTTCCTTGCCTTCGAGCACGGCATCCACGCGCTCCTGCTCGTTGCCGCGACGGGCGGCGACTGCGGCCTGAGCCTTGTCCACCATGGCCTTGGGCATGGCGGCAATCTGGTTGAGCGTTTCGGAAGGCGTCACGGCCGCGGGCTTGTCGGCCGGGGCCGTCTTGGTCACGGGCTGGGCCGCGGCCGGCCCGGGCGCCGGCTTCATGAACAGGCTCCAGGCAAAATAGCCGCCGACGGCCAGGACGAGGACGACCGCGATGACGACGAGCAGGATGACCGTCTTCTGCTTTTTTGCCGTGGCCTCAGCCGAAAGTTTCACCGGAACCTTGGGAGGTGGTGGCGGTGCCTTGTCGGCCAGCGCCTGGGCATCCATCGGTGGACGCGAGGCCGAGGCGGCCGGTTTGGGCATGGGTGGAGTCGTGCCGGGTTTGACCAGGAACGGGGGAACACTCACACCCGCAGCCGGAACCTCCACGGGCGGCCGGGTGCCGGGCTTGGCCGCGGATGGAGGCGGAACCGCCATGGGCGGCTGCGTCCCGCCGGTCGGAGGCGCCTTGGGCTTGAGCTTGAATTTTACCGGTTCGGCCGGGGCCGATTCAGCCGCCGGGGGGGTGGCTGGCGCAGGGGCCGCGGCCGGCGCCGGAGTTGCCGCGGCGCTTTCCGGTGCGGATGCCGGGGTGGCCTCGGCCGGCTGGGCGGCGGCCTGTGGCTCGGCCGTGAGGCGGGGTTTCAGGCGCGGACGCTCGGGTTGGGCGGCGGCGGTTTCCGGCGCGGGTACCGGCACAGGGGCGGGCTGGTCTGGAACCGCAGCAGGCGTCTCAGGAACAACGCTTTGTGCCGGGGTGGCGGCCGGTTCGACGGAAAGCTTGGGCTTCAGTCGCAGCTTGGGCGCGGCGGTTTCGGCCGCAGCCGGCTCGGCCGGTGGAGTCGCCGGAGGCGTTACGGCCGCAGCCGGGGCCGGCTCGGCGGGAGCTTGGGCGGAGCCGGCTGCCGCTGTCTCCTCCGGTGGGCGTAACCGGGGTTTGAGACGCAATGAGGGCGGCGGGGGCTCTTCACTCATGTCGCGACCGTAATCTTTTTTTCGTCCAGCGCGAAACCAAAAAGATTCGCTCGCGGTCAATCCCTTAACCTTCTCAATACCATTCCCATCATGACCGCCTTCAACCGCATCGCCCTCGTCGTCCTTGCCGCCACCTCCCTATGCCTTGCCGGCTGTCTGTTTTCCAAGAAGCCCAGGAAGCCGAAGGAGAGCAAAGCCATCGCGAGCCAGGTGGATGAGGAGTTCAAGCAGCGCTGGATCGAAAAGCGGGCGGGAGAGCTGATGACGCGCGGGGTTTCACCCGATATCGCCCGGGGCCAGGCCATCGAGGAGTTCCGGCTAAACTACGGCTACACCAGCGCCGCCGGTAAATGAGCGGCGGCGCGCCTGACCGCGCCCGGGTGCGCGGTGCGGCGGCCGCGCTGGGTTGCTATCTGATCTGGGGGCTGGTGCCGCTATACTGGCGGCCGCTGGCGGCGGTTGATGCGCACGAACTCATCGCCCACCGGCTGGTGTGGTCGCTGGTTTTCACCGCCCCGCTGCTGTGGTGGCTGGGCGGTTTCCGGGAGGTCTTCGCCGCCCTGGGCTCCTGGCGCTCGTTCGGCCTGAACCTGGCCAGCAGCGTCCTGCTGACCACCAACTGGCTGGTCTACGTCTGGGCGGTGAATGCCGGGCATGTGATCGAATCGAGTCTCGGGTACTTCCTCGTCCCCCTCGTCAACGTCGCCCTCGGCCGGATCGTGCTGCACGAACGGCTGCGGCCGGCGCAGTGGCTGGCCATCACCTTTGCGGCGGCCGGGGTGGTGCTGCAACTGGTGCACCTCGGACGGCTGCCCTGGATCGCGCTCAGTCTGGCCGCAACCTTCGGCACCTACGGTTTGCTGCGCAAGCGGTCGCCGCTGGGTCCGCTCTCCGGCCTGACGCTGGAAACCCTGCTGCTCGCACCCTTGGCCGCCACCCTGCTGCTGTGGCGGGCGCACGAAGGCGTCGGCGCGCTGGGCCACGCCCCGGGAATCACCCAGGGACTCATTCTCTGCGCAGGCGTTGTCACCACCGTGCCGCTCCTGCTCTTCGCATATGGCGCCCGACGCTTACAGCTCACCACCCTGGGCCTGCTGCAATACGCCGCCCCCACCGTCCAGTTCGCGCTGGGCGTATGGGTCTACCACGAGGCCTTCGACCGGGCCCGGGCGCAGTCCTTCGCCTTCATCTGGACCGGACTGGCGCTCTATACGGCCGATGCGCTCTGGACCCAGCGGCATCGGGTGACGGGGGTGTAGCGTCGACGGGGTCTTGCCACAGAAGGGCGGGTCTC
>JADJZJ010000033.1 GCA_016715765.1 Opitutaceae bacterium
ACCCGCACCTCAGGGTGATTTGCTCAGAAGGTACTCGAGAAGCGAAGGGTCGTGACCCGGTTCTTGTAGCCGGGACCGGCGTGGAGAGTTTCCCGGTATTCGTGCCGCAGGAGCAGGCCCTGTTGACCAATCGCGCGCCGAAACTCGATGGCTATACCGCGCGTGCGGGCCTGGAAGTAGTAGGCGATCCACGGCACGCTCTGTTCGAAGGTGTCCACGGTGGTGATTGGTTTGCCGATGGCTTCCAGATCCGGCCGCGGCGGCTGGGAATAGGAAACCACATCGCCGAATCGCTCGCGGGCTTCCGCAGCCAGGGTCCAGTGTTCCCTTGGATTCCATTCCACCCGACCCGACCACTCGCGGCTCGTGCGATCGAAGGCGCGCCCCACCGCATCGAAGCGCTGCCACTCATGGCCGACGAGCAACAGCCATGCCGACCCCGCCCGTTGTCGCACCGACAGTCGGCCGGCACCTCCCAGCCCACCGCGATCCCGCTCACGGGCAATCCGCCATTCACCCTCACCCTCCGCCGCGAAGACCGGCCGGTGGGGCCCCAATCCGGGCTTGAATTTCCACGCCATCAAAAGGGCCGGTGCCACCGAATCCAATCCCTCGAAACGCGGCCACTTCTCGACGCGGAGTTCTGCGCCCCCCTCGACGCGGTGACCGTCGCGCAGACTGCGCGCGACACTTGCGTCCAACTCCGCGCGCCACTGCAAAGCCGGCAACAAATCCTCCGGGCGCTCGGCGTTGGTCACATTGTCATGCCAGCTTACCTCGGTGTCCAGTTGCCAGGATGCGGTTGTCGCACCGAGACTGGCGATAAGGGCGAATCCAGCCGGAAGGGCCAAGGGTATCCGAAGCATGAGGCGGGTAAGAGCACCACGGCGGCAAACTATTCCCGCACAGCCCAACCTGAACAGAGTTGACCAGCCCGATACTGCTACTGCTCTCGCCGGAATCCCTAGGTGGCCGAATCGGAAGGCAGGGGTGCGGGATGGCTCGTGCGCGGGGCGCCGTGGAGGCGGGCAGCGTGGCGGGAGAACTGGTAGGTCGCGAGGGCGATGATGATGGCGGCCACGCCAACCGCGGCGCGCGGGCCGGCGGAGGCGGCGATCATGCCGGCGAACAGGGCGCCGACGGGGAACAGGCCCTGGCCCATGGCGAACAGACCCATCACGCGGCTGCGCTTGTCGTCGGCCACCTGGGCCTGGATCAGGGTGTTGCAGCCCGCCATGCACAGCACCGCGCCAAAGCCGTTGAGGGCGAGGCAGACGAGCGCCAACGCCAGGACGGGACTGAGGGCAAAGCCGGCCTGGGCGGCCGACACGGCGATGCCGCCGGCGACCACCCAACGCGCGAGACCGTGCGAGGATCTCCGACTGGCAAGGAGCAGGGCGCTGACGAGCGCGCCGGCCCCGACGGCGGAGTACATGTGGCCGAGGGTGATGCTGGTGCCGTGGAAAATGTCCCGCGCAAACACCGGCGCGAGCGTGCCCGCGGTGAAACCGGCGAAGGCCACCACCGGCACAAGGAGCAGGGGCGGACGGAGCAGCGCGGAGGCGCGCACATAGTCGAAGCCCGCGCGCAGCTCGGTCAGCGGATGCGCGGAGGACGCGGGCGGACGCCGCGGCAGGTTCCGCATCAGCAGCAGCGAGGCGAGAATCCCGGTGTAGCTCACCGCATCGAGGGTGTAGCAGACCTCGGGGCCCTGCGTGGCTATCAGCCAGCCGGCCATGGCGGGTCCGATCAGCCGGGTGACATTGAACAGCGAGGAGTTGAGCGCGATGGCGTTGGGCAGTCCGGTCTTGTCGCCCACGAGATCGACGATGAAGGACTGGCGGGTGGGGAATTCGACGGCATTGATCAGGCCGCGCAGGGCCGACAGCGCCAGCAGCCAGCCCACCGTGATGTGGCCGGTGTAGGCAAACAGCGCCAGCGTGAGCGACTGCGCGGCGCAGAGGACGTTCAGCCACCACATCAGGCGCTGCCGGTTCACCCGGTCGCCCCAGATGCCGCCCAGGGGCGCGAGGAGCAAGATCGGGATCTGGTGGGCAAACGCCAGCAGGCCGACCAGGAACGGGCTGTTCGACAGTTCATAGATCAGCCAGGCCGAGGCCGTGACGGTCATCCAGTTGCCCAGCAGCGACAGGCCCTGGCCCGCGAAAAACAACCGGTAGTTGCGGGAGTTGAGGGCGTGGAGGACGGCAGGAAAGCGCACGGCGAGGGTTTATCGGACACGTCCCGCGCGACGGCGTCAAACCTGCGGTCGCGACCGGGAGGAAAGGCATTTTAACCACAGATATCACAGATGGGCACAGATAAGTCCGAATTTGCTCCGCCCGCCCGGAGGTCGGGCGCTACCCACGAACGCAACGGTCGGCCAGCCCGCTCGCGGGCGCGCTGGAATTCAAGGTAAGGCCTGCTCTTGTCGCGCCGAAGGCTCGGCGAAGGCGGATGCAAGCGATGCTCGATGTAGGGCTGGACCTTGGTCCAGCCGCGAATGTCCAGTGAGCCGCACAGCGATAAGGCTGCACCAAGGTGCAGCCCTACAGGTCGAAGAAGCCAAACCATCGCCCTCAGGCATGCATGCCGTCCAAGACTACGGGTAGAACAAGGCGGCCCCTTGACCGGACGGCGGAAACCGCCGAAGCATTAGGCAGCAGCCAGTCTTTCCCCCATGTCTCAATCCCCTGTATCCGGTGCCAGATCTGTCGGTGTCTGCCCGGCCTTCACGCCTCCGGTCGTGGATGGCTTTCATGGCGTGTGGTACGGGTACACCGACGGCACCTACTACGCCGGCGGGCTCGGGACGTTTCCACAGCAAATCCACCCGATGGCCTGCCACGCGGCAAAGGCCGGCGAACGCGGCCGGACCTTTTTCGTCTGGGGCGGCGCCAAAGCGGGTCTGCCAGGCAATCTGCTGACCACGATTTCCTACTTTGACCACGCCACCGGCCTCGTGGCGCGTCCGCGGGTCCTGAACGACCGGCAGACCAACGACGGCCACGACAATCCCTCGATGATGCTCGATGGCGCGGGACACATTTACGTGTTCTCCAACGCCCACGGCACCCTGCGCGATGCCTTCATTTATCGCAGCACGCGGCCCTATGAGATCGATGAATTTCAGACGGTGCTGGCGCTGGATAAATCCGCTAACTTCTCCTACGCGCAGCCCTGGTACATCGACGGCCGGGGCTTCCTGCTCCTGCATTCGTTCTACGGATTCCGCGATCCCATCCGGCGGCTCTATTTCAACACGAGCAGGGATGGCCTGAACTGGGACCACGGGTGGAACCTCGAGGGCCCGAAGGCCCGTCCGGCCTTTGCGCTGATTCCCGGCGGCAATTACCAGGTGAGCAAGGCGCAGGGCCGGACCGTGGGCACGATGTTCGACTACAACGTCGATCGCGTGGGGCGCACCAACCTGTACTACGTCCAGACCTCCGACTTCGGCCAAAGCTGGCAAACGGCGGAAGGTGAGCCGGTCACCCTGCCATTCACGACGGTCAAAAATCCAGCCCTCGTGCATGACTACGAAGCCGAGCACCTCTACGTCTTCATGAAGGAGATGGACTTTGATGCCAAGGGTCAGCCGGTGCTGATGTATCTCACCACGCCCACGGAGGCCAACGACACCACGACCCCGCGGCAGTGGCGCACGGCGCATTTCAACCGGGCGGCGAGGCAATGGGTGATTCGCGACGCCTTCGTTTCCGACAACAACTACGATCACGGCACCTTCAGCATCGAGCCCGACGGTCTCTGGCGGGTCATCGCGCCAACCGCACCGGGGCCGCAACCTGGCCGGACCGGCGGGGACATGGAAATGTGGACCAGCCGCGACGAGGGCGTCACCTGGCAGCGGCAGGCGCGGCTGACCCATGGCGGAGCCTTCAACCACTCCTACGCCCGCCAGCCGGTCCAGGCGCACGACGATTTTTATGCGTTCTGGGCCGATGGGGACGTGAACGGTGAGTCCGAGTCGGCGCTGTATTTTACCGACAGGCAGGGCACCGCCGTCTGGCGGCTGCCGCAGGCGATGAGCGGAGATTTCGCGAAACCGGAGCCGGCGTTTAAGCCGATCAAGGAGGTCGAAATCGCATGAAACGCTTGGTAGGCAGCCCGCTGGCGGGCGCGGATCGGGCGCGCGCCAGCGCGCTGACCTACGCTTGCCCACGACTTTGATAACCTGCAATCGCCTCTGGTTCGTCCTACACTTTGCTGGTACAACACATTAGGAAACCACAGATAGACACAGATGAACACAGATCAGTATGAGTCACCAAGGCTGGGATTTCATGGCTCCGGCACACCAAACCGTGAGGCGATCTCCGGAATCCGGTTTCGACACTGCCTTCCCTATCATCTGTGTTCATCTGTGTGCATCTGTGGTTAAACTGCTTGGGTCCGGCTTAGGCATTTTCCACGATTCAATTCATGACCACCCCGGCAAAATTGGACGTCGCCAGCGAGGCGAGGATTCATGCCACGGATTGGGGCGACTTTACCCGCATCGACCTGAACATGCTCGGCGCCCCGCTCGGGGCCGAACCGGCCGGAGGATGGGCCGGGTGGTCGCACGAACAGAATCGCCGGCTGTGCGACTTCATGGCGGCCGAGCTGGCGCAGCGCGGCGGCAGCTTCGATTCGATCGCCGAGTGGACCGTCGCGGTCAACCGGCACTATGACTTGCAGGACATGAGGAACGTGCGGACCGGTCGGTGGAGCCGGGGCTTCGGCTCCGCCATCACGACCCTGCCGTGGGCCAACCCCGCTTCGACCCGCAGCGTTTCCATCCAGACAGTGGCGTATGTGCCCAAGAATACGCAGGCGCCTTTCGCCCTGAAAGCCTGGCAGCCCGACTGCCTCTACAATTGCGGTTTCCTCGGTCTGTCTCCGGCGGTCGTCGCCGAGGTCGGCAGCGCGCGGATGATCCATCTTTCCGGTGTGGTGGCCTGGGACAAGGCGATCCAGCCGCTCGCGGGCGACGATCCCCGGGCGCAGGTGCGACTCGTGCTGCAAAAAATCCAGGAGGTATTCGTCGAAGCCGGTGGCACTCCTGCTGATGTCGTGCGGCTGCGTCCATTCACGGCCACCCCGGCGGTCGCACAACTGATCCGGGAGGAATGCGTCAACCTGTGGACGAATCAGGGGCAGCCGGCCCCGGTGCTGTTGATGGCGGAGGAATCCAGTTTCTGGGGCGCACCCTCGCTCTACACCGAGATTCAGGTGATGGGCATCGTCGGCCGGGCCGGCCAACCGGTTGGTCAGGAGGAAATCCGCATCGCGACACGGTTGGACGAAGCGACCCGCGTGCGCTGCACCCGCACGCCGCATTGGGACATGGTTCACATCGGCGAACTGCGGGCGCCGGCGGGTACGGGCGAGGAAGCCGAGGCGGTGGCCGTGGGCCGCCAGGTGTCGCAGGTGTTGCGTGAACTGGCGCTGGCTCCCACCGATGTGTGTCTGGTTATGGCCTATGTGAGTTCTGCGCGTAAAGGCTCGGCTCGATGCGGTGTTGAGCGATCTCCTCGGGTCCTCGGCGCTGCACCTGGTGCACAGCCCGGACATGCCCGAACTGAACGGTCGCACGGTGAAACTCGAACTGACCGCGCGGAAACTGAAATGACTTTTGTGAATCCATGAATCCGGTCACCGATCTGCTCCAACGCTCCCTGCAGTTTGCCCGCGGACTTTCCGGGTCTGACGGCCGCATGCGTGATCCGTACGAGACGGAATACGGCGAAAATTATTCGCCGGCGTGCTTCAGCGTCGTGGCCGCGGCGGCCTGGCGTCTGCACCAACGACCGGAGGACCTGGAGTGGGCTTTCCGCTGGGGGCACCGCGCCGCCGCCATCATGCGCGAGTCACCCTATCTGCGCGAGTACATGCTGGGCTACACGGCCCTGGTGTTCACGTTGCTCGATCCGAGTCCGGAACTGGAGCGCCTGCGGCAGGATTTTATGGCGTCGAGCCAGCCGGAGGAAGCGCTCAGTCCGCTCGGTCACATCCTGGCGCTGCAACTGGTCGGGGACGTGCTTTGTCCGCGCCACCCGGCGTCGCTGGAGCGCGCGGACCGGATCCTGACCCTGTTGGAGGAACTCTGGACGCCGGCGGGTTTTCCCGAGGATCGCAAGGAACGCGACGACGGATCGATTCCGCACGCGTATCTCACGGTCGCATGCCTGGTCATTTTTCTGCTGGCGAAACCCGCGTCTGAATCCGCCCGGAAGCTGCAGCCGCGGATCGAGGCGCTCATCTACCGGGCCTGCGACTGGTTTTACCGGGCCAACGGTCCGGCCATGTTCGCGGTGCAGGCCAACCGCAGCTACAACCAGCTCTGGACTTATCCGCTCTACGCCCTGCTGGCCTACGTGCATCGCGGCCCGCAGGCTGCGCCGGTGATCGAAAAATGCCTGACCGTCGTCACGCGCACGACCGGCAATCTGGCCCGGCCGAATTTCCTGCCCACCGGACTGTCGCCCTATGCCAGCGCGGGCAACGAACCCTACAACCGGGTGAACAACGACATCGGCGCCGGTGGAGTCGGCTGGGCGCTGCTGGCTGTGCTGCAGGCCAACGGCTTCAAAGGCCTCGCCCCGCAGGCCGCCGCGACCGAGCCGGTCTTCGTGGATGCGGACGCCGGTTATGCGTTTTTCCACAGCGCAAAAAACGGCGCGGCCCTGGCGCTCCGCCAGCACAAGTGGCATTACCATCTGCCGTTGCAACCGACGTGGCTGGTGCTGGACGGCGCGACGGCACCTTTCATCGGGGCCAAACGCGCCGGCGTGAACCATCCCCTGACCGCGCTCATCCCGGAGCCGGCGCGCATCAACCCGTGGCTCGAACCGTATTTTGGCATTCTCGCGGCCACGAAGGCGGGGATTTATCATCGCATGGATGAACCGGAGTTCGCTTCCGGATAATGTATTCCAGGCGGCGTTGCGACCCGCGGGCGCACCAGCGGCGAACGCGGCCCAAGTCACCGTGCAGGTTGCGCCTGCAGCCGACGGCATCGTGTTCACCTACCGACTGAGCGGCGAGATCCCGGAGGAACCATGGCTGTCCGTCCCGGTGCTGCTTTGGGATGGAGCGCGTGAACTCGGTTATCGCATCAAGGGCGCGACGGTCGAATTGGAGTGGGCCGGGCACAAGTATGCCCTCACGGCGGAGGCGCTGGCGGAGGCCGCTGGCGGCAATCCCGCTGCGGGCAATCTGACGCAAACCTGGCTGCTGCGTCGGGAGCGATTCAACCAGACGGGCTTCGGCCTCACGGGCAATTTTGCCCTGGCCCTCGGATCGGTCCGCGCCGTCCGCGTCAAAGTCGTCAAACAATCTCCATGAAAAACAATTCCCTGGGTATCGGTCTGATCGGGTGCGGTGGCTACGCCCGCCTGAATCTCGAGGCGCTGGTTCGCGCCAAGGGACTGCACCTCGCGGCGGCCTTCGACCTGGAGCCGGCGCGGGCACGTGAGACCTGCTCGAAATACGGCGGAAAACCCGTGGCGAGCTTGGTTGAACTGCTCCGCTCGCCCGAGGTGGATGCCGTGATCGTCTCCACGCCCAACCGGCAGCATTGCCAGGATGCGCTCGCCGCGCTGGATGCGGGCAAGCACGTCTTCGTGAATATCCCGGTGACTCTTTCGAGTGCCGAGGCGCGGCGCATGATCGAGCGGGCACGGACGTGCGACCGCGTGCTCATGGCGGGGGCCAATCACCGCAAGAATCCCGCCGTGCTGGCCTTGCAGGCGACCCTCAAGTCCGGCGCCATCGGGGTGCCGCACCAGTTGCAGGCGAGCGTTTCCTCGCCGACCGCCTACAAGCTGCCGCCGGGCAGTTGGCGGGCGGCCGCGCAGGAGGCGCCGTTGCTGCCGTTTTCGCAGATGGGCATCATTGCGTTGGAAGTTGCGCTCATGCTGTGGGGCCCGCCCGCGACGGTTTCGGCCTTCATTGCCAAGCGGGATGCGCCGACGGCCACGCCCGACATCGGCACGGTGATCGCGAAGTACGCCGACGGCCGGATCTTCTCCCTGGCCTGCTCCTATGTCGCGTACAAGAGCTACTGGGTCACCTTCGCCGGCCCGCTCGGCACGGCCACCTGGGACCGCATTGACGCCAACAGCCTCCGCGTCGTCACCGATGCGGGCGAGGTCAGGACGCCCTATGAGTCCAAGGACGAGCAACTGGACGAGCTGCACGACCTCCGGGACTGCATCCTGCATCATCGCGAGCCCGACGCCGGGGCCGAATGCATCTACAATCTCGCCGAGTTTTACCGCGCCATCGGCGAATCGATCGAGACCGGCGCCGCGGCAAGATTCGCGCCGTGGGCTGGCCTGTAGCTTCGAGCGTGAGCGAGTGGAACGTTCGCAGATCGGAGTTCGAATTCGGAAACTCGATCTCCGATCTGCCATCTGCAATTCCTCCACTCGCTCACGCTCGTGGCTGCATAATGGAGCTGCACCCGTTATGCATCCGGCGATGCAGGGCCGGACCTTGGTCCGTGCCTCGAATAAGTAGCCGGCTGCGCTGCGCAAACAGGCGCGGACCAAGGTCCGGCCCTACATGAAATCCACTATATTATGACCGGCACCCAAACCGCCATGTAACGTAATACGTTACATGGCGGTTTGTCGGGCTGGGGACTTGCCCCGTGGGCGCATAAAACGCACCCTGCGGCACTACCCCATGAAACAATTCAATGTCGGCATCATCGGTTACGGCTGGGCGGCGACGGCGCATATTGACGCCATCAACCAGGGCTCGGGCGGGCGTGTGACTGCGGTGTGTTCTTCGCGGCCCTTGGACGCGGCCGCGTTGAACGCCCGGCATGGCGCGCCGCTGAAACTTTACAGCCGGGTGTCCGACCTGCTGGCGGATCCGGACATCCAGGTGGTCGATATCACGGGTTATCCGTGGGAGCACGCCGACCATGCCGTGGCGGCGGCGCAGGCGGGCAAGCACATCATCCTGGAAAAGCCGATGGCCCTCACGCTCCCGGATCTGCGGCGGGTCGAGGCCGCGGTGCGCACCGCGGGGGTGCAGTTTTGCATCTGCTTCGAGTGCCGGTGGTCGAGCCAGTTCCTCGGCATCAAGGCCCTGCTGGACCGCGGCGAAATCGGCCGGGTGCATTACGGCGAGGTGGATTACTTCCACGGCTGCGGTCCCTGGTACGGCCAGTACCGTTGGAACATCACGCGGGCCGGCGGCGGGTCGAGCCTGCTGTCGGCGGGGTGCCACGCCCTCGATGCACTGCG
Source organism: Opitutaceae bacterium (assembly GCA_016715765.1). Lineage (GTDB taxonomy): Bacteria > Verrucomicrobiota > Verrucomicrobiia > Opitutales > Opitutaceae > UBA2377. Next base: position 9,264 of record JADJZJ010000033.1, read on the forward strand.
CCTGTGCATGGGCGGCGAGGTGGAGGAGGTGACGGCCTACGCCACGCAGTCCGTGCACCCGGACTTCGCGAAATACGAATACCCCACGACGAGCGTCAGCCTGCTGAAGTTCAGCGACGGCCGGGTGGGGAAGTGCGCCGCGGTGATCGATTGCCTGCAGCCGTATTATTTCCACACCCACCTGGTCGGCAGCGGGGGTTCGATCCTCGACCAGAAATTCTCCGTGCACCGGCCGGGCTTCGACCGGAACAAGTGGCAGGCGACGGACATGAAGCCGATCGATTCCGGCGATGTGGCCGATCACCCGTACCGGTCCCAGTTCGATGCGTTCTTCGCCGCCCTGGCGGACAACCGGCCGATGCCCCTCAGCGGTCTGGCCGAGGCGGTGGCAACCCACGAGGTCATCTTTGCGGCCGACCGCTCCATTGCCGAAAAAAGGCCCGTCAGGCTGGCCGAAGTGCGCTAGTGTGCCGTCAGGTTAGTTCGTCGCACAAGTCCCCGGGTTGTCCCGGGAGGTAGGAGCCTGCTTGCAGGCGATTGTCCGACTGGGAGCGCGACCGCCCTCGGTCGCAATCATTCGCCAGCTGAAGTAATCCACGCACATCCCAAGCCATCGCCTGCAAGCAGGCTCATACCTTATGCAGAGAACTTCCCTGACAGGACACTAGGGCGTGTTTTCAAAATCGGTTTCGGTAGGTCAGCGAGCATGCTCGCGCCCAATCCGCGCCCGCCAGCGGGCTGCCTACCGCTGCCGCTGCGGGCATGATTGGGAATTTGCAAACACCCCCTTGCACTACTTCGTCGGGCCTTGGATGCGGCACCGTTCGCTGGCGGGTACGTGGTGGATGTTTTCCCGCGGATCACGCGGATGTTCGCGGATAATACCTCCGTCATCCGCGTCAATCCGCGTGATCCGCGGGGAAAAGGCATTTCATGCCCTGGGGGCTCCCTGACATAATCAGTCAGGCTGCGGCAAAGCTTTGGCTTGTCCGTGTGCAACGTTCAGGCATTCAATTGGTTTCAGTCCTGCTCCCTACTGTCGCGTCAGTCCCGCCCCCAGCACATCTCCCATGAAGGTTACGGCCATCCAGCGTCTGCGTGCAAAACTCCAGGCGAACACCCCGGTCTACGGACTGTGGATCACGCTGGAGTCGGCAAGCATCTGCGAGATGGCGGTGGCCCTCGGGCTCGACTGGGTGACGATTGATGCGGAGCACGGGCACCTCGACTGGAAGGAAATCGTCGAGCATGTGCGCGCGACGGTGCGCAGCGACACGGTGGTTTTGGTGCGGCTGGCCGAAAACTCCCCCGCGCTCATCAAGCGCGCCCTCGATATCGGCGCCGACGGCGTGGTGATTCCCTGGATCGAGACGCCCCAGCAATTGGAGGCGGCCATCGCCGCCGCCACCTATCCCCCGCACGGGATCCGCGGCATCGGGGCGGAGCGCGCCACGTGCTGGGGCCAGTGCTTTGTTGAACACACGGCGGAGGCCGACGCCCACGTGCTCGTGGTGCCGATGATCGAATCCGTGCGGGCCGTGCAGAACATCGAACAACTCGCGCAGGTGAAGGGCTCCGGCATTTTCTTCTTCGGTCCCGCCGACCTGTCCTCGACCGCGGGTTACCCGGGCAAATGGGAAGGACCCGGCGTGGCCGAAATGATTGCGCAGGCCAAGGGCGTGTTGCGGGCGGCCGGCAAGCACTGCGGGGTCATCGCGACCGACGAGGCCAATCTCACCCAGCGGCGCGAGCAGGGTTTCCTGATGCTGGGGCTCGGCCTTGATGCCGGGCTGCTCCTGCGCAGCCTGCACGGCGTGCTGGCGTCGCAGGGCCGCGACCGCCAGCTGCGCGCGAGTTTCACCCTCGAGAACAACGTCAGTTCCCTGGCCGGGGAACGGCCCCTCCGGTGCGCCCCGCCGGACATGCGGCCGGACCGCAGCGAGGTCATGAACGCCCGCGGCAGCGGACCGCAGCTGGAGATCGCCCCCGGCGTGAAGCTCGACTGCATGGTCGGCGCGCACAACCAGGCGCGGAACCTGACCACGGGGCTCGTCACGTTTGCGCCCGGGGCGGTGCTGCCGTGCCACCGCCATGCGTTCGGCGAGTCCATCACCCTGCTGCAGGGCCGCGCGCTGGTGGATGTGGAGGGCCGGGTTTACGAGATCGGCGCCCTGGACAACGTGACGATCCCCCGCGGGCTCGCGCACCGGGTGAGCAATCTTTCCCACACCATGCCGGCGCTTTTCCACGTCGCGCTGGCGTCGGCCGCCCCGGACCGCGAACTCGTGAACCAGTTTTTCCCCCGGCGCACGATGCCGGAGGAAACCCGGACGCAACCGGGCGGGGAACGGGTGACCTACGTGAAAAAGGCCGGACGCTACTCGCCCGGGGCCAACGCGAGCTTTGTCGATTTCTTCAATGCCGACCTCGTGCCCGGGCTCGAGATGAGCGGCGGCTACGGCCTCTTCCAGCAGGGCGGACGCCTGCCGGCGCATCTGCACGATTTCGACGAATCGATCTGCATCATCGAGGGGCGCGCCACGTGTGTCGTCGAGGGCCGGCGCTACAGCATGGAGCAGCAGGCGACGGCGTTGCAGCCGCGCGGCCGCATCCATTATTTCATCAACGAGACGCCCGCGCCCATGGCGATGATCTGGGTGTATGCGGGACCGCAGCCGGAGCGGCTGGTGGTGGACGAAGCCTGCGCGACGGAGCCCAACGTGGCCTGGAAAACCTAGGAGCCGCCCATGCCTGCACCGTTCACCCTCAGGTACACCGCCGATTTTATCGATGCCACTGGACGGCCGAAGTATGCCGACATCGGCCTGTCCGTCCTGGCCACCGCGCCGCATATCCGACCGGAGCCCTTTGTTGAACACCGGGCGGAAATCACGCCGGACCAACTGACGGGCGCCAACGGGGTCGTCGTACTGACGCCGAAGGTCACGGCGCTGTCGGTCTCGCAGGCCGATGACCTGATCGCCGTCGGCCGGTTTGGCGTGGGTTATGATTCGGTTGATGTGAAGGCGTGCACGGCGGCGGATGTGGCGGTTTGCATCACGACCGGGGCGGTGGACCGGCCCGTCGCCGAGGCGACGGTCGGCTGGATGATCGCCCTGACCCACCATATGCGCACGAAGGACCGGCTCGTCCGCACCGGCGGGTGGGACCTGCGTTCGGGCTTCATGGGCAGCGAGTTGCGCGACCGCACCCTCGGGCTCATCGGGTTGGGCGGCATCGCGCGCAATGTCCTCTCCCTGCTGGCCAACTGGGGCATGAAGCCGCCGCTGGTCTTCGATCCCTTTGTGGACGATGCCACCGCCGCCAAGGCGGGCGCGCGCAAAGTCGCCCTCGATGAGTTGCTGCGCGAGTCCGATTTCGTGTCGATCCACTGTCCGCTGACCGAGCAGACGCGCGGCCTGATCGGCGCGCCTCAGCTCGCGCTCATGCGGCCCACGGCCTATCTGCTGAACACCGCGCGCGGCGGCATCGTGGACGAGGCGGCGCTCTACGATGCGCTCAAGGCCGGCCGGCTCGCCGGGGCCGCGCTGGACTGTTTCGCCCAGGAGCCGGTGCTCACGCCCCCGCGCCTGGCGGAACTGGACAACGTCCTGTTTGCACCGCATTGCATCGCCTGGACGAACGAGCTGTTTCGCGACATCGGCCGCACCGCGTTCCAGGGCATGGTTGACTGGTCGCAAGGCCGGAAGCCGCGCGGGGTGGTCAATCCGGAGGTTTTTGCCCGGCCGTCCTTTCTGGCGAAATGGCGGCGCATCTGCGGTCCCGGCGTGGAGATTTTATGAGCAAGCAGCGCACACCAAGGGGAGGTTCCGGTCGTCTCGCCGGCCGGGTGGCCTGGATCAGCGGGGCCACCTCGGGCATCGGCGAGGCGACGGCGGAGTTGTTCGCGCGGGAAGGCGCGAAGGTGGCGATCGTGGGCCGCCGCCTCGAACTGGGGCGCCGGATTGCGGCCCGGATCAACCGGCGGACGCCCGGGGCCGCGCTGGCGCTGGCGTGCGACGTGAGCGCCGAAAGCGCCGTCGCGCAGTCCATCGCGGACACCGTGGCGCAGTTCGGCCGGCTCGACATTCTCGTCAACAACGCCGGCATCGTTGAGATCGGCGACCTGCACACCCAGACCGAGGCGCAATGGGACCGCGTGATGGCCGTGAACGTGAAGTCCATGTTCTTCGCCTTCAAACACGCCTTCCCGCACCTGCGCGCGGCCCGGCGCGGTTACGTCGTGAACGTCGGCTCGATCAGCAGCTTCGTCGGCCAGGCGCGCACGCCCGTCTACACGACCTCGAAGCACGCGATCCTCGGGCTCACCCGTTCGATCGCCCTCGATTACGCCGCCAGTGGCATTCGCTGCAACTGCGTCTGTCCGGGCATCACCGAAACGCCGATGCTCTGGGAGCACCTCAATGTCCGCCCCGACCCGCGGGCCGCGCTCGACGAACGGCTGAGCCGCGTGGCGATGGGGGTTTCGCTCTCGCCGCTCGATGTGGCGAAATCGATCCTCTACTTCAGTTGCGAGGATTCCGCGGGCGTGACCGGCACCTCGCTCACGATTGATTGCGGCTATCTCACGGCGGCCGAGTGGCGGTGCACCGGGCCGACGGCGTTCCAGAAAAAACCCTGAACCCATGAAGACCAAATTCGCCTGCGCCGACTTCACGTTTCCGCTGCTGGGTCACGCGCCGGCGCTGGACCTGATTGCCATGCTCGGTTTCAAGGGCGTGGACATCGGGCTGTTTGAGCAGCGTTCGCATCTCTGGCCGTCGCGGGAGTTGAAAAATCCCGCCGCCAGCGCCCGCAGACTCCGGCGTGCGCTGGCCGACCGCGGTCTCGTGGCCGCTGATATTTTCCTGCAGATGTGGCCGGACTTCACGCCGTATGCCATCAACCAGCCCGCGGCCGGCCGCCGGCGCAAGGCGCGCGACTGGTTCCTGCGCACGCTGGAGTATGCGGCGGCGGCGGGTTGCCGCCATGTGACCACCCTGCCGGGCGTCACCTTTGCGGAGGAGGGCCGCGAGGCCTCGCTCGCCCGGGCCGCGAGCGAACTGGCCTGGCGCGTCGAACAGAGCCGGGCCGCGGGGCTGGTCTTCGGCGTCGAGGCGCATGTCGGGTCCATCGCCACCACGCCCGAGGAGGCGGCCGATCTGGTGCGGCGCGTGCCGGGTCTGACCCTCACGCTGGACTACACGCATTTCACCCGGGCCGGCATCCCGGACCGGCGGGTCGAACCGCTGGTGGCGCACGCGAGTCATTTTCACATGCGGGGCGCCCGCCGCGGACGGCTGCAGTGCAATTTCAAGCGGAACACCATTGATTATCCACGGATGCTCGCGGCCATGCAGCGGGCCGGCTACCGTGGCTGGATCGGCGTGGAATACGTCTGGATCGACTGGGAGCACTGCAACGAAAGCGACAATATCTCGGAGACGATTATGCTGCGGGACTTTCTGCGCGCCGAGGCGGCGAAGCTCTGATCTTGTGATGTAGGGCGGGGTCTCCGAACCCCGCCTTCGTAAGTCTATACAAATTCGAGGCGGGGTTCGGAGACCCCGCCCTACAATTGGCATTCCGGTCGCGCTCCCGTCAGGATCTACACTCCTATTGATATGCCGGGGAAGTTTGCCCACGCTCCCGCCATGCAAGCCGCCGAATTCTTCACCCTGCCGCCCTCGCTGTCCCACTTTGCCGCGTTCTTCCGGGCCGAGGCGGCACCGTGGGAGTGGCTGAAGCAGATCGTGCCGGCGCTCAAGGCACACAAGTTCGAGGCGGCCCGGCCCAAGGTGCCGGCGGGCGTGCACCTGGAGGGATTCGTGCACCTGGATCCGACGGTCAAACTGCCGCCCTATGCGACCATCATCGGTCCGGCGTGGATCGGTGCGCGCACGGAAATCCGCCCCGGGGCCTTCATTCGCGGCAACGTCATCGTCGGCGAGGACGGGGTGCTCGGCAACGCCTGCGAGTTCAAGCACTGCCTCCTGATGGATCGCGTGCAGGTGCCGCATTTCAGTTATGTGGGTGATTCCATCCTCGGCAACGGCGCCCATCTCGGGGCCGGCGTCATCTGCTCCAACCTGCGCCTGGACCAGCATGAAGTCACCGTGCGCCTGCCCGCGGGCAATGAGGCCACCGGGTTGCGCAAGTTCGGGGCGATCCTCGGCGACCAGGCCGAGGTGGGCTGCAACGCCGTGCTCCAGCCGGGATCCCTGCTCGGCAAGCGCGCCCTGGTGATGCCCCTCACCGCCTTTTCGGGATTCCTGCCGCCGGCGACTGTGGCAAACCACCACCAGGCCATCACCACCAGGGCCCGGCGGGATTGAGGCAAAATCTTTCTCGTTCTCTTAATCTTTCTCGTTCTCTCTAGGAGGTTCATTCGAGAACGAGAACGATTACGATAACGAGTACGATCCCTTACCGACCATGCCCAGAATCCTCACCGGCATCACGCCCTCCGGCACCCTGCACATCGGCAACTATTTCGGGGCGATGCGCCCGGCCATCGAGTTGCAGGCCGGCGGCGATGCGTACTACTTCATCGCGGACTATCACTCGATGACCGCGCTGACGGATGCGGCTGAGCGTCGCGCCTACACCCGCGGGATCGCCCTCGACTGGCTGGCGTGCGGACTCGACCCGGCCAAGGCGGTTTTCTGGCGCCAGAGCGATGTGCCCGAGGTCTGCGAACTGACCTGGCTCATCGGCACGCTGACCCCCATGGGGCTGCTGGAGCGCGCCCACAGTTACAAAGACAAGACCGCCCGGGGCATCGCGCCCAACTTCGGCCTGTTCGCCTATCCGGTGCTGATGGCGGCGGACATCCTGCTCTACGACACCCACGTGGTGCCCGTCGGCAAGGACCAGAAGCAGCATCTGGAAATGACCCGCGACATCGCGATCAAGTTCAACCAGACCTATGGCGAGACCCTCGTGGTGCCGGATGAGCAGATTCGCGACGAGGTTGCGGTGGTCCCCGGCCTGGACGGCCAGAAGATGTCCAAGAGCTACGGCAATACCATCGAGATCTTCGGCGACGAGAAGGTGCTCCGGAAAAAGATCATGGGCATCGTCATGGATTCGCGCACCCCGCAGGAACCCAAGCCCGATGCCGACCGCAACCTCGCGATCCAGTTGCTGCGTCTCGTGGCGCCCGCCGGGGTGGCGGCCGACTACGAGAACCGGCTGCGCGCCGGCGGACTCGGCTATGGCGACCTGAAGAAGGCGCTGTTCGAGCACTACTGGACTTTCTTCGCGCCCTACCGCGCCCGCCGCGCCGAACTCGTCGCCAATCCCGATTATGTCGAGCAGGTGCTGAAGGACGGTGCGACGCGCGCCCGGACCGTGGCGAAAGCAGTGCTCGGCCGCGCCCGCCGGGCCTGCGGGCTGGAGTGAGTTGGGGACAACCGGGCTACTTCGTAGTGCCGGTCTTTAGCCGGCACTGGATTGGAAAATGATCCGCGAGAGTGAAAATAAATGAGCGCGAGCTACCGTGCCCGCCGTAGCCTTGGCGAAGGAGGGAAGCGCCGCGCTACGACGTGCTGCCGCCAAAAAAACACCGGCGGCTGGCGCTATTCGCACCAGCCGCCGGATTACTCCTACGGTTTTCCCTGGTCGGGTCGGACGCGGCGGACCGGTCAGGTGCCGGCGACGAGCTTGACCGGCATGACCACGCGCTTCGCGACGGGTTCGCCGTTGACATAGGCGGGCGTGAAACGCCACTGGGCGATGGCGGGCAGGAGGCTGCGCGCGAGATCGCGGTCATTGGGCGTCACGAGCTTGATGTCGCGGGGCTGGCCCTTTTCGTCGACCGTGAAACTGACTTTCACGGTCACATCGAGGAAGCGGCGCGGCAGGTCTTCGGGACCGACCATCACTTCGGGATGCGGGACGGCGGTTCCACCGCGGGGAGGATTGGCGGGAACACCCGAGCCGGCATAGACTGAGGTTGAAATGAGGGCGCTGAGCAGGGCGGCCCCGAGGAGCATCTTGATCTGGTTCATGGCAGGATCTCCGCGTCAGCGGAGCATTGAGGGTTGGAGTTTCTGACTGCGCCTCGTGTTGTGCCGGGGACGTTGATGACAACACGACGTAGTGAACAAAGTTACAGGGCGTTCGTGATCTTTTTAGGAAGAGTGGCGAAACGAACGATCCGGGGCGGGAATTTTTACAGATCAATGGACGGATTGATGGATCGGAGGGGTATCGCACAAGGCTGGACCAAGGTGACGCCTGAGGGGCCTTGCTTACGGCTTGCGGCAGTGTCGTAGCGCGGAGCTTCAGCCCGCGTTCGAAAGTCGGTTCGCGCGCGAGTGCGGGCTGAAGCACCGCACTACGGTCGGGCGCGGCTTGCGTCCGCGAGGACGAATCCATCAGGATGGTGAAATGCATTTGGAGGAATTGCGCCGGAACTATGCCACCCGCTCGCTGGATCGGGACGACCTGAATGCGGACCCGTTCACCCAGTTTGATCGCTGGATGCGCGAGGCGATCGAGACGCAGCTCCTCGAGCCGAACGCCATGTCGCTGGCCACGGCCGACGCCACCGGCCGGCCCGCGCTGCGCACGGTGCTGCTGAAGGCCTTCGACCGGCGCGGTCTGGTGTTCTACACCAACTACGAGAGCGCCAAGGCCCGCGACCTCGCGGTGAACCCGCGCGTGGCCCTGCTGTTCGCCTGGCTGCCGCTGGAGCGGCAGGTCAACGTGACGGGCCGGGCGGAGAAAATCTCCGCGGCGGAGTCGCTGCGCTATTTTCTGTCGCGGCCCCACGACAGCCAGATCGGGGCCTGGGCGTCGCGGCAGAGCGAGGTCATCACGACCCGGTCATTGCTGGAGACCAAGTTTGCCGAGATGAAGGCGAAGTTCATGCAGGGACAGGTACCGCTGCCGGACCATTGGGGCGGCTACCGTGTGACGCCCGAGACCTTTGAATTCTGGCAGGGGCGCCCCAGTCGCATGCACGATCGTTTTCGCTACAAGCTGCAGCCGGACGGATCGTGGCTGATCGAGCGGCTGATGCCGTGAGGGTGAATTTTGCAACCGCGAAGGGCGCGAAGGAGCGCGAAAAAATTTCCATTTCTATCCTCGCTGGGCGGGTGGATCTGAACTGTAGGGACGGACCTTGGTCCGCGCCTCGAAGGTCCCTATGGCGGCGCTGCGTTTTTAGGCGTCACCAAGGTGACGCCCTACAGGGCAGGCGAGTGGATTAAAATCCTTCGCGCCCTTCGCGGTTTCAAATCACGACGACTGGCGGCGGTTGCAGCGATGCGATCCGCGCGAAGATGCGCTGCGAGGCGAGCTGGTAGCGCTCCTTGCCGTCGGCGGGATTGTCGTAGATGGCGGGAGCCAGCGGCGGACCGAAGACGACGGTCACCGGGGTGCCGAGACGCAGGGGCTGGCCCTTGCCGTACGCGGTGAAGGAACCGTAGATGCGCGCCGGGATGACGGGCACCTGCGCGCGGCAGGCGATGAGGCCGACGCCGGCCTTGGGCTCCTTGAGCTGGCCGTCGGGCGAACGCGTGCCTTCCGGGAACAGGATCAGGCCCTTGTCCTCCTTGAGCGCCTTGAGCACGCGCTTGATGGCGCTGACGTCCTGGCCGCCGTCGCGATCGACGGGGATGGTGCCCACGGTGTCGAGCCACCACGAGGCGAAGCCGGGTTTCCACAGCGTCTTGCGGGCAAAGTAGGCGATCTGGCGCGACACCTGGCAGCCGATGAACGGCGGATCGAGGAAACTGGCGTGGTTGGCGGCGATGAGGAAGGCGCCCTGGCGGGGCAGATGCTCCAGCCCGAAGGTCTCGCCGCGGAAGAACATGCCATAGAGGACGTACGCGAGGTAGTGGAAGAAACCGTAGACCGGTTCCATTTCGACCTGGGACAACGCGCGACTCATGCGGGGGCCAGCTTCGTGGCAATGATGGCGGACATTTGCTCCACCACTTGTGCCAGCGTCAGGTGGGTGCTGTCGATGTCAATGGCGCCGGACGGGCACTTCAGCGGGGAGGTTTTCCGGGAGGTGTCGAGACGGTCGCGCTCGGCGATGGAGTCCTGCCGGCCCTCGGCGGCCCGGCGCTTGGCGCGCTCGAGCGGATCGGCATGCAGGAAAAACCGGCAGCCGGCGTCGGGGAAGATCACGGAGCCGATGTCACGGCCCTCCATCACGAGCCCGCGGAGCCGGTGCTGCCGCGCGACGTCCGCGAGGCCGCGCTGGTAGCCCAGCAGTTTCTGGCGCACCTCGGGGATGGCGGCGTAGTGGGAAACGTGGCCGTTGACCTCCTCGCTGCGGATCTCGTCGCCGGCCGGCTGGCCGTCAATGAGCATGCGGGCCGAGCGGCCCTCGATCTGCGTGGAGAATTGCATCGCGGCCAGCGCGGCCTGCAGCGCCTTGAGGTCGCTGGAGGGCACGCCGCGGCGCAGCAGTTCGGCCGTGATGTGCCGGTAGAACGAACCGGTGTCCACGTGCAGCAGGTCGAAGCGGTCGGCGAGCAGGCGCGCCGAGGAGGACTTGCCCGAGGCGGCTCCGCCGTCGATGGCAACAATGAGGAAAGGCGGGTTAGCCATCAGTGGCCCAAGGATTTTTGACGCAGGGACTCCAGCAACTCAAAAAAGCGGGGAAATGTCTTGGCGCAGCACGCGGGATCGCGAACGGACAGCCACGGCTGGCCGTTGCCGTGGAGATCGTGGCTGCCGAGAATGCCGAAGCTCATGGCGAAACGGTGGTCATGATAGGTCTCGATCACCTGTCCGCTCTTCAGCGGGCGCGGATGAATTTCCAGTGCGTCCTCGGTCTCGATCACGTGCTGGCCGAGCCGCGTGAGTTCGCGCGCCATGCCGGCGACGCGGTCCGTTTCCTGTTTGCGGGTGTGGGCGATGCCGGAGATGCGGGTCGGTCCCTGGAGCAGCGGGGCGAGGGCGGCGAGGGTGAGGAAAGTGTCGGAGAAGCCGTTGAAATCGGCCGTGAAACCCGTGGCTGTGGCGCCGGCCGCGACCGTGATGCCCTGGGTGGTGATGAGTCCCTGCCGGGCCAGCAGGCGGTAGAACTCGCCGTCGCCCTGCAGGGCATCGGCGCCGGTGTTCAGCCCCCGCACCTCAAGTTGCCCGCCGGTCACCCTAGCCAGCGCGGCAAAGTAGCTGGCGGCGGTGGCATCGCCCTCGATGGCATAGTCCGTGGGGCCTTGGGCGAATTGCCGGACCATGCGCTCGGTCATTTCCACGAAGGGCCGCGAGACGGTGGCGCCCTTGAGCCGCACGGTGAGCGGGGTGCGGGCGTGCGGTGCGACCATGAGGAGCGCCGACAGGAGCTGGCTGCTTTCCGAAGCATCGAGTTCAACCTCACCGCCGGGCAGGCCCGAGGTATGCAGGGTGAAGGGGAAAGCGTTGGAGCTGGCGCGCGCGCCCTGGGCGGAGAGGGCGGCGAGCAGGGCGCCGATGGGCCGCCGGCGCATGGCCTCGTCGCCGTCGAAGTGATAAACCCCGTCGGGCCGCAGACACACAAAGGCGGTGAGGAAGCGCGCGGCGGTGCCGGCGTTGCCGACCTCGATGCGGGCCTCGCGCACCGGGATCTCGCCGCCGCGGCCGGTGAGGGTGAGGGTGAGGGCGGCCTCATCCACCTGCACCTCGAACCCGAGCGTGCGCAGGGCGGCCACCATGAGGCGGGTGTCGCGGCTGAACAGGGCGCCGCGGAGGGTGACGGTGGTCCGGCCGAGGGCGGCGAGGATGAGCGCGCGGTTGGTGATGCTCTTGGAACCGGGCAGGGTCAGTTCACCGCGGGCGGGACGGGTGAAGGGCGGGATGGGCAGGGGGTCGGGCAGGGACATCACGGCAGCGGGCGGAATTCCCGGCGGTAGGCCTGGCTGCGCTCGAGGCGGGCGACGACGTCGAGGTAGTCGCGGTTGGCGAGGGAGGACCGGAGCGCGTGCAACTCGTCCTCGTAGCCGCCCAGGGCGCGGAGCACCTCGTCGCGGTTCTGTTCGAGGATCGTGCGCCAGAGATGCGGGTCGCTCGCGGCGATGCGGGTGGTGTCGCGCAGCCCGCCGCCGGCGTGGTTGCGCCAGCGCGGGTCCTTTTTCGCCAGGAACGCGCAGAGCGTGGAGGCGAGGATCTGGGGGAGGTGGCTGATGTGGGCGACAATCTCGTCGTGTTTGTCGGGATGCTCGGTGGTGACTTCGCAGCCGACGTCGTGCCAGAAACGCACGATGGCCTCGGTGGCCTTGGCGTCGGTTTCCGGCAGCGGGGTGACAAAGCAGGCGCGGTGCTGGAACAGGCCGGCGCTGGCGTGGGCCCAGCCGGTTTTTTCCGAGCCAGCCATGGGGTGCGCGCCGACGAAATGGCCGTGTCCGCCGACGGCGAGGTGGCCGAGGCGGCAGATCTCGCCCTTCACGCTGCCCACGTCGGTGACGAGGGCGCCGGGGGCGAGGTGGGCGGCGATCTGCTGGATCAGCGGGACGATGCGGTCCACGGGCGCGGCGATCACGACCAGGTCGGAACCCTGGACCGCGGTCTCGGGCGTGTCGGCGACGGCGTCGCACCACGGTTGCGTGCGCAGCGCCAGGCGGGTTTCCGGCCGGCGGGCCCACAGCACGATCCGGCGGGCGAGCCCATGCGTCCGCACGGCCTGGGCGACCGAGCCGCCGAGCAGGCCGGGGGCGAGGATGGTGATTTGCGCGCTCACGCCCTATTTGCAATGGGCAAACGACCACGGTGTCGAGCCGGAGGTGCGGGCGGGGCGGATTTCGTAGCGCGGAGCTTCAGCCCGCGCCGGGAGCGCTGCGCCGAGGGGGCGACGTATCCGAACCAGTGCCGGCTGAAGACCGGCACTACGAGGTGGCAAACGGGGCGGGTTACGTAGCGCGGAGCTTTAGTCCGCGCTGGGGGCGCTGCGCCGAGGGGGCGACGTTTCCGAACCAGTGCCGGCTGAAGACCGGCACTACGTGGCGAGTTTGATGATGGCGGCGAACTCTTCGGCCCGCAGCGACATCACCGACAGGCGGCTCTGCCGCAGGAGCGCGATGTTCGCCAGGGCGGGAGCCGCCTTGATGGCGGCCAGCGTGACCGGGCGGGGCAGGGCGCGGACACTTTTGAGCTCCACCGCCACCCAGCCGGGTTCGTCCGCGGTGGCATCGGGAAAGGCGCGCTTGGTCACCTCGGCGAGGCCGACGACCGCCTTGGTCGTGACACTCTCATAAAACAGCACGCGGTCCCCGGGACGCATGGCATTAAGGTGGATCCGGGCCTGATAGTTGCGCACGCCGGTCCAGGCGGTGCGCCCGTCGCGCTCGAGGTCGGCCCACGCGTAGGCCTCGGGTTCGGATTTAACCAGCCAGTATTGCGTTGTCATCAATGGGGAGGTGCGGTGCAGTGCCGGTCACTAAGATGAACGAATCCGAGGCTGAAAAGATAAAAGCCCGCCGCGCCGTCCGCCTGATTTATCTGCTGATGATTGTCTTTATTGCCGGACCGGTTTTGTTGTATCTGGCCATTCGTTAACCCCTTGCCATGAACAAAACCCTGCCCGCCATCCGTCTCGCGTTCATGCTGCTCTGCATGCTGGGCGGCTGGCTCGTCTGCTACAGCGTGACCGACTGGGATGACCACCGCCTGCTGGCCAGCTTCATCGGCCTCTCCATCGGCGCGCTGGTCGTGCTGGTGGATATTTTGCTCAAGGGTTTTTCCCTGCGCGGACTCTCGGCGGTGACCTTCGGCCTGGCGGTCGGCGCGCTGATTTCCTACCTGGTCGGCACCTCGCCGCTCTTTGACCGCGGCGACGAGCAAAACATCTTCATCGCCCGGCTGGCCCTGTTCCTTTCGTGCACCTACCTCTGCGCGGTCATCGCCCTGCGCGGCAAGGACGAGTTCAACCTCGTCATCCCCTACGTGCGCTTTGTGCCGCATGAGGTGGATGTGCCCCTGGTCGTGGTGGACACCAGCGTGCTCATCGACGGGCGCATCGCCCGCGTGTGCGAGACGGGGTTTTTCAGCTCCGGGCTGGTGATCCCGAGCTTTGTGCTGAAGGAGCTGCAGGCCGTGGCGGCCTCCTCCGATCCCATCAAGCAGGCGCGCGGCCGGCGCGGCATGGAGGTGCTCAATGAGCTCCGGCGCATCAAGCACCTCGATATCCGCACCCCCGAGAGCCAGGTCAGCCGCCGGCAGGATGTGGACGCGAAGCTGGTCTTCCTGGCCCAGTCCATGCGCGCGAAGCTGCTGACGACCGATTACAATCTCACGAAGATGGCCGAGTTCCAGGGCGTGCAATGCCTGAACCTCAACCAGCTCGCGAAGTCCCTCCGGCCCGAACTCGCCCTCGGCGAGATTGTCAGCATCGAGCTCAGCCGGCCCGGCAAGGAGGAGGGGCAGGCGGTCGGTTACCTGGAGGACGGCTCGATGGTCGTGGTGGTGGACGGTCGCAACCATCTCGGCCGGCAGGTGGACGCCGAGGTCACCAGCGTGCTGCCCACGTCCGGCGGCAAGATGATCTTCGCGCGCATGGTCAGCACCGACAGCGAGGCCTAACAAAGGCTTGCGTCGGCCAAAGGCCGGCGACCGAATGACCGCGGGTTTGGAGACCGGATTCTCCAAAGGCAAAGAGGCAGCCGGGCCGCTGCTTCACAACACACTGCTACAGGCACGACCTCTTTGCCGGGTTCCACCCGGGCCGATTCCCGGCCCCGGGCTGGAGACGTGGGCCGGACGTGCGATGAGCAGACACTGCCTGCCCTATGAACACCTCCTCCAACTCCACCGTCAGCCCGGCAACGGATCTGACCGACTCCAACTGCCACTGGGAAGGCAGCCTTTCCAATGGCGTTGGCACCACCACCGGCACGCCGCTGGCGGTGCTCAGCGCCGATGCCAACGCCCTGGTGCTTTCCGGCACCCTCGGGACTTTCCGCTTCGCGAGGGCTGCGGTGGTCAGGCTTGGACGGGGGATGATGTATCCGTGGTTTTTCACCGGCATCAGGATTCATCACAACACCCCTGATTTCCCGGCTGAACTCCAGTTCAAGCCGCAGGGGATTTCCTCGCGCGAGATCCTCGCCCGGCTCCGCGCCCTGGGCTATCCGGTTGCGTAATAGCGGGAGCGCGATTAATAAACGTCACCCGCATCCCCCCATGCTCCGCCTGCTCGCATTCCTCCTGATCTGCTGCTGCGCCCCGTGCCCCGCCCAGGCCGCGGCCGGGACGTCCGTCCTGCCCATCCCGCTGGATTCCTACCAGGAGGCCGCCGCTATCGGCCTGCCCGACCTGCTGCGGCACCGGATCGAAAGCGTTCCGTTCAACCTGGTCGCCACGGTGATTTTCTTCCTGGCCATCTGCCACACCTTCCTCACGTCCACGTTCCGCCGCTGGTCGCACCGGGCGGAGGCCAGGCACGCCCGCAAGGTGCAGGCCGCCGCCCACCGCACGGATTCCGACGGCGACGGCGTGCCGGACGAGGTCAGTTTCTCCGGGCAGATGCTGCACTTCCTTGGTGAGGTCGAGGCGGTGTTTGGCATCTGGGCGGTCGTGCTCGCCGGTGCGATCGGCTATTACTACGACTGGGATGCGGTCGTGGGTTATATCGGCCAGTCGGTGAATTTCACCGAACCCATGTTTGTCGTCGTCATCATGGCGATCGCCGGGACGCGGCCGGTGCTGCGGGCGGCCGAGGCGTGCCTGCGCCTGGTGGCATCCCTTGGCCGGGGTACCGCCGGGGCCTGGTGGTTCACCCTCCTGACCGTGGCACCCGTGCTCGGCTCGTTCATCACCGAACCGGCGGCGATGACGATCGCCGCCCTGCTCCTCGCCCGGCAGTTCTACGCCCTGAAGCCGTCGCCGCGCTTCGCCTACGCCACCCTCGGGCTGCTGTTCGTCAACATTTCCGTGGGTGGTACCATGACACATTTTGCCGCGCCGCCCGTGCTGATGGTGGCCGGACCCTGGCAATGGGACACCGCCTTCATGTTCGTGAACTTCGGCTGGAAGGCGGCCATCGGGATCGTCATCGCGACCTCCTGTATTTTTTCATTTTCCGCGGCGAACTGCGTGGCCCGGCGGGCGCGCGATGCCGGCCAGGACGATGGCGGGGCGCCGGTGCCGGCGTGGATCACCGCTGTGCAACTGGCCTTCATGGCCTTCACGGTGCTGGTGGCCCATTACCCGCCGCTGTTCATCGGTGGATTTCTCTTCTTCCTGGCTTTCGCCCAGGCCACGGGCCACCACCAGGGCACGATG
The DNA here is from genome assembly GCA_016715765.1 of Opitutaceae bacterium. Classification (GTDB taxonomy): domain Bacteria; phylum Verrucomicrobiota; class Verrucomicrobiia; order Opitutales; family Opitutaceae; genus UBA2377. Next base: position 25,482 of record JADJZJ010000033.1, read on the forward strand.
GACCTGAAGGCCCCGCTGCTCGTCGGATTCTTCCTGGCCGGCCTCGTGGTGCACGGCGGGCTGCAGGCCTGGTGGATCGAGCCCGTGCTGCAACGCCTCGGGGAATTGCCGCTCTTCTTCGGCGCGACGATCCTGACGGCCTTCAACGACAATGCCGCCATCACCTACCTGGCGACCCTGGTGCCCGGATTCACCGATCCGCTGAAGTATGCCGTGGTGGCCGGAGCGGTGACCGGCGGCGGCCTCACCGTCATCGCCAACGCCCCGAATCCGGCCGGCCAGAACATCCTCCAGCGATTTTTCCCCGACGGGGTCAGCCCGATCGGGCTCCTCCTGGGCGCGCTGCTGCCGACCGGGGTGCTGGCCGCGTGCTTCATTCTGCTGTAGGGGAGGCGTGCATTTCGTAGCGCGGAACTTCAGTCCGCGTTCTGCACGCTGCGCCGGCGGTAACGCGCTCCCAAACCAGTGCTGGCTGAAGACCAGCACTACGAATCGCGAGCTAGTGTGAGTGCAGGACAGGTCGTAGATGCTGTTCAGTTGTCGGGAGTCAGTTCATTACGTAGCGCGGAACTTCAGTCCGCGTTCTGCATGCTGCGCCGGCAGCGATTCGGTCTTTCCCGCCACAAGAACGAGCGCACCAATGATGAGGGCGGCCGCGACGGCGAAGGTGATCCGCATCCCGTTGGCAACGGACTCGGGTGGCGCCGTGGTGGGGTCGCTGGTGGCCGAGGCGAACGCAAACACCGCGCCCATCAGGGAAGCGCCGGTGATGAGCCCAAGGTTGCGGGACAGGTTGAGCAGGCCGGAAATCACGCCGCGCCGGTCCGGGAGGATCTCCGACATGACCGCGGTGTTGTTGGCCGTCTGGAACAGGGCGTAACCGGCGGTGATGACCGCGATGGGCGCGAGATAGCCGGAGAGGCCGGATTTCACGGGCAGCAGGGAGAGGATCAGCGAACCCGCCACCATGCCGCCCAGCCCGACGATGGTCATGCCGTGTGCGCCGAAGCGGTCGGCCATGCGTCCGGCGGGCACGCCAGCCAGCGCGGCCACCAACGGGCCAACCGACAGGGAGAAACCCACCCGGGCCGCATCGAGCCCGAGCGCCCGCGACAGGTAGAACGGCCCGACCACGAGCGTCGCCATCATCACGGTCGAGACGAGCGCACTCATGACCAGGCTCGTACGCAGCATCGGTTCGCGGAACATGGCCAGGCGGATCAAGGGCGAGGCGGCCCGCGCCTCGGCGAGCACAAAGAGGCCCGCGCCGATGGCGGCCGCCAGCAGCAGGGCCAGGTTGAGTGAACCGAAGCGGCCGCGACCGATCGTCATCGCGAGCGCATAGGCGGCGAGCGTCACGGCCAGCAGCAGTGTGCCCGCATGGTCAAAACCTGCCCGCACCGCCTCCGGCCCCCGGCGGTCTGCGGGCAGATGGCGCCGCACGAGCAGAAACGTCAGCAGGCCCAACGGCACGTTGATCAGGAAGATCGCCCGCCAGCCGAATCCGGCGATCAGCATGCCGCCGAGCGAGGGACCGAGCGCCGTGCCGATTGCGGACATCGTGCCGAGCAGGCCCATGGCGCTGCCGGTCCTCGCCTTCGGCACCGTGTCACCGACAAACGCCAGGGTGAGGGCCATCATGACCGCCGCGCCGAGACCCTGCGCCGCCCGGGCGGCAATCAGCAGCCAGAGTGAGGGCGCGAAACCGCCCAGGATCGAAGCCGCCGTAAACAGCGAAATCCCGGCCAGCAGCAGTCGGCGGCGGCCGGTGATGTCGCCGAGTCGTCCCACGCTGACAATCAGGGCGGTGATACCGAGCAGGTAGGCGAGGATGATCCATTGGACGGCCTGAAAGGAGGCGCTGAACGCCTGGGCAAGGGTGGGCAGGGCCACATTGGCGATGCTCGTACTGCGCGAGGACATCAGCATGGAGAGCGACAGGCCGGTAAGTGCCAACGGCGCTGAGTTCGCGGATTTGGCGTTTTCGGATGCTGACTTATCTTGTTCTATGGTAAGTGAATCAGACATGAGCTGTGTTTTTGGCGGCCTCTTAAAATAGGGCCTGCAGCACTTTAGCTCATTGCCTGACATGGCGGAAGACGCACCGTTTGCACTTTATTCATGCATTTGACGCCACATTACGGGCGATCTATGCTAGGGAGGTGGGATGGCGAGCCCCGACCTCAACCTCCTTGTCACCCTTGATGTGCTGCTCGCGGAAGGCAGCGTTGCGCGCGCCGCCCGACGGTTGCGGCTCAGCCCGTCGGCGATGAGCCGGGCGCTGGCGCGCTTGCGCGAGACGACGGGCGATCCGCTGTTGGTCCGGGCCGGACGCGGTCTTGTCCCCACGCCCCGGGCGATCGAACTCCGCGAACAGGTCGGTCAGCTCGTGCAGGGAGGGGAGTCGGTGCTAAGTCCCGTGGGAAAGCTCGACCTCAAGCAACTGGTCCGGACGTTCACTGTGCGGACCAGCGACGGCTTTGTGGAGAATTTCGGGCCGGACCTCATCGCGCGCGTCGGCGCGGAGGCTCCCGGCGTGCGGCTGCGCTTCGTGCGGAAGCCCGACAAGGACAACACGCCCCTGCGCGACGGCACGGTTGATCTTGAGACCGGCGTGGTAGGGGAGACGACCGGCCCGGAGGTTCGGATGCAGGCCCTGTTCCGGGATCGCTTCATTGGCGTGGTGCGGATCGGGCACCCGCTGACCGGGGGTGAGATCACGCCTGCCCGATATGCGAGCGGCCGGCACATCTGTGTGTCGCGGCGGGGGCTGGCCCATGGTCCGATTGATGAAGCCTTGAAGGCGTTCGGGCTGAAGCGGGAGATCGCCACGATCGTCGGCGGCTTTTCGGCCGCGCTGGCGCTGGCCCGGGCCTCCGACCTGATCGCCAGTGTTCCCGAGCGGCACACCGGAAACCTGCGCGCGGGCCTGCACAGTTTTCCCCTGCCGGTCGCCACGCCGGAGCTGCCGGTTTCATTGCTCTGGCATCCGCGGCTGGAGGCCGATCCCGCGCATCGCTGGTTGCGCGGACTCGTGCGCGAGGTTTGCGCAGTGCTGCGTTGAAGGTGCGGGTGACCGTGGCAGGGCCGATCCGTGCGCATCGTAGCGCGGAACTTCAGTCCGCGTTCTGCATGCTGCGCCGGAGGTAGCGTTCTCCCAAACCAGTGCTGGCTGAAGGCCAGCACTACGATCCTTCGCCGGGCCTCCTTCGCATCGCAAAATCTCCTGCCGTCCAACCAGCTCAGTGTTCGAGAATTGACCGTGCCATCCGAAGCCCGACCGGGCGAAGGATGTAGATTATTCGCGAATGCAGCTTGCCCTCCTACGCTAAAGCTATGGAGGGCATCCTTCGCCGCGTGCGATCAAATGGGTGGGTAGGTCTCCAGTATCAGGCAGATGGCCGTGCCATCCGAAGCTCGACCGGGCGAAGGATGGTGGAGCAGATCGGGATCAAACCGACGACCTCGTCGTTGCGAACGACGCGCTCTATCAACTGAGCTACTGCCCCAATGGGAGGGGTGGTTTTGGGCAATCGGGTTGCGCGAGTAAACATCAATTTTCGCGCCAAAGCGGTGACAGGGAGGCAAAATTCCGGTTACGGCGGGGTTTGGCGTCATATTTGCTTTAACCACACTCTTAACCGGCCCAATCTGGGAACCGGTTAATTGTAATCCTCCACATACTGCCATGACCAAGAAATCCAAGACTACCAAGGCGCTCACCCCGGCGACAAAACCCGTAAAAGCCGTCAAGAAGACGACCGCCCGGCCCGCCGTAAAGAAGGCGGCGCCCAAGGTGGTGGTCACGACCATCTCCGCCCTCGTGGATGTCGGTTTCGGCAATACCCTCTATCTCCGCGGCGAGGGCCCGGGCCTGAACTGGGAAAAGGGCGTGCCCATGAATTGTGTGACCGACAATCAATGGTCCCTGGCCATCGCCGAATCCGCCCGCCCGGTGGTGTTCAAATTCCTGTTGAACGACGAAACCTGGTGCGCCGGCGACGATTTGGTCGCCGAACCGGGCTCGACGGTTTCCTTCAAACCGGAGTTCTGAGGCGACGATGCAGTCGGCGATGAGGTTGAGCTAAGCTCCGCTCTGAGAGCACGCCGCCAGCCTTTGCCGGCCTACCGGATCCATCGTTCCGGTTTCGCAATCATCGAGGCGTAGGGGCGCGCCCCCAGGCTGTGATGGGGCGCGAACCGTTGGCGCTCTGTTTCAACGGGGCAAACTCCAAGTCAGGATTGAGTTCCAACAACCTTGCCTGGATCCGGGCCGTCGCGGCGTCGCGGTCGGTCAGGTCCTCGGCCGGGACGAGCTCGCAACGCATCCGCACGCGGGAGAAGGGCTTGGGCAGGTAGAACTTGTCCCAAGCCTTCCGCAGGCGCCAGGCCGAGGCGAATTCGGCGCCGATCAGCAAAATCGGCGTCTTGGTCCGGCGCGTGACGATCAGGGCGCCGGGTTTGACCTCGTAGATCGGCCCCTTGGGTCCGTCGGGGGTGATGCCCACGTCCTTCCCGTCGCGGAGAACCTCGACCAGGGCGGTGGCAGCCTCGCGACCGAGCCGGTGGCTCGAGCCGCGTACGGTCCGCAGGCCGATGAGGGAGAAAAACGCGTCGAGCCAGGCCCCGTCCTTGCTGGCGCTGACCAGCGCGTACATCGGACGGCCGCGACGGTAGCGGCGGTAGATCAGGGCGGCGAGGAACAGCCGGTTGTGCCAGAGCACCATGGCGACCGGTTGGTCGCACTTGGTGAAGTTGGCCACGTCCTGTGGCGTCTCGTCGAGGCGCAGGGTCGCGATCCACGTGCGCACCAGCAGGCCGAACGGCCACATCACCAGCCGGCGCCAGCCGGAGATGTGCTGCACCTGGGAATGAGGATCGGAGGCTGTGGATGGCGGATTCAGCAGCGCGTTTGTTGCGCAAACCCGGGGCTGCGCCAAGACCGAATCGTTCCGGTTGACGCGGCCGAGGATTCACGAAGGCAGATCTAGCCTGGAAGGAATGGCCGCAAAAAGGTTTGGCGCGGCGGAGCCGCAATCAAAATGGATGGCCGATTATTTAACCACAAAGAACACAAGGTTTCCGTCCGGCTAGAGGAAGTCTCCCGCGCCCTTATAAGGGCCTCGCACGCTTTATCCGCATGAGGATTTTTGTGTTCTTTGTGGTTAATCCAATTCCTCGAGACTTGAGAGGGTAAGTGGGTTGACGCGGACGGGATTGACCGGCACCAACCCCGGTCATGTCCGGTCCCCTGCCGACCTGTCCGCATCTGCCCGCACTCCGGGCGGGGTTGGACTGGCGTGCGCTGCACCGCTTCCGCGATGACCAGCGCGGGGCGGAGTTCTATTTCGCGTGCCTCGAATACGCCCAGGCGCTCTGGCACCGGGGCCTCGCGGCACGGGCGTTGCTCTGCCTTGACCGGGCCCTGGGCGCCGATCTCCGCGGTGATGAGCCGGTGTTGCGCGAATGGCCGCTGCCCTATGCGGCGATGGCGTGGTGCATCGGGCAGTGCCCCGAGGGCGTGTTCATCGGCAACCCGCGGGTGCATTTTCAGCATTATGCCGACCGCATGAACGAGCCGCGGAAGGAGCAGCGCCGCTGGCGCGCGTGGGCCTGCTGGGCGCTGGCGCGGACGGTGCGGCCGGAGTTGCCGGGTGATCCAAGGCGCCGGGTGGTGGAGCCGACGGTGGACGAGATCGATCGGCGATTGCGGGAGCACGGATTATCCGGTGAGGCGGATTTGTGGCGCCAGGTGTTGAGTACACCTTAAGGGCTCTCGTGGAGACGCGGAGTATTTAACCACGGATTTCACGGATTGCACGGATCAGAGGATGGCCACACGAGGCACATAAGGCTCAAGATCCAAACCGGTTCACAGGAGCTAACAGAGCAAACGGAGAGTTGGGTTTCATATCTCCGTTCTCTCTGTTTCCACCTGTAAATCGGATTGGTCCCTTACGTGCCTTTTGCGCCTCTTGTGGCCATTGCTTGGGATTCAAATCCGAGTCATCCGCGAAATCCGTGGTCAAAAACTCCGCGCCCTCCGCGCCTCCGCGTGAGACCAGTTTTTCACCGATAAACTGCACCCCTCAAAACTCGTCGTACGCGATCTGCTGCGCGGTGACGCCCAGGCCGGTGAGCATCTTGGTGCAGGCCTTGATCATCATCGGCGGACCGCAGAGGTAAAACTCGACGGCGAGCGGATTCGGGTGGTCCTTCAGGTACTGGTCCAACACGACCTCATGGATCAGGCCGTTAGGCCCCAGCCAGTTGTCCTCGGGCAGCGGGGCGGACAGTGCGGTGTGGAAGGAGAAATTCGGGTTTTGCGAGGCCAGACCCCGGAAATACTCCTCGTAGAACAGCTCCTGCCGCGAGCGCGCGCCGTACCAGTAGCTCACCTTGCGGGCGGTGTGTTCGGTCTCGAAGAGGTGCGCGAGGTGGGCGCGGAGCGGGGCCATGCCGGCGCCGCCGCCGATGTAGACCATCTCCTTCTGCGTGGGCTTGAGGTGGAAATCGCCGAAGGGGCCGATGGCCGTGACGGTGTCACCGGGCTTGAGATTGAAGACGTAACTTGAGCCAACCCCGGGCGGGCAGTCCTGGCCGGGCGGCGGCGTGGCGATGCGCACGTTGAAACGCAGGGTGCGCTCCGTCTGCTGGTTGCAGGCCAGCGAGTAATTGTTGCGGCGCCCGGCCTGCGGGTTGCGCGCGACGAGGTCGAACACGTGCTGGCGTTCCCAGACCTCGGCGTAGGGCGCGGGGATGTCGAACTCGCGGAAACGGATGTTTTCGTAGGCCGGAATGTCGATCTGCAGATAGTCGCCGGGAGTGAATTCCACGCGTTCGCCGGCCTCGGCCGGTTCGAGGACCAGTTCCTTGATGAAGGTCGCGACGTTGCGGTTGCTCACGACCTTGAGGCGGTACGTGCGCTCGGGCCGGGCGCCGGCGCCGCCGGGACGAGCAATGTTGAGATGGATCCGGCCGTTGCGTTCCTCGATGGGGTACGTGGCCAGTCCGCGGCAGACCGGGGAGCGCGCCGGAGAACCGTCGGCGAGGTGGAAGCGGCCGTTGTGCTTGGGGCACTCGATGATGTTGTCCTTCACCAGTCCGCCCGAGAGGTGCGTGTTGCCGTGGGTGCAGATGCCGTCGGTGGCGAAGAGCCTGCCTTGGCTGTCGCGAATGAGGGCGAAGGTCTTCTTGCCGTGATCGAAGCGGAGAACGTCCTCGCGGCCGAGGTCGGCCGCGGCGCAAATCTCGATCCAGCCGTTGGCGTCGGGCATGGCGTCGGCGCCGGTGGCGGCCGGGGTGTGGCGCGGCTTGGGGGCGGGGAGCTGGCGTTTGACGTAATGCGCGGGGTCCTTCACCTGGCGGAGCACGTTCGGCACGATCTCCTTCCACGCCCCATAGATGCTCGGATACGGCACCGGCATGTCGTCCTTCACGAGGGCGTGGAGCTTCGGCAGGTTGTGGTAGGGCACCAGCGGGAACATGTGGTGCTCCACGTGGTAGTTCATGTTCCAGTAGAGATACCGGTGGATGAAGTTCATGTAGACCGTCCGGCAGTTGAGCCGGTGGTCGAGCACGTTTTCGGCGAGGCCGGCGTGCTGGGTGTAGCCGTAGATCACCATCAGCCAGGAGCCGAAGACATTGGTCAGGCCGATGTAGAGCAGCGGCAGGATGCTCTGCGTGTAAATCGCCGTCGCGATGACCGCCGCGTAGATCGCGACATAAATGCGGGCGCGGAAGAAGATCTTCGGGAATTCGCTCTCAGGGATGAAGGTCTTTTCGTCGGGCAGCATGCGGCCGAGCGAGTGCACGAGGATCTTTTTGAAGTACACCGGGTAGCCCCCGATGGCGAAGAACGAGAGGATCAGGGCGCGGACATTCGGCGGGCGCGGCACGGCGATCTCGGGATCGCGGCCGACGATGATCGTGTCGCTGTGGTGGCGTGTGTGACTCCAACGCCAGAGCGTGGACTCGCGCATGACCATGAACGAGGCGATCTCGTAAAGGGCGTTGTTCATCCAGTCCGTGCGGAACGGCGTGCCGTGCTCGGACTCGTGCCAGCGCGAGTCGGAGGTCGAGGCGTAGAGCACGGCGTACAGCGCGTAGGGCAGGGCGGCCCACCAGGAGGGCCAGAGGAGGTAGGTGGCGTAGCCCGAACCGATGATCAGGGCGAACCAGAGGATCGTGTCGCGGATGGCGGGGCCGTTGCGGCGCTCGAGGAGCTGGCGCATCGTCTCGCGCGGGACGGGACACTGGTACCAGTCGGCCTCGGCGAGGCCCATTTCGACGGCGCGGCGCGCGTTGACGCCGACCAGACTGTAATCAAGTGAGTCGGTCTTGCTGGTTAAGCGAGGCATGGGGGTGTGGTGGGGCTGCGGGGAGGATTCCGCAGGCGAGATGCTTCACGGAATTTGCCGTGCGGAACAAGCGCTTATTGCAGGGTGGTGCGGCCGGAGGGTTCTAGCTGTAGGGCGGAGATGGCCAACGCTGATCCCCGTTTGTCATTCCAGTAGGGCAGGTCTCCTCCTTCGCCGGGCCTACGGAGGACAGGTGTGACCTGCCCTTCGAACGCCGCACTGCGGATGAACCGTGAAATGGGCAGGTCGGAGACCTGCCCTACTTGTGGGCATGCGTTCACCACGTAGCGCGGGACTTCAGTCCGCGCTCATGGCTTACGCTGGCGGCGGGATTCACCCAATCCAGTGCTGGCTGAAGCGCAGCACTACGATGACTTTGCAAACGTCAGCGTTGCGACTGCCGCGGGCGGCAATTCGGCTTTCAGGGTTTGGCCCGACCAGGTGAAATCGCTCCACGCGCGCGATGACACCTCATTGGGTGCCTCCGGGGTATTGCAGGCCGTGAGGACCGGGGCGGTTATGATTTCACCGATGGGGCGGACCAGGGGGTGCAGGCCTGCGAGGTCGAGCATGATCGCTACCGGTTCCGCGGGATCCGTGTTCGTCAGGCTGATGCTGACCGACTGGTCGTCGGCCATCGAGGCGGCGGCGGACACCGACGGATAGGGGTACTCCTGATACGAACAGTCAGGGGCATCCGACTTTATTTCCAGGCGCATGGCGTCCTGATGCGGTGCGTAGAGTTTGAACACGTGCCAGGTCGGCGTGAGGACCATGTCATTGCCGAAAGTGAGGATCATCGCCTGCAGCACGTTGACCATCTGGGCGATGTTGGCCATGCGGACGCGCTCGGCGTGGTTGATGAACACATTCAGGGTCAACGCGGCGAGGACGGCGTCACGCACGGTCTGCTGCTGATAGAGTTCGTTGGGACGGCTGCCGGGTTCGGCGGTGTACCAGGCACCCCATTCGTCGACGATGAGTGCGATCCGTTTTTTCGGATCGTACCGGTCCATGAGCGCCGAGAGTTCGCGCACCTTGCGGTCCATGTGCCAGCCGTGGCCCATGACCAGCTTCCAGCCGTCGTGGTCGAACTTCGTGGCGTAGAACTCCGGCGGCACGCCGCCGTTCATGTAGTAGTGCAGGGTGAGCCCGCTCATGATATCGGGATGGAAGCGCGGTGACGCGCACTCCCGGAGCATCGTTTCGTTCCACTCGTCATCGAGACCGCAGGCGATCCGGAACAGTGCGGTCTTTTCGTAGGAGCCGAGGTAGGTGCTGTAACGACGGAACTCGCTGGCGTAATACTCCGCCTTCATATTGCCGCCGCAGCCGTAGCTTTCGTTGCCCACGCCCCAGAAGCGCACCCGCGCGGGCTCGGGCCGGCCGTTCGCCGCGCGCAGGTCGGAGAGCGGTCGCCCCAGCGGCGCATTCAGGTATTCCACCCAGTCGCGCATTTCCTGCACGGTGCCGCTGCCGACATTGCCGCAGATGACGGGTTCGCAACCGACCTGCTCGCAGAGATCGAGAAACTCATGGGTCCCGAAAGCGTTCGATTCGGGGATGTTCCACGTGTCGTTGTGCATACGCGGCCGTTGGTCCCGCGGACCGATGCCGTCGCGCCAGTGGTAGGCATCGGCGAAGCAGCCGCCCGGCCAGCGCAGGTTCGGCACCTTGATGGCGCGCAACGCCTGCACCACATCCCGCCGTATACCCCGCACATTCGGGATCGGCGAATCCTCGCCCACCCAGATGCCCTCATAAATGCAGCGGCCGAGGTGTTCGGCAAACTGCCCGAAGATATGCCGGCTGATCTTCGAGCCGGACTCAGGGGACGAGACGCTGAGGTGGACGGGAGCTTGGGGCATGGGAGGATATTCTTAACAGCCGGTTAATGACTAGGGAGTGTTTCCATACCTCTGATTGTCATTCTGAGCGGAGCGAAGAATCCAGTGTGCGCTGATCGAGGCCCTCGACTGTCGTTCACTGGATTCTTCACTTCGTTCAGAATGACAATGAGTGAGATTAGCATTTTAAAGACACTCCCTGGCGAGCTGGGACCGGACGCAGAATTCGCGGAACACCTGCAGCATCAGCTCGTAGTTTCGCAACGGCATGCCGGGGAAGATCGTGTTCGAGGTGCCAAAGATGTAGCCGCCGCCGGGGCTGGCGTTTTCGAGGCAGTAGAGGGCGGATTGCCGGATCGCCTCATCGGGGCCCTCCTGGAGCAAACTGCATTGCACGTTGCCCATCAGGGCCATCTTCCCGTGGCAACGGCGCTTCACCTCGGCGATGTCCATGCCCGCCATGGGATCAACCGACTGGAAGCAGGCGGCGCCGAGCGACAGGAAATCGTCCAGGATCGGGATGATGTTTCCGTCGGTATGAACGAAAGGGATCAGGCCGCGTTGGCGGATGTGGGCCATCTGTTCCGCGAGGTAGGGGATGATGAATTCGCGGCAATCGGCCGGGGAAATGAACGGACCGGAGTTGTAGGCGATGTCGTTGACGACGTGGATGAAGTCCGCGCCGGCGTCAGCCATCCGGTCGATCAAGGCCATGGCGGTGCGGCTCCGCTCCCGGGCGACCTCGTGGATGTACGCGGGGCGCTCCTTGAGGTCGCAGGCGAACTCCTCCCAGTCCGGAACACTCTCGATGGCCCAGACACTCATGCCCACGATCCCGCCGATCAGAATGCGGTCGCCGAAGGTCCTTTTGGCCGCACGCACGCCGTCCGGATCACTCCACGGCCAATAAACCGCGAGCGCATCCCATTGGAACCGCTCCACGATGCGGACGTAGATCTCCATGCACTGGCCGACGGCGCGTTCCTTCTGCGCCGCGCTCATGCCGGCCCAGGTGTTGCGATCGGGGAAGCGCAGCCCGAAAGCCTCGTATTCCAACTCGAACATGGTTTCGAAATGCGGCGGCCGGTCCGGTTCCTCGAACCGCAGCGTCTGCAACATGCGTTCCTTGCCGGTCATGGGGGCTCAGGCGAACTTCTCGAGCTTCGACCAGTCGTAGTCCTCGCCGCAGGGTCCGCCCATGGCGGAGGATTTGCGCTCGATGACGCGACCGTTGAAGTCGTGCAGCGGGAAGTACCAGCTCACGATCTCCTCGGCGGTGGACGGCATGTAGTGGGCGATGAAGCTGCGGCGCCAGAGGGTCGGATGCGTGTTGGGCTCGGAGCCGTGGATGACGCTGCCGTTGAAGAACAGGACGTCGCCCGGAGCCAGATTGGCGGGCACGGGTTGCCGGCCGTCGGGCGGCGGGACGTAGTTGTTGACGAAGCTGCGTTTGCTGTCCGCGGGTTGCGGACACTGGATGTCGAGGGTGTGGGTGCCGGGCACGACGCTCAGGCCGCCGTTCTCGGTGATGGCGGGGTCAATCGCCGTCCATGCCGCGATGCAGGTGCCGGGTTTCACCATCAGGTAGAAATTGTCCTGATGCAGGGCCTGACCGCGGCTGCCCGGCGGTTTGAAATAGACCATGGACTGGCAGGCAATCGGGTCGTCGTCCTCGAGCAGCGCGCGGACAATGGCGCCGATGCGCGGGTCGAGCATCATGCTTTTGCCGATCGGCTGGTGACGATGGAGGTGCAGCATGCGCGGATAGCGCTTGAGCGGATCGGGATCGAGGGTGCCGTCGGGGTTCACCGTGGGTTCCCAGTATTCGGGGATGGGTTGGCCGGCGGCGGCGGGGTCGTCGATCACGCGCTTGATCGCGGCAATCTCCGCCTTGGTCCAGAGCTGGCGGACGATCAGATAGCCTTCGGTGCGGTAGAACTCCCGTTGGGCCGGGGTGAGCGTGTAGGCGGGGGCGGTGTTCGCTTTCATGGGGTAAAGTTCGGGGGATTGGGTTAAATCTTATCTGGTTCCTTTGTCATTCTGAGCGGAGCGAAGAATCCAGTTCACGTACACTGATCCGGACTCATGCCGTTGAACCACAGATGCACACGGATAGACACAGATGGAAGAAAGGTAGCGTCAGAAGCGGCAGATGGAACTTCCTCACTCAATGGTTTCCCCGGGAGATGAAACCAAGCCCAAGTAACCCATTTTTGATCTGTGTGCATCTGTGTCTATCTGTGGTTTCGAATGTATTCTTCTGACCGAGTGCTTCGACTCTAGAGAGCTGGATTTGATCTCTGTCGCCTGCGGCTCGGTAGCTTCACTGCGTTCAGAATGACAAACATAGGTTTCAAGAAACTCGCTGGTTACTGATCAAATCGCGGTCATCGCGTTGCCGCCGCAGACGGGCAGGAACACGCCGGTGATGTAGCCCGCGAGGTCGGAGGCGAGAAAGGCCACGGCGTTGGCGATGTCCTGTTCGGTGCCCCATTTTTTCAACGGGATGCCGTTCAGGTAGGTCTCGGGCCGGCCGGCGGCGGGCCGGTTCTCGCTGACCATCCAGCCCGGGGCGACCTGATTGACGGTGATGCCGTGCTCGCCGACCTCGCGCGCGAGCACGCGCAGCACGCCATCCATGCCGCGCTTGCCGGCCACGTAGGCGGACTGGTTCGCCGTGTTCTGCAGGGCGCACTCGGTGTTGATCGCAATGATCCGGCCGTGCTTCCGTGCTTTCATGTCCGGGACGAAGGCCTGTGCCATCAGCACGTTTTGCAGGACGCAGCTCTCGAATTGCGACCGGTAGTCGGCGGGTGATTGCTCGAGCACCTTGGTCCACTGGTACTGGATGACCGCGTTGGTGACGATGATGTCGGGGGCGCCGAGCGAGTGTTTCACGGCATCGCGCATGCGGTCGACCGCGGCCTTGTCGGTGATGTCGGCCTGAAAGATTTGCGAGCCGGGCAGCTCCTTCTGCAGGGCCGCGGCGCGGTCGGCGGCATTGTGGTAATGAATTGCCACGCGGGCGCCGCAGCCGGCGAGCGTGCGGGTGATGACGCGGCCGAGTTCGCCGGTGGCGCCGGTGACGAGGGCCACGCGGCCGGTGAGATCGATTTTCATGCGCATACGGCCTGGTGGCCGCCATCCACGATCAGGCCGACGCCGTTGATGTACGCCGCCTCGGGGGAGCAGAGCAGGGCGACGGCGTTGCCAATGTCCTCCGGCGTGCCGATGCGGCCGACCGGCACGCGGGTCTTGATGAACGCGGCGGGCTCGGGCTTCTCCCAATGGAACTTGGTCATGTCCGTGAGAATCATGCCGGGGGCGACGCCGTTGCACGTGATGCCTTTCGGGCCGAGGGAGATGGCGAAACTCTTCATCAGCATGTGCAGGCCGGCCTTGGAGGCGGCGTAGTCGCCCTGCTGCGCGGAGGTGACGTTCACGGCGAGCGAGGTGATGAAGATGACGCGGCCACCCTGGCCGCGCTTGATCATTTCCTTCGCGGCGAGCTGCGTGCAGTGGAAGGCGCCGTTGAGGTTCACATCCATGGTCTTTTTGAACATCTCCTCGCTCATCTCCATGATGTCCACGAACGGACAGATGCCCGCGTTGTTCACCAGGATGTCGATCCGGCCGAAGTGCTTCACGGCTTTCCGGATCATCTTCGCGACCTGGGTGCGGTCGCAGATGTCACAGGCCAGCCCGAGGGCTTCAACGCCGGTGTCGGCGGCCAGTTGCTTGGCGGACTTGCGGGCGGCCGGGCCGTTCATGTCGGCTATGACAATTTGGGTGCCCTGGCGGGCAAGACAGGTGGCGATACCGTAACCGATGCCGCGCGCGGCACCGGTGATGAGGGCGACTTTTTTCTGCATGGGAAGGGGGCGGCTGAAGGGTAAACGAATCAGGCGGACGCTTCAGGGACTGTGCGGGGGATCGGGCAGGAGGCGAGCCAGGTTATTGGCGAGGACTCTGAAGCCGGCGTCATTCGGATGGATGCCGTCACTGAAGAATTCGGGCTGGGAGGGAATCAGGGCTTCGCCGGCGATGATTGTCAGCGCGGGATCGGCCATGGATTGGGCCGCCGTGGTGATCGCGCGGCGGTAGTCGGCGAGATTGTGCCCGCCGGCCATGACATGACTGCTCCACAGGGGAGTAATGACCACGATGGACCGGCGGGGCTCGCCGCCCGAACGCAAGGCGCGCAGGAGGGTGGTATAGTTGCGGCCACAGTCGGACGGCGTCCGCTGATGGAAGTAGTCGTTGAACCCGAGCAGGAGCGTGACGATATCGGCCGGGATGCCGGCCAGCGCCGCGCCGTCCCCCGCTTCGATGCAACGGCCGCCGATGCCTGCATTGTACGTTTCCCAGTTTTTCGCGGCACCCACGAGCGATGGATAGCTGGCGAGCGCCGAGGTGGCATGGAAGCCCTGGGTGATCGAGTCCCCGCAGGCGAGCCAACGGACTTTTGGCCTGGCAGGTTGCGGAGCAAGCATCCGAGCCGGCGGCGGCAGGGTGAATCCGAGCAGATCGACGGCATCACCGTAGGGAAAATGAAATCGCAGCGCGCGAGGCTCGACGGCACGGGGCAGGGTCACCGTCCAGTCGTATGCAGCCGAGACGCCATCGGGGATTTTCCCGCTGGCAAGCACCTGGCCCCCGCTGGTGAGCACCAGATTGGAATTGATCGCATCCTGGCGCAGGTGGCGGCCGTTGCGTCTGAGGTGGACGGTCAGCGCCGCGGCATCGGTGACCAGTTCGACCGAAACCCCCGGCGCATCGGCGCCGAGGCCGCCCTCATCCTCAATGGGCCGGTCCACCCGCAGCATCGTGGCGGTGCGCACGATGCGAATGGCGCCGCGGATCCGCAGCCGGGCATCATTCGGGGTTATCCTCATCGCGAGCACGCTGGGTTTCGCTTGGCCATTTGGCAATCCGGTCGAGTTGAGGCCAGGATCGGCCGGTGACCGGCAGTCTCACTTTGACATTTCCGGGCAGGGCTGGGATTGCACGTGAGGTGCGAGGCAATGTACCAGATCCATGGGAGGGTGATTGTTTTTCGGCGGCGCGTTTGCCCCTTGCGCGAATCTGCCCCGTCCATCCCTGGATCGTGGCTCGTGCGCCTGCGGTGCTCCGGCTTGTGCGGTTGATCGGCTGAGAGGGATTTGATCATGCCGGCTGGCCATACCGACCCCCTGCATCTTCCTCCCGCGCCGCTGGCGGACCTGCGTTGCATGCTGCGCCGGCACATCGTGGCCCGGGCGCTCGGGCAACTGCAGGCGAGTGCGGATCTTCGGTCCCGGCTCCACACGCCGGCGCAGTGGCGCGAGTACGCCGCCGGGATCAGGCGGCGCTTTGCGGCCGCGCTGGCCCATCCGGCGCTCATGCGCCGTCCGCAGTGGCGCGAGCGGCCTCAAAGTCGGCACGAGTATGCCGGCTTCAGCATCGAGAACCTGTGGGTCGAGTCGCTGCCAGGTTGCTGGATGAACGTCACGGTCTGGAAACCCGATCCTGCGCGCTGGGCACCGCCGTGGCCGGCCGTGGTCACGCCGGTCGGGCACAACGGGAAATACAACCCGAGCGAGCAATATCCCCCGCAAATCTTCGCCGCCAACGGCTACCTGAGCGTCTCCTTCGATCCGCCGGGATTCGGCGAAAAGGCCTGGGGCAACAATCACTTTGAGGACGGGGTGCGGGGTTATGTCGCGGGGCAGAACCCGCTCGTTTTTTTCCTCGCGGATGCCCTGCGCGCCGTGGACTACGTGCTCCGGCGATCCGATGTGGACGGACGCAACGGCGTGGCGATGACGGGAGTATCCGGCGGGGGGTTCACCTCGATCTGCTGCGCGCTGCTGGACCAACGCATCACGGCCATCGGCCCGTCCTGCTACGGGTTGCCCGACGAGGTTCATCCGATCCGCAACGGCTACGCGGCCTGCCCGGAAACCCTCTGGCTGAACCGTTATGCGGACGGCCTGGGCATGACGGACCTGCTGATCGGTGCGCGCTTCACCCCGATGCTGCTGATGGCGGGTCGGCGGGATACCATCTTCACCACGCAGGCGATGCGGGACCTCACCAGCGCCGTGCGCCATGCGTACGCCGGCGTGGGCCGGGCCGATGCATGCCGGCTGTTCGTGGATGACTGCGATCACGAATACACGCCGGCGCAGGCGCAGACTTTCGTGCAGTGGATGCGGCGCTGGCAGGGCGGGGCGGTCACTCGCCGCCAGCCCGTGATCATGCCGCGTGAACTATTGCTGCTGCCGGAAGACGAATTGAAATCAGCGCCACCCGCCGGCTTGTCGATGGCGACGGCCGCGGCGGGCGTGGTGCGCGCACGGCGTCGCCTGCACGATGCGGCGCAGGCCCGGCGCGAACTGGCCCGGCTGATACCCGACTGGCAGGCGCACCGCCGCCGCGGATTGCGGGCCGCGACCGCGCCGGGGGCGGCGACGACGCTCTGGGTGCATGCTTTCCGGGAACTGAGCCTGCGCGACGGACCGGCCTGGGAATTGCCGGCCACGCTGCTGCGTCCGCCGCACGATATCGGCGGCGTGCTGGTGTTCTTCGACGATCGCGGCCGGTGGACGGCGCTGCACCAATGGGGCTGGCTCAACCGCGCCGCCGGAGTATTCAGCCGGGACGACAAGCCGCGCTCGATCCTGACCGTTGATTTGCCGGGATGGGGTGACACGAAACCGCTGCCCGGACCCTTTGATGTTGTCGGCTGGGGCGGCGTGGATCGCTGGACGGGTTACGTGAGTGCCGCGACCGGTGAATCCGTGATGGCCCTGCGGCTGCGCGAGGCGGTGCGGGTCATTGATTATGTGCAGCGGGAGTGGGGGACGCCGGCCGCGCGCATCACGGTGGGCGGCTTTGGCCTCGGCGCGTCCGTGGCCGGACTCGCAGCGTGTTTGCACGGACGGCTGGGCGGCGTCCTGCTGCTGGAGCCGCTCGCGGAATTCGCCAGCCTCGCGACCGCGGCCAGACCGAACCGGCCCCACGACGCGTATTTCCCCGGCATTCTCAACGCCGCGGATTTGCCGGAGGCGCTGGCGCTGCAGCCGGCGCCGGTGCTGGTCGTCGGTCCGCGCGACGCGGCCGGCCGGCTTCTCGGATCGAAGGCGCGGCGGACTTTCCGCGGCCGGCATGTCGCCGTGCGCCCCGTGGCCTTCGATGCGACGCAGGAATCCACCGTGCTGGACTGGCTGCGCATTCATTGATGTTCCCCTGATGATTCCCCAAAGCAGAAACATCCTGAATGGCTGTTGGGTAGGGCCCGGCCTCCGGACGGGCCGGTATTGGCGGTCGCATGCCGAACCGCCCGTCCGGCCTGCCCTCCATAGGCCCGGCGACGGAGGGAGGCCGGGCGCTACCTACGGAAGCCACGTGGCAGGGTGCACCCAGGTTCGTTCCTGAATTCCTGAGTTCCACCTTCGTTTTTCCGAACCACTTTCCCATGACTCCGCTCAAACTCATCGCGTGCGATCCGCTCGTCGGCCTGCCGCGCAAACCCTATCCGTGGCTGCGGCCCGATGTGGCCGACCTGCAGGGTGAACTTTCCCGGCTGCAGATCACCGCGGCCATCGTGCGCCACCGGCAGTGCCTCGAAAACTTCCCCCACTGGGGCAACGCCGTCCTCGCGCGCGAGATTGCCGGCCTTGCCCATCTGATCCCCGCGGTGTGCCTGACCCCGGACGGCGCCCCCGATGCCTATGCCTTCGAGACCGCCTTCCGGGAATCCCTCGCCAGAGGCATGCGCGTGGGTTGGATCAGCCCGAAGGAGCACATGTTTTCGCCGCGGCCGTGGTGCAGCGGACCGCTCTATGCGGCGTGCGCGGCCGCGCGCCTGCCCCTGCTGCTGGACTACCGCCAGGTCACGCTGGACGAAGTGGATGAGATCATGACGGCGCATCCCACGCTGCGATTGATCCTGGTGCAGGTGCCCCGGCTGGGCCGGCATCGTTCGCTTTATGCCCTGCTCGCCCGGCACGCGGCGCTGCATCTGTGCGTGAGCAGTGCCTACTCCGTGCACGAGGGCCTCACCGACCTGGTGGGGAAATTCGGCCACGCGCGCTTTGTGTGGGGCTGCAACTATCCCGAGGCCGAGGGCGGGGCGTCCGTGACCCTGTTGACCTACGCCGACATTCCGGACGCGGCGCGCACGGCCATCGCCCACGGCAACATCGAGCGACTGCTCGCGGAGGTGAAATCATGAATGCCCCGGACCACTTCCAAACCGCCGGCCGCCTCGGCCAGCCCCTGCACGGCGAGGTCGTGATCGATACCCACGGTCACCTGGGCCACAGCCCCGATTTCCCCATCGTGCGTCCGACCGCGGCGGCACTGGTGGCCTCGATGGACCGCATGGGCATCCAGCTGACCTGCATCAGTTCGATCCCGGCCATTTTCGGCGATGCCGAACACGGCAACGCCCTGGTGGCCGACGCCGTGCAAGCCTATCCCGACCGGTTTTTCGGCTACCTCGTGATGGACGTGGGGTATCCTGACAAGGTCGCGGCGCAACTGGCCCGCGGCCTGGCGGGCGATTTCCGCGGACTCAAGGTCTGGTCCTATGGTGCGCGCACCGGGCTGCCCTACAACCATTCCAACTACGAACCCGTGTTCGCCTTTGCCCAACAGCACGCGCTCCCGGTGCTGGCCCACGTCTTTGGCCCCGAACTCGACGAACTCGAAGGCTACATCAAAAAATATCCGCGCATCCGCTGGTTGCTCGCCCATATCGGCTCGGCGGAACTCGAAAAGTACAAGCGCTTCGCCCGCGAGTATCCGACCGTGTGGGTGGAGCTTTGCCTCTCAAGCTGTCCGCGCGGACTCATCGAGCATCTCGTGGCCGCGGGCCTGGAGGACAAGGTGCTCTGGGGCAGCGATGCGGTTTTCCTCGATCAGGCCTCGCAACTCGGCCGCGTGCTCTTCGCGCAGATCCCGGTGTCCGCCAAGCGGAAGATACTCGGACTCAATGCCCGGCGCGCCCTTGGACTGGAGCCGGGAAAATGAACGCATTTGCCGTGGAGGCGTCGGCGGGGCGGATGCTGCGTTATCTCCGCACCTGGCAGTCCCCCGATGGCGCGCTGCACGGCGTGCACACCCATCCCGTGTGGCGCCTGCACCCGGGCGTGGTGGAGGATCACTACACCGGTTACTCGGCGTGGGGTGCGCCCGGACTGCTCGGACTCGCCGACCTCGCGGCCCGCACGCGCCTGCCGGAAGTCGAGGCGATGGGGTGCGACTGGGTGCGCTTTGTCCTCTCGACCTTCATGGCCGGCGACCGCTGGGACAATTGCGGCGCGGAACTCGGCCGGCGCTTCAATGCCGCGGCCGTGGACAATTTCCTGCAGGACCTGAGTCTCGCCTACTACGCCCGCGTCGCGGCGCACACCCTCACCGTCGCGGAGAAGGCGCGCATCGGCGATCTCGTGCGGCGCAACCTGGAGAGCTACCTCCGCGAGGCCGGCCGGCCGGAGCAGGACGGACATCTCCTCGTCACCACGGTCAACCAGGACTGTGCCGGACTCTGGGCGATGGCCGAGTGGATGCAGACCTTCGGCGCCGATGCGCGCTGGCGCGACCTGCTGCTGCGCGGCCTGCAGGCACACCTGCGCGAGCACCTGGTGACGGGACTGCCGGATGCGGACAGCGGCGGCATGCTGCGGGCGACTTCGCTGCCGGATTACATCGAGCCCGCCGAATACTACGGCGTGATTTTACCCGCCTACCTGCACGGCTGGAAGCTCTCCGGCGACGCGGCCCTGCTCGGCGCCGCGGTGAAAATGGCGCGGCACGTCATGCGCAACTCATGGCGCGACGACCGCGGCTGCCTCCGCCTGCACCGCACCTGCGACCGCGTCCAGGGGCAGTGGCGGGTCAGCCAGTCGCCCATGCTGGTCGCCGGCGGCGGACTCTTCCTCCGGGCGTTGCGCGAGCTGGCTGCGCTCACGCCTTTGCCCGAAGCGGAATCCTTCCTGGCCGAAATGGATGCGACGATGGCCCATTATCAGAACGAGTACGGCTTCATCGTCGCCGCGACCGAGTGGCACGACGACTACGACCTCATCTGCGGCACCGTCTGGGAAGCGCATGATCTGGCGTATTTGGGTGCGCGCGTGACGGATACCCCGGGGTTTCAAGCAGCGTTCACGGCTCCGTCCCCGGATCTCGGCATCGTCATCGGCTGGCACGACCTCTGGGTGGAGAGCGCCCGGCAGTGGGCGCTGGTCCGGCCCTGGTCGTATGGTTTCGGCTATTCCGGGGACAAACACGGTCCGGAGGCGGCCATCGCCGCGCCGGCCTGGTGCAATCCCAGGCGCCCGGAGATCCCCTTCGCGCCCGCCGTCAAGGTGCGCATGGTCGGCAACGAGATCGTCATCCACGCGCCCGATTATCCGCGGATCGCCGTCACCTCGATCTACGGCAAGAAATGGATGCGCGAAGCGTGAGGAGGGTGAACCGCGAAGGGCCGCGAATTGTTGTAGGGCGGGGTTTCGAACCCCGCCATACGGGGAAGTCCAGCCACGAGCGTGCCCGCAGGGATCCAATCTTTCTCTTCACTTTCTGCTCACGCTCGACAGACCTCTCAGGCGGGGTTCGGAAACCCCGCCCTACATCCAAACCATATTGTGTTTTTCGCCTTGGTATTCGTGTTCGTTAGTGTCGATTCGTGGTTTAGAAAATCCATCCCTCTTTACCCATGAAACAATCCCTGCCCCTGAATGCCTCCTGGAAACTCATGCCGACCGAGCCCTACCTGGGGCTGACGGCCGGCTGCTCGGCGCTGCCGTTTGACCAGCGGTGGATCGAGGCGCAGGTGCCGGGTGACGTGCACCTCGACTGCCAGCGCGCCGGCCTGATCGGCGATCCCTACGTGGGCATGAACCACGACCACATCCGCTGGATGGAGGAATGGGACTGGTGGTACCGCACCGACCTCACGCCGCCGACTCCCGGACCCGGCCAGCGGCTGCACCTCCTCTTCGAGGGGCTCGACTGCTTCGCGACGGTTCACCTCAACGGCAGGGTCATTGGCAAGAACCAGAACATGTTCACGCCTCTGCGCGTGGATGTGACCGATCACGTGCAGGCCGGCGCCAACCGCCTGGAGGTTTGCCTCGGCGCCCCGGTCTATCCGCCCGACCGTCCGGCGCGCTCTCCCGGTGTCCAGGGCTACGGCAACGCCCTCCGTCTGCAGGTGCGCAAGTCCCAGTCCTGCTACGGTTGGAACATTTCCCCGCGCCTTGTCACCATCGGCATCTGGAAACCCGTGTCATGGCTCCTCGTGGATGAGGTCGAGATCGCCGACGTCTTTGTCAGCACCTTGGCCCTGCGGCCCGACGGCTCCGCGGAACTCGAGGCCCTCGTCGAACTGCGCCACAACCACGGCGCGCCCGGTCCGGTCGAGATGGAGCTCACGGTCGCCGGCCAGACCCGCCGGCTTGCCCTCTCCAGCGATCCGACCGGCACGCGCCACGTCGAACGCTTCGTGGTCCCGCAGGCCGGACTCTGGTGGCCGCACAACCACGGGGCCCAGCCGCTTTACGACTGGAGCGCCACGCTCCGCCGCGCCGGCCGCGAACTTGACCGCCGCGCCGGCCGCTTCGGCATCCGCACGGTCGCCTGCATCCAGCAACCCGACGATGACGGCGGCATTTCCTTCGTCATCGCGGTGAACGGTAAAAAAATCTTCCTCAAGGGCATGAACTGGACGCCGGCCGACGCGATCTTCGCGCGGGTGGACGCCGCCCGGTACGACCTCCTGCTCAACGCCGCGAAGGACACGAACATCAATGCCATGCGCGTCTGGGGCGGCGGCGTTTACGAGCACGACCACTTCTACGCCCGGTGCGACGAACTCGGCATCCTGATCACCCATGACTTCATGTTCGCCTGCGGCTGCTACCCGCAGGATCCGGCGTTCCTCGACGAGGTCCGGCGCGAGGCGGAATTCCAGGTGCGGCGGCTGCGCCACTTCGCCTGTGTCGTGGCGTGGTTTGGCGACAACGAGAACGACGTCCTCGCCGACAACAGCTTCAACTACCCGACTTACCGGCACAACCGGCTCAGCAAGGAAGTGCTGCGCGATGTCGTGCAGGCCCATGCGCCGCTTACGCCCTACGTGCCGACCTCGCCGTATTCGCCCGTCACCTATGACCAGAACACGCCGATGGAGGGCGACTGCCACATCTGGGGCCACGGCATGTCCTACAAGAGCGATTTCTACGTGAAGCAAAAGCCCCGCATGGTGACCGAGATCGGCCACCTCAGCTTCCCGGACCGCAAGGTCATCGAGTCCTGGGTCCCGGCGGACAAACTCTGGCCGGTGTGGAACGCCGAGTATCTCACGCATGGCGCCGACTGCATCCGCCTCGACCGGCAGGCCCGCTACCGGCTCAACTGGGACAGCATCCGCGAACGCGGCTGGCCCGAGCCGAAGGACCTCGATGACGTGATCCAAAAATCGCAGCAGCTCCAGGGCGAAGCCTCGCAGTTCTGGGTCGAATTCTACGGCAACCAGCCGAATTGCTGGGGCATCTTCCTGTGGAACCTCGCCGACAGCTGGCCGCAGATGTCCGATGCATACATCGCCTATCCCTTCGCCCCCAAGGCCAGCCTGGCCTATGTGAAAAAGGCCTATGCCGAACTCAAGCGGTGAGCCGGCGGATTCTCCGCTCCACCGGCCCCAGCCGGGCGCTGGCGGCCCGTATCCACGATGGGCCGGACGGCGTTGGGAAACGTGACCGACTGGTCCGGTGGCACGCTGAGCAATGAGCTGAGCGAGATCAGCCGGTCCTGCACCTCCGCGGCGATCCGGCCCAGGTGGGCGGGACTCAGCCGCAGGAACTGCAGCAGCGTGCGGTCGGGCGGCACCAGCCCGGCCTGCGGCTGGAAGGCGGCCGTGCGCAGCCATTTGGCAACGTGCACGATCACGGCGAGCGGATGATGCGTGGAGGTGCCGCAGGGCAGGTACTGCCAGCGCACGGGTTCGGACATCACCGTCGGAAAATCCCACACGCGCAGCAGCGCCGCCCCGGCCTCGCCCTGGTGAAAGCCGAAGATCGCCCGCTCGGCCTCGCAATATTCCAGCGGCAGGCCGGTGCTGAGGAAACGCAGGCCCGCACCCTCGCGGAACGCCCATTCGTCAATCGCCACCATGCCGACCGCATGCAGCAGCCCGACGGTGTAGGCGACGTCCCGGTCCACCCCCGCGCGCTCCGCGAGCAGCTCGGCGCCGAGGGCGCACGCGATGGATTGCTGCCAGAGTTCGTCGGCCTCGAGGCCGTAGACCTCGAGCGGACGCACGAGCACCTGCGAGGCGACGGCATGGGCGACGAGTTCGTAGATGCGGTTGTAGCCCACGCGCTGCACCGCCTCGTCCACGGTGTAGCAGCGCGTGCCCTGGCCGTAGTAGGCGCTGTTGCCCGTGTGCAGCACACGGGCGGCGATGCCGGGATCGAGCCGGATCAGCCGGACGATTTCCGGCAGCGACGAGTTGGCGTCGCCGAGCAGGCGCTTCAGGCGGGGCAGCACGCGCGGGGTCGAGGGGAGGTGCTTGAGCTCCCGTACGACCTCGTCGGGCGTCGGCTGCGGCCGCGCATCGGTCATGGAGGGATGCAGAACCACCGGCATCCTATCGGCCGGCCCGGCAAAAACTTTTGCGGATAATTTACCGCGCGGGTGGCGGGAACCTGCTTGTCCGTTCGACGGGCCCATTCGACAAGCTCAGGGTGGTGAGCAAAGTCGAACCACTCAGGACCCCGAGCTTGTCGAGGGGCAGGCGATGGATTGATGTAGGGCTGGACCTTGGTCCAGCCGCGAATGTCACCCGAGCTTCGCTGCGTCATCAGGCATGCACCAAGGTGCAGCCCTACAGGTCGAACCGTTCCGTGGCTACGAGCGTGAGCGAGTGGATCTCCAACGATCTCCGAACTCCGATCTCCGATCTCCGAACCCCCATCGGCGAACCGATCAGGCATGCCTTTGGTAAATGCGTTGCAACAGCGAAGGCGCGGGCGCGACACCGGCCGGCGCCGGGCGGCCCGGCGCGAGGCTGTAGTGCAGCAGGAGCTGCTCGTTTTCACGGTCGAGTTGCAGGATCTGCAGAATGCAGGCGCGGGTCTGCTCGACGGCCTGGCGGTATTCGGTGCCGGAGCCGCCGCGCGGCGACTCGCGCAGCGCGACCAGCGTCAGGTCGAGCCGTTCCAGCAGGGCGCGCTTGCGCGCGATCAGATCCGCGCCGGGCATCGTCCGGTGCTGCTGGAGGAAGCGGTTTTCCTCGAGGGCGAGCTGGTGCAGGTCGTCACAGAGCTTCTGGTGCTGTTGGAGGGCTTGCAGGGGTGTCATGGATTTTCCGGGCGGGTTCGGTGGCAAAGAAGGCGGTGAGCTGGCGCGAGGTCTGGTTCTGCCAGGCCAGGTTGTCCACCCGCCAGGCGGCCATGCGGGCAAACTCCCGGAGTTCCGCCGGCGCCGTGGCGCCCAGCGCCTCGACGCTGCCGATGACCGTCCGGTAGGCGGCTTCGGCGCGCGGCGGATCGTGCAGCTTCTCATGGCAAAGGCCGACCTGGTACGTGATCGGGAGCCGCCAGGAGGGATCGGCGGACAGTTTGGCGAGACTCTCGTAGAGCCCGAGCGCGCCGGCGAGGTGGCCGCTTTGGAAGAAATCGTTGGCGAGCTGGTTGCCCGTGCGCCGCTGCCAGTAGGCCCAGCGCTGCGGGTCGCCGGTCGCGTGGTCGCGGGCGTCCTGCAGCAGGCGGTGGGTCACGGCGAGCGATTCCTCGAGGCGCCCAAGCTGGCGCAGGGTGGTGGCGAGTAGATAGGCGGCCTCCGGCGCGTGGTCGTCGCCGGGCCATTCGTCCAGGTACGTGCGCAGCGTGGCGACGGCGCCCTCGCGGTCGCCGGCGAGCTGCTGCGCATAGGCGGCCTTGAAGTGGGCGCGGGCGCGGTCGGCGGGCGCGAGATCCAGCAGCCGGAGCCGCGTGAAGAACTTGCCGGACTCGGCGTAGTTGCCGGCCTCGAAATGGGTCTCGGCGATCTCGAACTGCGCCGTGCGGGCCAGCAGCTGGTAATGGTCGGGGTCGGACGGCGAGATCTTCAGCGTCGAGTTGATCACGCTGTAGAAGCGCGCGATCGCCAGGCGGTGCGCGCCCATGGCCCGCAGGGTCCGGCCGAGTTCGAGCAGCGCCTCGGGCGTGCGGGCATCGTCCGGGAAGGCCTTCAGGAACTTCTCGTAGATGGCCGCCGCCTTGGTGAGCACGCCCTGTTTGCGGTACATCCGGGCCAGCCCGATGAGGGCGTCGCGCTGGCTGGCGGCGAACCGGCGCTGCGTGAGCACCTGGCGGAAGGCGACCTCGGCCGCTGGATATTCGCCGCGCTCGGTGAGCGACGCGGCGAGGCGCAGCAGGCTGGCGGCCTCCGCGGCGGCGTCGGGCGCGGCGGCCGGCGGCTGGGCCGGTTCCGCCGCGGCTGCGGCGGCCGGGGCCTCGGGCGCGGCCGGTGCCGGTTCCGCGGGCAGATTCACGCCGGCGGCGAGCAGCGCCAGCAGCAGACGGACGGGGCCCGGTGGCGGACTGGCGGCGTGAAGTTTGATCATTGCTGGCGGTAGGTGACGGAACTCGGAGGTTGGGCGGCGGGGGCGGGGGCGCGCGGCGGCTCAGCCGTGGGCCCGGGCGATTCGAAGAAGGGCAGGAAGTCCTCCAGCCGCACGCGGGGTTGCAGGTCGTCCGGCAGAATGGGCGGCGGCGTGGCGGGCACGGGCGCGGGCTTGGGAGTGACCTGCGCGGGTGCGGGCGCTGGCTCCGTCTCCGGGGCGGCCGGGGCGGCAGGCGGGGTCATGGTCTCCGGCTGGGCCGGGGCGGCGGCCTCGGCCGGAGTTGCGGCCGGGGGCGCGATCGCCGGATCCGGCGGCGGGGGCGGTTCCTGGAAGCGCAGCGGCCGGGCCGCGATGTGCCTGAGGTAGGGCCGGAGGACCCGCGGCGGACCCCCGGGCAGAATGTGTTGCAGGGTTTCGATCGGATGCGCCAGCGCACCGGCCGGGAGGATGGCCAGCAGCAGGCGCAGCAGGGCCCGGCGCGCCTGGTGGAAGCGCGACAAGACTTTTTTCGGGTGCATGTCGATGACAGCCGTCCATGTCGGTGGCCGGGTTTGATTCGCCTTGTCCCCATATCGGCCCAGGCCGGGCCCGCTTGAGTGAATTCTTGCGGCCCCGCCTGCGCGCGTCCCGGGCGGCTGGTCGGCGGCGGGGACGCTCATGACGGCAACCGCTCATTCCACCTCGAGGATGGTCCGCAGCTGGCGGCCCAGTTCGTCCAGCGAGTAGGGTTTGCGCAGGAATTCCTGCTGGCCGAGCTTTTCGAGCTCGGTGCGCATGTCGGAGCCGAGGTGCCCGGTGATGATGAGCACGCGCGTGGCGGGCCGGACGCTGCGGATGACCCGGAGGACCTCGAGGCCGGTGGCGCCGGGCATGTTGAGATCGAGGAGGACGACGTCGAACTCCCGCGTCAGGTCGCACAGCAGCGTGATGGCCTCCAGGCCGTCCATCGCGCCGGTGACGTGGTAGCCCTTGGCGGTGAGCGCGGTCTCGAGCAGCCGGCGCAGCGGATCCTCGTCGTCCACGACCAGGATGCGTTCCGTGCCGCGGGGGAAGTCGCCCGCGGCCGGGGCGGTGATGATGCTGGCGGGGCCGTCGGCGAGCGGCAGGTACACGCGGAAGCTGCTGCCGTTCCCCGGCGTGCTCTCGACGTCGATGAAGCCGTCGTGGCTGGCCACGATGCCGTAGACGACGGCCAGGCCGAGCCCGGTGCCCTCGTTGACCTGCTTCGTGGTGAAGAACGGCTCGAAGATCCGGGCGCGCACCTCCGGCGGCATGCCGGTGCCGGTGTCGGTGACCTGCAGGCAGGCGCAGGCGCGGCTGTGCGGGACGCCGGAGGGGACGGCCGAGCCGGGGACGATGCAGGTGCTGATGCTGATGGTCCCGCCCGCGGGCATCGCGTCGCGGGCGTTCACGCAGAGGTTGAGCACGATCTGCTGGATCTGGTTCTGGTCGGCGAGGAGGTGCGGGAGGTTGGGGAGCAGCGCGAGGTTGAGGGCGATGTTGCGCGGGAAGGTCTCGCC
>JADJZJ010000034.1 GCA_016715765.1 Opitutaceae bacterium
GATTGGTCAGCGTGCGGTTGATCTCGCTGGTGTCGGGGGCGCGGATCGAGCCGCCGACCCGGAGCGGGAGGTTGCAGGCGAAATAGCCGAGCTCGTCGGGCTCCGCCTCCAGGACGCCAAGATACTTGAACAGGTGCGCCGCATGGCCGCGGGCGCGGAGCTTGAACTCCATGGTCAGCGGTCCGTCGAGCAGCGAGGCGCCCGGCGGCACGGTGGCCTGACCGCCACCGGAGAGGCGCAACTCGGGCGAAATCAGGGCGAAATCCTTCAGCACGGTCGTCAGCGAATCATCCCGCGCGACCGTCACGCTGAGCTGATCGTAGGGAATCGACGCGAGGGCCTTCGACAGCTCGGACACGGCCTGGGCCTTGTTCGCGATGTCGGCGTATTCCTTCTTGCCGGTGACCGAGCCCAGCAGGTTGCCCACGGCGGCGACACCCGCGGCGATCCGGCTGGTTGACTCGGCCCGGCTGGCCACGCTGACGGGCAGCCCGTGAAAGAGGCCGCCCTTGCTGGTGAGCTGGAAGTCCCCCTTGGTGGCCTCCGCGAGTTCCTCCAGGTTCGCCGCCCGGCCGGTGAGCTGGCTGACAACATCGAAATTGCCGTCGACGGTGGCGGCCTGGTCGGGATTCAGCGCGAGCAGGAGCGGCTTGGGGTTGAAGCTTTTGACGTCGAGATCGCCGGCGAACGTGTAGGGCCGGTCGGACTTGGGCTCGAACCGGAGTCCGCCCGAGACCGCGGCCGCGCCCTCCTCCCCCAGCCCGGCGCGCAGGCCGGAAAATTGCAGCGCCCCCCGCTCCAGGCGCAGCGTGCCCTGCACGTCGCTGACTTCAAAGAGGTCGTTGTAGTGCAGTTTTTTCAGGGCCAGGGACAACTGGCCGCTGAGGCCGGACCAAAATGGCCGGGACTCCACCGGTCCGGGCGCGGAGGTTCCCGGGGCCGGGACCGGCGCCCCCGCCAATGCCGCCAGCACCTGCACATCCTCCAGGAAAATCTCCCGGCTTGTCACCCGGGCCTCGGTGTTGACGCCCTCGGGCAGAACCTGCAACGAGCCCGTCAGCGCGAGGTCGGAACGCCGTGACCGGGCCTGATTTTCGAACACGAGCGGCAGATTGAACACGGTCTGGCCGTCCGGGGCGGTATCCGCCCTGAGTTCGGCCGTGATCGTGGGCAGGACCACCTTGCGGTCGGTCGCCACGAGGTCCTCAAAGCGGAGACGGGCCTGCACCTCCTGACGCGGCCCCAGGCTGGCGGTGAATTCACCCTGACACTGTCCCCGTTCAAGACCGACCGAGCCCTGGACTACCGGCTGTTGCATCAGTCCGGGCAAAAATGCCGTCCAGCGGCCGGTGGCCTTGACGATCTGATCCTTCCCCGCGAGCCGGCCGGCCCGGCCGGAGGCGGTCAGCCAGGGCGCGGCACCGCTGCCGGCCTTCAGGGAGGTGAGGTCCATTTGCCAGCCGTGGGGCGAATATTCCGCGGCGGCATCCACTTCGAGGTCGATGTTGGCCAGCAGCGGGCTGCCGGATTCGGCCAGCGCGAGCCCGTTGATGCGCAGGGGGGTTCGCGCCCGCAGCACAAGCCCGCCCCCGGCCGCACCGGCGGTGAATTCACCGCGCACCATTCCGCCGGTCAGGTCGTAGGGCTGCACAAAGGGCGCCAGCCAGCGCACCGGCACGCCCTGCAGGTTGATCACCAGCAGATCCGCCGCGGGATTCGCGACCTTCAGTTCGCCGGTGCGATGATTGAACTCGAACGGCTGCTGCGATTGCACCGTGAGCACGGGATCGGGACGGGTCACGTTGAGGGTGAGGCGGTCCACCCGCACGGCCCCGCCGTGCAGCGTCAGGTCGAATTCGCTGAAAAGCCCGATCACGCCGATGGCATCCAGCTCGGGCTGGAAGATGGCGAGCCGGCTGGCGGAGGATTGCAGGCGGCCGGCGGCGTGGACGACGGCGAAGCCCGTGTCGGTCTCGAACATGCCCGCCCCCACCGCCTCGAAGGCCGGCAGGGACCGGCCGAGGGCGAACGGGGCCAGATCCGTGTCGCGCAGATCCAGTTTCCACACGCCGCCGAACCGGGCGCTGTCGATGGGATAGTTCGCCTGGAGATCCACGAGGCGCTTGCCGAGGGATTGCACGTTGAGCGTGTAGTTCTCACCGCCGCTCACGCGGGCCGCGACGATCTCGGCGGTGAGCTGCACCTCCTGCTTCAGGGCGGGTCCGGCGGCGAGGGCGTCAAACCTGGCCGCGAGCCGCGTGAACGTGCGGGGCGTGTCCATGGCGGCCTCCATGTTGCCGTGAACCTCGAGCGCGTTGACGGGCGTATCCGCGCCGGCGAGCGTGATCCGCGACGAAAAAACAAAGCGGCCCTCGCGGCCCGCCGCGAGTCCGCCGCCGGTGAGCGTGACGTGGGCCCGGGTGGCCGCCTGGCCGGGCGGCCCGGGCAGAATCAGGTCGCCGTCCAGTTCCACGCCATCAACGGCCAGATCCACCGGCAGCTTGAGCTGGGAAAAGATGCCGTTGAACACCAGCGCGACCGCAGTGGCCGCGGCTTCCGGGGCGGTGGGACCGGGTGCGGCGGATTCGCGGCCCGGGGCGACATACTGGGTCAAGTCGAGGGTCCAACCCTTCGCCGTGAAGTGCCGGACCGTCACCCGGTCATGGCGGACGGCATCGAGGACGGCCAGATCGGCCACGGCGGCCGGCAGCGTGAGCACGGCGCCCGACTGGCGGGCGTGCACCGTTTCCACCTTCACCTGCTGCAGGCCGGCGGCGAGGCGGCCGAGCGAGACCGTGGTGCCGGGCTGGTCAGCCAGGACCCGCCGGGCCGCCCAGGTCTGAAAGGCCGGCAGGAAGGCCAGGCCCGCGACCAGCAGAAGCAGGGTCGCGAGGCTGGCGGTGGCAATCAGGACGAAGCGGAGAATCCTTTTCATGCGCGCAGGGCAATGACACGACGGGACGGCGGGTGTTGCAGTCGGAATGGATTACCCGGCCGGTGCGACTCCGGCCGCGTCAGAGCAGCGGATCGGCTTCGCCCAGGGCCTTGCGCATCGCGGCGAGCGCGACGTTGTAATTGAAACCGGCCACGAGCTGGTTGAGGCGCGCGTCGGTCAGGGCGACCTGGCTGGTCAGCACATCCAGCTGGGTGGCCGTGCCCGCGCCGTAGCGGACGTTGGCCAGGCGCAGGGCCTCGTTGGCCTGTTCGACGACCTTGCCGGAAGCCTCGACCAATTCCCAGGCCTCGGTGAGGGCGGAATGGGCCCGGCGGACCTCGATGTCGATGGCCAGACTGGCTTCCTCGACGGCCAGCTTGGTCTGCAGCAGCCGCGACTTGGCCTGGACGACCCGGCCGGCGGTGGCGCGTCCGTCAAAAATATCCCACTGCGCCTGCAGGCCGGCGGTCCAGCCGTCGCGGCGGTCGTTCCAGCCGCTGGACGGTCCGCCGCGCACCCAGTCATAGCGACCGAAAGCCGCGACCTGCGGCCGGGCGCCGGCGCGGGAAACAACCACCTGTTGCTCGCCGGCGGATTCCAGCTTGCCGAGGCGCTGCAGTTCGGGCCGCTGGGAGCGGGCCAGCGCCATGGCAGAGATCAGTTCGTACTCCGGCTTGGCCGTGGCCTCGAGTGAGCCGACGAATTCGGGCACCTTGTTGGCATTGCTGCCGCTTGAGTTGGTGAAACCCAGGACCTGGCGCAGTTCCATGATGGCGACGCGGAGGGCGTTGCGCGCGGTGATCAGGGCGGGCCGGCCGTTGGCCAGCGCGACCTCGGCCCGGAGCACCTCGAAGTTCGAGGTGGCGCCGGCTTCGAAGCGGTTGCGGGCGTCCTTCATCTGCTCCTCGAGCAGTTTGACGTTCTCTTCCTGCACGCTGATGCGCTGCTGGGCGAGGAGGACGGAGTAAAACCGGGTCCGCACCAGCAACAGCTGCTCGTTGATCACGGCCTGCAGTTCGAGGGCGGCCGCGTCCCGGATCAGGCTGGAACCCCGGACGGAGGCCTGGACGCCGCCGCCCGCGTAGACCACCTGCGTGGCCTGCACGCCCACGCCCCAATCGCGGTTCTGGGCGGGCATGGCGGAGGAGACCTCCTTGTCGTTGCCCGAGAAGTCGCCGCTCGCGCTGACCTTCGGGATCTGCGCCGAGCGCACCTCGAGGATCACGCCCTCCTGTTCCCGGATGCGTTCCTGCGCCTGCCGGATGGCGTAGTTGTTATCCAGGGCGAAGGACAGGGCGTAGGCGAGGTTCAGCTCATCCGGCACCTCGTAGTTGGGATCCGGCTGGCCGTCCCGCTGGAAGGGCGGCGTGTCGGCGGCCAGCGAAACGCTGGCACCCGAGAGCAGCAAGGCGGCGAGCAGGGCATAACTACAGGTTTTCATGGGAAATTGGGAAATGATCATTTGGCCACGGGAACCGGAACCGACCCGGGTTCGGCAGCCTCCTGCCGGTCCTCAGCCTGGCGTTCCTTGGCAATCAGCATGTACAGGGAAGGCACCACGAAAAGCGCAAAGGCGGTGCCGATGGTCATGCCGCCGACCAGGACCAAACCGATGGAATTGCGGGCGGCGGCGCCGGCGCCGGTGACCAGGGTCAGCGGGAAGTGGCCGGCCACCGTGGCGGCCGTGGTCATCAGAATCGGCCGCAGCCGGGTCAGGGCCGCATCGTGCACCGCATCGTATTTGGTGGCGCCCGCCAGCTGGCGCTGGTTGGCGAATTCCACGATCAGGATGCCGTTCTTGGCGATCAGGCCGACCAGGGTGACCAGGCCCACCTGCGAATAGATGTTGAACGTGGTCGTCCAGCCGTCGGTGAAGAACGGCAGGTTCGGATTGGGCATCTTCAGGAACATGAAGATGGACGCGCCGAAGATGGCCAGCGGCACGGAGCCGAGCAGAATGACCATGGGATCGCGGAAGCTGTTGAACTGCGCCGCGAGCACCAGGAAGATGAGAATCGTGGCGAGGCCCATCGTGGTCCAGAACTTGGCGCTGCCGCCCTCGATGCGGAGCTGGCGGGATTCACCGGTGTAATCGATGACGTACCCCTTGGGCAGGATCTTGGCCGCCTCGTCCTCGAGGAGATGGAGCGCCTGGTCGAGCGGCAGGCCCGCCACGCCGGAGATCTTGACCGCGTTGAGCTGCTGGAAGCGGTTCAGCGAGCGCGGCACCACCTTGGTCTCAATGGTGGCGAACGTGCTCAGGGGCACCAACTGGCCGCCCGGGCCGGTCACGTAGATGTCGGCGAGCTGGTCCGGGTTGAGCCGGTCCACGCGCTTGATCTGCGGGATGACCTTGTAGCTGCGGCCCGCGATGCTGAAGCGGTTGACGAAGTTGCCGCCGATGGCGGACGCGACGTCCGCGCCGACCTGCTGGAGGTTGAGGCCCATGTTGGCGACCTTGTCGCGGTCGATGATGAGCTCGGCCTCGGGCTGGTCGATCTTCACGTCGATGATGGGCGGGAAATAGAACTTCCCGCTCTTCATGGCCGCCTCCTGGATCTGGTGGGCGAATTTCAGGATCTGTTCCGTGTCGGCGGTGGAGGCGATGATGAACTCGACCGGGAAATTGCCACCGCCGGGCAGCGCGGGCGGCGTGACGGGGAACATCTGGATGCCGGGGAGCGCATGCAGCTTCCCCTGGGCCTCGGGCATGATCTCGAACACGGTGCGCTCGCGCTGGTCCCACGGCTTGAGCACCAGGCCGCCGAAGCCGGAGTTCGCAAAGGTGATCTGGAACATGAAGTCCTGCTCCGGAATCGACTGGAGGGCCCGGTAGGCCGCATCGGTGAACTTCGCCGTCTGGTCGAGGGTGGAATTGGCGGAGGCATCGACGATGCCGAAGATGATGCCCTGGTCCTCCGCCGGGGCGAGTTCGCCCGAAGACTGGGTGATCATGGCGTAGCCCAGCAGGCCGAGGGTGATCCAGACCGCGTAGACGTAGCGGCGGTTGGCCAGGGCCACGTCGAGCAGGCGGCCGTAGAAGTTTTTGAAGTTCTCAAAGTGCCGGTTGATCATGCCGGCGAAACCGTGGTCCTCGTCCGTGGCCTTCAGCAGGCGGGACGCCATCATGGGCGAGAGCGTAAGGGCCACGAGGCCCGAGATGGTGACGGCGCCGGCGAGCGTGAACGCAAATTCGCGGAACAGGGAGCCGGTGAGGCCGCCCTGCAGACCGATGGGCGCGTACACGGCGGCGAGCGTGATCGTCATGGCGATGATCGGACCCACGAGTTCGCGGGCGCCGAGGATGGCGGCATCCATGGGCGACTCGCCCTTGCGCAGGTGCCGTTCGACGTTTTCGACCACGACGATGGCATCGTCCACGACCAGACCCACCGAGAGCACGATGGCGAGCAGCGTGAGCAGGTTGATCGTGAAGCCGAACAGCTGCATGAGGAAGATCGCGCCGATGAGCGAAAGCGGAATGGCGATCACCGGCACGAGCACGGAGCGGAAGGTGCCGAGGAAGAGGAAGATGATGATGACGACGATGATCAGGGTATCGACCAGCGTGTGGACCACCTCATTGATGGCGTTGTTGATGTAGTTCGTGGCGTCGTAGGCGATGCGGGCCTGCATGCCGCTCGGGAGTTCCTTCTGGATCAGCTCCATTTCGGCGCGCGCGGCCTTGATGACGTCGATCGAGTTGGCGTTGGGCAGCGCCCAGATGCCCATGAACACGGCGGTCTGGCCGGAGAAGCGCACCTCGGCGCTGTAGTCCTCGGCCCCGAGCACCACGTCCGCGATGTCGCCCAGGCGGACGATGCTGCCGTTCTCCTGGCGGATGACGAGCTGCTTGAACTCCTCCACGGAGCGCAGGTCGGTGTTGGCGGTCAGGTTGACCTGGACCATCGCGCCCTTGGTGCTGCCGACGGCGGCGAGATAGTTGTTGGCGGCGAGCGCGGCGCGCACCTGCACGGGACTGACGTTCAGGGCGGCCATGCGCTCGGGCTTGAGCCAGGCGCGCATCGCGAAGGTGCGCGCACCGAGGATGTCGGCGCGCTGCACGCCGGTGACGGCCGAAAGCCGGGGCTGCACCGCGCGCACGAGGTAGTCGGTGATCTCGTTCTGCTCGAGCACATCGGAGGTGAAGCTGAGGTAGGCGGAGGCGAACTGGCTGTCCGCCGACTCGATGTTGATGACCGGCACCTCGGCCTCGGGCGGCAGGTCGCCGCGGACCTGGTCCACCTTCGAGCCGATCTCGGCGAGCGCCTTGGTGGCGTCGTAGTTGAGCTTCAGGCGGGCCGTGATGGTCGAGATGCTCTGCGAGCTCTGCGACTCGATGTAGTCGATGCCGTCGGCCGCGGCGATGGCGCGCTCGAGCGGCGTGGTGATGAAGCCGCGGACGAGCTCGGCGCTGGCGCCGACGTAGACCGTGGTGACGGTGACGGAGGCGTTTTCGCTGCGGGGATACTGCCGGACGTTGAGGGTGCGGATGGCCTGGAAACCCGCGAGGATGATCACGAGGTTGACCACGATCGCCAGCACCGGGCGGCGGATGAATAGGTCGGTAAATTTCATGGGATGGTGTAGGTCTCCCGCTGGGACGCGACGGCGCGTTCAGCCAAGGAGGCGGCCAAAGGTGTGGTTCAGTCGCTCAGGAATCGGTGGGCTTGGGGTCCAGCTTGAAATCCGGCGACAGGGTATTATCGACCGTGACCGCGGTGCCATTGCGCAGCTTGAATACGCCGGTGGTGACGACCGTCTCACCGACCTTGAGGCCGGACTTGATGGCGACGTAATCGCCGCGGGCCACGCCCAGGCGGACGAATTGCTGCCGCACCACCTGGCCGCCGCCTTCCTTGGCGGGTTCGACGACAAAGACCGAATCGCCGTAGGGCGCGTACAGCACCGCGGAGGCCGGGATGGCGAGCACGGTGTCCTTGGACGGCAGCACCACGGCGGCCGAGGCGAACATGCCCGGGCGGAGGACGAAGGAGGGATTGGCGAGTGTCGCCTGCACGCGGACATTGCGCGTGGAGGCGTCCACCTCGGGATTGATGGCGGTGATTTTGCCCTCCAGGGCCTGCCCCGGAGCGGCGTCACTGGTCACGCGCACGGTCAGGCCGATCGCCAGCCGGGCCAGTTCCTGCTGCGGGAGGGTGAAGTTGATGAAGATCGGATCGAGCGTCTGCAGGGAGACGATCCCTCGCCCTCCTTCAACGTCTGCCCCAGGTTGACGAGACGGATGCCGAGCCGGCCGGTAAAGGGGGCGCGGATCGTTTTCTTCGCGATGGCGGCGCGGACGTTGTCGGCCTGGGCCGCCGCCTGCTTGAACTGGGCATCGGCGGTGTCGACCTCGGACTGCGAGATGCTGGCCTTGCCGATCAGCTCGCGGGCGCGGTCCAGGTTGATTTTCGCCAGGGCCATGCTCGCCTCGGCCGAGCGCAGCATGGCTTCCTCGATGGAGGTGTCCTGCTGCAACAGCAGGTCGCCGGCGCTGACGGTCGCGCCCGGTTCAAAATTGATGGCCACCACCTTGCCGGGGGTCTCGGCGGCGACGGTGACACCCTGCACGGCGGTGAGCGAGCCCACGGCCTTGAGGGTGGGTTCCCAATAATCCTGGGTCACCACCGCGGTGGTGACGGGTTCGGCCGGCATGGTGGCATCGGCCCCGGACGCGATGAGTGCGGCGATCTGCAGGCCCTTGATACCGCCGAGGGCGCCAATGATCAGCAGGATGCCGGCAATGGTGATGAGGAGTTTCTTTAGCATGGTGTGGAGGTTCTTAACTTGGGTAGAGGGGAAAAGTTTCAGTTGGGAACAGCTTGGGGCGTGCCGGCCAGTGTGGCGGCCTGCTGCTGCACCTTGACCAGCAGCCGGACCAGGGTCTTTCGCTCCGGTTCGGTGAGGGCGCTCATGATGGAGGAGATGATCTTGAAATGGCCGGGCATGTAATCGCGCAGAAAGGCCTCGGCCTTCGGGGTCAGGTGCACCGACATCATGCGGCGGTCCGCCGGATCCGGCTCACGCTTCACAAAACCGTCGCGTTCCAGGGTGTCGATCAGACCCGTCATTGTGGCGCGGGTGACCCCGCAGGCATCCGCGAGGCTGGCCGGCGTGCGCGGACCGCAGTCGCATTGCATGGTTCCGGCCGGGGCCTTCGATCTCACCTGATCGCCCCGCCAGAGGAGCATGAGCACGCTGAAACGTCCGGCGGATATGCCATGGGCGGCCATGTTGCGCGCATTGATCCCGTATGCCTCGTCACTCGCCCGGAGCAGGTGCAGAAACGCTTCCGCCGCCGAAGGGTCAAGGTCGGGAAATTCCCGCGCCGCCTCGAGGAGGCACTCGTAGCGTGGCAGGTCTTTAAGCAGCAAGAGTGGCATGGAATGGTCCGGCATGATAACTGTCAGGAAGCTTATAGTTAGGTAGCTAACTAGTATTGCAAGCGCCGGATTGGATTATTTTCAAAAAATCGCGGCGGCGCGGGAGCATCCGGCGGGCACACGCCGCAATGCACTGGATATTTCAGTGCGTTCAGAATGACAAACGCCGGGCAATGTAGGGCCGGACCTTGGTCCGCGCCTCGTCTACCCGTTGGCAACTTTGCCAAACCAGGCGTCACCAAGGTGACGCCCTACATTCGCCGATCTGCCGGGCGCATGGATGATCCCCTTGTCAAAGCGACCGCGCGGCGGCGACCACGGCGGCCGTCGTCACCCCGAGTTCCGCGAAGACCTGCGGGGCCGGAGCGCTCAAACCGAAGCGTTCCAGTCCGACGACCTTGCCATCGAGCCCGGTGTATTTTGACCACAGGCCGGTGACACCGGCCTCAACCGCGACACGCTTCCGGCAGGCGTTCGGGAGGACGCTTTCACGATACTCCGCGGATTGACGGTCGAAGCGATGGAACGAAGGCATGGAGACCACGCGCACACCGGCCCCGAGTTCCTTCGCGGCGGCGAGGGCGAGTTGGAGTTCGCTGCCGCAGGACAGGATGATGTGGGTGAGCGGGGCGGTTTCCTGCACGGCGATGTAGCCGCCCTTCGCCACCCCGGACCGGCGGACGCCGGCGGGAATGTCGTTGAGCATGGGCACCGCCTGGCGGGTCAGGGCGAGCAGCGTCGGCCCGTCGGTGCGCTCGAGCGCGACGGCGAAGGCGCCGGCCGTCTCCTCGGGGTCGGCCGGACGGATGACATCGAAGTTGGGAATCACGCGCAGGCCGGACACCGTTTCCACCGGCTGGTGGGTCGGGCCATCCTCGCCCACCCCGATCGAGTCGTGCGTATAAATGTAGACGACCGGCAGCTTGGCGAGGGCGGCGATGCGCATGGCCGGACGCGAGTAGTCGGCGAAAACCAGGAAGGTGGCGATGGACGGACGGAACAGCCCGTCATAGGCGATGCCGTTGGCGATCGCCGCCATGGCGTGCTCGCGAATGCCGAAGCGGATGTTGCGGCCGGAGCGGTTGCCCGCGTCGAAATCCTTGTCGGCCGCAATGTAGTTCAGCGTCGAGCCGTAGAGGTCGGCGCTGCCCCCGATCAGCAGGGGCACGGCGGCGGCCACCGGCTGCAGCACATCGCGTCCGGCGGCCCGGGTTGCGAGTTTCGCGTCGGCGGGAAACGCCGGAATCTTTTCCAGCAATTCCGCGGCCACCGGCGTCTTGGCGGCGGTGTCGAGGAGCGCGGCCCGGTCGGGATTGGCCTCGCGCCAGGCCTTGTACTGCTTGTGCCACTTGTTGCAGGTGCGCACGAGGCGGGCCTTGTGGCTGGCGAAATAGTTGCGGACGTCGTCGCTGACAAAGAAGTGCTGGTCGGCGGGAAGGCCGAGGCCGGCCCGGGCGCCGTCGGAGAACTTCGCCCCACCCTCGCCGTGGCCCTTCGCGGTGCCGGCCACCTCGGGAATGCCGCGGGCGATCTGCGTCTTCGCGATGATGAGCTGCGGTTTGCCGCTCTTGGTTTTCTTGGCCTTGTTGAAGGCCTTGAGCACGGCGGCCAGATCGTGGCCGTCAATCGTCTGGACCTCCCAGCCGATGGCCTTGAACCGGGCGGCGGCATTCTCGCTCTGCGTGCGGTCGGCCATCGCGTCGAGCGTCACGTCGTTCGCGTCGTAGATCAGGATGAGGTTGTCGAGTTGCTGGTGTCCGGCAAAGGCCGCGGCTTCCATGGCGACGCCTTCCTGCATGCAGCCGTCGCCCGCGAGGCAGACGACGTGGTAGTTGAAGATCTCGTGGTCCGGCGTGTTGAAGCGCGCCGCGGCCATCTGGCCGGCGACGGCCATGCCGACCGCGTTGGCGATGCCCTGGCCCAGCGGACCGGTCGTGCATTCCACGCCCGGCGTCTCGCCGAACTCGGGATGGCCCGGCGTGATGCTGTGCAGGACGCGGAACTTTTTCACCTCGTCGAGGGAGACGGCGTAGCCGCTCAGGTGCAGCCAGGAATAGAGGAACATGCTGCCATGACCGGCCGAGAGAATGAAGCGGTCGCGGTTCGGCCAGCGCGGGCGTTCGGGGTTGTGGACCAGGGCATGGCCGAACAGCACGGCGCCGACTTCAGCGGCGCCCAGGGGGAGGCCGAGATGACCCGAGGAGGCCGGGCGCTACCGGCTGCATGGCTTGGATTCTGCCAACAAAAAAGCGGACCCCGCGGGGTCCGCTTGAGAGTATGAAACAAACCGGTGCTCAGCTGGCCGGGGTCGCCGGGGCGGCCGCGGCGGCCTTGTGCTCGAAGCGCTTGCCCTTGATCGCCATGGCGGCCTTGCCGGTGCGCTTGCGGAGGTAGTAGAGGCGGGCCTTCATCGGCTCGGACTCGCGCTCGATCTCGATCTTCTCGATCATGGGCGAGTTCACCGGGAACACGCGCTCGACGCCCTCGCCGTAGCTGATGCGGCGGACCGTGAAGGTCTCATGGATGCCATGGCCCTTGAGGGCGATGACAATGCCGGCGAAAATCTGGATGCGCTCTTTGTCGCCTTCGCGGACCTTGGTGTGCACCTTCACGCCGTCGCCGACGCGAAACGCCGGGGTGTCTTTCTTAACCTGCGCGGAGGTGATTTCTTTGATGATCGGGTTCATGGCTGTGCTTTATTTGAGTAAATCGGGTCGGACTTGACGGGTTTTTTCCACCTGTCGCGCGTGCCGCCACCTCTCGATTTCGGCATGGTTTCCGGAAAGCAGGACTTCTGGAACGGACATGCCCCGGAATTCGGCGGGACGCGTGTATTGAGGAAAGTCGAGCAACTTGCTGGTGAAGCTTTCGTGCGTCAATGACTTTTCCTCCCCGAGCACGCCGGGGATGAAACGGGCCAGCGCATCGATCAAAACCGCGGCCGCGAGTGTCCCATTTGTGAGCACATAATCGCCGATGCTGACCTCCTGGTCGATGACCTGATCGCGGATCCGCTGGTCAATGCCCTCGTAGTGGCCGCTGAGCAAAATCAGATGAGTCTGGCGGGAAAGCTCTTCCGCCAGCGCCGGGGAAAGCGGCACGCCGTCCGGGGTCAGATAGATCCGCCGGCAGCCGGGCGCCTGGAGCTGTTCCATGGCCGCGAAGACGGGCTCGGGTTTCATCACCATGCCTGCCCCGCCGCCAAATGGCCGGTCGTCGGCCGTGCGATGCTTGTCGGTCGTCCACTGGCGCAGGTCGTGGACCTTAACATCCAAACGGCCGGACTCGATGCCCTTGCCGAGGATGCTTTCGCCCAGGAAGCCATCCAGCATGCGGGGAAAGAGCGTCAGGACATCGATGTGCATGGGAAATTTGCTGAACGCGGAGCTCTTGGAGGTCGCGGAGACTATCAAAATCGGCCAAAAACAAAACCCCGGAACGATGTCCGAGGTTTGTGGCTGCGGGCTTCGCGCCCTCCGCGGTCTCCGCGTTGGGACTCGGTTCAGGCCGTCGCGGCGGCGGCGGCGCGGCGGGCGCGCTTGATCATCGCATGGAGGGTATCGGTGGGCTTCGCACCCTTGCTCAGCCAGTAGTCCACGCGGGCCAGATCAACGTTGAAACCCTTGGCCTTGGCGCGCGGATCGTAGGTGCCGATGGACTCGACCGGATCGCCATCACGGCGCGAACGGGCTTCGGCGACAACCACGCGATAATGCGGCTGATGGGTGGTGCCAACGCGGGTGAGACGGATTTTAAGTGCCATGTGCAGTGTTTTTCAGAGCGTTACTTGTTTGGAAAAGCCGTGGAGCAGACCGCCCGATAAATGGCTTGTCAAGCACCGACTCCCCCTGCTCCTTCAACCCCTTTATGAAAGCTGGAATCGTCGGTCTCCCTAACGTGGGCAAGTCCACACTCTTCAATGCCCTCACCCGCTCCCGCAAGGCGGAGGCCGCGAATTATCCGTTCTGCACCATCGATCCCAATGTGGGCGTCGTGACCGTGCCCGACGCGCGCGCCTACGTCCTGCAGAAGATCGCGAAGACCAATGTCGTGATCCCCGCGGTCATCGAGTTCGTCGACATCGCCGGCCTCGTCGCCGGGGCCAGCAAGGGCGAGGGCCTGGGCAACCAGTTCCTGGCGAACATCCGCGAAGTGGATGCCATTGTGCAGGTTGTGCGCTGCTTCGAGGATCCCGACGTCGTCCACACCATGGGCAGCGTCGATCCCGTGCGCGACATCGAGGTGATCACCACCGAGCTCGTGCTCGCCGACCTCGAGGCGGTCGCCAAGCGCATCGACAAGACCCAGAAGAAGGCCAAATCCGGCGACAAGGAGGCCATCGCCGAGCTGGCCCTGCTCGAAAAACTCAGTCCCCACCTCAATTCCGGCAAGACCGCCAACACCATGGAGGCCACCGAGGACGAGCGGGCGCAGATGAAGCTGTTCCAATTGCTCACCGCCAAGCCCGTGCTCTTCGCTTGCAACGTCGCCGAGGGCGACCTCGCCACCGCCGAGGAGATCAGCTTCGTCAAGCAGGTGGCCGGCTACGTGCAGACCCACCACGATGCCGCCTATGTGCCGATCAGCGCCCGCATCGAATCCGAACTCGTCGACCTCAGCCCCGAGGAGGCCAGGGATTTCCTGAAGGACCTCGGGGTCTCCGATTCCGGCGTCTCCAGCCTCATCAAGGCGAGCTATGAACTGCTGGGCCTGCAGACCTATTTCACGGCCGGTGAGAAGGAAGTGCGCGCCTGGACCATTCACAAGGGTTGGAAAGCCCCGCAGGCCGCCGGCGTCATCCACACCGATTTCGAAAAGGGTTTCATCAAGGCCGAAGTGGTTTCCTACGATGACCTCGTGCGCCTCGGCAGTGTCGCCGCCGCCCGTGAAGCCGGCAAATACCGGCTCGAAGGCAAGGAATACGTCTTTCAGGACGGTGATGTCGCGTTGTTCCGGTTCAATAACTGACGCAGTTAGTTTGTCCGGATTTTGAATTGAGTTGTCGGTTGGGGTTCATCCCTGGATTTCCAGGGACAATACTGGACTTGAACCTTGCGCATCCAAATGGGCCGGGTACATTCCACCTGCCTGTCTGGCTTATGAACTTCCGCGCCAACAGCCCAATACCCCTGATTTTCCGATCCCACCTTCGGAATTTTGCGCTGTCAGCGTGTCTGTTAACATTATCTCCATCAATATACTTGCACGGGCAGACGACCGTTTACTGGGATGTCAATGGGACCACGGCCGGGGCGGGTGGAGCCACCCCCGGCGGGACATGGAAAACTTCCGGCGGAGCCAACAAAAACTGGGGCAATGCCGCCGGGACCGCGGTGACCGATAACTGGACCAACGGGGATATCGCGGTCTTCAGTGCCGGTTCGGACGCCACCGGCAGTTTCACCGTGACGCTCGCCAGTGCGCCCACGGCTGATTCCGTCGTGGTCGGTGAAGGTGACATCACCTTTGCCAGCAGCACCTTAACCCTGATCGGTTCCACGCCCAGCATTGATGTCGCCACCGGCAGTTCGGCGACCTTTGACAGCAAACTGCTTGGCGCAAACGGGCTGGTCA
The DNA here is from genome assembly GCA_016715765.1 of Opitutaceae bacterium. Classification (GTDB taxonomy): domain Bacteria; phylum Verrucomicrobiota; class Verrucomicrobiia; order Opitutales; family Opitutaceae; genus UBA2377. Next base: position 14,896 of record JADJZJ010000034.1, read on the forward strand.
AAGACGGCGGCGGCCTGCTCGTCCTGAACAACACGGGCAACAACTACACCGGCACCACCCTGGTGAATGCCGGAACCCTGCAGATCGGCAGCGGGGCCAACATTCTCCCGACGGCCACCGACCTCGTGATTGCAGGCGGCAACGTGGATTTCGTCTCCAGTGCATCCACGCACACGGTGAATTCGCTGTCGGGGGCGGGCTCCCTGGATTTTGGCGACAATATCTTTCGTGTAATCGGGACATCGAACACGACTTTTTCCGGCAGTATTTCAGATAGTGGCGGCACCTTCCGGAAGCTGGGCAGTGGCACCCTCACCCTGTCCGGCAACAACACCTTCTCCGGCGCATTGGATCACAACGAGGGCGTGATCGTGGTCGCCCACGATAACGCTTTGGGAGCGGCCAGTTCCGGCAACGATATCGCCAGTGGCGCCGCCCTGCACTTTTCCGGAGGAATCAATGTGGCGGAAACCGACCTGGTGATCCGCGGCGCGGGCGACGGCACCGGCGTGCTGCGCAGCCTGGACGGGAGCAACACGCTTGATGCCGCCATCACCCTGGCGGCCGCCTCCACCATAACGGCCGATGCGGGCAGCACCTTCAGCCTGATCGGCAACATCACGCGGGCCGGCCAGAACCTGACCATCGACGGCGACGGCCACACGATCCTCGCCGGCGATATTGCCGGAGGCGGCGCCGCCCAGTTGATCAAGACCAGCTCCGGCAACCTCACCCTGGCCGGCACCGGAGCGAACACGTTCGCCGGCGATCTCAGCGTCAACGACGGCACCGTGTTCCTCGCCAAGACCGCCGGCCTCAACGCCACTGGCGGGGGCGACATCTTCGTCGGCGACGGGGTCGGCGCCGGCGCCTCGGCCAACCTGGTCTACCAGGCCAGCACCCAGTTGCCCGATGCCACCGCGATCACGATCAACTCCGACGGCCGCCTCGCCCTGGGCACCTTCACCGATGCGGTCTCGGCGATCAGCGGCACCGGCCTGCTTGATCTCGGCACCACGGGCGAACTCAGTCTCGGGGCCGATGGGGGCGATTCGCTCTTCTCCGGTTCCATCACCGGCGCGGGCAACCTGGAGGTCTCCTCCACGGGCAGCCTCACCCTGGGCAGCGATATCAGCTATACGGGCAGCCTCACCCTGGACGGGGGATCCCTCACCCTCAGCGACAGCGAACTCACCGTCACCAACCTGGTCATCACCGGCAACTCCGTCATCGATTTCTCCGGCGGGTCCTCCAGCCTCTTTGCCACCAACCTGATCTTCGCCAACACCAGCGTCACCCTGACCATCCTCAACTGGGCGCTGGCCACCGACTATTTTTTCGCGGGCAACTGGGCCGGCGCCATCCGCGGCCTTGATGCCCAGGGCCAGCTGCCCATGAACCAGATTACCTTCAGCGGCTGGACCGCCAATGAAACCGGCTGGGAGGAATACACCGACCGGATCCGCCCGAATGTGCCCGAGCCGGCCACCTACGGTCTGCTCCTGACGGCCGGCGGTCTGGCCCTCCTCGGCTTGCGCCGCTGGCAGGCGGGCAAACGATTTCCATGACGCGACCGACCAAAAGGCCGATGCCGGGCCGGCGGCACCTGCGGGCGGGAATGCGTCCGCTCTGGTTGCTGCTGGTCCTGTTCGCAACCCTGACCGGCAGCGCCACGGCCCAGGTGTTGTATTGGGACACCAATGCCAATACCGCCGGCGCCGGCTCCAGCCCCTCCGGCATCTGGACCACCATCAGTTTTTTCAAACGGTGGTCCACCAGCGCCGGCGGCACCACCAATCCCGTGGCATGGACCTCAGGACGCGATGCCGTCTTCAGCGCCGGCGCCGATGCGATCAACAGTTATACGGTCACGGTCCTGGGGACACAGAACGTTTCCAGCCTCACCGTCCAGGAGGGTTCCCCCACCTTTTCGATCGGCACCATCAATTTCAGCGACGCCTCGCCGGGCCTGACCATCGCCAGTGGCAGTACGGCGACCTTTGCCACCACCAGCCTGACCAGCGCCTCCGGGAATCTCAATCTGGGCGGCGGCGGCGTGCTGGAGCTTGCCACGAACCTCAATCTCGGCGGCACGCTCACCTTTGGCGGCGGCACCCTGCGGCTGACCGACGCCGACCTCAACATCGGGACCCTGAATATCACCGCCAACTCGGTCATCGATTTCGCCGGTTCGGCCTCCACCCTCACCCTGTCCAATCTCGTGCTCGGCGGCGGTGTGACGCTCACGATCCTGAACTGGACTTACGCCGTGGACTTTTTCACTTCCGCCGCCTGGGCCGGGGCCACCTACGACACCATGGGCAGTTCGCCCATGAACCAGATCACTTTCAACGGCTTTCCCGCGGGTGAGACCGGCTGGGATTCGTTCGACAACCAGATCCGTCCAAACGTGCCCGAACCCGCCACCTACGGCGTCCTTTTCGCCGGCATCGCCTGCCTCCTTTTCGCCTGGCAGCGCCGCCGCGAAAACTGACACCGCCTGCTGGCGGCAGGCCTGAATGGTGGAACCATTCCGACTGAGGTATAAACCTTGAACCAGCCGCTTGCAGTGACGCGGGAATCACCCAGCCTCTTCCCGTGGCCAGGCTATCCCCAACTTTCGGCGCCATCAGTTTGCTCGGCCTGGTCTGCTGCAGCCCGCTGGTTTCCGCGTCGTCGCTGGATGCACACTACGTTGCCGGCCGCTACATCGCCGCTTCGCCCCGCCCCGAGGCCATGCCCGGCGGCAACGCCTCCAGGATGGCCCGCCAGCTGGCCGCCGCCCATCCCGGCGCCTTCGTCGTCCGCGGCTGGGGCCGGTCCATGCAACCGCTCTACCCGAGCGGCACCCTGCTGGTGGTGCGGCCGATGCCCTTTGCGACCCTGCAGCGCGGGATGACCGTGATGTTTCGCAACCGGTCCAATCACTCGGTCACCCATGTGCTGGTCGCGCGGACGCCCAACGGCTGGCGCACCGCCGGCCTGAACAACCGGCGCGACGACTATGTCTGCGTGAACGCCGGCAACATCACCGGCGTCGTCATTGCCGCGTTCACCGAGGTGGAGAACCGGCTGGTCGCCCTGCGCTGAACCGGCGCGGTCCGGCGGCGGTCAGTGCGTGCGGCCGCCCGCGGCCCGCAGATCCCGTTTCCGGCGCAGCGCCACCCTGAGGGTCACCTCGATCGCGCCCACCATCACGTCAAGCGCCAGGGCCGGCTGGCCCGCGCCGGCCTGTTCCGGCAGCCACGGGAGGTGGATAAATCCGCCGCGCACACCGCGGCGCCGGCGCAGGGCATGCATGAGTCCGTAGAAGACATGATTGCAGACAAAGGTACCGGCGGTCTGTGAAACCGCGGCGGGCAGGCCGCGCGCGTGCAGCGCCGCCACGATGGCCTTGACCGGCAGCGTGGACCAATACGCGGCCGGGCCGCGCGGCACGATCGGCTGGTCCACGGGTTGCCGGCCGGCATTGTCCGGAATGCGGGCGTCATCAATATTGATCGCGACCCGCTCCGGCGTGATCTCGGCGCGGCCACCCGCCTGGCCAAGACAGATCACCAGCACGGGATCCAGCCGCCGGATTTCACTTTGGAGCATGGCCAGGGCGTCGCCAAACCGGCACGGCAGCACGACCCCCTCGATTAGGTGCCGGCCCAGTTTTCGCCCGTGCAACCGCCGGGCAATCCCGGCCGAGGGATTCACCGTGGCGCCGTCAAACGGCTCGAACCCCGTCAGCAGGATCGTTGGGGAGGACTTTTTCACGATTCAAAACCGGTACACGCAAACGTACATGACCACGACGTTGAAAATCCAGATGGCGGCGGCCATCGGCAGTTGCGCCTTGATGACGGCGTTGCGGTCGGGGAGTTCGAGCAGCAGGGCCGGCACCAGGTTGAAATTCGCCGCCATCGGCGTCGCGAGGGTCCCGCAATAGCCGGACAGCATCCCGAGCGTCCCCATGATCGCCGGGTTGCCGCCGTGGGCGGTGACGATGAAGGGCAGGCCGATGCCCAGAGTCACCACCGGGAAGGCCGCGAAGGCATTGCCCATGATCATCGTGAAAAGCGCCATCGCTCCGCAATACGCCACGACCGCCACCAGGGGCAGGTCCACCGGCAACCCCGCCGCCACCAGCTGCGACACCACCTCCCCGACCCCGGCCCGGCCGAAAATCCCGCCCAGGGCCGCCAGCATCTGCGGCAGCAGCAGGGTCCAGCCCAGCACCTGCAACAGGCGGCCGCCCTCGTGCAACGGCTCGCCCCACGGGGCCCGGGTGACGCGCAGCGCCAGCAGCAGGCCGGCGATGGTGGCGAGTCCGAGCGAGACCTGCGTCACGTGCGCCGGATTGACCAGGGCCACGGAACCGATCCGGAGGCGGTCAAAGGTGAAGGTGCCCACCAGCACGATGAGCGGAATCAGGACGGTCGGCGCGAGCAGGCGGTTGCCCGTGCGTTCCGCGGCGGCGAGTCGCTCCGCCGGGTCGCACTTGACGGCAGGCGGAGCCGAGACCTGCCGGGTCGCGGCCAGGATCACCAGCACCACGACGAGGTAGCCCACCGCCACCGGGGGCAGCGACCTGCCCGCGGTGAAAATGACGGCCAGCAGCGCCCAAAACAGCGCCGAGCCCCACCGCTTGGGGTGTCCGGCATCGCGCAGGATGGTGAGCGCCGTGAACGCCAGGTACACGCCGGCGAGCCAGTAGAAATAATCCAGCTTGAGCAGCGTCACGACCGCGGCCCTCCGTTCCGGGCCGGGACCGCCGCCAGGGACCGGTCCAGCGCCCGGCAGCGCCACCAACCCACGACCAGCACCCAGCAGGCCGTGGGCAGTCCCCACCAGGCCAGGTGCATGATCTCAACCGGCACCCCGACGGAATCAAAGAAGCCCTTCATCAGCAGGACCGGCCCGATTGCCACGATGATGTCATCCGCGAAAAAATTGCCCGTGTTCTCCGCGGCCGCCGCCTGGGCGCGAATCCGCATGGTCTGAGCCTCGTCGAGCTTGCCCTGCCGGGCCCGGGCGGCTCCCTCAGCCATCGGGGCGATGAGCGGCCGCACCATGGAGGCATGGCCGCCGATGTTCAGCCCGAGCATGCTCGTGCCCTCCCGCATGACCTGGTAGAGCAGCAGCACGCGGCCGGCCGTTGCCGCCCCGGCCCGCTTGATGAGGATCGCCGCCCGTTCCTGCAGCCCGTGTTTTTCCAGCAGTCCGATCACCGGCATCATCAAAATGACCGGAAGCGTCATGAACCGATTCTCGATGAAAAACTCCCCGAGCAGACGCATGACGTCATCGAAGGAGTAGCCGGCGATGAGCCCGGTGGCCACGCCGGCCACCAGCACCGTGAGCAGGGTGTTGAGGCGCAGGACAAAACCCAGCGCCACCAGCAGAATGCCGATGAGTTTGATCATGTTCCGGGCGCGGCGAAGGTGATCCCGACGGACGCCAATTCCTGCCGCAGCCGGCGCGCAAAGGCCACGGCCTGCGGACCGTCGCCGTGCAGGCACACCGTGCCGGCCCTGATCGGCACCTCGGTCCCATCGGTCGCCCGCACCACGCCCGCGCTGAGCATCCGTTGCACCTGCGCCACGGCGTGCGCCTCGTCGGCGATCAACGCTTCGGGACGGTTGCGCGGTGTCAGCGTGCCGTCGCGCTGATAGGTACGATCGGCAAAGACCTCGGGCACCGTCAAAATGTCCGGCCACGGTCGCGCCGCCCTTTCAAGTTCACTGCCCGCCAGGGCATAGATGACCGGAGGATTCACCGCAGTCCGGATCGCCGCCACCACCGCCTCGGCCAGCGGGCGGTCACGCGACACCTGGTTATAGAGCGCGCCATGCAGCTTAACGTGCCGGACGACGGCTCCCATCGGCGCGGCGATGTGCTGCAATCGCCGGATCTGGGTCAGCACCAGTTCCGCCGCTGCGGCGGGCGTGACGGGTTGCTCCTTGCGTCCGAAGTTTTCCCGGTCGGCAAATCCCGGATGGGCACCGATGGCGACACCATGCCGCAGGGCCAGTGCGACGGTCGCCCGCATCGTGGACTCGTCACCCGCATGTTCGCCACATGCGATGTTGGCCGAGGTGATGAGCGGCATCAGCGCGGCGTCCTGACCGGCGCCCTCGCCGAGGTCACAGTTGAGATCAATGGTTTTCATCGCCGTTTCTGGGCCAGTCCCTCGCGCAGCAGCGCCAGGGCATGTTCACGGGCCCGGTACAACCGGTGGGCCTCGGCGAGGGTGACCTCGGAAAACCGCACCCGGTCCGCCGGTCGCAACTGCGCCAGGAGCGGCAGGTCCACGCTGATCACGTGGGCCAGTTGCGGATAGCCGCCGATGGTCTGCGCATCGGCTCCCAAAACGATCGGCTGGCCGTCCGGCGGCACCTGCAACGTGCCCGGGGCCACGGCGGTGGAGTCCAATTCGGTCGTCACTGCACGCGCCAGGGGTGCACCCTGCAACCTGACGCCCATGCGGTCGGAATGGGGATGAACCTCGAATTCCGACTGTGTCCACTGCGGACTGAATTCGCCAGCCTGCGCACCCGCCAGCACCCGCAGGATCGGATTGGTCGCATACGCCGGCAGGATCCGGGGATCGATATGCCAGTTGCCGGCGGTCAGGGTCCGATCCGGCGGGGTCACCGTGAGGACATCCCCACGGCGCAGCGGCCGTCCGTGCCAGCCACCCCACCCCGCGCGCAAATAGGTGCCGCGACCATCCAGGACCACGGGCACGTCAAAGCCTCCCGCCACCGCGAGATAGGCGCGGCAGCCGGCGGTGAATTGCCCCCACCCAATCCGGGTCCCCGCTTTGAGAAAATGCGGCCGCCAAGGCTCCGGCCCGCCGGCGGTCGCTCCCGTCACCGCCACGACCGTATCCTCCCCGAATTCCAGTTCCGCCCCCACCCGCGTCATCTCCAAACCGGCGGCATCCTCATCGTTGCCGACCAGCAGGTTCGCGACCCGCAGGGCAAATGCGTCCATGGCTCCACCCACCGGCACGCCCGCCGCCCGCAACCCGGGCCGGCCGAGGTCCTGGATGGTCGACAGCATGCCGCAGCGCAGGACCTTTATTTCCATGCGGCAAACTCCTCGGGTGAAATCGCCCGGAATTTCACGCGGTCGCCCACGCGCAGGAGGGCCGGGGCGGCGTCATTCGCCCGGAACAGGTCCAGCGGGGTGCGCCCGATCAGATTCCAGCCGCCGGGTGACGCCAGCGGATAGATTCCGGCAAACGGTCCGCCGATGCCCACGCTGCCCGCGGGCACGGCCAGGCGCGGAGTCGCGCGCCGCGGCGTATGCAATTTCTTCGGCAGGCCGGTCAGGTACGGAAATCCCGGCGTGAAGCCCACGGCCGCCACGTGATAGTCCGCCCGGCCATGCAGTTCCGCCACTTTCCCCGGGGCCAGCCCCGCCTGCGCGGCCACCCGGTCGAGATCGGGCGCATGCTCGGGGGCATAGCAAACCGGGATGACAACCTCGCGCACATTCTTGCGGGAGTGTTTCCCCGGCTTCCGGGCCCGCTGCTCGATGCGGGCAAGCCACGCATCGAAGTCGGACACCTTCACCGGATCATAGTAGAGTGTGACCGTGCCGAAGGCCGGCACCACCTCCACCAACCCCGGCGGCGGGTCGCCGGCCAGTGATTCCGCCATGGCCAGCGCCTCGCTGATGCTGGCGGACTCCGCCCCGGAACCGAACTCGATCTTCAGACCGGTATCGCCCATGGGTGCGAGTCGCATCGGGCCATCTTCAATCCGGCTGCGCGGCTGGCAAGTTCCGAACTGTCCGCCTCACGCGGGATGGCCGGCCGGAGCCCCGATTCCTGGTGTCGAGTCAATTGGAAAGATATCAATTTGCCAAATATCCCGAATGCGCCCGGCTCATTTGGGCAGCTTCCTCATTGCACGCGGAACAATCCCTCACCTAATCTGATTTTGATGGAATCGCCCAATCCGACAAAATACAGCCAAGCCCTGGTCGGACAGCTGCGCACGTCGCAGATCTACCGCGATTATGAGAAGGCGTTTCGCGAAACCACCGGACTGCCCATCAGCCTGCGCCCCATCGATGCCTTCGACCGTCCGCATCATGGCGATCCCAAGGAAAATCCGTTCTGCATGCTGATCGCGCAGACCAACCAAAGCTGCGCCGCCTGCCTCCAGTTGCAGCGCAAGGTGGAGGAGGAAGCCAAGCTCGAGCCGATGTCGCTGAAATGTTTCGCCGGCCTTTGCGATTCCGCGGTGCCGATCCGCGTCGGTGAGAACCTCATCGCGTTCCTGCAGACCGGACAGATCCTGCTGCAAAAGCCGTCGAAGGCCCAGTTCAAGCGCACCACGCAGCAGCTCATCAAGTGGGGCACGCAGGTGGATTTGAAAAAACTCGAGGAGGCCTATTTCCAGACCCGCGTGCTCACCAAGCAGCAATACGAGTCCATCATCCGCCTGCTCTCGATCTTCGCGCAGCACCTTTCGAGCCTCAGCAACCAGCTCACCGTCCGCGACCAGACGGCGGAGTCACCCACCGTCTCCAAGGCGCGGCTCTACATCACCGAGCACCAGGACGAGGCGATCTCGCTCAACCAGGTGGCCCAGGCCGTGAACATGAGCGCCTTCTATTTCTGCAAGACCTTCAAGAAATCCACCGGCCTCACCTTCACCGATTACCTGGCCCGCGTGCGCATCGAGAAGGTCAAGAATCTCCTGCTGAACCCGCACAAGCGGATCAGCGAGGCCGCGTACGAGGCCGGATTCCAGTCGCTGTCCCAGTTCAACCGCGTCTTTCGCAAGATCGCCGGCGAGGCGCCGACCGCCTACCGTGACCGCATCCACTCCGGCTCAGTGCGCTGAGGCCGCCGCGGCGCCCGTGTGGGCATGCCGATGCTGACACACCGCGCAAAACGCCCCGATCTCCCGGCTGGCGATGTACTCGATGGCCAGCTTGAGGAAGGCCAGGTCCGCCTCGTGGCGGTGCGCCGGCCGGTGCGAAAGCTCCACCTGCGTCAGCACCAGGCCCTCGATCAGCACCTGCTCCATCGTGGCGAAATAGACCAGCAGCGGATTGAGTCCGCAGGTGCAATCGGGCCGGGCCGGAGCCCCTTGCAGCCGGTGGGCGGTGTACTTCAGGGCCTCGAACACGCGGTCGAGCGTCCAGTCCATCATGAAGATCAGCGCCTCGGGATTGGCCAGCGGCGAGGAGGCCCGTTCCGTGCGCAGCAGGGTTTCCCAGTGTTGCCGCATTTGCGGGCGCCGGGCGCGCAACGAGTTGAACACTTCTTCCTGCATGATGCCCACTATGTCAGGCCCGCGCCCAAGCTGCTTCGCATCGCTTGCCCAAGCGTGCGCATCTTTTGCGACGCAAATCTTGGCCAGTGCAATATATGCACAAGCCTGGGCAACCTGTGCGGAGCCTTCGACCCCGGGCTAGGCTAGACTTTTGCCGTCAGTAACCCCGTCGCATCACACCATGCACACTCAATCCCTCTCGTCCGAACACGAGCCGACCGAGGCTGAAATCCAAAAAGCCGCCTATTACATCTGGCTGGCCGGAGGCTGCGTGCCCGGCCGCGATCTGGAAAACTGGCTCGCCGCCCGGGAATACCTCAAGCACCACCACGGCCGGGCCGGCGCCCGCGCCAAGGTGGCCGGCGTCATCACGGACGCCCCGCTGCCGCCCCACCACCTTATCAGCCGCTAACCCACACCCACCATGTCTGTCATTCCCCTGACACTCACGATCAGCCTGTGCCTGGTCTTCACCTTCATCGTGTTCTTCCTGCGCGAGAACTCCCGGCGCCGCTTCAGCAGTGCCGAACGCGAGGCGCTGCTGCCGCTCGCCGAGGAAACGCCGCAAGTGATGCTTTCCGGCCGCAAAGAGGTCGGCCAGCCTGAAGTCGGCCACCGCCGCAATTCCTAACCTGCCGACCCACCCAGTGAAGGCCCGCCTCGCCAGCGATTTCCTCTCCAATCTCCACTTCTGGGGCTGGCAGCTCATCATCATCGCCGCCGCCATCACCCTCCCGCTGGGCTTCTCCCGCAGCAAGGAATACGCCGAGCTCATCTGGCCCATCAACATCGCCGTCGCCCTCATCTGGGTCGTCTTCGCGGTGAACTTCTTCTGGACCCTGGCCCGCCGCAACGAGCCCGCCCTCTACGTCGCCCTCTGGTTCTACATCGCGACGATCATCACCGTGGCGATGCTCTACATCGTCAACCACCTCTCGATCCCGACCTCGCTGCTCCACAGCTACCCGGTCTTCGGCGGCCTGCAGGACGCGCCTCGTGCAATGGTGGTACGGGCACAACGCCGTGGCCTTCTTCCTGACCACGCCGATCCTCGGCATCATGTACTACTTCATGCCGAAGGCGGCGGAGCGCCCGGTCTACAGCTACCGGCTGTCCGTGGTGCACTTCTGGTCCCTCGTCTTCCTCTACATCTGGGCCGGCCCGCACCATCTGCTCAACACCGCCCTGCCGGACTGGCTGCAGATGCTCGGCATGACCTTCTCGCTCATGCTCTGGGCCCCGTCCTGGGGCGGCATGCTCAACGGCCTGCTCACCCTGCGCGGCGCCTGGCACAAGCTCCGCACGGATCCCGTCCTGAAGTTCTTCGTCGCCGCGATCACTTTCTACGGCATGGCCACCTTCGAGGGGCCGCTCCTCTCCATCAAGTCCGTCAACGCGCTCGGCCACTACACCGACTGGATCATCGGCCACGTGCACGGCGGCGCGCTGGGCTGGAACGGCTTCATGGCCGCCGGCATGATCTACTGGCTGCTCCCCCGGCTGTGGAACAAGCCGCTTTACTCGGTCTCGCTGGCCAACCTCCACTTCTGGACCGGCCTCGTCGGCATCCTCCTGTACGTCGCCGCCATGTGGGTCAGCGGCATCACCCAGGGCCTGATGCTCAACGCCACCGCCGAGAACGGCACGGTGCTGGCCTACCCGAACTTCCTCGATACGCTCAACGCCATCCGGCCGCTGATGCTGATGCGCGTGATCGGCGGCGGTCTCTACCTCACGGGCTGGGTCGTGCTCATCTACAACTTCTGGCGGACCGTCCGCGGCGCGCAGCCCGTCAACGGCACCATCGAGGTCTACGTCGAGCAGCCCGCCCCCGGCTCCCGCCTCGGCTTCGGCGGCACCTGGTTCAACGCCCCGGTGCTCCTCTCGATCTTCCTCGTGGGCTTCTCCACGCTCTGGATGCTCGGCACCTCGATCATCAGCATCGCCGGCATGATCGGCGCGATCATCACCTGCGTCGCCGGCTACGCGCTGCTCTATTCGCGCGGCAAGCACTGGCAGGACTGGTATGAGCGGCTGCTGCTCAACGCCCTGCCGTTCTCCCTCCTGACCTTCGTGGCCGTGGTGGCCGGCGGCCTGATCCAGATCGTCCCCACCGTCCTCATCCACAAGGCCGCGAACGTCGAGGACCGGATCCAGATTCCCTACACGCCGCTCGAACTCGCCGGCCGCGACATCTACGTCCGCGAGGGCTGCTACAACTGCCACTCGCAGATGATCCGCACGCTCGTGCCGGATGTCATGCGCTACGGCGACTACTCGCGCCTCGGCGAGTCCATCTACGACCACCCCTACCAGTGGGGCTCCAAGCGCACGGGCCCGGATCTCGCCCGCGTCGGCGGCAAGTATCCCGACGTCTGGCACCTGCGCCACATGGAGGACCCGCGCAGCATCTCGGTCGGCTCCAACATGCCGTCCTACCGGTGGATGCTGAAGAACAACACCGATATCGCCGCGCTGCCCTCCAAGATCCGCGTCCAGCGCATGCTCGGGGTGCCCTACGGTCCGCTGACCGCGCAGCAGATCTTCGACGAGGCCAATGGACAGGCCAAGGCCATCGCCCTGGGTCTGCGCGAAGCCGGCGCCTACGTGGCGCCCGAGAAGGAGATCGTCGCCCTCATCGCCTACCTGCAGAAGCTCGGCCAGTACGAGACGGTCACCCCCAAAGCCGCCAGATAACCCGCGCCCATGTTCCGCCGCATCCTGCTCGAAGACTACGCCGCGCTTTGCACGCTGGGCGCGTTCATCGTCGCCGTGACGATATTCGTCGCCTGCGCCTGGCGCGCCCTGCGCATGCCGCAGAAGCAGACCGACCATCTCGCCAACCTCCCCTTCACCTCCGACTCCGCGAACCCACGCCATGACGACCGCGCCTAAAACCCCTCCCGCCGAGGACGCCATCCGGGCCCACACCTTCGACGGCATCCAGGAATACGACAAGCGCCTGCCCAACTGGTGGCTGTTCACGCTCTACGCCACCATCGTGTTCTGGGTCGGCTACTGGTTCTACTACCAGCGCGCCCAGATCGGCCTGTCCAACACCGAGGTCCTCGCGCAGGAACTCGCCCGGATCGAGGCCGCCAAGCTGGCCGATCCCGCCAACCAGGTGGACGACGGCACGCTCTGGAAGATGAGCCGCAACGCCGTCTTCGTGGACGCCGGCAAGGCCACCTTCACCACCACCTGCGTGAGCTGCCACAAGGAAAGCCTCCGGGGCGTGGACGAGGGCGGCATCGGCGCCAATCTCGTGGACAACACGTGGATTCACGGCAACAAGCCCACCGACCTGCTCAAGGTCGTGGACAAGGGCGTGCTCGCCAAGGGCATGCCCGCGTGGGGTCCGGTCATCGGCGCCAGGAAGAATTCCGAAGTGGTGGCGTACATCCTGAGCCACCATCAGGAACCGGCGAAGACCGCGCGGGGACGCGGCCCCGCGGCCCACCCCCGGGCGGCCCCCCGCCTCCCTTGCCCGCGCGGTCCGGTTGGGCCTTGCGCGCCCATCCTTCACGCCTGCGCCGCCCCGTCCGTCCCTCGAATCCGTCACCACCATCAATACGGATGGCTCGCGACCCTACCTGCATCCGGCCGATGTCAGCGGGCGCTTCACCCTGTTCCGCAAGGTCTCGGCCCTCTTCCTGATCGCCTTCTACCTCGTGCTGCCGTGGATCACGATCGGCGGCTATCCCGCGGTCTTCCTCGATATCGCCGAACGGCGCTTCCACCTTTTCGGCCTGACCTTCGCCGCGCAGGACATGTGGCTGACATTCTTCCTGATCACCGGCCTGGGCTTTTCGCTGTTCTTCATCACCGCGCTGCTCGGCCGCATCTGGTGCGGCTATGCCTGCCCCCACACGGTGTTCCTCGATCACGTCTACCGGCGCATCGAGCGCTGGATCGAGGGTGATGCCATTGCCCGCCGCGCCCTCGACGCGGCCCCGCCCGGTCCGGGCAAGCTGTTCAAGCGGACGCTCAAGCACCGGCCTATATCGGCGTGTCCCTGGTCATCACCCATCTCTTCCTCGCCTACTTCGTTTCCCTGCATGAACTCTGGGCGATGATGCAGGACCAGCCCGCCGAGCACTGGGGCGCCTTCGTCTTCGTGTTCATTTTCGCCGGCATCCTGTACTTCAACTTCGCGTGGTTCCGCGAGCAGCTCTGCATCGTCATCTGTCCCTACGGCCGCCTGCAGTCCGCCCTGATCGACGACCATTCGATGGTCATCGGCTACGACGTGAAGCGCGGCGAGCCGTGGCGGCCAAGCCCGGAACAACGATGCCGGCCGGCGAGCTTGCGTCGCCTGCAACCGCTGTGTGCAGGTCTGCCCCACGGGCATCGACATCCGGCAGGGACTCCAGCTCGAGTGCGTGGGCTGCACCGCCTGCATCGACGCCTGCGACGATGTGATGACGCGCATCCACAAGCCCCGCGGCCTCATCCGCTACGATTCCCAAAGCGCCCTGGCCGGCGGCACCACCCGCTGGCTGCGGCCGCGCACGATGCTTTACGGCGTCCTGCTCGTGATCGGCGCCTCCGTCGCCGGCTGGGCCATGTCCACAATCCGGCCCGCCAGTGTCGGCGTCACCCGCATGACCGGCGCGCCCTACTTCGTGGACACCGCCTCCGTGCGCAACCAGTTCCTCGTCCGGCTCATCAACAAGCGCTCCACCCCGGTGAGTTTCCGGGTGCAGATCGATTCCGATACCAAGGTAAAACAGAACGGTTTGACCGAACCGGTCACCGTCGCGCCCCTCGGCGAGGAAGTCCGGCCCCTGATCCTGCTCGTGCCGCGGGACCATTACGAGGGACCGTTCAAATTCAAGCTGGAGGTGGAGGACGCCGGCGGCACGTTCGAAATCAAGCGCGAGGTCGAGTTCCTCGGGCCGGACGCCGAACTGCTCAAGGAAGACGACGCGGAGCGGAAATCGCATGAAAAGCACTAAGGGCACCAAGCTGTGGCTCTGGATCCTGGCCGCCTTCCTCGTGCAACTCGCAGCCTGGGGTGCCTGGCTCTACATTGCCGGCCAACACAAGGTCGCCGAGGTCCCGCTCGCCACACCGCGGGCGGTGCACTGACATGGAAATGGCCGCCGTCAACTCTCCCGCCGCCGCCTTCGTGGCCGGTCTGATCACCAGCCTCCACTGCGTCGGCATGTGCGGTCCGCTGGCCTGCGCGCTGATGCCCGTGCGCAAGGACCAGGGCGACCCGCTGGCCGTGAGCAGCGTCTACCACCTTTCGCGACTCGCGGGGTATGCGGTCCTGGGCGGGCTCGCCGGCGGGCTCGGACAGGCTCCGCTCAACTGGCTCGGCAGCGATGTGCTTCGGTGGCTGCCGTGGGTCCTCGTGCTGTTCTTCATCGCCCTGGCCTTCCGCTGGGATCGCTTCCTCCGCAAGCCCGCCTTCCTCGGCGGCCTCACCTTGCGCCTCAGCCAATGGGCCGGCCGCCGCCCGCGCATCGAGGCCGCCGCCGCGCTGGGCTTCGCGACTCCCCTGCTCCCGTGCGGTCCGCTTTACTTCATCGTTTCCCTCGCCCTGCTTTCGGGCACCGCCCTGCGCGGGGTCGAGTACATGCTCGCCTTCGGCCTGGGCACCGTGCCGCTGCTCTGGCTCGCCCAGTCGCAGTTTCAGTGGATCCGCCACAAGCTCTCCCCGCTCTGGCTGGATCGCCTGCGCCTGACCTTCGCCCTCGCCACCGCCCTGATCATCGCCTGGCGGTTGCGCGGCACCCTCGGTTTCAACGGACCCGACGTGAGCAACTTCGTCTGCTGCTTCTGAGATGCCGGCCGCCTCCACCGCGCCCGCCAGCCAGGGCGGTTCCCGTCCTGCCCCGGTCTGCCGCCATTGCGGCGCCCCGCTGGCGTCCACCCAGCAGACCTCCGGGTTCTGCTGCGCCGGCTGCGCCTATGTCTACCGCCTCGTGCACGAGCAGGGCCTCGACGCCTACTACAACATCAAGGACCAGGTCACCGCGCCGGTTGACAGCACGGTGTTCCACCCGCGCGACTTCAGCTGGCTGACCGGGGCCCAGGCCGCCGCGGAAGCGGCCGCGCAGCCTTCCGATCCGGCTGATCCGTCACCCAAGAAAAGCCGTCCGCCCGAGCTCAGGCTCTCCCTCCAGGGGATTTCGTGCGCCGGCTGCGTCTGGCTCATCGAGCGGCTCTTCCAGCAGCAGGCCGGGGCGCGCGACATCTTCGTCAACGCCCAGCTCGGCGAGGTGCGGCTGCGCTGGCTGCCCGGCCAGTTCGATGCCGCGGAATTCGCCCGCCATCTCCAAGCCTTCAATTATCTGCTCGGCCCCGCCGGCGAGGAAACCGGCGAACCCGAGAGCCGCGCCCTCGTCCGCCGCATCGGCCTCTGCGGGGCGTTCGCCATGAACGTCATGCTGTTCACCCTCCCGGTGTATTTCGGCATGAAGGCGGACTTCGAGTACGCCCGGCTCTTCGGCACGATCGCGATGATCTTCGGCACGCTCAGCATGCTCGCCGGCGGCGGCTACTTCCTCGGCCGGGCGGTGCAAAGCCTGCGCCTCGGCACGATCCACATTGATCTCCCCATCGCCATCGGCCTCACGGGCGCCTACCTCGGTTCCCTCTACGGCTGGATCACCGGGCGCGAGGGCTTCGTCTACTTTGACTTCGTCAGCGCCTTCATCCTGCTGATGCTTACCGGCCGCTGGGCCCAGGTGGTCGCCGTGGAGCGCAACCGCCGCCGGCTGCTCGCCCAGCAGCCCCAGCGCCAGCGCATCCGCCTCGTCACCGGCACCGGCGCCGTCAGGGAAATCCCGCCGGAGGAACTCGCTGCCGGGGCCGCGTTCACCGTGCAGCCCGGCCAGACCGTGCCGGTGGAGTCGCAGCTCCAGCGCGGCCCGGCCGTCTTCTCCCTGGCCTCCATCAACGGCGAGGCCGATCCGCGGATTTTTCAGGCCGGCCAGCGGGTGCCCGCAGGCGCGGTGAACATCGGCCTCGGCGCCATGGAACTGCTCGCGCAGGAGGCCTGGGCGGATTCGCTCCTCGCCGAATTGGTCCAGCCCCAGGAAAGGCTCGGCTACCGGCACCAATTCCTCGAACGCATCATCCGGGGTTACCTCATCGGCATCATTGCCGTGGCCACGCTCGCCGGTCTCGCGTGGTGGCTGGGCACCGGTGATCCGCTCCGCACCTGGTCCGTGGTCACGGCCATCCTCGTGGTCTCCTGCCCCTGCGCCATCGGCCTGGCCTTCCCGCTGGCCGACGAGATGGCCACGGTCGCGCTCCGCCGGCGGGGAGTCTTTGTGCGCGAGGATGACCTTTGGGGGAAGCTGGCCCGCGTGCAGCATGTGGTCTTCGACAAAACCGGCACCCTGACATTGGAAACCCCCGCCCTGGGCAACCCCGAGTCCCTGGCCGCCCTCGACGCCGGGGCCCGCGGCGCCCTCTACGCCCTGGTCCGCGACAACCCCCATCCCGTCAGCCAATGCCTGCTCGAGGGCATGCTCGCGATTGAAACCCCCGTCCCGCTGGCCGGCGTGATCCGGGAATCCGTGGGCGCCGGCGTCGAGATCGGCCCGTGGTCGCTCGGCCGCGCCGGCTGGCGCGACGCCGGACCGGCCGATGGCGCGACGGTGCTGGCCCGCGACGGGACGGCCGTGGCGCGCTTCCATTTCCGCGATGCGATCCGGCCGGACGCGGCCCGCGAACTCACCGCCCTGACCGCTCGCGGACTGGGCATTCACATCCTGAGCGGCGACAGCCAGGCCAAGGTCTCCGGCATGGGCCGTGAACTCGGCCTGCCGCCCGACCAGTGCCACGGTGACCGCACCCCGCATGACAAGGCCGGGTGGTTCGACACCCCGGGCCGCGCCGCCACGCTCATGCTCGGCGACGGGGCCAATGACAGTCTCGCCTTTGACCGCGCGTTCTGCCGCGGCACCCCGGTCATCCATCGCGGCATCCTCGAGCACAAGGCGGATTTCTATTACCTCGGCCACGGCATTGGCGGCATCCGGGCGCTCTTTGCGATCAACGATCTCCGCCGGCGGACGGAAGTGGTCATTCTGGTTTTCTCCGTCGTCTACAATGTCATCGCCGTCGGCCTGGCGGTCGCCGGGCTGATGAATCCGCTGATCGCCGCGGTGCTCATGCCGGTCAATTCCCTGCTGACCCTCGCCCTCGTCACCACCGGCATGCGCCGCGCCTTCGCGCCGGCGCCGCCCGCGGTTTGACCCGGGTGACGCGGGCAACCGAACGATCAACAAACCACAACCGATCCCCTTTATCCGCGTTCATCCGCGTCATCCGCGGGGAAAAGGTCTTGGATGTTTGGTCGCGGCTCCGCCGCGCTAAGCCTTTTTGCGGCCATTCCTTCCGGGCTTGGTCCGCCTTCGTGGATACGCGGTGATCCGGAGGTTCGGTGCACGTGACCGGTGTTGCACCCGCCGGCGGTTCAACAATACTCGCGGAAATCGATGAGCATTCCGCCTCGCAGTCGATGGTGCCAGCGCCTGGGCCTTGCCAGCCTGGTTGCCGTCATGCTGCTGGGGCCGCTCAGGGGGCTCACGCTCAACGAGTTGCTGTCCGATCCCGCGCTTACCCCCAAGAAGTTCGCCGACCAGTTTGAAAACTTCACCTATGAGTTCATCGGTTACGTGCAGGAGCCGGAGGAATTCCTGCGAACCCGGAACGGCGATTGCGATGACTACGCCATCCTCGCCGCCCATGTCCTGGCCAAAAAGGAATTCACACCGCGACTGATCCATGTGCGCATGGTCGGCCGCGTCGCCCACGCCGTCTGCTACATCGTCGAGAACCGGGCGTACCTCGATTACAACAACCGCCGCTACACCTTCAACCTCGAGCGCTGCGGTCCCTCGATCCGCGCGATCGCCAGCAAGGTCGCGCGTTCCTTCGAGGGCAATTGGACCTCCGCTTCCGAATTCACCTACAACTACGAGACCGAGGTGAAGAACGCATTGTTTACAGTGGTAAAGACCGAGCCGCCCGGCAATGATCCGGACCGCGGCAGATACTAATCCAGCGACTGGACCCCATCCGACCGTGAAAGACCATACCATCCCCCGCGTCCTCGCCCTGTTCGCCCTGATCTGCGCCGTGCTGATCGCGGTGGCCGCGTTTGCCGTGCGCAACATCAACCGCGCCGAGGCCACCAGCGACTGGGTCAACGGCACGCATGCCGTGATCAACGAGCTCAGCGGCCTGGCCGCCACCCTGCAGGCCGGCGAAGGCAGCCTGCGCCTGTATGCCCAGTCCGGCAATCCCCACGACCAGGCCGACTGCCGGCAGACCTATGCGCGGATGGCCGACCACCTGGAGGTGCTGAAAGCCCTCACCCGCGCCGAGCCCGCCCGCCACGAACGCGTGCTGCAGATCGAGACCGGGGCCAACGCCCGGGCCGATTTCGCCCGCAAGCTCATCAAGGTCCGCAACGCGGACCGCCCCGA
>JADJZJ010000035.1 GCA_016715765.1 Opitutaceae bacterium
GCCGATATTCGGCCGGGCCGCAACGGACAACATCGGGTCGATAAGAGTGCTGCAGAAAGATCGGCCAGAGCCAACACCGAGGTTCAAGGCTACCAATGTTTCCTCCAGGGCTGAAAAGTCCGGCCGATGGATCAGGCTTTCAGCCCTCGTGATTCCGGTACGGGAATATTTCCTGGGGCGTTGTCCCAGGCCGGCATGGCGGCGCGCCGTTGGCGCTGGAACTCCGGTGGGGTCATCATGTTTCATCCGCATGGGGAATTTTGTGTCCTTTGTGGTTACCTGCCCTGGCCTTCGTGCCCATTCGGGGCTGCTCCTGCGCTCCTTCAATTGCGATGGAGCCGCTCCAGGTGGCGTGCGCTGCGTTTGATCCACTCGCTCACGCTCGCAGCTACCTGAGGCCGGAATCCATCTTTGGGGCCGTGGATCTCTGATCTGGGTGCATCAGTATTCATCGGTGTTTAACGGCCTTGGCCTTCGTGTCTCTTCGCGGCGGAGCCGCTCCGGGGTTCCGCGCCCCGGTCCGCGCCGGCGGCTCAACCCGACCATTCGAAGGTCGTGCCGGTCTCGACCTCCTCGATCGTGGTGAGTCCCATCAGGACCTTGCGCAACCCGTCGTAGCGCATCGGCCGGTAACCCATCCGGGCGGCCGCGCGCGTGATGTCCTGCGCGCTGCGGCCCTCGGTGATCAGCTGCCGGATCTCATCGGTGACGAGCACCAGTTCATGGATGGCAACGCGGCCGTGATAACCCGTGCCGCGACAGTGGGCGCAGCCGCGCCCGCGGTAGAATGGCACCTCGGCGAGGCCCTCCTCCTCCTCGAAGTAGCGGAGCAGGACTTCGCGGTCGGGCTGGTAGGGCTCGCGGCATTTGGAACAGATGCGTGCGACGAGGCGCTGGGCCAGCACGCCGCTGACGGAGGGCGCCACAAGGTACGGCTCGACCCCGAGGTCCACCAGCCGCGTGATCGCCTGCGGCGCGTTGATCGTGTGCAGCGTGGCGAGCACCAGGGTGCCCGGTCAGCGCGGCCTCGGTGGCGATCCGGGCGGTCTCGGCGTCGCGAATTTCGCCGACCAGAATCACGTCCGGGTCCTGGCGCAGCAGCGAGCGGAGCAGGGTGGCGAACTTGAGGTCGATGTGGGTGTTGACCTGCGACTGGGTGAGGCCGCCGAGCGGGATCTCGATCGGATCCTCGATGGTGCAGATGTTGATCTTCGGGTCGTTGATCTCCGCGAGGCCGGCGTACAGGGTCGTGGTCTTGCCCGAGCCGGTGGGCCCGGTGACGAACACGATGCCGCTGGCATTGCGGAGGATCTGGCGGAAGGGCTGGAGGACGGGCTGGGCCATCAGCATCTCCTCCAGGTTCTGCGTCCGCTGCCGCGCCGCCTGGGTGAGGAGCCGCACCATGGCCTTTTCGCCGTAAAGGGAAGGGATGGTGGACAGCCGGAAACTCGCCTGGCTGGTGCCGACGGGCACGCTGAAACTGCCGTCCTGGGGGAAGCGGGTCTCGGCGATGTTGAGGTTGCAGAGGACCTTGAAGCGCGTGATCAGGGCGCGGTGCAGCTTCCGGGGGTATCTGGCGATGAGGCGCAGGTTGCCGTCCACGCGGAAGCGGATGCGCGACTCCCGCTTGCCGGCCTCGACGTGGATGTCGGTGGCGCGTTCGCGGAGGGCGTGGTACAGGATTTCCTCCAGCACGCGGGCGAGGGGCTCGGACTCCGCCACGGCCTCGAGGTTGGGTTCGCCCTGGCCGTCGAGCAGGAGGCAGCCATGCTGCATGAGCAGGCCGAGGCTGTCCTGCAGCGAGCTCTCGGTGCAGTAGTGGATGGCGATCGCGCCCTCGATGTCGGCCGGAAAACCGAAGACGGGGCTGACCGGCACCTGGATGATGCGCTGCAGGCGCCGGACCAGGTCGGCCTCGGCCGGCTGGGCCAGCGCCACGGTGAGCACGTCATCCACGACGTAGAGACCGATGGCCTTGAGCTTTTGCGCGATCTCCAGGGGGATCAGGGCGACGGCCTGGTCGGTGACGACCGAGGCGGCGACATCCACATAGGCCAGCCCGAGGCCGTCGGCCCACCACTTGCAGGCCTGGTCCTTGGGCAGCAGCCCGGCGGAGACCACGGCCTCGAGGTGGGCGAGGGTGCCGGGACCGAGTGTCCGGCCCAGCGCGGCGATTTCCGTGCCGCCCTCGGCGGCGGGGATGGCGCCGAGGTGGGCGAGGAACTCAGGATTGGCGTTTTTTGAGGACACGGCGGTTGCGGCCCGGGACGAAGTGGCGGTTGATGTCGGGCTGGTCGAGCTGCTCCAGGGCGAGGGCGGGGTTGCGCAGCTCGCGGGCGGCCTCCTGCAGCAGGACGGACAGCCGGTAGCGGACCCCGCCGGGGGCGGGCAGACCCGGCCGGGCGGCGTCGGACCCGGGCTGGCTCATGGCTGCGGCGGGACCGGCGGGTCGGCGGGTTCGAACACGGCGGCGATGATGCGGCGCAGCTCGAAGATCAGTTCCTCGCGGGGCAGATCCTTGCGGAGGAATCCGGTGGCGCCGAGGCGCGCGCATTCCTCGACGGTGCTGCGGTTCGCGAGCGAGGTGAGCATGATGACGGGCATGGAGCAGTCGGACGCCTTGATGCGGGCGAGCGCACCGATCCCGTCCAGCAGCGGCATGTTGACATCGAGCAGCACCAGGTCGGGGCTGACCTGGCGCCACAGGTTCACGGCGGCGAGGCCGTCAGCCGCCTCGACGATCACGGGATGGCCGATGCGGCCCAGGAGCAGGCTGATGTATTTGCGGACGTGCATTTCGTCGTCCGCGATCAGGATGGTGCCGTCGAAGTTCATGCTGCGCGTGCGAGGTGGAATTTGAAGATGCTGCCGCCGTCCGGTCGGTTCTCGGCGGAGATTTCGCCGCCGTGGGCCTCGATGATGCGGCGGCAGATGGCGAGGCCCATGCCGGTGCTCTTTTCGCCGGCGGTGGGGCTGACGGAGGTGCGGCCGAACTCCTTGAAGAGCTTGTGTTGTTCGGACTGCGGGATGCCGGGGCCGTTGTCGATGACGGCGACGGTGCAGCGGCCGGAACCGGCGGCGGCCTCCACGCGGACGAGCGAGCCGGGCGGGGAAAACTTGATGGCGTTGCTGATGAGGTTGTCGATGACCTGCCGGATTTTCGGTCCGTCCACCTCGATCGCCGGCGGGAGCGACTCGAGTTGGAGCTCGATCTGGGTGCCCTTCTTGGCCGCGTTGATGCGGTTCAGCGTGACGGAATCCTCGATGAGGCCGCCAAGATCGACGGCGGCGGGCTTGATCCTGAGCTCGCCGGACTCGATCACGGAGATGTCGAGCAGCTCGTTCACGAGCTGGAGCATGGTCTGGCTGGCGTCGTGGATGCAGTTGATGAGGTCGAGCTGCTCCGGCTGGATCCGGCCGGCGGCGGCATCCTCGATGAGGAACTCGGTGAGGCCGGTGATGGAGGCGATCGGGTTGCGCAGGTCATGCGCCACCATGCCCAGAAGGCGGTTCTTGGCCTTGTTGGCCGTCAGCAGCTGGTCCACCAGGCGCCGCTGCTGCTCCTGCAGGAGCCGGTTCTGGAGGTGCGTGCGGATACGGGCGATCGCCTCGCGCGGATGCACGGGTTTCGTGAAGTAGTCCACGCCGCCGGCGGCGAGGCCCTCCACGACGCCGTCGGTTTCGCTGGTGGCGGTGACGAAGATGACCGGCGCCAGCGTGTGGCCGTGCTTGGCGCGCAGGGCCCGGCAGGTGTCGAAACCGCTCAGGCCGGGCATGACGACGTCGAGCAGGACGAGGTCAGGCCGGATCGAGTCGTAGAGCCCGATCGCCTCCTCGCCGGAGTTGGCCTCGATGACACCGTAGCCGGCCTGCTGCAGGATGCGCGCGAGGATCCGGGCGTTGGCCCGGTCGTCGTCAACGACCAGGATTTTCTGCCTGGCCTGGTCGGGGCTGCATGGAAGAGCCGGGGGGTTCATGGATCCGTCACGTGCCAACTAGATCGGTTGCCGCCGGTGATACTTTAGCACTACTCCGCAAAGTCTTGCGGTTGGCGCCGCGCTGGCCGGGGCAGGACGGATTTTTCCCGCGGATGGCGCGGATGAACGCGGATAAGGCCTCGGCAACCGCGGCGCGGCGGGTGGTGTCGCAAAGTAGGGCAGGTCTCTGACCTGCCTTCTGGATGCCTCTTTCGCGGGGGAACGCTGAAAGGCAGGTCGGAGACCTGCCCTACTTTTCATTCCGCGCCGCGGTCAGGCGGCGAGGGTCCAGTGGGCGATGGCCTGGGGGGTCTTTACGGTGATGTTGCCGTTCTGCATCTCGAGGTGGAGGGTGCGGTTGAGAAAACCTCCGGTGTCCTCGCGAGGCGCGGGGCAGCCGGCGCGGGCGAGCAGGTCGAGCACGGCGCGCGCATTGCGTTCGCCGATGCGGAAGGGGTCGTGGCCGGCGACCATGCACGCGCCGCCGGCGATGTACACGCGCAGCTGCCCGAGGCGGGCCTTCAGGCCGGTGAGGGCGTCAAGGAACAGCGGCAGCCCGGTGTCGGCGAACATCGCGGGCTGCCGGGCGGCCTTGGCGGGAGCGATGGTGGAATCCGGCAGCATGAGGTGCAGCATGCCGCCGACCTTGATGAAGGGATCGTAGGCGACAACGCCGATGCACGAGCCCAGCGCGTAGGTGCTAAGGATCACGTCGGGGCTGCTGGAGACGGCGAGGTCGCCCACGCCGACGATGACGCGCTGCGTGAAACCGGGACTGGGCACGGGGGAGTTCAGGTGAAAACCAGCAGGCGCTGGCTGATGGGGGTGGTCTGGTTGTGGTTGCGGATCTTCGTGATCGTGGCCGGGCCGAGGGCCTGGCCTTCGCCGATCAGCAGGAGCCCGTGGGGGCTGTAGATGCCGTTGGCGAGCACCATGCCGGGCTCCAGTTCCTCGAGCAGCACCTCGCGCACCTGCTTCGGCAGGGTGACGAGGTTGGTCACCTTGAGGAAGAGCCGCAGGGCCTCGGGATCGTACGCCTTGCCGGAAAGGGCGAGCAGGCGGTCGATCGCGGCCTGCTTGGGCAGGCCCGACTCGACGAAGCCCACGACCACGGCAAGGCAGCGCGCGGGCCACGGGATCTGGGTGCCCTCGAGGCGGTCGGGATAGCCGCTGCCGTCAAAGCACTCGTGGTGGGCGCGGATCACCTCGCCGACATCCGACCGCGGGTCCACCAGGGCCGCGAGGGTCTGGCTGTAGATGGGGTGGTGGTGGAGGGTGGCGCGCTCGCGCTCGGTCAGGCGGTTCGGCGTGTTGCGAAAGGCGCGGAGCAGCTCGCGCGAGACGCCGATGAGCCCGAGGTCGCACAGCCGCGCGGCCGAGCGGAGGGCGTGGCGCTCGGCGACGGAAAAGTGGCCGGTCTCGGCCAGCTTGCCGGCGTATTCGACGAGGGCCTTGGCCTCGCCGCCGAGCACGGGGTCGTAGGCGGTGAGAATCCGGCGGCAGAGCTCCAGCGAGTTCTCGTGGCGGTCGGCGAGCTCGCGGTTGGCGGCGTCGATGCGCGTGCGCTCGAGCTCGAGGTCGCTCACCTTCTGCTCCAGTTCGCCGTTGGCCGTGATGAGCTGGGCGTTCAGCGCCTGCGTCCGGGCCTGCAGCTCCTCGTTGCGCGTGATGAGCTCGTGCCGCTGCAGCGCGTTGCGCACGGTGGCGAGCAGTTCCTCGCGCAGCCAGGGCTTGGCGACGAAGCGGAAGATCTCCCCCCGGTTGATCGCGTCGGCGATGGTCGGCAGCGACAGGACCGCCGTGATCAATATGCGCGAGGTCTGCGGATGCAGCCGGCGGCTCTCGACCAGGAAATCGAGCCCCAGCATCTCCGGCATGCGCTGGTCGGAGATGATGACCGCGAAGTGCCGCTCCTGCAGCAGCGCGAGGGCCTTCAGCGGACTGGAACAGGTGACGACGTGGTATTTCTCGCGTTCAAGGGTTTCCTTGAGCGCGCCGAGTACGACGGGCTCGTCATCCACAATCAGAATGGCGGGAGGGGCGGCGGGCGAATTCATTAGCACGTGACAGCAGGGATGTTATCGGCCCGCTTGCGTGCGACTTAAGCGGCGAAATTCTTTCCCGCGGATCACGCGGATGATCGCGGATAATACCTCCGTCATCCGCGTCCATCCGCGTGATCCGCGGGAAAGATTGAACCCAGGGTGCAGCAAAGGACTCCTGGCTTTACGCGAGTTTTCGCGTCCTTCGCGATTTCTCTCATCATGGATCCGGTTTACCCGGCAAATTTTTCCGCCTCGCTCCGCGCGACGTCCTCGCGGCCGGGCTCCGGTGAAAAACCGCAGCCTAACCAGCGTCAGACCAGACGTTAAGCAAGGCTGCCTCGCGGCTGGCACGCGCTTTGCAAAGAAGCGCGCATCATGGTCGATCCCATCTTCCAATCGGACAATTACCAGTTGGCCCGGAAGCTCATGGATGCGGCCGTGCTCCGGCAGGAGGCGATCTCGGCCAACATCGCCAATGTCGAGACGCCGGGCTACCGCCGCCTGGACATCGCGCCGAATTTCCTCGCGCAGCTGAAATCGCGCCTCGCCGCCGGTGAACTGGGCGGCGGAGACGGTCTCCAGCCGGCCCTGGCCGAGGACAGCGCGGCCCGTGTCGTCCGTCCCGACGGCAACACGGTCGAGATCGAGCGCGAACTCCTCGCCCTCAACCAGAACGCGGTCGAGCACGAGTTCCTCGGCGAAATTGTCACCCGCAACATCAAGCAGCTCAAGCTGGCCATCACGGGCCGCCCGTCCTGACCGCCCTCCTTCTTTTCCCCATGAATCTCATCTCCGGCATCGACGTCACCTCCGGGGCCCTGGCGGCGCAGAAGACGCGCCTCGACATCGTGGCGCAGAACATCGCCAACGCCCAGACCACCCGCACCGCCGCCGGCGGACCCTATCAGCGCAAGATCGTGACCTTTGAGACCGCCCTGCTGCAGCGCACCGGCGGCGCGTCCGTGCAGTCCGTGCGCGTCGGCGGCATCACCAACGACACCGCGGCCGGCC
Source organism: Opitutaceae bacterium (assembly GCA_016715765.1). Taxonomy (GTDB): domain Bacteria; phylum Verrucomicrobiota; class Verrucomicrobiia; order Opitutales; family Opitutaceae; genus UBA2377. The sequence goes on from JADJZJ010000035.1 coordinate 7,034, forward strand.
AGAAGGTCTTCAATCCGCAGCATCCCGACGCCGGACCCGACGGCCTCGTCCAGATGCCGAACGTCAACCTGGCCTACGAGATGGTGGACCTCATCACGGCCTCCCGCGCCTACGAGGCCAACCTCACGGTGATGAAGAGCGCCCGCAACCTCGCGCAGCGCACGCTGCAGATCGGCAAATGAGCGCCCTCACGCCCCTCGGCTCGGTGACCGGTTCGGCGCTGATCGGCGCTCCGCTCCGCCCGGAAGTGCTGACCCGCCCCGTGGCCCCGGCGCCAACCGCGCCGGAAAACGGCTTCGGCGCGATGCTCGACAATTTGGTGGAGACGGTCGCCACCAAGGAGACCGCGGCCAACGACCTCACCCGCCGCGTGCTCCTCGGTGAGACCGACCAGCTGCACCAGAGTGTCATCGCGATGCAGGAGGCCTCCGTCGCCTTCGGCCTCATGGTCGAGGTCCGCAACAAGCTCGTCGAATCCTACCAGGAACTCATGCGCCTGCAGGTGTAACCGCACTCCGCCTCCATTTCCCTGATGAAAGCTTTTGGCTCCTCCCTCCTCGCCCTCTGGCAGCAACTCGGCTTCAACCAGCGCGTCTCGCTCAGCGTCGCCGCCCTCGCGGTCGTCGGCGCCATGATCGCGCTCGTCCTCTGGTCCCGGCGGCCCGACTACCAGCTCCTCTACGCCCGCCTCGGCGAAAAGGACGCCGCCGCCGTCATCAGCCACCTGCAGGCGCAGAACATTCCCCACCAGGTCGGCGCCGGGGGCACCTCGGTGTCCGTGCCCGCCAACGTGGTGCACAAGCTCCGCATGGACCTCGCCGGCAAGGGGCTGCCCAGCGGCGAGGGCGTGGGCTTCGAGATTTTCGACAAGGGCCAGTTCGGCCTCTCCGATTTCGTGCAGCGCACCAACTACCTCCGCGCGCTGCAGGGCGAACTCAGCCGCACGATCGCGCAGCTGGCCGGCGTGCGGTCCGCGCGCGTCATGATCGTGCAGCCCGAGAACCGCCTGCTGCTCACGGAGCAGGGCGTCAAGCCCACCGCCTCGGTCTTCGTGGACGTCGGCGGCGGCCGCCTGGCCGCCGAGCAGGTCAACGCCATCCGCCACCTCGTGGCCAACGCCGTGCAGGGGCTCGTGCCCGACCAGGTCGCCGTGGTGGACAACCGCGGCCAGGTGCTCTCCGAGGAACTCCGGCAGGATCCCACGCTCGGCTCCGCCACTTCCCAGATGCGCTACAAGCAGCAGGTGGAGGATTACCTCGCCCGCAAGGTCGAGTCCATGCTCGCCACCGTGATCGGCCCGGGCCAGGCCGTCGTCCGCGTCTCCGCCGAGATCGACACCGAGGCGACCACGCTCACTTCCGAGAAGTTCGATCCCGAGGGCCAGGTCGTGCGCAGCCAGACGATCAACGAGGACAACACCCTCAGCTCCGAGACCTCGGCCAAGGGCGGCTCCGTCGGCATCAGCGCCAACGTACCCGAGAAGGCCGCCACCGCCGAACCCGCGGCGCGGCCCGTTTCCAACAGCGAGGCCACCCGCAAGAACCGCACGACGACCTATGAGATCAACCGGCTCGTCACCAATACCACCCGGAATCCCGGCACCATCCGCCAGGTGACCGCGGCCGTGATGGTCGCCCAGCGGGCGCCCGTCGGGACGGAGGCGCCGGTGCGCCGCACCCCCGAGGAGATCAATGCCCTCCGCCAGGTCGTCCTGAATGCGCTCGGCCTCCGCCCCGCCGCCGGCCAGTCGCTTGATGCGCTGGTGAGCCTGCAGGAGGTTTCCTTTGCCACCGCTCCCGGGACGCAGGATCTCACCGCCACCCCGCCCGCGGCCCGCGTGCAGGAATGGATCGGTGTCGCGGCCAAATGGACCGCCGTCGCCGGCGCCGCGGCCGTGTTGCTGGTTTTCCTGCGCCTGCTCTCCCGCCAGAAGCCCGAGACCGTTCCCGTCGAGATGCTTTCGCTCCCGCCCGACCTCGCCGCCCGCTCCCTCCAGAACGGCACCGCCGTCACGCCGGACATGTTGAACGAGCTGATCCGCCAGAAACCCGCGAACATCGGCACCGCCCTGCGCGACTGGGTGGCCGCGCCGAGCAAGAATTGAGCGCCATGGCCGAACCCGACTACGCCCGACTCACCCGGCAGCAGAAGCTCGCCGTCTTCCTCATCTGCATCGGCCCGGAGGCCGCCGCCGAGGTGCTCAAGCAGTTCGACGACGCCGAGACCGAGCGCCTGTGCCGCGAGATGTCCGCGTTCCCCCTCGTGCCCGAGCCGCTCCGTCGCCAGGCGATGGAGGAGTTTTCCGGCATCGTCTCCGCCAGCGCCAACGCCACCCTCGGCGGCCTCAATTACGCCCAGCGCACGCTCGAGATCGCCAAGGGCGAGCACCGGGCCACCACCATCATCGGCCGCGTCGGACCGACGGACACCTTCGTCGAGGTCGTGCGCGATGTCAGCGAGATGGAGGCCAACCAGATCTACAACCTCCTCAAGGCCGAGCAGCCGCAGACCATCGCCTTCATGCTGTCGTACCTCGACCCGGCCAAGGCCGCGCAGGTGTTCGCCATGTTCAGTCCCGACCTGCGCGAGGACGTCATCGAGCGCCTCGGCGTCATCGAGTCCACGCCCCCGGACCTCGTCGGCAAGATCGTCCGCAGCCTCGGCCGCCACCTCGATGCCCGCTCCCGTCCCGCCTACCGCAATAGCGGCGGGGTGAATGCCGTGGCCGGGCTCCTCCAGCACCTCGACAAGGAACTGGGCCGGACGCTGCTCACGCGCCTGGAGGAGCACAACGCCACGCTGGGCACGGCCATCCGCCGCAAGCTCTTCAGCTTCGAGGACCTCAACCGCCTCACGCCGGCCGACCTCCAGCGCATCCTGCGCGAGGTGGATTCGGCCAACCTCGCCATCGCGATGAAGTCGGCCAGCGAGCCGCTGCGCGAACGCATCTATTCCGCCCTCTCCAAGCGCGCCGCCGAGGGGCTGCGCGAGGAAATCGAGCTGCTCGGCGCCGTGCGCCGCAAGGAGATCGAGTCCGCCCAGGACCTGATCATCCAGGCCGTCCGGCGGCTGGAGGAGGAGGGCCAGGTCTCCCTCGATGCCGACGCCGAGTCGGTGGTCGCCTGAACCGCCATGGCCTTCGCCAAGCTCATCGTCTTCGACCGCCCGCTCGCCGCCGCGATTGTGCCCGGACGCGAGACGCCCTGCCACACGCCCACCGAGCTCGCCGCCGCGTCGGCCGCCGCCTACCAGCGCGGCATCGACGACGCGCGCGCCGCCGCGGACCAGCAGATGGTCGAGTTCCGCGCCGACATGGCCCAGCTCAGCGAGGGCGTGCTCAAGCGCCTGGCCGGCGCCGAGGTCACCGTGCTGCAGCAGCTCCGCGAGGCGCTGCCCGGCCTCGCCGTGGAGATCGCCCGCCGGCTCCTCGCCGGCCATGAGCCGCCGCCCGAGGTCGTCGCCCGCCTGTGCGAGGAAGCCCTCAGCCAGCTCTTTCCCGAACGCGACGGCCTCGAGCTCGCGCTCTGTCCGCGCGATGCGGAACTGCTCCAATCCCTCCGGCCCGACTGGCTCGCCCGCTATCCCGGGCTGGCGATCCGCGCCGATGCCGCCCTCGTGCCCGGCGACTGCCTCGTGCGCAGCCGCTTCGGCCTCACCGATGCGCGCCAGCAGACGAAGCTCGCCGCGCTCAGCCACAGCCTCACCGGCGCCTGACCATGCAAGCCGCCGTCGCACCGCTCGTCGAGGTCCTCCGCACCCAGGTCCGCCATGCCCCGGCCGTGCAGCGCGTGGGCTCCGTCACCGGCGTCGCCGGCCTCATCATCGAGTGCGACGGCCCCAATGTCGGCCTTGGCGAACTCTGCCGCGTCGGCTCGCCCCGCACGGGCTTCACCGTGCCGGCCGAGGTCGTCGGCTTCCGCGAGCACCGCGTGCTCCTCATGCCCCTCGGCGAGACCGTGGGCCTGCACGTCGGCTGCGAGGTGGCCGCGACCGACCGCCCGCTGCTGCCGCAACCCGGCCCGGAACTGCTCGGCCGCGTCCTCGACGCGCTCGGCCGCCCCTTTGACGGCCGCGGGCTGCTGCCCGTGGATCGCCGCGAAACGCACGGGACTCCGCCGCACCCGCTGCGGCGCCAGCGCATCCGCGAGCCCCTGACGACCGGCGTGCGCGCCCTCGACGCGTTCGCCCCGATCGGCCGCGGCCAGCGTCTCGGCCTGTTCGCCGGTTCCGGCGTCGGCAAGTCCACTTTGCTCGGCATGATCGCCCGCGGCTGCACGGCCGACGTCGTGGTGGTGGCGCTCATCGGCGAGCGCGGCCGCGAGGTCCGCGAGTTCCTGGAGAAGGATTTGGGTGCCGAAGGCCTCAAGCGGGCCGTCGTGGTCGTGGCCACGTCCGATTCGCCGGCGCCGCTCCGCCTCCGCGCCGCGCACACCGCCACCGCCCTCGCGGAATCGTACCGCGACCAGGGCCGGAGCGTCCTCCTCATGATGGATTCGGTCACGCGCCTTGCCATGGCGCAGCGGGAGATCGGCCTCGCGATCGGCGAGCCGCCCACGACCCGCGGTTACACGCCCTCGGTTTTCGCGCTGCTGCCGCGCCTGCTCGAGCGGGCCGGGGCGGGGGAGCAGGGCGCGATCACAGCGCTCTACACCGTGCTCGTCGAAGGTGACGACATGAACGAACCGGTGGCCGACGCCGTGCGCGGCATCCTCGACGGCCACGTCGTGCTCTCGCGGCAGCTCGCGCATTTCAACCATTACCCCGCCATCGACGTGCTCGAGAGCGTGAGCCGGCTCACGCGCGACATCTGCACGCCGGAGGAGGTCGAACTCGCGGGGCAGGCCCGGGAGCAGCTCGCCCTCTACCGCAAGAACGAGGACCTCATCGCCATCGGCGCCTACCAGAAGGGCGCCAATCCCGCGCTCGACCGGGCCATCGCCCTGCACGATCCCCTGCGCCGGTTCCTGCGCCAGGGCGTCATGGAGCTCACATCACGGACCGACGGCTTCGCGCAGCTCCGCCAGATCCTGACCCCATGAAACGCTTCTTTTTCCCCCTCCGTTCCGTCGCGGTCCTCCGCGCCCATGCCGAACTCCGGGCCCGGGAGGCCTTCGCCGCAGCCGTGCAGGATTTTGTCGCGGCGTCCCTCCGTCATGACGAAAGCCGCTCGCACCTCGCCACGCTCGAGGAAGTACTCTTTGCCGCGCGCCACGGCCGGTTCGAGGCCGCCGGCGCGGCGGCCCAGTTCCGCGCCTACCGCACCGAATGCGCCGAGGCGCAGACGGTGGCGACCGCGCTCAATGCGGCGCGGACCGAGATGGACCGCCGGCGCGAGGCCTACCTCGAGGCCCACCGCGAGCTGAAACTCATGGAACGCCTCGAGACGCGGGCGCGTTCCGCCCACCACGCCGCCGCGGCGCACGCCGAGCAGGGCGAACTCGATGAACTCGCCGGCCACCGCGCCGGCCGCCTCCGTTTGCACCCATGAACCGGGCCTTACTCCCCAACCTTGTCGTCCTCACCTTCGGGCTGGCCGCCCCCGTCGCCGGTCTCGGCTGGTTCTGGCGCGGCGCCGAGACCGCCCTCCGCCACGCCGCGGTCAAGCCGCCCTCACTGGAAACCGAGGAGCAGCGCATCCAGGGCTGGGATTTCTGGACGATCGAAATCGACAGCCTGGCCGCCGAGCTGAAGGAGGAACGCGCCCGCCAGCAGAAGCAGGCGGAGCAGCTCGAGTTGCGCGAGGGCCGCCTCGCCTCCGAGCAGCAGGAACTGGAGCGCCTCCGCGGCGAACTCACGGCGCTGCGCGCGGACATCGACCGGCAGGTGATGATGGTCGCCGCCGACGAACTCAAGAACCTGCGCACGCTGGCCCAGACCTACACCAATCTCTCCCCGCGCGGCGCCGTCGCCATCGTGCGCGAACTCGACGACATCACCGTCGTCAAGATCCTCGCCCTGATGAAACCCGACGTCGTCGGCGCCATTTTCGAGGAGATGAGCAAGACCGGCGGACCCGATGCCCCGCTCGCGCGCCGCGCCGCCGTCCTTTCCGAAAAACTGCGCCTGATCAAGGTCGCACCACCCAACGCCGCAACTTCCTGAGCCGGCCGCGCGGCGCCATGGAGGGCGCGTTGCGGCCGGGCCGACCCTGCCACCGCCTCCATGAATTCACCAACGACCGCCAGCCTCGCCGAACCCGGCGCCGCGGGTTTCCTCGCCACCGTGGCCGGAACAACCGGCCGGCGCCCGGCCGGAGTCCTGTCCGCCACCCTCGCGCCCGCCACGGGTCCGTTGCCGGATTTCAGCCAGCTGCTCAATCGCGGGACCGGTTCTCCACCGGCGGCGACCGTACCGACAGCCGGCCCGATCATGAACGCCGCGCCGGCCAAGGGTGCGCTGACCGTGTCCCCGTTGCCCATGATGCTCGGTCAGGTGCCGGCAGCGGGGGCGGGGGAGGATGGCGGATCTGACGCCGCCCAGCCCACGCGCGAGACGGTCGAAGCCGCGGGGGCGATTCTGCTTTCACTTTGGCAGGCGCTGACGGCGGTGCCTCCGTCCACTGTGCCCGCCGGCAACGAAGGTCCGGCCCTGGTCGCGGCGCAACCGGACGCGACCGCCGCCGTTCCCGTCTCGACCGCGACGGTGATCGAGTCCGCTGACTCGAGCGGGATTCCGCAATTTCCTGAGGGGATGGCGCCGGTAATGCGGTCACCGGCCGCCCTGCCCGGTACCGCCCAGCCCCCGGCCGCATTGCCCGGACAGATTCCGTCGTCGGCGGAGTCCACGATGCCACCGGCCGTGGTGGTCACGACCTTGCCAACACCGGCCATGCCTTCCGCGCACACGACCGAAAACCCGGTCATCCCGCCCGCAGCCGCCACCGCTCCGGCGCCAACTTCAACTTCCAATTCCACTTCAACTCCGTATCGCGCGCCGATCGAATTGGAACTCCCCGGCGGGGTTAAGCTGAGCCTCGTGCCGGTGCCGCCGGCGATTGCTGCCCCGGCAGAACCGCGTGCGATGGCCAGGGCTGGCGCGGTGAACGCAGCACCGTTGTCGGCGACCGGGGCAAATTTTGCCGCTTCCGTTGCGGTGTATCCCATGGCGACGGACAGCGCCGTGGGCGCGCGGGAAAAAATATTTCTAAGTCCTGACCAGCAGCAGCTAATGCAGGCGCCGGCAGACACTGGCATCGGCAGTGCTAATTCCCGCGGCAACATGTCAGCCAGGCATTCCAAGTCCGCAGCGCAGACGACCGAGAACTCACCGGTCTTGGGCGTGACGGTGCGGCCCGCGACGGAGGCCACAGTTGCGGCGGACCTCGCGCCGACCCCGGAAACCGCGCCGGTGGAATTGCGCCGCCTGGCCAGCCAGGCCGTCGAGGCGGTCGTCAAGCTGGTGGATCTCCAGGCCTCCCGGCCCGCCGGGCAGCCCGCGACGGTCCATCTCCGCCTGCGCGTCGCGGGCGAGGACCTGGCCATCCGCGTCGAACTGCGCGAGGGCGCGGTGCACACTTCGTTTTCGACCGATTCCGCCGAGTTGCGCCGTGCGCTCAGCGACGAATGGCAGGTGGCCGCGTCCGAGTCCCAGGGCCGGACGCTGCGCCTGCTTGAGCCGCAGTTTGTCTCCCCGGCCCGCGGCGGGGCGGAAAGTTTCAATGCCGGCGGCCAGTCCGCGCAGGGGCAGGCGCAGTCCCGCTCCCAGCAGGAACCCGCCGCGACGCCGCGTCCTGCCGTCGCCGCACCGCCGTCCGAATCCGCCGCCGCCGTCATCGCGCCGGCCGTCCCGGCCTTCACTCCCACCGCCCTGCATCTCACCGCCTTCGCCTGACCATGACTGTCGACTCCACCACCGCCTATTCCTCCTACAGCAACGGGGCCGCGACCACCGTGGCCGCCAAGAAGACCACGCTCGACGCGCAGGACTTCATGAAGCTCCTCGCCGTGCAGTTCAAAAGCCAGGACCCCATGAAGCCCATGGAGGACACCGCCTTCGTCGCCCAGATGGCGCAGTTCACCGCGCTGTCCCAGAGCTCCTCGCTGCTGGCCGAGGTCGGCTCGCTGCGGACCGAGCAGCAGCGCGCGATCGCGCAGAGCTACCTCGGCCGCGACCTCACCGTCAGTGACGGCGTGGGCGTCGTCTCCGGCACGGTGACCGGCATCGAGTACGCCGACGACGGTCCGCGCGTCATCATCGGCGAGGTGACCTTCCCGCTTTCGGCCGTGCTCCTCGTGGAGCCCGGTCCCACGTCCAACCCGCAGTCGGCGGCGGAACTGCCGCCCGCCGCCTAACCGCAACCCAACCGTCCCCGACCATGGCACTCATCGGCACACTCACCTCGGGCGTCAGCGCCCTGCGCACCTTCAGCAAGGGCCTCGAAGTCATCGGCAACAACATCGCGAACGTGAACACGACCGGCTACAAGGGCTCGCAGGCCACCTTCGCCGAGAGTTTCAGCAACACCCTCCGCGGCTCCGCGCCGTCCAACGGTCCCGTCTCCAGCCAGTCCGGCGTGCAGACCGGCACGGGCGTGCAACTCGCCGCCATCGCGACCAACTTCAGCCAGGGCGCCCTCAACACCACGGGCGTGACCACCGACCTCGGCATCTCCGGCAACGGCTTCTTCATCGTGCGCGATGCCACCGGCGGACAGGACTACGCCACGCGCGACGGTTCCTTCCGCGTGGATGACAGCGGCTACCTCATCACCCCGGGCGGCCTGCGCCTGCGCGGGCTGGTGAATGGCGCCGTCGGCGACATCCAGATCGGCCAGAACCTGCCGGTCGGCGCGGAGCTGGCCTCCATCAGCATCGATATCGGCGGCAACGTCGTGGAATTCTACTCCGACGGCACGTCGGACACGACCAACCGCGTCCTGCTGCAGAATTTCAAGGACACCTCGGCGCTCATGCGCGCCGGCAGCAATCTTTACGAGAGCCTCATCTCCGCGGGTCCGGTCGGCGGCGGCGTCCTGGCCGGCGCCGCGGGCGGCACGAACGATCCCGGCACCAACGGCCTCGGCCGCGTCCAGGCCGGCACGCTCGAGCAGTCGAACGTCGACCTCACGCAGCAGTTTTCCGAGCTCATCACCACCCAGCGCAGCTTCCAGGCCGGTTCGCGGCTCATCACGGTTTCGGACAGCGTGCTGGAGGATGTGGTCAACCTGAAGCGCAACTGAGTCCGCCCACCTTTCCGTCATGGCCGCCAAGACCGATGCCAAGGAGGCGCCCGCGCCTCCGCCCGAACCCGCCGCCGCGCCGCCCGCCGCCCCCGCCAGTCCGGGGCTGAAGGCGTGGATCCCCGCGATTGTGGTCGTCCTCCTCGCGCCGACCCTCAGCTGGGCGGTCGCGGAGTTCGTGCTGCTCCCGCGCCTCCAGGCGAAGCTGGCCGCCGGGCCCGGCGAGGCGCACGCCGCCGCGCCGGCGCCCTCGTCCGGCCACGCCCCGTCCGGCCACGGGAAGGAGTCCGCCGGCAACGCCGTGGACACCTTTGAGTTCACCAACGTCGTGGTGAACCTCTCCGGCACGATGGGCACGCGCTACCTGAAATGCAGCTTCGTCATCACCGGCGCCGAGCCGGGCATCAAGGCCACCTTCGACGGCCGGAAGGCCCAGCTCACCGATGTGACCCTCAATGTGCTTTCATCGCTGACCCTTGCGGACCTCGAGGAGCCCGGGGCAAAGAACGTTTTGCGGGAGCGCCTCGTGGCGACCTACAACCAGACCCTGGGCCGGCGCGTGGCCGAACAGGTGTACTTTTCAGACTTCGTCGTGCAGTAGCCCCGTTGCGTCATGGCGGACGAACTTCCGAGCAATCCCCCGGGCCCGAACGATCCGCCGGCTGCCGCGTCCGCCACCGCCGTGGCCGCACCCGCCGCGCGGCACCTCCGGGCCGACGGCAGCCGCTTCGCCGGTGCGATCCCGCGGGTCGGGGCCTGTGATTTCCGCCAGCCCGTCTTTCTGTCCGAGGGCGAACTGCGCCGGCTGCGGTCGGCGCACGAGGACTTTGTCCGCTACCTCGCGGCGCGGCTCTCGCTCTACCTGCGCATGGAGTTCGGCCTCAAGCTGACGGGGCTCGAGCCCGTGCCCTATGCGAAGTTCACCGCTTCGCTCCCCGAACCGGCGCACCTCACCCTGTTCCGCGCGGAACCCCTCGCCGGCACGGGGATCATCGCACTCAGCCCGCGCCTGGCCCTCACCATTGCCGACCGCCTGCTCGGCGGCCGCGGCCACGGCGTGAAGGGCGACCGCGGCCTGACCGAGATCGAGGTGGCGCTGCTGGAGGACATCATCGTCACCGTGCTCGAGGAGTGGTGCGGGCAGTGGAAGTCCGAGCAGGAACTGCGGCCGCGCACCACCGGCCATGAGAGCAGCGGCCGGTACCTGCAGACCTCGCCCCGCGACGCCCTCGTGCTCGCCCTCGGGCTGGAGGCGACCTTCGGCGACTGCACCGAGCCGATGCAGCTCGGCGTCCCTTATCACCTGCTGGAGCCGCTCGTGCGCCGGATGCAGGTGCGCGGCCAGAAGGAGCAGGCCGTGGCGACCGCCGCGCCCAAACGCCCCGGCTGGCAGCCGGCCTTCGACCAGGTCATGATGCCGCTGCGGGCCGAATGGGCCGTCCTCGAGCTTTCCCTCCGCGAACTCGCCAGCCTGCGGGCCGGCGACCTCATCGAGCTGCCGGCCGCGCTCCTCGGCGAGACGCGCATCCTGCTCAACGGGCAGCCCAAGTTTGCCGGCACCGCCGGCCTCGATGGCGACCGCGTCGCCGTCCAGATCACCCGCCTGCTTCCGGCCCCGGAAGCGGCCAGCCCAGGCCAATCCGATGGAAACAAAAACCCTTGATATAGTCCTCGACGTCAAAGTGAAGGTCACCGTGCAGCTCGGCTCCTGCCTGCTGCCGATGCGCGAAGTCCTCGAGCTGGCCCCCGGCTCCGTCGTGCAGCTGTTGCAGAACGCCACCGACCCGGTCGGGCTCTACGTCAACGACAAGCTCGTCGCCTACGGCGAGGTCGTCGTCGTCGAGGACAACTTCGGCATCAAGCTCACCGAACTCGTCGGCAGCGTGCAGGCATGAACCGGAACGATTCAGTCGGCGCTGAACTGCCTCGATGGTTACAAAACCGAATGTTTTCCGGTAGGCCCCCAGCTTGCTGGCGCTTTCAGAGCGGGAGCAAGCTCCCTGCCTGCCCGGCATCTGAATCGCTCCGGATGAAACCGCGCCGCCTGCTCCTGTTATTGGGCCTGTGCTGCCTGGCGCCGGCGATCGCGTCCGCCGCGGACACCGTGCTCCAGCCGCGCGGGGCCGAGTCCGCCCCGCCCGTGGCCCCGGGCGTCCCCGGACCCTCCGGCACCACCACGCTTGGGCTCGCGCTGGTGTGCGCCGCCGTCGGCGGCTGGCTGTTCTGGCGCCAGCGTCGCAACGCCGGTCCCGGTGGCCGGGGCCCGGAGCGCCGTCTCGCGATCGTCGAGACCCGCCCGCTCGGCAACCGCCAGCACCTGGTCGTCGCCGACTATGCGGGCCGCAAGTTCCTGCTGGGCGTTTGTCCCGGCCGCATCGACCTGCTCGCGCCGCTCGATCAATCCGGACCGCCGCCGTCCGCCGCGCCGTGAATCCGCTCCGCTCCCTTTTTCTCGCCGGCGTGATTGCGCTCGGCCTCATCGTCCCGGCCCGGGCCCAGGTGGCGGCTCCGTCCGCGGTCACCCCGCCGGCTGTCTCCGCCACCGGCAACGCCGCCATCCCGTCCGCCAATGCCGCGGCCCCGTCCGCGGGACCTTTGCGCCTCACCCTGAATCTCGAGGGGGAGGGGCAGAAGGGCCAGCTCAGCGTCGCCGTGCAGATCGTGCTGCTGATGACGCTGCTGTCGGTCGCGCCGTCGCTGGTGCTGCTGATGTCGTGCTTCACGCGCATCGTGATCGTCCTCGGCTTTGTGCGCACGGCCCTTGGCGTGCCCAGTGCGCCGTCGAACCAGATCATCGTGGGCCTCGCGCTCTTCCTCACGTTCTTCATCATGGGCCCGGTCATCGACCGCATCCACGGCGAGGCCCTGCAGCCCTACATGGCGGGGAGCATCGCGGCGGACACCGCGATCGAGCGCGCCACGGGCCCGCTGAAGGAATTCATGCTGAAGCAGACCCGCACCCGCGACCTCGAGTATTTCCTGGCGCTGGGCGGCTTCGGTCCCACCGCGGTCAATGACCTGCCGATGCGCGTCGTCATCCCCGCCTTCGTCATCAGCGAACTGCAGACCGCCTTCCAGATGGGCTTCGTCCTTTTCCTGCCCTTCCTCGTGATCGATTTCCTGGTGTCCTCCGTCCTGATGTCGCTCGGCATGATGATGATGCCGCCCAACGTCGTCTCGCTGCCGATCAAGCTGCTCCTCTTCGTCCTCGTGGACGGCTGGCATCTCATCGTGCGCTCGCTCGTGCAGAGCTTCACCGGCTGACGCCGCGCTGCGCCCATGAATCCCGAGGTCGCCATCGATCTGTTCAAGGCCACGCTGGTCTTCGCCCTCTACATCGTCGCGCCGTTCCTGCTGACCGTGCTCGTCGTCGGCCTGATCTCCAGCCTGCTGCAGTCGGTCACCTCGATCCAGGAGCAGACGCTGACCTTCGCCCCGAAGCTCGTCGCGCTGGGCGGATTGCTGCTCCTGCTCACGCCCTGGCTGCTGCGGTCGCTCACCGAGTTCACGATCACGATGTTCACCCGCATGGCCACGCTGGCGCACTGACGCGTCATGACCGCCGGTTATCTCCTCACCTGGATGTTCGTGCTGCTGCGCGCGCTCGGTCTGGTCATGTCGCTGCCGGTGCTGGCCAACCGCCCCCTGCCGGCCGTCGTGCGCGTGGGCCTCGCCGGCGGCCTGGCCTCGCTTTTGGCCGGGCTCGTGCCGGCCGCGCCGGTGGCGCTTGACCAATGGGGCCTCGTGCAGGCGGCGGCGGGCGAGCTGCTCCTCGGCTTTGCGCTCGGGTTCGTCATGCGGCTGGCCTTTGCCGCGGTCGAGCTCACGGGCCGGCTGGTCTCCTCCGAGATCGGCATGTCGGCGACCCCGGGCTTTGGCGCGCCGGAAATGAGCACCGAGCCGCTGGCGGCGTTCCTCCTGTCGCTCGCGGTGGTGCTGTTCTTCCTCTTCGGGGCGCACCACGCCGTGATCGCCGCGTTTGCGCGCAGCTTCGACTCGCCCCCGCCGGGGCGCCGGTGCTGGGGGTGGCGGCGGAGAGCGCCGTGATCCGCGGCACGACCCGCATGATCGAGCTGGGCCTGCGCATGGCCGCACCCTTCATCGCGCTGAATTTCCTGGTGACGATCGCGTTCTCCGCGCTCGGCCGCGCGGTGCCGCGCATGCACGTGTTCATCCTCAGCTTTGCCACGCGCTCCCTGCTCGGCCTGAGCCTGCTGGGCGGGGCCGGGGCGCTGATCGCGCGCTACCTGTACGCCGAGTTCGGCGCGCTCCCCCGCGAGATGCTCCGGCTGCTGGGCAATTCGTAGGTCCGCCGGATTATTTTACCGCAAAGAACACAAAGTTGCCGTCCGGTGGGGAGGATCTCCCGCGCCCTTATAGGGGCCTCGCACGCCACCTCCGCTTGGGGAGATTTGTGTTCTTTGTGGTTAACTGGTTCGGGGCCTTTTCCTGGAATAACTGATTGGGAAGCCACAGATGCCACTGATGAACACAGATCAATCTGGGTTTTCTCATCTGTGCTTATCTGGGTTCATCTGTGGTTTAACTGCATGAGTCCGGCTTCGGCAAATTTTGCCGCATTTTTCACGCCGTGCCCCGCCGGTGAATTTAATCCGCGGCCGGGCCGCACAATATCTTTTTAAACCCACACGCACCAACGGCTAAGGACATGTCGCCGCGGGTTGGCATCGGCGTTGCTAAACTGCGCGGCAATGGGCGAGATCGATCAGGACCAAAAGACCGAGCAACCGACCGAGAAGCGTCTGCACGAGGCGGAGGAGCGCGGCCAGTTCGCCAAGAGTCCCGAACTCATGGTCCTGTTCACGCTCGCCGCCGCGCTGGGCGCCCTGGCCTTCGTGCTGCCGACCATCGCCCGCGACCTCGCGGAGTATGCGACCAATATCTTCACCGCTTTCCCCGGCATCACGCTGACGAACGACACGGCACTGGCGCAGCTGCAGGGGGTGCTGCGGGTGTACGGCCAGGCGTTCCTGCCGGTGCTGGTCGCCACGACCGGCGCCGCCCTGCTGGCCGGCAGCGTGCAGAGCGGATTCCAGATCGCCTCGAAATCCGTGAATGTGAAGCCCGAGAACCTGAATCCCGTGGCGGGCTTCACCCGCCTCTTCTCGAAGTCCACCCTGGTGCGCGGCGGCCTCGACCTGCTCAAGCTCGCCGCGATCGGCGCGGTGCTGGTGGCCGGCGCGCGCACGCTGCTGCAGGATCCGCTCTTCACCGCCCCAGTGGAGGCGGCCTACCTCGGCCAGTTCCTCCACCAGGCCAGCCTGGCGTTCCTCACCCGGCTGCTCTTCGCCCTCGGGATCGTGGCCGCGCTCAGCTTCGCCTGGGAAAAGTACAAGACGAACCGCGAACTCATGATGACGCGCCAGGAGGTGACCGACGAGCGCAAGAACAGCGAGGGCGACGCACATATGAAGGCCGCGATGCGCCGGCTCGCCCGGCGCATGCTGCAGAAGCAGATGCTCGCCGCCGTGCCGACGGCCGACGTCGTCGTGACCAATCCCACGCACTACGCCGTGGCCCTCAAGTACGAGCGCGGCCGCGACCAGGCGCCGGTGGTGCTCGCCAAGGGCGAGAACCGCTTCGCCCTGCGCATCCGCGAACTCGCCGCCGCCCACGGCGTCCCGACCGTGGAGAACCGGCCCGTGGCGCGCCTGCTGTACTCGGTCGGCCGGGTGGGGGAGGGCATCCCGCCCGAGCTCTACCAGGCGGTCGCGGAGATCCTCGCGTTCGTCTACCGCGCGCACCGCTACTATTTCCACCAGCTGCCGGCGCGGCGCTGGGGGGCGGAGGCCTGAGCCATGCCCGTCTTCTCCTCCAATTTCCTGATGCGCATGTTCCTGCGCGCCGACCTGCTGTTCAGCCTCGCGCTCTTCGGCACGGTGCTGCTGCTCGTGCTGCCGGTGCCGCCCTTCCTGATCGACGCCCTGCTGGCGCTGAACATCGGCATGTCGCTGCTCGTGCTCCTCGCGACCATCTATGTGAAGGACCCGCCGGAGTTCTCCGGGTTTCCGACGCTGCTGCTCTCACTGACCCTGTTCCGCCTCGCCCTCAACATCAGCTCCACCCGCCAGATCCTCACGAAGGGCTATGCGGGCGACGTCATCGACTCGTTCCGGCAACTTCGTCATCCAGGGCAACTACATCGTCGGCATCGTCGTGTTCCTCATCCTCGTGGTGATCAACTTCGTCGTGATCACGAAGGGCGCGGGCCGCATCGCCGAGGTCAGCGCGCGCTTCACCCTCGACGCCCTGCCCGGCAAGCAGATGGCGATCGACGCCGAGCTCAATGCCGGCGCGATCGACGAGGCCGCGGCGACCGCCCGGCGGGTCAAGGTGCAGAAGGAGGCCGATTTCTACGGCGCGATGGACGGCGCGTCGAAGTTCGTGCGCGGCGACGCCATCGCCGGCATCCTCATCACCCTCGTCAACATCGTCGGCGGCTTCGCCATCGGCGTGTTCCAGATGGGCCTCTCGCTCGGCGAGTCCATGCAGAAGTTCACCCTGCTCTCGATCGGTGACGGCCTGGTCTCGCAGATCCCCGCGCTCATCATCTCCATCGGCGCCGGCCTGCTGGTGACCCGCGCCTCCGACCAGCAGAACCTCGGCACGCAGATCATGGGCCAGATCGTGCGCTACCCGCGCGCCCTCACCGGCGCCGCCGGGTTCCTCGCGGTCTTCGGCCTGCTGCCCGGCATGCCTCCTGCCGTTCCTCGGCCTGGCCGCGCTCGCGGCCTACATGGGCCGCACGCTGCAGAATCCCGAGGATGCGACCGCCGGCGGCGGCACGGTCCCGGCCAAGTCGGCCAAGGGCGCCGGCGCGACCTCCGCCCCGGGCGCCGCCCCGGCCGCCCCGGCGGGACCCGAGGATGTGCGCAAGCTGATCGACACCGATGTCTTCGCGATCGAGATCGGCTACGGCCTGCTGCCCCTCGCCGATGCCAAGGCCGGCGGCGATCTGCTGGCCCGCGTCACCGGCGTCCGCAAGTCCCTCGCCCGCGAGCGCGGCGTGGTCGTCCCGCCGGTCTCCGTGCGCGACAACCTCGAGCTCGAGGCCAACGACTACCGCTTCCTGCTCCGCGGCCGCACGCTCGCCCGCGGCAACCTTCTGCCGGGCCGGCTGCTCGCCATGAATGTCGCCGGCAGCAACGTCGCCCTGCGCGGCGCCCCCACGCGCGAGCCCGTCTTCAATCTCGACGCCACCTGGATCGAGGCGGCCGAGCGCCGGACCGCCGAGCTCAACGGCTACACGATCGTGGATCCGTCGTCGGTCCTGATCACGCATCTCTCGGAAATCATCAAGGCCCACGCCCACCTGCTGCTCAGCCGCCAGGACGTGCAGGCGCTCGTCGACCACCTCAAGCCCACCCACGGCGCGCTCGTCGCCGAGTTGCTCCCCGACCTGGTCGGCCTCGGCATCATCCAGCGTGTGCTCCAGAACCTGCTGCGCGAGCAGGTCGCGATCCTCAACCTCCCGGTCATCCTCGAGGGCCTCGCGGACTTCGCCCCGCTTTCCAAGAATCCCGACGACCTGAGCGAGCTCGTGCGCCGGCGCCTCGGCCTTTATTTCGTGCCCGAGCACGAGTGCCGGCCCGGCGTCCTGAAGGCCGTCACCCTCGATCCGCGCCTCGAGCAGCTGCTCAACGCCAAGGTGCACCGCTCGGCGACCGAGGTCGGCCTCGCCCTCGAACCCGGCATCGGCCGGCATCTCCTCGAGGAACTGGGCCGCCGCACGGCCGAACTCACCGCGCAGGGCGGCGCCGCCATCGTGGTCGTTTCCACGGAACTGCGCCTGCCGCTCCGGCGCTTCCTCGAGCCGTCCTTCCCGCGCCTCGTGGTGCTCGCCTTCCAGGAGCTGCCCGCCGCCACCGAAATCGAGAACGCGGGGATCATCCCGCTCCCCGCCGGCCTGCCGCGGGTGGAACCGCTGAAGGCCGCCGCCTGACCCCGCCGCCATGAACGATCCCGCCTCCGGTCCCTGCTACAAGTTCACCGTCCGCTCCGCCGCGGAAGCCGCGACGCTGATCCGCGAGCGGCTCGGCGAGCACGCGCGGGTGCTTTCCGTGCGCACCGTGCCGGCGTCCGGATTCCGGCGCCTGTGGGCCGCCCCGCAGCTCGAGATCATCGCGCGCCCGGACCGGCCGGCGCCCGTGCCCGCGCTCCCGGCGCCGGTCGCCGCGCCCGGGGCCGAGGCCGGCTCCGCCGCTCCCGCCGCATCCCTCCGACCCGCGCTCCCGGCGCCCGATTTGCCCACGCTGCTCCGGCGGGCCGGTTTTTCGGAAACCCTCCTCGACCGTCTCGCCCAGTCTCCCGACTGGCCCGCGCTCGCCGCGGAGCCCCTCCACCGCGGACTGGTCGGGACCGGCCGCCATCTGCGCGAACTGGCCCGGGCCGGCCGGCCGGCGCCGGCGCTCCGCCGCGCCGCGTTCCTCGGCCTGCCCGGCAGCGGCCGCACCAGCGTGCTCTGCCAATGGCTCGCGCTCGAGGTCTTCCGCCGCGGGCGGACCGGCCATGTCGTCACCGCCGAGTTCGACCGGCCGAATTCGCCCGGCCCGCTGCCCGTTTTCTGCGAGGCGCTCGGCGTGCCGCTGGCGCATTTTCCGGCGCTCACCTCGCCGGCCACGCCGGAGGGCTTCGTCTATTGCGACCTGCCGGGCCTGTCCCTTCGCGATCCTTCGGCCAACGCCGCCGTCGTGCGGTTCCTCGAGGCCGAGGGCATCACCGAGCGCGTGCTCGTGCTCAACGCCGCCTACGACCCGGCCGTGCTGCGCGCCGCCCACGGGCTCGGCTGCGGCCTGGGGGCCACGCATGTCGCCTTCACGCACCTCGACGAACTCGACCGGTGGGGCCGCCTCTGGGACTACGTCCTCGACGGTCCGCTCCAGCCCCTGCTCCTCACCACCGGACCCTCGCTCACCGGCGACTGCGAGGAGGACGTCGCCGACGCGCTGGCCCGGCGCACGCTCCCCGCCGCCGCCGATTCCGCCCCGCCAGACCTCCAAGCCGCCGCCTGACCATGAAATTCATCTTCCTCCTCGGCGGCTTCACCGGCTTTGCCCTCACCGCGTTCACCGGCTGGTGCGCCGACCGCGCGCCCGACCGCATCCTGCTCGACGCCGCCCTCGGCTGCCTGGCCGGCGCGGTCCTCTTCCGCTGGTTCTGGAACGTCCTGCTCTCCGCCCTGCGCGAGACCCTGGTCGCCCGGCACCGCGCCGCCGCCGCCGTCGCCGTCCCGCCGGCCAAGACCAAATGAACCCAACCCCCTCCCTTACCATGAACACCGCTGCCCCGACCCTCAGCGGCAAGGATGCCACCAAGCCCTCGGCCGCCGCCTGGCGCGCCTACCAGGGCGTTTCCCCGGGCGCTATCGATGAAAAGGAATTGATCGAGCGCTTCCTCCCGCTGGTCCGCAACGTCGTGGACCGCGTCAAGCTCACGCTGCCGCCGCACATCGACGTGGACGACCTCTACAGCGTGGGCGTGACCGGCCTGATCGCGGCCGTGCGCAAGTACGACCCCGAGCAGGGCAACACCTTCGCGGGCTACGCCGCCATGCGCATCCGCGGTGCCGTGCTCGACGAGCTGCGGCGGATGGACTGGTGCTCGCGTCGCACCCGCGCGCGCGTGCGGCGCCTCCGGGATGCCATCGGCGCCCTGGAGCAGCGCCTCGGCCGGCCGGCCGGCCAGGCCGAGATCTGCGCCGAGCTCGGCCTGAGCCCGGCCGAGTACGAGCGCTGGCTGGAGGAGTCGCGCCCCATGACCTTCGTGGCCCTCGACCACCATGCCGAGGGCGAGGAGACGGAGGGCTCCTCGCTGCATGAATTCCTGGCCGACGAGAACGACGTCACCGGCCGCGAAAACCTCGAGCAGGCGGAACTGGTGCAAATTCTCACTCAACGCATGACGGAACTGCCCGATATACCACGGAAGATACTCGCCATGTATTATTTCGAAAATATGCGTCTCGCCGAAATCGCCGCGGTTTTCGGCCTGACCGAATCCCGGATCTGCCAGATCCATGCCCAGACGATCCTGAGCCTGCGGAGCTACCTCGGCCGGGCGCGCAACCGCTAGCCTGCTGCGGCGCCCTGCATGCTTGTCCTACTCGGAGCCCTCATCGTCCTCGCTTCGACCCTCGGCGGTTTCATGCTGGCCGGGGGCAAGCCGCTCGTGCTCCTGCATGTCTCCGAGTTTGTCGTGATCCTCGGGGTGGCGGCCGGCGTCCTGATCATCGCGAGTCCGGCGCACATCCTGAAGGAGATCCTGCACAAGATGAAGGCCGCGATCAGCGGCCGTGCCCCGGGCCGGGAGGAGTATTTCGACCTCCTGAAGCTGCTCTATGAGCTGTTCATGACCGGCCGGCGCAACGGGCTCATCGCGCTCGAGGAGCACGTGCTGGACCCGCCGAAGAGCGCCATCTTCCTGAAATACCCGTCGCTGACCAATCATCCCGAGCGGCTGCAGTTCCTGTGCAACAGCCTCAAGCCCGTCATCGACGGCAAGATCAAGCCGGACCAGCTCGAGGCCCTCATGGCGGCAGAGTTGCGCGCCAAGCAGGAGGAGGCGGAGCACCCCGTGCACCTGCTCCAGCTTGTCGGCGACTCGCTGCCGGGCATCGGCATCGTCGCCGCGGTGCTCGGCATCATCAACACCATGTCGGCGATCGCCGACGGCCCGGAGGTCGTGGGTCAAAGGGTGGCCGCGGCGCTGACCGGCACGCTGCTGGGCATTTTCTTCGCGTACGGCTTCGTCAACCCGCTGGCGAACCGCATCAAGTTCAACGATTCCGCCGACCAGCTCTGCCTGCGCTGCATCATGCAGGCCGTGGCCGGCTTCGCCAAGGGCCTCGCGCCCCTCACCGCGGTGGAGATTGCCCGCCGCTCGCTGGACAGCTCGGCGGCGCTGTCCGCCGACGAACTCGAGGCCGGGGTGAAGGCCCTCGGCACCGCCAAGTAAACCCCGAACCCACCCACGACCATGGCAGGAGGAGGAGCATGGAAGGTAGCCTACGCCGACTTCGTCACCGCGATGATGGCGTTGTTCATGGTCCTGTGGATTTCCGCGCAGGACAAAAAGATCCTCATCGCCACCTCCAAGTACTTCCAGAACCCCTTCAATTCACCGATGCAGGACCACTCGGGCGTGATGCCGTTCAACCGCGACACGCAGGACTCCTCGAGCCGGGACAAGGACGACGAAAACGCATCCGGCCAGCAGAAACCCAGCGACCGCAACAAGCAGATCGATATGAGCTTTCTCAACTCGGCCGCCGCGGACTTCTACCGCATGCTGCAGATCGACCAGGACCTCGCCGCGAAGCTGATCGACATCCAGGTCACCTCGGACGGCCTGCGGATCACGCTCTTCAACCGCGCCCAGCAGCCGCTCTTCGTGAATGACGGCACGGAACTCACCACCTGGGGCCGGCACGTGCTGCAATCGCTCGCCTGGCTGATCGACCGCCACCAGTTCCGCGTCACGGTGGACGGCCACACCCGCGCCCACCTGAAGTTTGCCCGCGAGGAGTACTCGACCTGGGAGCTCTCGGCCGACCGCGCCAATACCGCCCGCCGCGCCCTCGTGCACTACGCCGTCGCGCCGGGACTGATCGAGCGCGTCGCCGGCTACGGCGACACGCGGCCGCTGGCCGACATGTCGGCCGACGATGAATCCAACCAGCGCGTCACCCTGAGCCTCACCCTGGGCAAGCGCGCCCGAACCGCCGCGGTGGCGACCTCGCCCCCCGCTGGGAGCAAATCATGACCCTGAAACCATTCCTTGCCGGCAGAAAATGCCAGGACACGCCTTCCCTCCGTCCCGTTCACGGCCCGGCGGGCAGCCCGGCCGCCGGCCAGTCCCGCGAACATAACTCCGGACCCACCGTCGAGGTGGTGAAGGAAGGCGGCAAGGTCGTGCGCCTGGCCGTCACCTGCACCTGCGGCGAACGCATCGAGGTCGAGTGCCTGTACCCCGCTGGAAATTGAGGCGGGTGGCGGTGGCCTTGGTCGGATGCGGTGTAGCTACGAGCGTGAGCGAGTGGAGTGGAGGGGGCGCGGAATGCCGAAACGAAGGCAGAACGCTCAACTTTTAACTTTTAACGCTTAACGCTCAAGTGATGGGAGGTGCGAAGGTGGTCGCAATTGTGTGATCATTTCCAGGTCGACCCAAGTAGGGCAGGTCTTTGACCTGCCATTGGAACGTTCACTGCGGATGGAGCGGCAACTGGTGGGTCACGGAACCGCCCTACTTTCAACCCCCGAAATTTGTCATTCTGAGCGCAGCGAAGAATCCAACAGGACATTTCTCTCCTCATTGAATGCCAATGCACCCGCACCCAGTTCCACTTGAGCGTTAAGCGTTAAAAGTTAAGCGTTAAGCGTTCTGCTCTTTCACGCTCAGCATTTTCACCCATCGCGCATCGCGTCCACTCGCTCACGCTCGTAGCTACCAATGGGCTGATTTACATGCGGCAAGTTTTGCCGCTCAGTATTTCCCGTCGGAAATCCAGTTCGTCAGCAGCATCCTGACATCTTTATCCTGCTGATGACCATGGGATAGCACGAGTCAGCAGCGGCTTGGCATCCACAGTGCTAAATCCGACCGCATGAACATCGGTCTGTACCAGAGCGCCGCTTCGCTTTCCGCCCTTGAGCGCTGGCAGGATGTGGTGGCGCAGAACATCACCTCGTCGCAGACCACGGGATTTCGGAAGCGCACGGTGCAGTTTTCCACGCAGACGGCCGGCGAGTGGCGGGGTGGGGCGCCCGGCATGACCGAGCCCGCGGTGTTCCCGAAGGTCACGACGGGCATCAATTACCTTTCCGGCGAAACGCAGACCACGCGCCGTGAACTCGACGTGGCCATCCAGGGCGAGGGTTTCTTCGAACTGCGCCAGCCCGACGGCCAGCTCACCTACACGCGCAGCGGCGAGTTCGCCCTGCGGTCGGACCGCACGCTGGTGGCCGCCGGCAATGCCGAGGTCCTCACCGAGGACGGTTCCCCCGTGGTCCTGCTGTCCGGCGGCGGTGCGCTGGAGATCAACGCCGACGGCACGCTCCGGCAGGGCACGACCCCGCTCGGCAAGCTCGCGATCCGCCAGCCTTCCAATCCGGAGGCGCTCATCCCGCTGAGCGGCGGACTCTTTCTCGCGGACCCGGCCGCCGGCATGAAGCCCGTCGAGCATCCCGAGCTCATGCAGGGCTATCTCGAGCAGAGCAACGTCTCCTCCCTGCGCGAGATGGTCGACCTCGTCGTCATCGCCCGCGCCTACGAGGCGAACCAGCGGGTGATCGGCTCGATGGACCAGCAGATGCAGAAGGCGCTCGAGGCCTTCGGCTGAATTTCCCGCCCAACCCCGCCACCTCACCATGAACCTCTCCCTCTACTCCGCGGCCACTGGCATGGAAGCCCAGCAGCTCAATCTCAACACGATCGCCAACAACCTCGCGAACGTGAACACCACCGGCTTCAAGCGGAGCAAGATCGAGTTCCAGGATCTCCTTTACCAGAAGCCCCGCGCGGCCGGCGCCGACACCGGCGGCGGCAACCTCGTGCCCACCGGCATCGAGGTTGGCAACGGCTCGCGCGTCGCCTCCACCTCCAAGGTCTTCACCCAGGGCCAGCTCACCAACACCGGCGAGAAACTCGACCTCGCCATCCAGGGCGAGGGCTTCTTCGAGGTGCAGCGCTCCGACGGCACGATCGGCTACACCCGCGACGGCACCTTCAAGCTCAACGCCCAGGGCCAGGTCGTCACCGCCGACGGCCTGCCCCTGCTCAGCGGTTTCCAGACCGTGGCGCCCGGCTCCGAGGTCACCATCGCGGAGGACGGCCAGGTGACGCTGCAGTCGGCCTCCGGCACGCAGAGCTTCCGTCTCACGATGACCCGCTTCGCCAACCCGGCCGGCCTGCGCTCGCTCGGCGGCAATCTTTACGAGGAGACCGCGGCCTCCGGCACCCCCGAGGTCGGCAATCCCGGCGAACAGGGCTTCGGCCGCACCGTGCAGGGCTACATCGAGACGTCCAACGTCAACATCGTCGAGGAGATGGTGAACCTCATCATCGCCCAGCGCGCCTACGAGATCAATTCCAAGTCCATCCAGACCTCGGACGAGATGCTGCAGAACATCGCCAACATGAAACGCTGATGAACTCCCGCGCGCATCCGGCCCAGTGGCTCACCCTCCTGCTTTGCCTCGGCGTCTCCGCCGCGATCCCCGGCGCCGCCGCGACGGAGCCGGCCGCGGGGCCGCTCACGCAGGAACAGGTCGCCGCCGGCCTCGTGCAGGATCTGTCCGCCCATTTCAACCTGGAGGGCGAATTGCAGCTTGAGCTGCTGCGCCCGTGGACCCCGCCCGACCGCATGGCCCGCGAATGGCGCGTGGTCGTCACCGAATATCCCGCCGTCGCCGCCGCCGCCATGCTCGTCCGCTGCCGGCTGCTCGCCGACGGCGACCGCGCGGGCGAATGCACGCTGACGCTGCGCGCGACGCTGTGGCGCGACGCCTGGGCCGCCCGGCAGCCGCTGGCCAACGGCGCGGATTTCGATCCCGCGCTGCTCGAGGTCCGCCGCGTCGATTTCTTCCGCGACCGCGACGCGCTCCCCGCCACGGTGGGCACGCCGGTGTACATGTTCGCCCGCGCCGTCGGCGCCGGCCGCCTGCTCACCTGGCGCGATGTCGCCCGCCGCCCGCTCGTCCGCAAGGGCGATCTCGTCGAGGTCACCGCCACCGACGGCCGGCTGCGCATCACCATGAAGGGGCTCGCCCTCCAGAACGGCGCCGAGGGCGATTCCGTCACCGTCCGCAACCCGGATTCCCGGCGGGACTTCACCGCCTATGTCATCGATGAAAACCGCGTCCAGGTACGATTCTGATTTCCCCGCCGCCCCGCGTCCGGTCGGCGCCGATACGAGCGCCGTTCTGCTGGCGGTGGTCGTGCTGTTTCTCGTGCTGGCCGCGTCCGCCTCCGCGCAGTCGCTGTGGCCCGCCGGCGGCGAGACGGAACGCGGGATGTACGCGGACCGGAAGGCCGGCCGCACCGGCGACATCCTCACCGTGATCGTCGCCGAGGCCGCCAACGCGACCAACACCCAGAGCAAGACCGCCGAGCGCAAGTCGAGCGTCGAGGATTCGGTCTCGCGCTTTCTCTTCAGCCCGGCCGCCAGCCGCTTCGGCACGCACAACGGCGAACTGCCGGGCACCAGCTTCAGCGGCGGCTCCAGCCAGACCGGCGGCGGCCAGGTCAACAATTCCCAGAGCCTCACCGCCCGCACCGCCGTGCTGGTCACCGACGTCCTGCCCAACGGCAACCTCGTGATCGAGGGCGTGCGCGTCGTCACCTTTTCCGGCGAGACGCAGTACGTCGTGCTGCATGGCATCGTGCGCCCCGACGACATCTCGCCCGGCAACACCGTGCTCTCCAGCAGCATCGCCGGCGCCCGCGTCGAGTTCATCTCCGAGGGCAGCCTGACCGACGCGCAAAAGCGCGGCTGGCTGAGCAAGATTTACGAGAAGCTCCGCCCGCTCTGAGCAAAGACTGAATGACCGGATGACTGCAGAATTTAAAAATACCATCCCTGTGAAACGCATCCCCGGACCCGCCGGGTGGCGCTGGCTTGTACTGGCCGGCCTCAGCCTTTCGGTCCTTCAGGCCTTCAGCCCTTCCCTCCACGCCTCGCGGGTCAAGGATCTCACCCTGATCGAGGGCGGCCGGGACAACCAGCTGGTCGGTTACGGCCTGGTGGTCGGACTGGCGGGGGAGGGCGACAGCAATGCCGGCGCCACGCTCCGCTCCGTCGCCAACGTGCTCCAGCGCCACGGCCTCAGCGTCAGTTCGCAGGACATCAAGGCCAAGAACGTCGCGGCCGTCATGGTCACCGCCGACATCAACGCCTTCCTCAAGCCCGGCGCGCGCATCGACATCCTGGTCGCCTCGATGGGCGACGCCAAGACGCTGCAGGGCGGCGTGCTGCTGCAGACGCCGCTCCTCGGCGCCGACGGGCGCGTCTATGCCGTGGGGCAGGGCCCCGTGGCCATCGGCGGTTTCTCGGGTGGCAGCGGCGGCGCCGGCGGCGCCACCGTGCAGAAAAACCATCCGACCGTCGGCACCATCAGCAACGGCGCCATCGTTGAGCAGGAAATCCTGGCCGAGTTCGTCCGCGACGACCGCCTGCGCCTGCTTTTGCACAGTCCCGACTTCACCTCGGCGGCACGCATGGCCGAGGCCATCAACGAACGCTGGCCCGTCGCCGCCGTCGCGCTCGACGCCGCCACGATCCAGGTGGCGCTGCCCGCGCCCTACCGCGGCCGCGACGTGGCCTTCATCGCCGACCTGGGCGCGGTCGAGGTCCAGCCCGACACGCCGGCGCGCGTCGTCATCAACGAGCGCACCGGCACCATCATCGCCACCGCGACCGTCCGTCTGTCCCAGGTCGCCATCGCGCACGGCTCGCTGACCATCACGGTGACCTCGAACCTCGCGGTCAGCCAGCCGAACTCCTTCAACAATTCCGGCAAGACCACTGTCGTGCCCTCGACCCAGACCAACGTCACCGAGGGCGGCAAGGACGGTTTCCGCATCATCCCCGAGGCCCCCACGATCGACCGGTTCGCCGCCGCCCTGAACGCCCTCGGCGTCTCCACGCGCGAGATGATGGCGATTTTCCAGAGCCTGAAGCGGGCCGGCGCGCTGCAGGCCGACCTCATCATCAACTGAGCCATGTCCATCACCCCGCTCTCCTCCGCCGCGGCCGTGTCCGCCTCCACGCTCGCCGACCCGGCCGCCCGGCTCCGCCGGCTGCCCGCCGCCGAGCAGGTCAAGGCCGCTGCCGGCCAGTTCGAGGCGATCCTGCTGCGCCAGTGCCTGCAGGACAGCGGGGGCAAGCTGATGAAGCCCGGCGGCGACAGCACCGGCGGCAACATGTACGGCTTCATGCTCACCGATGCGCTGGCCGACCAGCTCGCCGCCTCCGGCGGGCTCGGGCCTCGGGCCGGTCGTGGCCCAGCAGCTCATGCCGCGGGGCCGCACGGCCGAGGGGGAGGGAACATGATCTCCACCTGGGAAAACATCGCCGACGACCTGCGGGTCGAGATCATCGGCTACGGCGGGCTTCTGAACAGTTTTGCGGAGCAGCAGCGCCTGCTGTTCGCCCGCGACACCAACGGCGTCCTCCGGGTGAGCACGGAGATCGAGGACCAGCTGCGCGGCCTGTTCGATTCCCGCCAGCACCGCGAACAGGTCGTCGCGGCCTTCGCCGTCGCCCACCAGCGGCCCGCCGGCGCCACGCTCCGCTCGCTGCTGCCGCTGTTCGACCAGGCGGTGCAGCCGCTGCTGGAGGCCCTGATCAACGAACTAAACGTCCTCATCCACCGCGTGCGCCGCATGAACCGCCACAATCACGCCCTGCTCGCCCGCGCGGTCAGTTCGCATCGCGAGATCCTCCAGACCCTCCGTCCCGAGGCCTTCACCCAAACCTACGCCGCCAACGGCCGCGTCGCCGCCGGCCTGCCCGCCGCCACGCTCAAGTCGGCGGGATGATGCCGGTAGCGAGTAGTGAGTAGCGGGTAGCGAGCATACCAAACCAACCAATTCTCCAAAACAGCAAGTCCTGCCAACTACTCGCTACCCACTACCCGCTACTCGCTACTCGCTACTTTTCTCCCCCCCAACCCCATGTCCGGCCTCATCTCCACTCTCAATTCCAGCGTCATGGCGCTGTCGGCCCACAGCCGGGCCATCGAGACCACCGGCCGGAATCTCGCCAATGTCAGCAACCCGGACTATGCGCGCCAGCGCGTGGTTTACGGTGACCGCGGCACGGTCCTGACTCCGCAGGGGGCGCAGAGCCTGGGGCTGGAGGTGCTCTCGGTGGAGCAGCTGCGCGACGACCTGCTCGACCGCCAGCTCATGCGCGAGATCGCGCTCGGCGGCTTTTCCGAGTCGGTGCAAAAGGCCAGCGCCCGCGCCCAGGCCGCGCTCGGCCAGGACATTGACGGCAGTGCGGCGCTCGATGCCACCGGCACTGCCGCCGGGGGCGGCATCGCCGCGGCGCTCGACGATTTCTTCAATGCCTTCCAGGATTTCGCCGGCCGGCCGACCGATTCCGGCGCCCGCCAGACGCTCCTGCAGAAGGCGGCCATCCTGACCGACCGGCTCCAGCAGACGGACCGGCGCCTCGTGCAGGTGCAGAGCGACCTCGACGCCCAGATCAACTCCGATGTCGGCGGGGCCAACCGCCTGCTCGGCACGATCGCCGAGCTCAACATCCAGATCAGCCGCTTCGAGATCAACCATCCCGGCTCCGCCGTGGACCTGCGGGACCAGCGCCAGGCCCGGCTTGAGGAGCTGGCCGAGTTCCTGCCCGTCGAGGTGCGCGACAACGCGGACGGCCAGTTGCAGGTTTTCACCCGCGCCGCGGACGGCACCGAGGTCGCGCTCATCACTCCGCCCGCGGTCACCGGCCCCGTGGCCTTCGACGGCACCACGCTCACCGCCGGTGCGCCGGCCGTGGCGCTGGGCACCACCTCGGGTGCGCTCGCCGGCGCCCTGGTGGCGCGCGACGGCGCCGTGCAAACCCTGCGCAACGAGCTCGATCTGCTCGCCCGCCAGACGGTCACCGCCGTCAACGGCGCCTACAATCCCACCGCCACGGCCGGCGCCGATTTCTTTGCCGCGGGCGGCCAGGCCGCCGGCACCATCCGGCTGGAAACCGGCCTCACCGCGGCCACGCTGCGCGCCGGCACCGGCGCCGCGGGCGACAACTCGCTGGCCCTCGCCGTCAGCGCCCTGGCGACCAGGTCCTTTGCCACCGCCGGCGGCGATTTCATCGACGGCACGCTCGGCCAGTTCTACAGCCGCACGGTCAGCGGCCTCGGCGAGACCCTCGCCAGCGCCGAGGCCCGCGCCGACGACCAGACCGGCATCCGCCAGCTCATCCGCAACCAGCGCGACGCCGTGAGCGGCGTTTCGCTCGACGAGGAGATGGCCGACCTCGTGCGCTACCAGCGCGCCTACCAGGCCGCGTCCCGGGTGTTTTCGGTCGTGGACGACCTGCTCGACACCGTGGTCAACAACCTGGGCCGCTGACTTCACCCCCCGCCATGCGCATCGCCTCCAACACCGTTTCCGAAACGATCGTCCGCCAGATCCAGCAGCTCGCGGTCCAGCAGTCGCGCCTGCAGACGCAGGTGGCCACCGGCCAGCGCATCGCGCAGCCCGGCGACGATGCGGCCGCCGCCGGCCGCGTGCTCAACTACCAGAGCGCCGGCCGCCGCGCCGCGCAGTACCTGCGCAACGCCGACCGCGCCCTCGAGCTCAGCCAGGCCTCCTATTCCACCCTCGCCCAGATCAAGACCATTTCCGACCGTGCCGGCGAACTCGGCACGCTCGGCCAGGGTGCCTCCAGCCCCGAGGCGCGCGGCGCCTACGCGGCGGAGGTCAACCAGCTCCTCGAGCAGCTCGGGCAACTGGGCAACGCCAAGCTGGGCAACGACCACCTGTTCGCCGGCACCGCCCTCGACCAGTCCGCGTTCACCTTCACGCGCGATGCGAACGGCCGGATGACGGCCGCGGCGTATGCCGGCAACACCGACGCCATGCTCGTGCCGCTTTCCGACACCGCCAACCTGGCGCCGCTCACCTCCAGCACCACCAACCAGGCCCTGGGCGGATTCATGAACCAGCTCGTCGCCCTGCGCGACGCCCTCACCGCCGGCGACAGCGTCGCGCTCACCGCGGCGCAGACCGGGCTCATGGCCAGCGAGGATTTGCTCGTGTCCGCCCTGGCCGAGCACGGCGCCGTCCAGATGCGCATCGAGGTGAACCGCGCGCAGCAGGTGGACCTCGCCGACAGCATCGAGAACCTCGTCTCCGGCGAGACCTCCGCCGACCTGCCCGAGACCATCGTGCGGCTCAACCAGTCGCTGACCGCCTACCAGGCCGCCCTCCAGTCCTCCGCCAGCATCATGCGCATCTCCCTGCTCGATTACATCCAATAACCCGTCCCGCCCCCGTCATGAAAGTCTTCCCCGACCTCGTCCCGCTCGCCAGTGACACCGTTGCCGACCACCGCTTTGCGCTCCCCCAGGGGCTGGTCGGCTTCAAGGACTACACGCGTGGCGAACTGCACTACACGCCCGATCAGCTGCCCTTCCTCTGGCTGCGCCTGCACGGCCTGGGCGACCCCGTCCATTTCATCGTCATCGAGCCGGGCGGCCTCGTGCCCGACTACGAGCTGGAGATCTTCGACGAGGACGCCGCCAGCCTCGAACTCCGTGATCCCGGCGATGCGCTCGTCCTCAACATCGTCAACCTGCGCCAGCAGCAGCCCGTGGAGGCCACGGTCAACCTCATCGGCCCCATCGTGGTGAACCGCCGCACGCATGTCGGCCGGCAGCTCGTCATCGCGAACTATTCCCGCTACAGCGCCCATCACCTGCTCGTGGACCGTTCCGCGGCCGCGCTGAGCATCACCGCCTGACCGGGGAAACCGCCATGCTTGTACTCTCCCGCAAGGTCAACGAGGCGATCGTCATCGGCCAGGGCATCGAGATCCGGATCAACCGCATCGACGGCGACACCGTGAAGATCGGCATCGTCGCCCCGCGCGAGGTCCCGGTCTTCCGCAAGGAGGTCCAGACCGCGATCGCCGCGACCAACCAGGCCGCCGCCTTCAAGTCCATTTCCGGCCAGACCATGCCCGGTCTCGCCGTCCTGCCGAAGCTCGCCCGCCAGGGCGGCGGTTCGGCCCCGTCCTTTGTCCCCGCCCAGCCGCCACTCCCAACCCCCTCCCGTCCATGAGCGTCATCAACACCAATCCCCACGCCCTCGCCGGCGCCCGCCACCTCAACCACAGCCAGGAGATGCTCGGCCGCTCGCTGAACCGGCTTTCCTCCGGCTCGAAGATCGTCAACCCGTCCGACGACGCCGCCGGCCTCGCCGTCTCGGAAAAGCTCGCCGCGCAGAACCGGCGGGTCAGCGCCGCGACCACCAACGTGCAGAATGCCATCTCCTATGTGCAGACGGCCGACGGCTTCATGGGCGGCATGACGAAGATCCTCTCCCGCATGAGCGAGCTGGCGATCCTCGCGAAGGACGTGACGAAGAACACGACCGACATCGCCCTCTACCAGCAGGAATTCACCGCGCTCCAGGACCAGCTCCGCGCCACGGTCGGCGGCACCACGGCGGAGATCGGCGGCACGGCGGACGTCGCGACCCCGCTCGGGGCGTTCAACGGCATCACCCTGTTCGGCGACAACGCCGCCGGCCTCACCGTGACCATCGGGCAGGCCGTGGGCCAGGACATGGTCATCGCCGGCGCGAACCTTCGCGACGGGGCGATGCTCGGCATCATCAACCAGGACGCCGCCGGGGCGTACGACCTCATGATCGACGATCCCGCCGCCATCGCCAACATCACCGCGGCGATCCAGGACGTCGCCACCGAGCGCGCCTCCCTCGGCGCCTCGCAGTCGCGGTTGGAACTGGCGGCCTCCACCCTGATGATCGAGTTCGAGAATCTCGAGGCGGCCATCTCCCGCATCCGCGACGTCGATGTCGCCTCGGAATCCACCCAGCTCGCCAAGTACAACATCCTGGTGCAGTCCGGCACGGCGATGCTCGCCCAGGCCAACCAGACGCCGCAGAGCGTGTTGCGGTTGCTGCAGCAGTGAGGCGGCACGGCGGCGGCTGAGGCCACCGCCGAACGCTGAACGTTTAACTTTTAACGCTGAACGCTGAAGTGTCGGATGTAGGGCGGGGTCTCCGAACCCCGCCTGGGGGCGCGACCAGCCTGCCCTCCGTAGGCCTAGCGAAGGAGGGCCCTCGGTCGGAATTCCTCGCAAACTCCAAGGCGGGAGAAAGAGAAAGAGCCGGAACGATTCAGTCGGCAGTAGGCAGGGAGCTTGCTCCCGCTCTGAAAGCGCCAGCAAGCTGGCGGCCTACCGGAAAACTGTTCGGTTTCGCAACCATCGAGGCAGTTCCGCGCCGACTGAATCGTCCGGTTAAGAGAACGAGAAAGATTGGATTCTAGCTGGGAGTACAAAAGGCGGGGTTCGGAGACCCCGCCCTACATCCGATTCCAACGCCCGGCGGCCTGCGATGTAGCTGCGAGCGTGAGCGAGTGGATGATTGGATGGCCCTCAATGTCACGGACCGCGCTTCTGCCTCCGGGTTTTCCCATCGGACTTCGACGTTCAGCGTTTCATTTCCGTCTCATCATTTCCACTCGCTCACGCTCGTAGTCACACGGACACAGCCATTCCGCTTCCGGCACTTAAGCGTTAAACGTTAAAAGTTGAGCGTTGAGCGTTCCGGTCCGACGCAGCCCTTCCACTCGCTGACGCTCGTAGCTACCGCCGCTCTCCACCTGGATGTTGGGCGTTGAATGTTGGATGTTGGAAGTTCCGGCCACCGGCCGGCCGCTACCCGGCCGGACCCGGGCCCGGCAATGCGCCCATTTCCGTCTGGAACGCGCGGTGCACGGCCTGGGCCAGCTCCTCCTTCGTGAAGGGCTTGGACAGCAGCTCGACCCGGCCGAGCTTCGCCAGGTTGTCGGCGGAGATGCGGGAAAAATAGCCCGACATGATGATGATGAGCATGCCCGGCGCGAGTTGGCGCACCGCGGCGGCCAGCTCGATGCCGGGCATGCCCGGCATGGTCTGGTCGGTGAGCAGCGCGTCGTATTCCTGGGAGTTTTGCCGCAGCTCCTCCAGGCACGCGGCCGGATTGTCGAACACCTTGACGCGGTAGCCGAAGCGCTCGAGGGCCATCTGTGCGAAGCTGCGGATGATCTCCTCGTCATCCACGAGGGCGATGAGTTCGCCGTTGCCGCGGGGGACATTGCTTTCGACGAGGTCCGGATCGCCGCTCAATCCGTCGGCCGCCGGGATCAGGATGGTGAAGGTGGTGCCGACGCCGGTCTGGCTCGACACCGCGATGGTCCCCCGGTGGGCCTGGATGATGCCGTGCACGACGGAGAGGCCCAGCCCCGTGCCCTGGCCGACCTCCTTGGTGGTGAAGAAGGGATCGAAGATGCGCTTGCACGTCTCCTCGTCCATGCCGTGGCCGTTGTCGCTGAACACCAGCCGCAGGTAGCGGCCCGGCGGGAGCTGATCGAGCGGGTTGTTCGCATCGTATTCCTGCGTCACCTGGTCGAGTTCCAGCCGGATGGCGCCGCCCGAGGGCGGCATGGCGTGGACGGCGTTCGAGCACAGGTTGAGCAGGACCTGGTGGATCTGCGTCGAGTCGGCCATGGCGGATTCGCAGTCCGGGGCGATGACGACTTCGAGGTGGACGGTGGCCGGGATCGTCGCGCGGAGGAAGCGGCGGGCGTCCTCGATCACCTGGCCGAGGTTCACCGGCACCATCTCGCTGCCGGCCTGGCGGCTGAAGGTGAGGATCTGGTCCACCAGTTCGCGGGCCCGCATGCTGGCCTCGCGGGCCGAGGCGAGGCAGCTGCGCGAGGGGTCGTCCGGCGCCAGGGTGTCGAGGGCGAGGTCGTGGTAGCCGATGATGCCCGTGAGCAGGTTGTTGAAGTCGTGGGCGATGCCGCCGGCCATGGTGCCGAGGGTTTCCATTTTCTGGGCCTGGAAGAGCTGGGCCTCGAGCTGGCGGCGCATGTCCTCGGCGTCGCGGCGCGCCGTGATGTCCTGGAAGGCGCCGTAGACGCGGGCACCCTCGCCGGGCCGGCCGTCGCCGCGGCCCTGCACGCGCACCCACAGCTTGTTGCCGCGCGCCGTGGTGAAGGGCAGCTCCAGGTCGAAGGGCGTGCTCTCCTGCACCGCCCGCCGGATGGCGTCCTCCAGCCGCCGCCGGGCCGGGGGCGGGAAGAACTCCATCGCCTGCTCCTGGGTCGGGATGTAGCCGAGCTCCACCTCGTGGATGCGGTAGATTTCCGGCGCCCAGGTCAGGCGGTTGGTCGCGAGGTTGAGCTCCCAGGCGCCGATGTTGGCCAGCCGGCTGAGCTGCAGCGACATGACCTCGCTGTGCCGCAGCTGCTCCTCGAGGGCCTTGCGCGCGCTGATGTCCACGTGCGTGCCGGTGATGCGCAGGGCGCGGCCGCCGGCGTCGCGCGCCACCACGCGGCCGCGGTCGAGCACCCAGACCCAGTGGCCGTCGGCGTGGCGCAGGCGGTGTTCGCAGACATAGAAGGGCGTCTGCCCCTCGAGGTGGGCCTGCAGCGCCGTGCGGGCGTTGGGCAGGTCCTCCGGATGGACGCGCGTGGCCCAGGCGTCGGCCTCGGTGGAGAGTTCCTCGGGGGTGCAGCCGATCATCTCCGCCCAGCGCTGATCGTAAAACGTGCGGCCCGTCACGAGGTCGGCGTCCCAGACGCCGTCGTTGGTGCCCGCGAGGGCCAGCTGCCAGCGCTCCTCCGCGAGGCCGAGCTGCTCGCGCAGCTCGACGGCGGCGGTGACGTCGCGGTCCAGGCCGACGATGCGGACGACCCGGCCCGCCGCATTGCACCAGAGGGAGCCGTGGGACTTGATGTGGCGCAGCTTGCCGTCGGGCCGGATGATGCGGAAATCGTACTCCAGCATCGTGCCCTGGGCGGCGGTCTGGCTGGTGGCGGCGCGCACCCTGGCGAGGTCGTCCGGGTGCACGAAGGCCTCGAAGAAACCGGGACGGCCGTCGAACGCCGCCGGGTCCACGCCGTAGATTTCACACTGGCGGCGGCTTGACTCCAGGCGACCGTTGACGGCGTCGAAGTCCCACACGCCGCAGTCCAGGGCGCTCAGGGCGAGGGTGAGCCGCTCGTTCAGCTGCCGCTGCTCCTCGTCGCGCCGCTTTTGCGCCGTGATGTCGCCCTGGATGGCGACAAAGTTGGTCAGCACCCCGGCCTCGTTGCGGATCGGCTGGATTTCCAGGATGACCCAGAGCGGGGAACCGTCTTTGCGGTAGTTGAGGATCTCCACCTTGATCGGACGGACCGCCTCCAGGGCGCTCTGGATCTGCGTGGCGGTGAAGGGATCGGTGTCGTGGCCGTGCAGGAAGGTATCCGGCCTCCGTCCGCGGACCTCCGTGAGCGAGTAGCCCGTGAAGAATTCCCACGCGGCATTGACCCATTCGATGCGCCCCTCGGCGTCGGTGATGAACACGCCGTTGGTCGTGGTGCGGGCGAGGTAGTCGAAGCGCTTGCTCAGCTCGAGGGCGTTGGCGAGCTCCTGCGTGCGGCGCGCGACCTCCTGCTGGAGCTTGGCGGATTCGCCCTGCAGGCGTTCGAGCAGCCGGTCGCGCTCCTCCTCGGAGGCGGACTTGGCCAGGGCCATCGCGTCCAGTTGCCGCAGGCAGAAGGCGACGAGGCCGAGCAGGCCGAGGACGGAGAAGGAAGTGGTGATGACCGGCAGGAAATACCCCGGTCCGGTGCCGGGCAGGGCCTCGGGCCACTGGAGCAGCAGCAGCAGGAGCGAGCCGGAGGGCAGGAGCACCACCGCCAGCAGCCAGCGGCTGTCGGGATTGGACAGGGAGCCGCGTTGCAGCATGCGCAGCAGGCCGCGTCCCACGCGCGTCGCCGCCAGCGCCAGGCCGAAGATGAGCGCGGTGGCGGCGCTGCCCGGGGTCAGTCCGGGGGCTTCGGTCCGGCCGGCGAAGCCCAGCATCAGCGCCGGGACGGCCAGGGCGGAGATGGCGGCGCCGAGCCAGAAAGGGGCATTCCACCATTCCCGGCGCGGCAAATGCAGGCAGAGCAGTCCGGTTCCCGTGAGGAGGAGCAGCATGGCCTCGACCGGGGAGTCGACCCGCCACCAAGGCAGGGCTGCGGAACCGGACACTGGTCCGGCCGCGGCCAGACTGGCCACGCCGGCGAAGGCAATGCCCAGGCCGGCGGCCCAGCGGATGACGGGCTCGCCGCGGAGCTCTCGCGGCAGGCAGATGACGATCGCGGCCAGCCCGAAGCAAAGGGCCGTCGCGGTCGGCATGTGCGGCAGCGCCAGGTTGGCCACGGCGGACAGGACCGTCAGGATGGCGGCCGAAAGGGCGAAGCGGTTCAGGGTGGATTCCGCGGTCATATGGGAGTAAGCGGACACCGAGAATGTTGTCAGGGCCACGGGCGGCAATGGCCAACATGCCGCCCCCCGTGAAATTACGGACCGGCCCGCAACGGCCGAAACCGGCTAACGCGCCGCTCGCGGCCGGCCGGCCGGGGTCGGTCCGGGGAACCGGGTGCGCATCGGCAGGGGATCGAAGATCGTGCGCGGATTGAGCAGACCCGGGGGCAAAAACACCACCCGGCCCCAGGTCAGGTCGCGCGCCCGGCGCGGCACGGACTGGATGCAGCCTTGGAGGAAGGGCAGCGGATGGGGCGAGTTCATACCATTCGGTATCGGCCCAGTCGGGGCCGACTTGACGGGCAAAAATGACATTTTTGCCGCGCAGCCTGGTGGCACCGGCTCGATTGTAGGAGCGGCTTTATGCCGCGATGTTGCGCCCCCGATCGCGGCGTAAAGCCGCTCCTACAGTTCGAACCATTCGATTCCGGCTATACCTTGCGCAAGTGCAGTTCTATCGGTCGGCCCGAGGGCAGGGTGTAACGGCGCAGACCGGCCGGGGCCTGGCCAGGAGACGGAGCGAGATCGACCCGTTCCCCGCGCGGGATAACGAGCTCGGCCTCACAGCCGTCCGGAATCTCCAGCGTGAGCTGCCGGTTGCCGCGACGGCCCGCCGCCTTGAAATGGATCGGGCCGTGCACGGTGCGGGCGGTGAGGCTCAGGTCGGTGAGGTCCGCCAGTTGCGGCCGGATCTCGGCGCGCGCAAATCCCGGGGCCACCGGACGGATGCCGGCGAGCGCGTGGTAGGTGATGTAGACCGGTACCACCGGGCAATGGCTCCATTGCTGATTGGAGTCGTGCCGCGCCTCCCAGTCCTCCTGCAGGGTGTTGTTCTCGATGACGGAGGCCATCGTCGCCCAGCGGTGGCGCAGGTCGTGGACGATCACATCGGCCCGCCCGCCCTTGGCCAGGGCCCAGAGGCGCCAGCAGGCGTTCGCGGGGAAGGACAGGCCCAGCTCCGGTGGGCACTCCGCGAGCATCTGCAGGACGGCCTTGGTGCGTCCGCCCGGGCATTGGTCAAACATCACCGCCGTGGCGAGGGAGCGGTCGCAGCAGCGGACGGCTTTTTCCTCCGCGAGCCACGGCCGGTTGTTCACGAAGAGCTGGCGTTCCGGATCCCAGAAACGCGCGACGGCCTTGCGCCGGAGCGTGCGGCCGAACTTCCGCACGGCGGCGGCGCGGTCGCCATCGCCCATCGCCTCGCAGATCGGCGCGAGCGCATGCTCCAGCATCGCGGCGGCGTAGAGGTTGAACGCGCATTGCTTGTGCCGCTGCTGCTGGTAGGCGATGTGGTCGATCCAGACCGAGGGGATGCCGAGGTTTTCCACGGCGAGCAGTCCGTGCGCGTCGAGGATCGTCGGCAGGAAGTCCGCGAACCGCAGGAGCCGCGGGTACGGCTCGCGCAGGGCGTCGAGGTCGCCGGTGTAAAGATAATGGTGCCAGCAGTCGAAGTTGAACCCGACGCTGTGGTCGAGGATCGGACCCCAGCCGGTGAGGTCCAGCTGCCGCTCCACGAGCCGCGCGAGCCGGTCGAAGCCCGGCCAGCAGTCGAGGAAGAAACCCTCCTTGGTCAGGCCCTGGCTGTAGGTGGCGAGGAAGCGCGCGGGCAGGCGCGTGTCGCCCGTGCCGAGGTAAATCGCGTGCAGCTGGTGGCCGCAGTCGCCGCTGTACTGCTGGCGTTCGCGGGCCATGCCGTCCACGAGCGTCTCCTGCGCGCAGTTGCGCAGGGTGTTGACCGTGGCGTCCAGCAGCCGTTGCAGGGCGGGCTCGCCGACCCGCAATTCCGGCTGGTGGGGCCAGGGGAAGAAACGCCGGCGCACGCCGATCCGGCTGAGCCGCACGCGCCCGCGGCCGCCGTGCACGTGAAACTGCAGCCAGCGCAGGCTCTCGAAATCGAAGGTCTCGAAATGGTTCACACCTTCGCGGCAGGTGAAGCGCGTCCATGATTCGAAATGCGTGTTCAGCAGCGGCGGACCATCGGGGTGGTGCGCCTCGTGCACGAGCATTTCCACCACCGTGCCGGCGGGCGCCTCGAGGGTGAACTGCGGCCAGCCCACGACCTGTTCGGCGAACTCGAAGGTCAGCAGGGCGCCGCGTCCGGGTTGCAGTTCCACTTCCCAGGCGGCGGCGCCCTCCACCGTCAAGGGGGTCGCGACCGGACCGGCATTTTGCATCGTCCGGTAGGCGTTTGGGGGGCGGCACTCAAAATATTCGCGCACCGGGCGCAGCCATTCCAGCCAGCGGCTGTCGGAAAGATGGCTGATGCCGACCGGTTCCTCGTGCATCATCGGGACGCTCCGCGCCCGCAGCCGGGCGTCGGCCGGACCGCCCGGGCCAGGTCCCAGGTGTATTCGGTGAAACGGGTGTTGAGTGCGGGCTGGTTGGGCGAGCCCACCAGGTCCATGGCCGGCAGCCAGTCGGGTCCGGGGACAAACGACGGCTCGCTCCAGCCGTAAGGGTAGAGGTTGGCGTCGAACTCCTCCTGCAGGGCGCGGATGTACCAGCGCTTGTAATGCCCCGGGGTCCACGCGCGGCAGAGGTGCGCGAGCCACGAGGGGCCGGTGCTGACGACCTGCACGGCGCCGGCGGCGTCTTCCAGTTCGAGCCGGCACAGGAACCCCGGCTTGCCCAGCGGCCAGGTGCCGTCGCCGTGGCCGTAGTAGAGGACGGTGACGGCGAGGACATTTTCGCCGGCCCGCAGGTGGGCGGTGAGATCGAGCGGGTCGGCCTCGGGCCAGCGCGGATCGGACGGCGCCGGGCCCCATTGGATCCGCCGGCCGTTCACCTCGAGCCGGTACCGGCTGTCGGCGGCGATCCACCCCGTGGCGCGCCGCGGCGGAGCGGTGAGGGTCACCGTCCGGCGGAAGAGCACGAACGTGCAGGGCAGGCAACGTTCGCACGGATACCAGATCCACTTCGCCGGTTCGAGGTCCGGCAGTTCCAAGGCTGCAGGTTTGATGGGCATGGGCGGGTGCCTTGATCGCAGCGGCTGCTGGCGGGAGCAACGATGGAAATCTTCACCATGGAGCGGGCTTTCAGCCCTCAGCCCATCGATGCGTTTCAATCCTGGGGCGTTGCCCCAGGCTGTAATGGTAGCGCGCCCTTGGCGCTGGCGGGCATATTCCTTTCCCGCGGATCACGCGGATTGCCGCGGATAATACCTGCAGGCCGGATACAGCGGACGGTCGCCCACATGCCGGCTCCAACTGTCCGCTACAGGCCGACGCTGGCAAAAAAGCCCTTCAGCTTCTCCATCTTCTCGTCGTCCAGGCTGCCATAGGGCAGCCGCCGCCAGCGTGCCGCCACGCCGGCCAGTTCCATGGCGCCGTGCACCACGGCATCGAAGTGCAGTCCGTGCGTGGCGCAGAAATCCATGAAGGGGATGTCGTACTTGTTGATGATCGCCACCGCGGCCGGGATGTCGCGGGTCTTGATGGCATCCCAATACCGGTGGGCCACGGCCGGTTTGAAACGCATGTACAGCGACAGGTAGGAGTCGGGTCCGTAAGGCAGTTGATCGAGATGATTTTCTTTCCGACCGCCGGACATGAAGGCCCACCGGCCCGCGTTCAGGCTGGCCAGCCGCCGGCCGTAAGCGCCGCAGATGTCATCCTTGATCGCCACGATGCCGGTGTCGCGTTGCATCAGGGTGCGCACCGCTCCGAGCGGCACGCTGACCCCCGGACCGATCGCGGTCACGAGCATAACGGGCATCACGCGGGCAATGCGCTCAAAATGCTCCACCAGGGTTGGCTCGGTGCAGGAGCCCGCCCAGTTCGGCGGCAACGGCATGAACATGTCGACCTTGAGCGAGCGACAATACTCGGCGAAGCGGACGGCCTCGCCGGTCCACCAGCAGCCGGCCGCCACCACCATTTTGCGTCCTGCGGTCTGCTCGACGACGATGCGGGTCACCTCCGCCACCTCCCGATCGGTCAGCACGCTGTAGAGGCTGTCGCCGTAGGTCAGCAGGATCGTGCCGCTGTTGGCCTCGGTCACGGCGAAGTCGACGCACGCGCGCAGGGCGGATTCGTCAATCGTCCCGTCCTGGGTGAAGGGGGTGCTGATGGAACTGATGGGTCCGGTAAGGGAGTGCCGGTGATAGTCGCTTGGGTTCATGGGTGGGCCGGTTGCGGGAAAGCCTCGCAACCGCGCGAGGAGAGGGGAGGCAACCGACGGTGTTCACTACAAGGTCCGGCAGCCGCGAAGCGGCAATGACCGCGGTTGGGTTTTGAGTTCCTCCACCGGAGCGCACTCGGCGTTTGCTGAATCCTCGAAGCGCCCTGATAAGCAATAAATCATGTCGCCCACCAGCCACCGCCCAAGGGAAAATCACCACCACGGGCTACTGGGTTCCGGACGGCGTGGAGGAGCATCCGGGCCTGAAGATGGGGCCGCTGCTGCGTCTGGCCGACGGTGGAATCCTGGGCATCGGCAGCAAGCACAGCTACATCAGCCATGACGAAGGTGTCATTTGGGCCGAGTATCCGATGTTCCCCGGCAGCGACCAATTCGATTTGGCCCCCGGCGCCACGGTCATCACCCGCAACGGCACCGTCATCCTCTCCTTTTGCAACCTGAAGGAGAAATCCGAGTGGAACTGGCAGCCCGAGATCTCGGATATGCCGGATGCGAAAATACCGACCTATGCCGCGCGCAGCCTGGACGGCGGCAAAACGTGGCAGGACGTACAGAAACTCCATGATGAATGGACCGGCGCCAACCGCGACATGATCGAAACCCACGACGGCAGCGTCATTTTCACCTCGATGATGCTGCGGCATAATCCGGGACGGCACACGGTCCTGACCTACACGTCGCGCAATGACGGCCGGACCTGGCTGCGCAGCAACGTCATCGACCTCGGTGGCATTGGCCACCATGCCGGCGTGACCGAATCCACGCTCGTGCAACTCCGCAACGGCCGGCTGTGGATGTTGATGCGCACCAACTGGGGCAGCTTCTGGGAAACCTTCTCGGATGACGAAGGGCTGACCTGGAAGGACTACCGCCCGACCAATATCCACTCCAGTTCCACCCCGGGGATGTTGAAGCGCCTGCAAAGCGGCCGGCTGGTCCTCGTTTGGAACTATCCTTTTCCGGAGGGCAAGAACTCGTACCCGCTGTCCGGTGGTGACAGCCAGTGGTCCGAGGTGCCGGTGAGCAACCACCGGGGTGAGATGTCGATCATGTTCTCGGATAATGACGGCAAGACCTGGACCAAGCGCAGGGTCATCGCCAGGATTACCCAGGAAGGCACGCAGCTGACCTACCCGAACATATTTGAGGCCCGCCCCGGCGAACTTTGGATCACGACGGGATTCTCGGGCGAACTGAGAATCAAATTGCTGGAGAAGGATTTCCTCTGATTTGGCGGAGGGACC
>JADJZJ010000036.1 GCA_016715765.1 Opitutaceae bacterium
GCGCGTCTTCTGCGGCCTGCATTTCGACGACCTCGTGATCGTGCAGACGGAGTGACCGGGCATTTTTTAACCACGGATTGCACGGATAACACGGATCAATCGATGGCCACATCAGGCCCGGGAAACTGATCCTTGGCGTGGGTTATGCCATTCGTCTTTTTTGGCATCTGGTAGCTACGAGCGTGAGCGAGTGGATCTCACGCTGCGTACGCCAAACCACCACTCGCTCACGCTCGTAGCTACCTCGCACTCAGATTTTTGTTCTTAAGGCCGTAGGTGTTTTTTACCTCCTGTGCCTTATGTGACCATACTCAGCGGTTCTTATCCGTGTTATCCGTGCAATCCGTGGTCAAAAAACGCCCGGGCCAGTGCTTCGCTTGACGCCTCTCGGGGCGACCTGTCACCCTGCGGCGTGATCGCCTCGGTTGCTTTCCGGAATTACAAGGCGTTGCGCGGCGCGCGGCTGGCGTTGCAGCCTTTCAATCTGCTCATCGGGCCCAACGGCAGCGGCAAGACCAGCCTGATCCAGGCCCTGATGCGGTTGCAGTCGCTCGCGGCCGCCCCGACACCGGCTCTCACCAGGCGGGCACGAGCTTCCCGCGCCGGCAGCCCGGAACTCGTTTTCGCCTTCACCAAGCCTTACGCCGCGATGCGCGTCCGCCTGCGCTGCATTTCGGAAGTGTCCTGCGATCTGCTCGAGGTCACGCCCGCGAAGGCCCGCCACTGGCCGGCGCTGCGTCGCGCCCTCGGCGGCATCCGCGCCTATCACTTCGACCACCGGTCGATGCATCAACCCGGCGCCCGGACCGACGGGGCCGAACTGACGGCCAACGGCGGCAACCTGGCCGCCGTGCTGCACCGGTTGCAGGAGCTGGCGCCGGCGGCGTTCGCGCAGCTGCAGGGCGAGATTGTCCGGATCATCCCCGAGTTCGGGCGCATCGAGTTCAGCGCGCCGAACCGGACCCAGGTCGAATTCGCGCTGCGTCTGGCGGACGGCTCCGAACTGGTCCGCGCCGAGGATCTCTCGCAGGGCACGCTCTATGTCCTGGGCATGCTCGCCGTGGTCTTTGACCCGGAACCGCCGCCGGTGGTCTGCCTGGAGGAAATCGACCGCGGCATTCATCCGCGGCTGCTGCGCGAGGTGCGGGACCTGCTCTACCGTTTGAGCTATCCGGCTGCGTTTGGCGACAAGCGGGCGCCGGTGCAGGTGATCGCGACCACCCACTCGCCCTATCTCCTGGATTTGTTTCGTGAGCATCCGGAGGAGATCGTCATCACGCACAAGCACGGCAATAGCGCCGGCTTTGAGCGGCTGGCCGACCGGACCGACCTGAAGGAATTGCTCAGCGAAGGCTCCCTGGGGGACATGTGGTTCAGCGGCATTCTCGGTGGCGTGCCGGATGAACCATGAAAGTCGCGCTCCTCAGTGAATCGCCCGCCGATGAAATTGCCGTGCGGGTCCTCGTCGAGTCCGTGCTCGGCGGACCGATCTCCCAGGTCCAGCCCGCCCTGCGGGCGCGCGGCTGGCCCAACGTGGCGCAGGTCCTGCCGCCCGTGCTGCGCCATCTGCATTTCAACACCGACGCCGCGGGCCTGGTCGTCGTGGTCGATTCCGACGACAGCGTGGTCCACACGGCCGCCCACGAGGCGGAGGGTTATTTTCACCCGCAGTGCCGGCTGTGCCAGCTGCGCGCCGTCTACCGGCAGACCGTGAAGCGCCTGCGACCCGCGCGCGGACGCAAGCGCGTGCTGCGGTGCGTCGGCGTGGCCGTGCCGGCGGTCGAGGCGTGGTACCTGTGCGGCCGGGACGACCAGGTGACCGAGGAGGCGTGGCTGCGGGGGCAGGAGCGGGGCTGGACACCCTACACCCGGGGCGAACTGAAGCGGCGCGTCTACGGCACCGACCGGCCCTCGCTGCCCCATGAAATCGAATGCGCCCTGCGCGAAGTGCGCCGCCAGCGGCATGACACCCGCCGGCTGGAGGCCGATTTTCCCGGTGGATTCGGTGCCCTGGCCCGCGACCTGCGGGCTTGGCGTGGACACCCTTCGAACGTAACCTGATCCCGCGCGTCCAACCCCTCAGCCCCCATGCCGCAAAATTACGATCTGGAGCAGCTGCATCGCAAACTCGGCCGGCTCGAGGCGGAACTGGCGGAAGCCCGCCGCCAGCTCGACCGGTTGGCGACGACTGGGACCGCGACGCCGCCCAATCCGGCGACACCGGTTGAGCCGGAAGGAATTGCGATTGAGCCCGCAGCCCCGGCGCCAGCGACAACTCCGGCCACTCTCGCGGAACCACCGATGCTGCCGCCGATGCTGACGCCGGCGGCCGCTCCGGCATTCGTGTCAATGCCGGTCAATCCGCCGCCACCCGCGGCTCCCGGCGGCCTGCGGGTCTGGCTTGAGGGCTTTGGCCTCTGGCCGCCGAGCGGTGACGCCAACACCGAGGCCCGGTTGGGCGCCTGGTGGGCCACGCGACTGGGAGCTTTGCTCGCGGTGATCGGCGTGGTGTTCTTCGGCGTCTATGTGTCGCGCAATACGCCGCCGGTGGTGAAGCTGGCCGAGCTCATCGTGGTGGCGCTGGCCGTGTTCGGCGCCGGACTGCGCCTCGACCGGCGCTGGCCGCGTTTCGGCCCGGTCGTCTCCGGGGCCGGCCTGGCATTGTGCTATTTCGCCGCCTTTGCCGCCTATGCGGTCCCGGCGGTCCGGGTGATTGACGATCCGCTGACGGCGGCGATCGCGCAAATGGTGGTCGTGGGGCTGGTCCTGGGTTTTGCCGGCTGGCGTCGTTCCGAAACCACCGCCGGCATGGCCGTGGGGCTGGGCTTTGTGACGGCGTTCTTCTCCGGCTATTGCGGCCTGGAGGATTTTTCCCTGTGGTCGGCCGTGGTGCTCGCCGCCGGTTCGGCCGGCCTGCGTTCCCTGACGGGCTGGCGCAGCCCGATGCTCATCGCCCTGCCGCTGGCGTACGCCGTGTATGTCGTGCAGGGCTTCACGGTCTGGGTGGCGATGAATCCCGGTCCCGCGCCATCCGTGATCTGGGTTCCCTTGCTGGTCCTGATGCTGGTCTTCCTGCTGCCCGACGCCCTGGCCGCCGCCCGCGGCGCGGAGCTGAGACCTGACGACCGGATCCTGCAGAACCTCAACACCAGCGCAGCCATCGCCGCCGCGCTGCTGGTCGCCCCGCGCGTGCTGCAAATCCACGAACTGGCGGTGCTCTGGTTCTGGGGCGGCGGCGTAATGCTGGCCCTGACGGTTTTCTGGTGGCTGCTGAAACAGGCGGGTTCGCTGGTGCCGGTGGTCGCCTGCAAGGCCTCCGGCCTGATCGCGCTGGGCGTGATCACGGAATTCAACGGACACCTGCGCTGGCTTGCCCTGCTGATGCAGGCCTTCGTGCTGCTCACGGCGGCGCGGGTGACGGAGGTGCGCGGGCTGCGGACGATGACCCGGGTGGTCTGGGCACTCTCGCTGTTGCTCCTGTTCCGCTCGCTGGCTGGCGGCGGGGCGCTTTCCGTGGCGCCGACGCTGGTATACCTCACCTTCGCGGCGGCGTTGCTCGGCTACGACCAACGCTGGCTCGGAGCCCCGCGGACGTTCAGTCTCCTCGCGGGCACGTTCCTCGGCGTGGCGGCCGTGTATGCGGTGCGGGCCAACCTGCCCGCCGGCTGGCTGCCGGCGATCTACATGGGCGTGGCGCTCCTGTTCGGTGCGGCGGGCGGCGTCAGTCGCGGCTGGCACGGACCGGCGGTGGCCGGGGGTTTTGCCGTCCTGGCCGCGCATGTGTCGATGTTCGTTTTTCCGGTGCGCCAGTATCCGGCCGAATGGCTCTGGGGTAACGAGGCGGCCCTGCTGGCGGGCGTGTTGGTCATCGGCTCGGTCCTGACCCTGC
This sequence comes from Opitutaceae bacterium, assembly GCA_016715765.1. Classification (GTDB taxonomy): domain Bacteria; phylum Verrucomicrobiota; class Verrucomicrobiia; order Opitutales; family Opitutaceae; genus UBA2377. Next base: position 3,890 of record JADJZJ010000036.1, read on the forward strand.
GGGCGGCCATCATCGACGGCACCGGGCTGGGGCGCCTGCTGCGTTTTGCGCTGACTTTCCTCGCCGTTCTCGTTTTGCAGCGCGTGCTGTTCGCCGGCCTCGCGAAGGGCGAGGCGCTGGCGGCCACGGTTGGCGTGGCCCTTGCGCTCCTGGCCGTGAGTCCGCGGTTGCCGATCTGGCCGCTCGTGCCCGGGGCGGCGATCGCCCTGGTGCTTGGCTGGGTGCAGCATCGTCCGCTGAAAGTTCGGGTCGACGACACCTGGCTGCTGCTGGCGGCCACCGTGGCCTGGTGCCTGCCGGTCATCTGGCATCTTTCATCGCGGCGCCAGGAATTGCTGCCCACCACGCGCCAGCGCCGGTTCCTTGGCTGGCTGCTCACCGGACTGGCGACATGGTTCAGCCTGCAGGCGCTGCGCGCAAACTTCGCGGGGCCGGCCCTGCCGGTCGCAGTGGCGGTCGAGGCGCTCGCGGTCTTCGTGCTGGGATGGCGGCTGGGCCTGCGCCCGGCCTTCACGGCGGCCTCGGTGCTGCTGCTGGCCGGAGCCGGCTGGACGGCCCTGGCGCTGGTGGGATCGGCGGGCTGGCTCATGCCCGCGGGTTGGTTGGGCACCGGTGCGGTGGTCGTGCTCGCGGCGGTGGCGATCGCCCTGCCGGTCCTGGGGCGTGACCGACCCGAAACCGACGCGCCGGCCTGGCGCGCCCGGGCGCGCTGGCTGCATGCCTCCGGCGCGCTGCTGCTCCTCTTCTGTTTTTTTGCCGATCAGACCGGCGTCCTCGCGCCCTACGTCACGGTGCTGTGGGGCGGGGTGGCGATCGGGTTGTTCGTGACGGGGTTGTTTGCCCGCGAACGGGCTTACCGGCTGGTCGGCCTCGCCGGGCTCGCGCTTTGCGTGCCGCGGGTATTCCTCGTCGATCTCGATTCCACCCTCTACCGCATCGTGGCCTTCGTGGTGCTTGGCCTGGTGCTGCTCTGGGTGGGTTTTTCCTACCATCGCTTCCGGCACCTGATCGCCGAGCCGGACGAACCGGCCGCCAATCCGCCCAAACCTGATTGAAAATCTTGCCAGCCGGCGTCAGTTGCCAAGCCTGTCATCGGACATGATCCCCCCGCTTACCCCCCGGCGTTCCTATCTGCCAGCATTCTGGGAAGCAATTGCCACGGTCATCGCCGTGCTGCTTTACCGGGTCCGTAGCCGGGGCAGGGAGCATATCCCCGCCACGGGCGGCGCGATCATCATCGTCAATCACCTCTCCTATGTGGATCCGGTGGTGCTTCAGCTGGCCTGCCCGCGGCCCATCCGTTTCTTCGGGCACAAGGGACTGCGGAGCAGTGGATTCTTCGACTGGGTCTTCCGGTTGAGCGGGGCGCTGACCATCAACGTCGGCAAGCCGACGGAAGCCATCCGGCTCGCGATCAAGGCTGTGGAGGCCGGCGAGATCGTGGCCATCTTCCCCGAGGGCAGCATTTCCCGCACCGGGCAGCTGATGGCGATCCGCCGCGGCTTCGAGCTGATCGCCCGCAAGGCGGGCGTGCCGGTCATCCCGGCGTACATTGACGGCATCTGGGGCTCGGTCTTTTCCTTTGCGGGCAATTCCTATCTCTGGAAATCCCCCCGGCTCATGCCCACGCACGTCTTCGTGCTGTTCGGGCCGCCGCTGCCGGCGGACCAGACCACGCCGGAGCACGCGCGGAAGGTCATGCTCGACCTGGGGGCCGAGGCCTTCGAGGAACGGCCCGTCCTGCGCCGCCACCTCGGGCGCGAGTGCGTGCGCTCGCTGGTGAAGCATCCCGGGCGCCTGGCCATCGTGGATCGCACCGCCGAGCGCAAGCCCGTGAAGGCCGGCCAGCTGGTGGCCGCCGCGTCCGCGCTCTCGCGGCACATCCGCCGCACCATTCCGGAAAAGCGCGTCGGCATCGTGCTGCCGCCCGGCGCCGGCGCCTTCATCGCCAACCTCGGCGTGCTCTGCGCGGGCAAGATTCCGGTCAACCTCAACTTCACCGCCGGCCGCCCCGCCCTCGAGGCGAGCATGAAGCTCGCCGGGGTCGTCACCGTGCTGTCCGCCGACGCCGTGCGCCAGAAGGTGCCCAACTTCCCCTGGCCCGAGCGCACCCTCGACCTCCGCGCCGTCCTGACCGAAATGGGCGGCAAGAAGGCGATTCTGCCCTGGCTCATCGCCGCCTGGATCCTCCCGAACCAGTGGTACGCGACCCTGCTCGGCCTGCCCCGGATTGGCGATCGCGAGGAAGCCGGCCTGCTCTTCACCAGCGGCAGTTCCGGCGAGCCCAAGGGCGTGGCGCTCTCGCACCGCAACATCCTCGCCAACTGCGCGCAGATCTCCTCGCTCTCCATTCTGCCCGAGAACGCCTCCATGATGGGCTGCCTGCCGCTGTTCCACAGCATGGGCTTCACCGTCACCCTCTGGTACGTGCTCATCCGCGGCTGCCGCGTGGTGACCGTGCCGAGCCCGCTCGACACCCGCCGCATCATCGAGGCCATCCGCGACGAGGGCGCCACCGTGCTCCTCGGCGCGCCCACCTTCATCCGGCCCATCCTGCGCAAGGCCACGCCCGCCGAGCTGCGTTCGCTCGAGCTCGTGGTCACCGGCGCCGAGAAACTGCCCGACGATCTGTACCGCGAGTTCCTCGAGCGCTTCCACATCGAGATCCTGCAGGGCTACGGCCTCACCGAGACGACCCCGGCGAGCAACATCAACCAGCCCCATCCGCCCATCACGACCGCCACCGCGGAACCCCAGGTCGGCAAGCGCACCGGTTCCACCGGCCGCCTGCTGCCCGGCATGACGGTGCGCATCATGCACCCCGAAACGGGCGAGGAAGTGCCCACCGGCGACCAGGGCATCGTCTGGTTCAAGGGCGCCAACGTGTTCAGCGGCTACCTGGATGATCCCCGCAAGACGCAGGCCGCCTTCCGCGACGGCTGGTTTGTCACGGGCGACCTCGGCCGCCTGGATGAGGAGGGCTTCCTGTTCATCGAGGGCCGCATCTCGCGCTTCTCCAAGATCGGCGCCGAGATGGTGCCGCACGGCACGGTCGAGCAGAAGATCGCCGAGGCCTTCAACTGGGACGAATCCGAGGGCTACAGCGCCGTCGTCATGGGCGTGCCCGACACCGCCAAGGGCGAGGCGCTCATTCTGCTGACCACCCGCGACGTCACCAGCGACCAGATCCGCGAAAAGCTCCTCGGCGCCGGCATCCCCGCGCTTTGGGTGCCGAAGCGCATCTTCAAGGTGGAGAAAATCCCCGTGCTCGGCACCGGCAAGCTCGACCTCAAGGGGTGCCGCGACCTGACCCAGCAGGTGATCACCGCGCAGACGACGGTCTGATCACTGCTCCTCTTCGATGATCACGAGCGGTCCGAGGATGACGCGGCCTTCGCGCACCACGGGTCGCCTGGTTTCGACGGTGTCGGTTGACTTGCCGAAGTAGTTCGCGCCCACGCTGCCCATTTGCCGGAGGGCGGTCGGGAAATTCTTGCCCGGCGAACGCATGTTCAGGTGGGCGGTCCAGACCGCGCGGCGCTTCCGGCCGGGCGCGAGCGGCTCCTTCAGATCGTAGGCTTTGAGGATGATGAAATACCGCTCGGTGCTGAGGTCGGATCGCAGCGTGGTTTCCTCGGTGCTCCCGAAGATGTTCCTTTCCATCTGCTGCAGGCTCTTGCTGTAGCCGAGGAGCTTGGCCGCATTGGCCGTGGTGTAGTCGCTGTCGAGATTGTCGGTGTAGCGCTCGGCTTGCTCAAATCCGGCCTGGCGGTCGATTTCGCTGCCGGTGGCCAGCCACGCGGCCATGGCGTCGGATCCGCCGGCGGCCTGCGCGTTGATTTCTTTGGTCAAGGCCCGCTCCTGGGCCTGATCGAGGTTGATCGTGGTCGTGCCCTGCATCTCGGCCGCCGGGGTGCGCGGTGACGTGGTGCCCCAGTGGACGACGATGAGCAGATCGGCCGACTTCGCCTCCGGGGCCGGCAGGTACTGCTGCCGGGCGAGTTCGGGCGCGAGAAATTCGGCGATGCGACGGAAGGGCATGCGCTCGATCGAGCGGTCCACGGTCTGGCCGGGGATGAAGCTGCCCTCCATGAAGACATAGGTTTCGGTGCGAATCCTGGTCCCCTCGAATTTGCGCTGCGTGTACGCGGTGGCGGCGCTGGAAGTCACGGCTACATGCTCATCCGCCGCCAGACTTGGACCGAGGGTCAGGGCGCTGCCAATCAGCCAGGCGCGGGGGAATATGCGGAGCAGGGGATTCAAGCGCCCGCGGAGCCTTGGGACTGCTCCGGGCATGTCAAAGTCGGCTGATTCTGACCGTGGGAGCGTTCGGCCCTCAGGGGTTAGCGTTGCATGGCGGGACGCTCGTGACAGGGTGAGTGGATGCGGTTGGAAATATCCGAATCCGTGATGGTGGCGGAAGCTCCGTTTGTCGCCGAACCCGGCGTGGATCGCTGGGGGCAATACCAGTTTCCAATCATGGAACGGCTCCTGGATGGTCGCATCGCGGTCACCTTTCATGTGCAGGCCGACAGCGCCCTCAGTTACGGAGTGAAACCAGCCCAGCCCAATCGCGGGATTTCCGCCGACGAAGGTCGCACGTGGCACCTGGTCACTGCCTCCGAACCGGTCGCCGGGCTCCTGCTGCCCAATGGCGACCGTTTGCGCTGCGGCGGACCTGATGTCACCCCGCGGGCGTTGCCATTGGCCGGACTGCAATTACCGCCGGTCGTGGGCACAGTCACCGGCACCTACGGAGGACTGACTTATGCCCAATACCGTCACGCGGCCCTGCCGCCCGTGTTACAGGGCGTGCCGCAGGCGCGCCTGTCGCGCGGAAATGCGGGATGGCTGCCGGAGCGCGCCCGGCTGGATGATCCGGATTTGCTGCGCGGCTCCGTGGAGGGAGTTTTTCCCGTGGTGTGGTGGGGCGATGTGCACCTGCTGCCGGACGGCGCGCTGGTGGCCGTGGTCTACCCGGGTCGGATCGAGGGCGGGGATTTTGCCCACCTGCATTGCGGCTGTTATCGGTCGCAGGACAACGGCTGCTCCTGGCAGTTGCAGGGCCGCATACTTTACCGTCCCGAGGTCGGCGCCGATCCGTCGGCGGACCGGCGTGACGGCTTCACCGAGCCGGCCAGCGTTTGCCTGCGCGGCGGGACCCTGCTCGCCGTGCTGCGCACGACCGACGGCCTCGGCTCCGGTCCGATGTATCTCACGCGATCGACCGATACGGGCCGGACCTGGTCACGTCCCAAGGCCTTCCGCGGCTGGGGAGTGATGCCGCGCCTGCTGTTGCTCGGCAACGGCGTGCTCGTGCTCGCCTCCGGCCGGCCGGGAGCGGACTTGAGTTTCAGTCTGAATGGTCGCGGCGAGGCCTGGAGCCCGCCGCAACCCCTGGTGCCGCTGAGCACCGCCGGCTTGCAGGATGACAGTTGCGGCTACACCAGTCTGCTCGCGCTGACCGACGATACCTTCCTAGTGGCGTATTCCTGGTTCAAACGCCCCGGGGCCGACGGCCAGGAACACAAGTCCATCCTCATACGCCGGGTGACCGTGCAACCCAATTGAGCCCCGCAGCACTCCTCCCCATGCGCGCCGCCGCCCGCCCGCCCGGCCGACTGACCAAGGCTCAACCGCCCGCATAAATTGTCCTCCCCTCACCGCATCCGTCCAAAATCTTTGTCACGTAATACGTGACAAAGATTTCGGCTCCAAGGTAGTGACAGGGGTGAATTGAGGCCTGCGGCCCAACACGCCATGTCACGTATTACGTGACAAAGTGTCTGTGGCTGACGGGCAGGGAACGGGTAAATTGCGGTCGCGGCTCAACCGAGCTTTGTCACGTATTACGTGACAAAGCTGTCAGGATTCACGGGTGGCAATCCGACTGGGTTGATGCCGTGGTGCCGCTGGCATTGTAACGTAATGCGTTACATGGCGGGTTGGGATGGAGTCGCCGGGCGGGTCACTCGCGGAGGCGATGGCGGGGGCAGCCGTCGCGGAGGCTTTGTTCGACTTCGCGGGCGGCGGCCATGAAGGCGTGCACCTTGGGAACGGATTCGGGGGTGACGGTGTCGCGGATGAGGTTGAGAAAAACGCCCGAGGCGCCGTCGGCGGCGCCGGACCGCACGTAATGGCGGATCTGTTCGACGGAGAAATCGCGCATCTGCATCGAGTTGAGCCGCCACTGGAATGGCACCCGGCAGCGGTCGCGCAGGTCCGCGGCGAGCAGGCGGGGCGAGACGCTGGGGTCAAACATGGCGAGACCCAGGGCATCGAGGTGAGGCAGATGGTCCGGCACCATGCCCTCGATATGCGCCTGGCGCGGCCCATCGGATTGCAGCGAGAAATACAGGTCCTGCCAGGGGAGGATCCAATCCGGCCACTTGGCGGGATTGAAGAACGCGGAGATGTCGTCGCACATCAGCGCCCCCTCGGCGGACCGGACCGGCTGGCCGTTCACCCGGCGCATGAAGCCGGCGTAGTCGCCGATGCTGCGGGTGACGCGATCAAGGTAGAGGCCGTATTTCGCCGCATCCTCATAGGGATCGGTGAAGAAATCATGCCCGCGCAGTTCCCAGGCCGTGGTGATCGGGCCCTCGAGGCCGAAGCCGCTGAAGGGGATGGACCTGTCCGGATACGCCTTTTTGAGACGGGCCCACAGCTCCAGGTAGAACGGCATCAGGCCGGTTTCGGCCCAGTTCACCGGGCGTTCGAGGGCGGCGATGCCCTCGTCCATTGAATGGTGGAGGGGAAGCATGCCCACTTCGCTGTCCTCCGGGAAGATCAGCGGGGCGCCAAGGCAGTTGACATGGCCGTAACTGATCGCCGCCCAGCCGGGTCCGCTGTAACGAACATCGGGACCGAACAGTTCGCGGGCCCGTGGCTCGCCCCGGTCGAAGGCTTCGATGATGGCATCGGCTTCCGTGAAGACGCGGTCGAAGCGCACTCCGGCCAGCAACGCATAGGCCGGCATGCCACAGGTGACGTACCACGAGAACGGCACGGAATCGCGATCCGGGATGGCGGGCGGCGCTTTGATGAAAGGAGGGTGAACCTTGCGAAAGGTCCGGGCAACCGCGCGGTGGATGCAGGTGAATTCAACAGCTGGGATTATCGGGTTGAATCGAATTGCTCACGGTGACGACGGGAGGAGGGGATGGGCTTGGGGGAGTAATGACCGCTGTGTGGCTTCGGTTGAGCGCCTGTTGTAGGGCGGGGTCTCCGAACCCCGCCTCCGCTTCGCGGGTCAGGCCTCCGATCTTTCTCGTTCTCTTTATCTTTCTCTTTCTCCGGCTTGATTGGTTGGCGATAAATTGCGACCGAGGGCGGTCGCGCTCCCAGGCGGGGTTCGGAGACCCCGCCCTACATCCGGGGCATTCGGTCGCGAGCAAGTTCGCTCCCACCTACGGCCGAACTCACCATTTGCTCGAGGTCGAGGCAGGCGCCGTCCTGGGACCACCTATCCTGCTCAGGCCGCCGGCTCCTTGCGCAGCACGAGGTATTTCAGGATGGTCGTGCCGCTGTTGCGCAGGCCGTGCAGGTGCCAGGAGGGACAGTAGAGGCTGGTCAGCGGGCCGACGGTGCGGTGCTCGTCGTCGAGGGTGAACTCCCCGGTGCCTTCGAGGACGAAGATGAATTCGTCCTCCTCGTGACGATGGGGCTCGTGCATGCGCTGGCCGGGGTTGACGGCGCTGAGCTTGACGGTGTTGCCACCGGCGAAATGACGGTCGGCGAACCAGTACTGGTGGCCGGCAGAAACGGGTTCGGCGCGTTCCGGGGAGTAGGCGTTGACGCAGCGCTCGATGGGAAAGCCCGGGACGGGTTGGGGAGTTTGGTTCATGGATTGGCTTTGGGTAGCGCCCGACCTCCGGGCGGGCGGGAGCGATGTGCGTATTTCGGGAGACCAACGGCCCGTCCGGAGGCCGGGCCCTACCCACTGGATTTAAGGTTTTGCCAGCACCGCCGGCGCGGGCGCGGGGTAGGTGCGCTGGAGCAGTTTCTCCGGCACCGGGATGATGCAGATGTTCATCGCGCGGCCATCCTCCGAGATCATGGCGGACTGGATCTGGATGCGGGTGCCGTCGGGGCTGAAGGTTGGGTGCGGGTGATCGGCGGCGGTGGCCTTGTGGCCGGCGGAAAGCAAAATCATTTCGTCGTTGGTGCGATCGATCAGGTAGAGGCTGCGGGCGAAGTCGTCGCCCACGGCCCAGCGTCCGTCGGGCGAACCGTGCACGTGCCAGAGACCGCTGCCATGCTTGGTCTGGCCGGCGATGCGCATCTCGCGCGTGCGCAGGTTGACGATGCCGAGGCCGGTGGGTTTCTCGCGTGAACCGCACCGGCCCCACGCATCCGTCAGGTCGGGTTCGCGATGTCCCATGATGGCGAGGGCGATCTCGTCATGGGTGATGATCGCCTCGTGGGTAACCCACTCGTGGGGGGATTCGGGATAGAGTGGACGCAGCCCGGTGCCGTCGCCACGGACGGTCCAGGTGCGCTGGGGCGATTTGCCGCCCGTTTCCCAGCAGAAGACGATCTCGCCGGGCACCCAGGGATTGGTCTGCACGTGGCCGATCTGGAAGGGGACGGCGATGACGAAGGAAACCTCGCCGGTGCGCAGGTCCATGCGGCCGAGGCCTGTCGGGCCGGCGCCCATGTTGCGGGGACCGAAGTTGGGCTCGATCCTGGTGCCGGCGGGCAGGTGTTTGGCCGCCGCCTCTTTGCCCACGCGGAAGAACGCCACCTGTTCATCGGCATCGAGGGCCATGTCGCCGCCGGCACCCCATTCGATGGGGATGGTGCCGCAGACGCGCTCGTAGACCGTCGCGGCCTTGAGCTGGCCGGACTCGCTGTCGGCAAAGAGCAGGCCGAGGTCCACCTCGATGATCTGCGACGGGCCATGTGCGGTGGCGGCCGTGGGCGCGGGTCCGGAGGCGGGTTCCGCGCCGGTGACGGCCGGTGGCGGCGCGAGCAATTGCGGCCGCAGGAAGTAGAGTTTCATGGACTTCGCCGCTAGGCAGAGCATGCCGGCATAGCCGTGTTCGGTGACCTGCACGATCACCCCGGTCTCCTCGTTGACGGCCATGGCCTGGCCGCGCACGCGGTTGGAGCGGAAAACGAGCCATTTGCCGTCGGCCGTCCACTGGCGGTGCGTCTGGTAGATCTTCGAGTCGCCGCCGCCGCGGTGGTGAGGAAGGTGAGCGGCACGCCGGTGACGGGATCGGCAATGATTTTCTTCTCGGACGGAAAACGGTCACCGATGCGGGCCATGGCCAGCGGGGTTAGGCATAGCGCGGCGCCAAGGCAAAGCATGCGGCAGAACAGGGAGTGTTTCATAGGGAACGGGGTTGGAGACGCGCGGGAATGCGAGTGGGCGTAATCGTCCGGGGGGCTGGTGCAACCGCAAGCCGGGTGCGGTGGGACAGTTTGAGTGGGTGGGAGATGGGTTGAGGTAGGGCGGGTCTGTAACCCGCCTTCGGACGCCTCGACGCAGATGAAACGTGAAAAGGGCAGGTCAGAGACCCGCCCTATTTTGCGATCCGATTCTCCAGTATCCAAATCCGGGATTATTGTCGTGCGGATAGGCGGTACACTCTTTGACTGGTCGCCAAGTCCCCTGTCGTGTCCCGCCCCCAATTTGCCCTGATGCTCCGACGGTTATCCCTTGCGGCCGTTCTAACGGTTGGAGTCGTCGTGCTCTGGCCGGAGCGAAAGGCGGCGGTCGCGGGCACGGAGGCGAAGGCGCAATCCGGTGAGTACAAGTACGTGCTGCGCATGTCCGTCGGGCAGAACTACCTCCCGGGCTCGGTCCCGGCGGGCATCGGGGAACCTTTGCAGGGCGTGACGCAGGTGGTCGCCGCATTCGAGGCGCGGTATCCGGACACCAAAGTTGAAATCGTGACGGTGCCGATCGAGCGGGAATTCCTGGTCACCCAGCTCAGCGGCGGGGCCGCGCCGGACATCGTGTCGGTCAACGTCGAGGATGTCTGGGTGGACGCCCAGAAGCAGTGGTATGTCCCGCTGGACCGGTTTCTCGAGCGGCCGAATCCCTTTGTGGTGGCGAAGGGCGATCCCGCCGCCCCGGGCGCACGGCAATGGTGGGACATGTTCACCTACCAGGCCATCACCCGCGGCAAGGCCGCGCCGGACGGCAACAACTACTGCATCAGCCTCGACATGGTTGAGACCGGCATTTTCTACAACCGGACCTTCTTCGCGCAGCATGGCCTGCGTCCCCCGGAGTCCTGGGGCGAATTCATCGCGCTGCTCCGCCGCGTGAAGGAGCTGGGCCGGACCCCGCTGCTTACGAATATTGACTGCCTGGCCGACTGGGGCACGGACCTGATTTTCGACCAGTTCTACCGCGAGCTCATGCCCGGCCTGGACTTGAAGAAGGATGATCCGGTGCGGGCCGCGTACCTGCAGGGGTACATGGATCCCGAGGAGATTTCCTTCCTGCACCGCCAGGGCTATTTCACCCGGCGCGATCCGCGGTTCGTCGAGGTCTGGCGCAAGCTGGGCGAGCTGCGGCCCTTTCTCACGAAGGACATCAACACCCAGGACCTCACCCGCGAGTTTGTGACCCAGCAGGCGGTCATGCTTTGGAACGGCAGCTGGTTTGTCTACCGCCTGGCCGGCGACCAGCAGCTGGGCTTCGACTGGGGCGTATTCTACCTGCCGCCGATGCTCCCGGCCGATTCGCCCTACGCCTCCGGCCTGCCCATGTGCGTGATCGGCGGGGTGGCGACGCAATTGGAGGTGACCAATTCGGCCCTCAGCGACACCGATCCGGCCCTGCCGTTCGCCGAGCGCATCGCCCGCTCCGGACGCCTGCGCCGCGCGGTGGAGCTCCTGCAGTTCATGTGCCTGCCGGAAAACACCGGCCGCATCGTGAACGAGTATCCGGCCCTCATCCCCAACATCGTCGGCGTGCCCGTGCATCCGCAGCTGGACCCGTTCGTCGAAATCCTCAAGCGCCGCTACACGACGACCAAGTGGGCTTACACTTTCGACCTGCGCTTCACGGACATCCTCAAGCGCATTCTGCACCTGTACCTGACCGGGGCGATCGACCTCGACGAGTTCATGCGCTGGCAGGAGGACAACGTCACCACCGCCACGGAGAACTTCCTCCAACGCACGCAAACCGACCTCGCCCCCCTGCAGCAGGAGTGGGACCGCCTCGCGCCCCTCCGGGCCGGCTGGCGGGATGTGCCACCCCCGCCGTCCCGATGAAACCGCCCGACCTCAGTCCCTCCCGCCTGCGGTTCGCCGCGAGCTGCCATGCGCTGCTGCTGCCCAGCGTGTTGCTGCTGCTGACCTTCATTTACCTGCCGGTGGTCTGGGCCTTCCTCAAGTCGCTGTACGAGTTCGAGGTCGGCAGCCCCGCGCGTTTCGTCGGCTTCGCCAACTATCTCGAGTACCTCGTCAACGATCCGCCCACCTGGCCGTCCGTGTTCAACATGTTCCTGCTCACCGCCGTGGGCGTGTTCGTGCGGCTGTCCTTCCCGTTGATCGTCGCCAAGCTCATCCACTCGCTGCCGTACGAGCGCACGCGCTATCTCTACCGCATCGCCTTCCTCGTCCCCATCGTCGTCCCCGGCGTGGCCGTGCAGCTGTTGTGGTCGCGGATGATCTACGCCGACTACGGGCTGCTCAATGAGTTCCTGCGCGTCGTCGGCATGGACGGATGGACCCACAGCTGGCTGAACGACCCGCAGACGGCCCTCGTCGCGCTGATGTGCTTCGGCTTTCCCTTCGCCGGCGGCTTTGAGGTGCTGATCTACTATGCCGGGCTCTCGGCCATCCCCGAGAGCGTCAACGAGGCCGCGGCGCTCGAAGGCTGCACGGGCGTCAGCAAGTTCCTGCGCATCGATGTCCCGCTGGTGCTGAGCCAGCTCAAACTCATCCTGGTGCTCACCGTGATCGGCGGGATTCAGGGCTTCGAGGGCATCCTCGTGCTCACGCAGGGCGGGCCCGGCTTCGAGACCATGGTTCCCGGGCTGTGGATGTATTACAATGCGTTCTCCTTCCAGCGCATGGGCTATGCCTGCGCCATCGGCGTCCTGCTGTTCGTCGCTATCCTCGGGCTCACGCTGCTGAACCTGCGCTATTTCCGGTCGGCCGAGGAAGTCCAGGGAGGTGCGACATGAAACCACGCGGTGCTGATCTGCACCTCCGCGCTGACCCTGCTGCCCTTTGTCTTCGTCCTGAATAGCGCGCTGCGCGACAACTTTGAGTACAACCGCACCTTCTTCGGCGCGCCGGAGTCGCTCACCGGCCTGGCGCGGGTGGGGTGGCGGTACGTGACCGCGGATGCCCGCCCCTTGTCCATCCGCACTGAAAGTGGCGAAGTACTGGCGGCGACCCGGGAACGCGCGGCCGCCCATTACTGGGCCAAGCTCACCGCGGGCTCGCGCCGCGCGTGGGTCGTGCTCCGGCCCTACGTGCTCAACTCCTTTGTCGTCTCCGGCCTCACCGCGCTCGGTGTGGCCGCGCTCGGTTCCGGCACGGCCTACCTGCTGGCGCGCTACCGGTTCCTCGGCCGCAACTTCATTTTCGGCTTCATTCTCGCGACCATGGTGTTTCCCGGGGTGCTGACGCTGGTGCCCAGCTTCCTGCTCGTGAAGCAGCTGGGGCTGCTGAACACCTATTGGGCAATGGTCCTGCCGTACGTCGCGGGCGGCCAGGTGTTCGCAATCTTCGTCTTCCGGAGCTTCTTCAGCGGGCTGCCCGAGGAGCTGTTTGAATCGGCCCGGCTCGACGGGGCCGGACACTGGGGCCTCTATTGGAACATCGTCCTGCCGCTGTCGAAGCCCGTTTTTTCCGTCGTGATCATCATGAACATCCTCGGGACGTGGAACAATTTCCTGTGGCCCTTCATCGTGAACACCGACGACCGGCACCAGGTGGTCGCCTCCGGCCTGTACACCATGGCGCGGTCGGGCGTGGCCTTGAGTTCGAGCACGATGTACTCCGCGTACGTGCTGAGCAGCATCCCGCTGCTGTTGATGTTCGTCTACGCCACCAAGCCCTTCATCCGCGGCATGACCAGCGGCGCGGTGAAACTGTAGGCGGTCACGGAAATCTTTAACCACGGATTTCACGGATAACACGGATCAAATGCTTCACACAGATTGATATTGACGGAGGAACACGAATGGTGATCCAGTCCCTGATCCGCGGTGAATAAGCGGTTAACCTGATCCGTGGTCGGGATCATCCGCAATCCGCGGAATCCGTGGTCAAAAACTCCGCGGTCGCCTTCAGCTTTTTTCCGCGAGGTCCGTGCCCGGGTTGCTCGCGGGGGCGAGGTTCTTCCACCAGTAGCGGTAGGTGCCGGCGACGCCGATGGCCAGCAGGGCGGCGGTCCAGGCGAAGGCGGTCCAGGAGCGGATCATGAACTGCATCGTCATCAGGAACAGCGCGACCTGGGCCAGCATGATGAAGGGGATCGAGAGCAGGTCGTTGCGGTGCTCGCGGTCGTTGGCGGCGCGCTCGGCCGCCGGCAGCTCGGCCCGGAGCGGACCCCAGGCGCCGAAGGGGCGCGTGGTGCGGTAGAAATGCCGCAGGGTCTCCGGGGCGGTGGGGCGGTGAGGAGCGAGCAGATGATCGTGCTCGCGAAGGAAAGGGCGGTCATCGCGAGGAGCTGCTGCCACTCGACGAGCGCGGGCGCGAAGATGCGCTGTGCGATCGCGCCGAGGCAGCCGAAGGCGGTGCCGCCGACCACGCCCCAGCCGTTGCAGCGCCACCAGTAGAGGCGCAGCACCTGCGGCGCGAACATGCCGGCCGTGAGGCTCATCGAAAGCCAGCCCCAGAGATCGTTGATGCTGCCGGCGTTCACGCCCATCCAGAAGCCCAGGACCAGGATGAGGCCCGCGGAACCGTAGGAGGCGAACAGCAGCTCGCGGTTGCCGGCGCCGGGCCGGAGGCGGTCCTGATAGATGTCGCGCACCATCATGGCCGCCGCCTGGTTCACGGTGCCGGTGAGGGTGGACATCATGGCGGCGAGCATGGCGACGAGGAAGAAACCGCGCAGGCCGGCGGGGACGCTGTTGATGAGGACGGCCGGCAGGATCTGCTCCGGATTGACGGTGCCGTAGACGCTGACCAGGGGCAGCTTTTCCTTCCAGGTCGGTCCGAGTACCGCGGCCAGCTCGGCGGCGGCGGCCGGGGCGGCCTCGGGCCGGTGGACGATGTCGCTGGTCACGTCGTGCCAGTAGGCGGGTGGCGTGTCGGGATAGTGCCGGTGCACCACCGCCGCCGCCTCCTCCAGGAGCGCGGGCCGCGGGAAGTACCGCTCCATGAGGAAGAGCCCCAGCACCGCGAAGCTGATCATCAGCGGCCAGCGGAAGGCGATCAGCAGGCCCTGCATCATCGACTGGAGCCCGCACTCACGGTCGCTGCGGGCGCCGAAGTACCGGCTCTCGGCGCCGGTGCCGAGTCCGCCGATCACGTTGCGGAGCAGGTAGAACAGGGCGAACATCAGCAGGGTCTCGTACATCTCGTAGCCCCGCGGCATCGTGGTGTGCACGTGCGGCACGCTCGAGGTCCAGTAGGCGTTGCCCGTCACGCGCTCGGCGAGCGCATTGAGCGCGGCCAGGTCGGGCGTCGCCTGCCAGGCGATGAAGCCGATGAGGAAGGCCGCCACGATGATGATGAGGCCCTGCACCAGATCGGTGAGCACCACGCCGTAGAAGCCCGACAGCATCGTGTAGACGGCGCAGATCGCGATGAGGACGGCCGTGACGAGCATCGGCGGGTACGGGACGAAGAGGCCCACGAAGAGGCTCGTGCCCCGGATGAGGTACGCGAGCATGCCGATGCTGAGCAGGATGTACATCAGGGCCGTCAGCAGGCGCATCCAATTCGCGGCGCGGCTGTGGCCGAAGCGGTAGGTCATCCACTCCGCCGCGGTCATGCAGCCGGAGCGCCGGTGCCATTTGGCGGTGAAGGCCATCATGAACGGCAGGATCAGCGCGACGCCGCCGCGAAACTCGATGAACAGGCCGCGCGGCCCGAGCATGTAGAGAAACGACGTGATCATCATCGTGCCTGTCAGGTCGAACCAGCTCACCATGCCGGCCATCCCGAGCAGATACCACGGCAGCGAACGTCCGCCCAGGAAGTATTCGTTGAGGTTGCGGCTGGCCTTGCGCGTCATGACCAGGCCCACGATGAGCGTAATCAGGAAGTAGCTGCCGATGATGATCAGATCAGTCGTGCTGAGGGAAGTCATGGGGATTGGGGCCGGAGACGAAGGCGCAGGGATAGGTGGGGCGGAGTTGCAGCGCAAAAGAAAATCCCGTCCGCGCCGCGAATGTTCAGGCGCCGCGGACCGCCGGGGACGCGCGACTCCCCCGCCGCGGCCGTTTTACCAATGGGGGGAACGGACGGCGGGTGCCATCAGGACCGGTAATCGGTCACAGCACATTTGCTCAATACGTAAGCCCGCGCGCTTTCACACGCGCCTTTGTCGCGACGGACGGCTTGCCTGCAGCTCCTCAACCAGTCGCAGCCGCCATGCCCATGACCTCCAAACAACGGGTTCTCACCACGCTGGCCAGCCAGCAGCCGGATCGCGTCCCCATCGATTACTTTGCCAACGCGGGCATCGACGGCCGCCTGAAGGCGCATTTCGGCCTCCGGCCCGACGACGACGAGCGGCTCCGCCACCAGCTGCAGGTGGATTTTCGCGCCGTGTGGGCGCCGTACCGCGGACCCAAGCTCCACGCCGACATCCCGGAGCGCGGCATTTTTTGCGACGAGTGGGGCATCCGGCGCACGTGGATCGCGCATGCGTCGGGCGGTTATTGGGACTATTGCGATTTCCCGCTGCAGGAGGCGACTGAGGAGATGGTGGCCGCGTGGCCGCTGCCTTCGCCGGATGATTTCGACTACAGCGGCGTGAAGGCGGCCTGCGACCGCGTCCGCGACTACGGGGTGTACACCGGCAACGCCGGCGTGCCCGACGTGATCAACATGAACGGCATGCTGCGCACGATGGAGCAGGTGCTGGTGGATCTGATCACGGACGATCCGGCCGGGATGCTGCTGACGCGCCGCCGGCTCGACATCCAGTTCGAGGTGATGCGCCGGACGCTGGAAGCGGCCAGGGGCGGCATCGACTTCGTGTGGCTGGGCGAGGATCTCGGCACACAGATCGGGCCGACGCTCAGCCTGGACCTGTACCGCCGCCAGCTGCGTCCGCTGCACCAGCGCTTCGTCGACCTGGCGAAGTCCTTCGGGCTGTCCGTGATGGTTCATTCGTGCGGCTCCAGCAGCTGGGTCTTCGAGGATTTCATCGCGATGGGCATCAAGGCCGTCGACACCCTGCAGCCGGAGGCGAAAAACATGGAGCCCGCGTACCTGAAGTCGCACTTCGGCGGCCGGCTGGCCTTCCACGGCTGCATCAGCACCGCCGGCCCGGTGGCCTATGGCACGGCGGCGGAGACGGCCGCGTATTGCCGGCACACGCTGGACATCATGATGCCCGGCGGCGGCTACTGCTTCTCACCGACGCACATGCTGCAGGACAATTCGCCGACGGAAAACGTGCTGGCGATGTACGAGACCGCGTGGAAGTACGGGAAGTATTGAGGGGGCCTGGCTGATGCAGGGCGGGGCTTCCGAACCCCGCCTTCCTTGGCTCCGTCACTGGAATCCAATCGTTCTCGTTCTCGTAATCTTTCTCTTTCTCGGTTCGGAACGTGTGCGTCGAGAACGAGAACGATTACGAGAAAGAGAACGATGAAATTCAGCGTGGAAATCATAAGGCGGGGTTCGGAGACCCCGCCCTACAGGCTCACTCCCCCGGCTGGCAGAGGCAGGAGGATGTGATGGTCAGGTCAGCCTTGCGCCAGATGGCGTTGAACTGTTCGAGGGTGTGGCTGGCCTCGGCGACCTGGTGCTGGCGCATCTGGGCCTCGGCCAGACCGAAGAGCGACCAGCCGTTGCCGGGCAGACGCGCCAGGTCCGCGCGATAGACGGTCTCGGCCTCGGCGAAACGGCCGTGCGCCATGAGCGCGGCCCCGAGGGAATGCCGCACCGGGATCATCCAGCCCGGCGGCTCGTCGTAGCGCAGCTGGTCCTCGAATTCGACCGCCGCCCGGAGCTGGGCCAGGCCCTCGTCGACCTTGCCTTCGCGGATGAGGATTTCGCCCTCGAGCATCGGCGTGACAATCGCGAGCACGGCGTGGCAGGTGTTGTTGCCGGCGGCAATCTGATCGGCGGGGACGGCCTTGGCGGCTTCAAGATAACGCACCTGGGACTGGCGGGCGGCCACGGTGTCGCCCTTGGCGGCGTGCGCGATGCCGCGGGCGGCGTGCTGAAAGGCGTGACTGAAACGGTTGCCGGCCGCGATCTCGGGTTCGGCCAGCACGTCGTCCCAGCGTCCGAATCGCACCAGCACCTCGAGGGGCATCGCGAGCCAGGCTTCGGCGACAAACCCGAATTCCGCCATGAACTCCGGCGGCAGCTTGGCCACGAGGTCGCGGACATGCTTGAGGGCGAGGGCGCTCTGGCCGGTCATCATGGCGGCGTAGGCGAGCATGTGGTCGTTGTGCGCCACATAGACGGGCAGGAAACCGCGGGCCGGGCCGGCGATCTCGCGGTAGGCGCTGTCGGCGGCGACGGCCAGCTGGTTCGACTCCACGGCCCGCTGCCATTGGCCCGTGCGGATGTAGATATGCGAGGGCATGTGCACGTTGTGGGCGAGCCCGGGTTGCAGCGTCAGCAGCCGGTCGGCGGCGGGAAGCGCGCGCTCGGGCTGGTGCGAGGCCTCCACCGCATGGATGTACAGGTGGTTGGCAAAGGGATGATTGAGGTTGAGCTTCAGGACGGCGTCCAGGGTCGCGAGGATCTCATCCGTGCCGGGCTGGGGCTTCCCCTCGGGGGTCCATTGGTCCCAGGGCCGGAGATCCATCATGGCCTCGGCGAAAAGCGCGCCGACGTCGGGCTGGTCGGGAAATTTTTCCCAGGCCGCGCGCATGGCTTCGGCATAGGCGCGGTCCAGCGGACTGCGGTCCTCCGGCTGCGGGTCGGCATAGCGATGGCCCAGGGCCGCGATGAGCGCCTGCTCCACCGGCGTGCATTGGTCCGCGTGCCGCTGCGCGAGCTGCAGTTCCGCCCAGGCGAGCGCGGCCGCGGCGGGCGGCACCACCGGATAGTTGATGTGCGGACCGCTGGCGAGGGCGATGCCCCAGTGGGCCATGGCGCACTCCGGGTCGAGCCGCGCGGCTTCCTGGAACGAGCGGATGGCCGCGCCATGGTTGAAGCCGTAGACGAAGCGCAGGCCCTGGTCGAAGTAGCGCTGGGCTTCCGGCGAGCGGGTGGTGATTTTGTGCGTGTGGGAGCCGAGGTTGTCGAACAGCGGGATTGCCGCGGAGCCGGAACAGACGGGGCCCGAAAGCACCAGTCCGAGCAGGAGCATAACCAGTGTGGTGGTTTTCATGGGGGTGTGGACTTTTCCCGCCCGGGGTGGGGTCGAGAAAAGCGGCCGCAAGGTAGCCAATTTCTCCGCCTCAAGCCATTGCAAAATAAGCCGGATTTCGATTTCCTTGCAGGTGTCCATCGATGTGTCGCCGGGGGTGATGGACGCGAAGGTGACGTGCGCCGCGCCATAGTCTGCGACCTTCTGCGGGTCGTTGGCCGAGAGGAAACCGAAGGCGAGGCCGCTGGCGACCTTGCGCCGATGGTCTGCCAGAGTGAAGGACGGCAATTTAAAAGCCGCGGAGAGGGAGAGGGCGGGGGCAAGGGAACGCTGATCTGCGCTGATCCTCGCTGATTCGATCCCAAGGCAATTTACAGGAGGTGACGGAGGCAACGGGGACCGCTGCTGGGATTGTTGATTGGGTTCTTTGTTCTCTCCGCTCCCTCCTGTGAATATGATCGGTCCTCAGGTTCATGCCATCAGCGTGGATCAGAGCAGATTAGCGTTCCCACTTTCCGGTTAATGTATTTGGAATTGCCCATGACCACTGCTGCCACCCGCGAACTCCAACGCCGACTCGGCGCTGATATTGTCCGCACCGATGCCGCATCGTTGGATGCCGCCGCGTACGACAGCAGCAAGATCCCGTTCCGTCCCGAAGCCGTCATCAAGCCGCGGCGCGAGACGCAGATCGGGGTGGTGCTCGCGCTGGCCAACCGCCATCGCGTGCCTGTCACCGTACGCGGACGCGGCACCACGCTGACCGGGGCGGCGGCGCCCGTGCGGGGCGGTTGGGTGATCGACATGCTGCGGCTCAATCGCATCCGCATCGACGACGAGGCCGGCATGGCCCACGTGCAGGCCGGCGCGAAGGTCGGCCCCATCCACCGCGCGGCCGAGGCCGCCGGCTGGTTTTATCCGCCCGATCCGTCCTCGAAGGAATACTGCACCATCGGCGGCAACATCGCCTGCAACGCGGGCGGCATGCACGGCGGCAAGTACGGCGTCACCCGCGACTTCATCATCGCCCTGCGCGGCTTCCTGCCGACGGGTGAATTGGTGGAGTGGGGGACCGCGACCAAGAAATTCGCGGCGGGCTTCAACCTCCGCGACCTGTGGATCGGCAGCGAGGGCATGCTCGGCGTCGTGACCGGCGCCGTGCTGAAGCTGATCCCGCTGCCGCCGGCGCGCTGGACGCTGCTGACGGCCTTCAGGGACGAGACCGCCGCGTTCGAGGCGGCGCGCGCGCTTTTCCGCCTGCGCGTGCAGCCGGCGATCTGCGAATTCCTCGACCGCGACAGCGTCCGCTGTGCCGAGAGCGCCACGGGCCGGCCGGTCTTTGCCGGTCAGAAAAACCGCGCCGTGATTCTGCTGGAACTGGCCGGGACGTCGAGCGAGGTGCGCGAGCTGCGTGCGATTGTAGTGGGTTGGGCAAAGCAACACGCCGTCGCCCACCGGGCCGCTCGCACCCGCGATGAGGCCGAACAACTGTGGGCCGTGCGCCGCAAGTGCTCGGGGGCCATGTTCGAACTCGGCGATGCCAAGCTCAACGAGGACATCACCATCCCGATGCGGAGCTACGGGGCGTTTGCCCAATTTCTCGCCGGACTGAAGCGCAGCTCCGGGCTCGCGATTCCGACCTTCGGACATCTCGGCGACGGCAATTTGCACGTAAACATCATGTATCACCGCGCCAGCCGGGCGGAGTCGCGGGCGGCCGAGGTCGCCGTGGACCGCCTGATGCGGAAAGTCGTGAAGTTGGGCGGGGCCATTTCCGGCGAGCACGGCATCGGCCTGGCCAAGAGCCCGTTCCTGCGCATCCAGCATTCACCGGCGCAAGTGAAGGCCATGCAGGCGGTGAAAGCGGCGTTGGACCCCAAGGGTATTTTGAATCCCGGCAAGATGTTCGACGTTTTCCACGTCTGGAAGCATCCCAAGCTGACGGTGAAGCTGCCGTGGGATCACAAGTGAGGGTGGATCGTAGTGCCGTGCTTCAGCCGGCACTTGCCACGCCACCTCGACAGTTTGCTCCTCCGAACCAGTGCCGCTGAAGACCGGCACTGGGGGGGGGGGGGGGCCGGGGGGGGGGGGGGGGGCGAAGACCGGCCTGAAAGGGCGGCTGACGTAGCGCGGGGCTTCAGCCCGCGCAGGGAGCTGTGCGGAGGCGGTTGACGCCGAACCAGTGCCGGCTGAAGACCGGCACTACCTCAAGGCAGCGGACCAGCGGCGGGCGATGCCGAGCGTAATCAGCGCGCCGAGGAACCAGCCGGATGGCGCGCCGCCACCGCCACCATTGCCGGTTGACGGGGGAGGAGCGGAGATGGCGCTGACCGTCAGGGTGGCCTTCTCGCTGGTGATGCTGCCGAGGGGGTTGGTGATGGCGACAGCGTATACGCCGGCATCGGAATTGCGCACGTTGGTAATGCTGAGCGTGCTGCTGGTGGCACCACTGAACGCACTGCCATTGACATACCATTGGTACGTGGGGGCGGGGACGGCGGCAGCGGTCACGGAGAACTGGACCGTGGCCCCGGCGGCGACCATCTGGCTTCTCGGCTGCGAAATGGCGACCGGCGGTCCGGCGAGCTGGCCCTGCCGGATGGTGTTGTTTTGCGTGTCCGCCACATACGCGAACCCGGTGCGGGTCATGGCCACGCTCGTGGGTTGAAAGAAACGGACGGCTTTCCCGAGCCCGTCGTTGGATGAACCGTCGGTCTGGGCCGAGCCGGCGAGGGTCGTCACGACGCCGTCCGGCGTGACCCGCCGGAAGGTGTGATTCGAGGTGTCCACCACGTAAACGTTGCCGTCATCGTCCACCGCCACGCTCGAGGGATAGTTGAACCGGGCTGCATTGCCCGTTCCGTCCGTGGAGCCGGCATGCTTCGGATTGCCGGCGAGCGTGGTGACGACACCAGCGGGGGTGATCTTCCGGATCGTGCAATTGTATAAGTCTGCGACGTAGACGTTGCCCGCCTTGTCCACCGCCACGCCTTCCGGTCCGCTGAAAAGTGCGTCACTACCGGTGCCATCCACCAAGCCGTTGACATTGGGGTTGCCGGCGAGGGTGGTGACGGTGCCGGCGGGGGTGATTTTGCGGATCGTGCAGTTATACCGGTCGGCGACATAGAGGTTGTCCGTCCCATCGATCGCCAGGCCATAGGGAAAATTGAACCGCGCCGCCGCTCCGGTGCCGTCGGTGGAGCCGCTGACGTCGATCGCGCCGGCAAAGGTCGAGACCACGCCGGTGGGGGTGATCTTGCGGATCGTGTGGTTGCGCGGCTGGGTGACGTAGGCATTTCCCGCGCTGTCCACCGCGACGCTCTGGGGCACGAAGAAGCGGGCGGCGCTGCCGGTGCCATCAACGTAAGCACTCTCTCCGGCCTTGCCCGCCAAGGTGCTGACGAGGCCGGCGGAACTGATGCGCCGGATGGTGGAGTTGAACCGGTCCACGACGTAGACCGTGCCGGCGCTGTCCACCGCGACACCGCTGGGATAATAGAAACGCGCCTTGTCAGCCGGGCCGTCCGCGGAGCCGATACTGTCAGCGTTGCCGGCGAGGGCGGTGACGGTGCCGGTGGGTGTGATCTTGCGTACGGTGTTGTGCCAGATGTCCACGACGTAGGCGTTGCCGTTGTGGTCCGCAGCCACGCCGGCCAGGTAACCGAATTGCGCGTTCGCGCCCGTGCCGTCGGCCCAGCCGATCGGCCCGCCCGCCTTGCCGGCGAGGGTGGTCACCGTGCCGTCGGGCGCGATGCTCCGGACGGCGCAGTTGAAAAGGTCCGCCACCAGGATCTGGCCGGCCGGACCCACGGCCACGCCGCGCGGCCCGAAGAACCGGGCGGCGCTGCCCACCCCGTCGGCGGTCCCGGTCTTGCCGGTGCTCCCGGCGACGGTCGTGACTGCGCCAGCCGGCGAGATCCGGCGGATGGTGAAGTTGTTGGTGTCGGCCACAAAGATGTTGCCGGAGACGTCAACCGCCACGCCCATCGGCTGGTAGAATCGGGCGGCAGAGCCCGTCCCGTCGACCGACCCGTTTCTGTTTGCCAGGCCGGCCACCGTCGTGACGGCGCCGTTGGACGTGATGCGCCGGATGGTGTGGTTGTTGCTGTCGGCGACGAGGATTTCACCGGCCGGGGTCACTGCTACGCCCATCGGTTGGTCGAACCGGGCGTCGGTGCCGGTGCCGTCGGTCGTCCCCTTCTCCGCGGCTGAGCCGGCCAGCGTCGTGACCTCGCCGGCAGGGGTGATCTTCCTGATCTGGTGGTTGAAGGTGTCGGCGACATAGACGGTACCGGCCGCGTCCACCGCTACTCCCTGAGGCTGGTTGAAACGTGCGGCGCTGCCCGTGCCGTTGGTCACACCCGGCTCGCCGGCCAGTCCTGCAAACGTGGTGACCACGCCGGTCGGCGAGATGCGACGAATTGTATGGTTCTGGGTATCCGCGACATAGACATGGCCCTGGGCATCCACCGCCACGCCGTAGGGCTCGCAGAAACGTGCGGCGCTGCCCGTGCCATCGGCGCTCCCACGCGAGGCCTGGCCGGCCAGAGTTGTGAAATAGTAGGGTGGCGGGGTCTGGTCGGCAGCGAACGCGGCCAGGACGGCTGCCAGTTGAACGATGCAGAGCCGGGATAGCCGGAAGAGTTGGAATTTCATGCCTGTGGCCTTGTCTGGAATGACAATCGGCGGACGCCGAACCGCCATCAGACAAACTGGATAAGTTTCGGACCTGCCGGCTGCTGATGCGGGCCAGCGGCCCGCGCTCCCAGGGTAGGGCAGGTCCCACCTGTCTTGCATTCACGCCTGGATCCGAGTCGTGGTGCTGGCTTTAGCCAGCACTGGTTTGGATGAACCATGCTGCCGGTGCGGCGGGGGGAGCGCGGACCGAAGTTCCGGGCCACGTGGCGAACGGATGGCGCCTGCCCTACTCGGGGCTGCCGAAGCGAGCGGGCCGTCCGACGCAAGCCCTCACTCTTTCGCCAACAGTGATTTTTGCGTTTGCCGAGCGGGAGTGAGGCGTCTCAATCGGGTGCTCTTTCATGTATCTCAAGGCGCTCAAGCTCCACGGTTTCAAGTCATTTGCCGATGCCACCACCCTCCGTTTCGAACCCGGCGTGACCGCCGTCGTCGGACCGAACGGATGCGGCAAGTCCAACATCGCCGACGGCATCCGGTGGGTGCTTGGCGAACAGAGCGCGAAGGCCCTGCGCGGCGGCAAGATGCAGGACGTCATCTTCGAGGGCGCCGACACCCGCAAGCCGGCCCAGATCTGCGAAGTGGCCCTGCTGCTCACCGACTGCGAGAAGCAGCTCGGCAGCGAGTTTCACGAGATCGAGATCATGCGCCGCGTGCACCGCGACGGGCAGAGCGAGTATTTTTTCAACGGCCAGGCCTGCCGCCTGAAGGACATCCACAAGCTTTTCATGGATACCGGCGTGGGCCGGACGAGCTACTCGATCATGGCGCAGGGCCAGATCGACCAGATCCTTTCCTCCAAGCCGGAGGAGCGCCGCGCCGTCTTCGAGGAGGCCGCGGGCATCACGAAGTACAAGAGCCAGCGCCGCGAGGCCCTGGCCAAGCTGGCCCTTACCGACCAGAACCTCGCGCGCGTGGCCGACGTCATCGGCGAGGTGTCGCGCCAGATCGGCAGCCTCCGCCGGCAGGCCTCGAAGGCGATGCGCTACAAGCGCCTCAGCCACCGCCTGCGGCACCTGAGCCTCGCCTGGAGCGCATTCCAGCACGGGCAGCTGAGCGCCACGCTGCACGGGCTGGAGAGCAAGGTCGCGACGCTGCGCACCGAGGCGGACGCCCGGCGCACGCGGCTCGAGACCGAGCAGGCGGCCCTGGACGAACGCAAGGCCCGGCGCGGCCAGCTGAACCAGCGCGTGCAGGATGCCCAGCAGTCGGTCTATGACGTGCGCTCGCAGAAGGAGGCCGCGGAGAACCAGGCCAACCTCGCGCAGATCAAGCGCAGCGGCCTGGAGGACCGGCTGGTCTCGTCCCGCGACAATCTCGGCGAACTGGAAATGCAGCTGCGCGAGGTCACGGCGCAGGCCGACACCGGCGCGCAGGACAAGCAGATGCAACTGGGCCTGCTCGGCAGCAGCGACGCGGTCTTCCAGCAGCGCAACCGCGAGGTGGCCATCGCCGAGGGCGAACTGAGCAAGCTCGAACAGGAGCTGCACCAGGCGAAGTTCGAGCTGCTGCAGCTGGAGAGCACGGTAGCGCGCCTGCGCACCGATTGTTCCGGCTACGAGGTCGACCAGAAGACGAGCGCGCACAAGCACGACTCCCTCGCGCAGGAATTGGAAGGCGTCCGCCAGCAGGAGACCGTCGCCGCGCAGAACGCCGCCGAACTGGAGCTGCGCCTGGAGCAGGCGCTCGCGGAAAAGTCCCGCTCGCACAACGAATCCGTCTCGGCCCAGCAGGTCATCACCGACCTCACCCGCGAATTCCGCGAGGCGCAGCGCAAGCTGTCCGAGATCGACCGCACCCTCGCGCAGCGCACCGCGCGCCTGCGGCTGCTGCAGCAATTGCAGGAAAAGTGGGAGGGCTTCGGCGAAGGCGCGAAGGCCGTGCTGCAGGGCCGGCTCGACGCCGCGCTCGCCGGCGCGAAGGCCACGCCGATTTTGCAGGGCCTGGAAGTGAAGCCCGAGTTCGGCAAGGCGGTCGAGGCCATCCTCGGCGCCGCGGCCGAGGCCATCAGCGTCAGCGATGTCGCCACCGCGCAGCGGATCCTGACCCAGCTGGAAAACGAGCAGATCGGGTCGGCGGTATTGCGGATTGCGGAATGCGGATTGCGAAACGACGCGCCGGTTGAGCTGCCCCGCCGGCTGGCCCCGGCGCTCGAGGCGTTGCACAACGTGGATCCGGCCCATCCGGCGGTGAGCGTGCTCTCGGCCTGCTATCTGGCCGACGACCTCGGCGCCTTTCTCGAGTATTGGAAGGCCAATCCCGCCTTCAGTTTCCTGGCCGTCGTCACGCGCAAGGGCGACCTCGTGGACCGGCGCGGGCTGGTTTACGGCGGGCACCACAGCAACCGCAAGTCGGCCAACAGCATCGTGCAGCGGGAAATCGACCTCCGCGAGACGGCCCGCGCGCTGGCCGAGGACCAGAAGGCGCATGACGAGCAGAAGGCCGTCATTGACGCGCTGAATCAGCGCCTCGCCCAGGCGGAGCAGGACCTGGAGCAGCGCCGGGCCGACGTGCTCGCCGCGACGCAGGCCTTCGCCGCCGTGCAGGCCGAGCAGCGCAACGGCCAGCGCGCGCTCGAGGATGTGCGGGCCCGGCTGGGCCGCATGACCGCCGAGCTGACCGGACTCGAACAGGCCCGGAACGAGGCCCATGCCCGCTGGGAAAAGGCGCAGACCGGCCTGGCCGAGGCCGATGCCGCGGCCGGCGCCCACCGCGAGAAAATCTCCCAGCTGGACATCCGCATCGTCGAGATCCGCACGGATCGCGACGTGAAGCGCGAGACGCTGGCGCAGGCCCGGCTCGAGCTGGCGGAGCGCCGGCAAAAGGTCGAGGTGCTGGACCGCGGCCTCGGCGAAATGGAACGCCGCCGCCAGCAATTGTCCGAGCTCCTGGTGCAGCGGCAGCAGGAGATCGAGGTGTGGACCGAGCAGGTGGCGGAACTGGAGCAGGAATCCTCGGCGCAGCGCGCGCGCGGTGAGCAGCTCGCCGAAACCCTCGTCGTGGCCCAGGCCCAGGTGGAAAAGGCGCGCCACGAGCTGGTGGACCTGGAACGCGAGATCAACGCGGTCGAGAGCACCCAGACGGCGCTGCGCACCGAATCGGACCAAACCCATGACGAGCTGAGCACGCACGAGATCAAGCTGGCGGAGACCCGCCAGCGGGCGCTCTTCCTCGCGGAGGAGGCGGTGCGGGAGTTCCAGATTGAAATCGCGACCTGTGATTGGAAGCAGCAGCTCTGGCACGCCGACGACGAGCCCGAGGGCCTCAAGCCGCTCGACCTCGACGAGGACGAGGATGCCGAGGGCGGGGCGGCGGATGGTGCGCAGACTGCAGCCAGCAATGCCTCTGCAACGGATGTTGTCACGGCTGAGGCCGCCGCCAGCGCCGAACCCGCCCCCAAGCGCCGCCGCCGGAAGAAGGAGCCCAAGGGCGAGCCCACCGAGCAGGATCTCGCCGCCCTCGACCAGACGGACTGGACCGCGCTCAAGGCGGAAGTCGACGCCCTCCGGACCCGCATCAACAACATGGGGGCGGTCAACCTCGTGGCCATCGAGGAATACGCCGAGCTGAAGCAGCGCCACGATTTCCTGCGGGCGCAGTGCGACGATCTCACCAACGCCAAGGCTGCGCTGATCAAGGCCATCGACGAGATCAACCAGACCTCGCTGCAGCAGTTCCAGGTCACCTTCGAGCAGATCAGGAAGAACTTCGCCTACACCTTCCAGACCCTCTTCGGCGGCGGCCGGGCGGAACTCGAGCTCATCCAGGCCGAGGACATCCTCGAGAGCGGCATCGAGATCGTCGCGCAGCCCCCGGGCACGAAGCTCAAGAGCATCACCCTGCTCTCGGGCGGCCAGAAGACACTCACCGCGGTCGCGCTGCTCTTTGCGCTCTACATGGTGAAGCCGTCGCCGTTCTGTCTGCTCGACGAACTGGACGCGCCGCTCGACGAATCGAACATCGGCCGGTTCACCGACCTGCTGAAGAAATTCGTGAGCGAGTCGCAGTTCATCATCATCACGCACAACAAGCGCACGGTGTCGGCGGCCCAGGCCATCTACGGCGTGACCATGGAGGAGCGCGGCGTGTCGAAGACCGTCTCGATGCGCTTCAACCATGAGCGCGGCGAGCCCGAGACCGAGGCTTCGCATCCGAACATCGCCGAGGCCGTCATCGGCGCCAAGGCCTGAGGCCGGCGATGAACATCGGGCTTCTGCGCATCAAGTTCATCTGGGGTGCGGGGAAGGTCATCCAGGCGCGCTGGCGGTTCGGGGTGTGCGGCTTCTACGAGCACGCCAAGGGCTACCACAACAGCGGGCTGGTCTTCAGCGTGCGCGGCCTGCTCGTGCTCGGCCTGATCCTGCTGACCCTGGGCTATGTCGGCGGCACCACGGCGCTCTACCTCTGGCTCGACCGCGGCGGCCACAATTACGTCACCTACACCGACACCCTGCTCTGGCCCCTGCGCCGCGAGGTGATCCGGGAGAAGCGCGGGCAGGCCTACATTGACGAGGGCATCGCGGACCTGAGGGCCCAGCGCTGGAACGAGGGTGTGATGAAGCTGCAGGTCGGCCTCCTGCGCCTGCCGACGGCGATCCGCGCCCGGCTGGCGCTGGCGGAATTCTACACCCTGTCGCAGCGCCCCGCGAAGGCCATCGACATCCTCGCGGAGGGGCTGGCGGCCTCGCCGGAGTATCCGGGGCGGCGCTACCTCAACACCTATATCAGCCTGGCGCTGCAGGGGGAGGACTACGAACGCGTGCGGGCGGCGGTGGACCTTTACCTGGAGGGCCGGGCGGTGCTTCCGGCCAGGGAGGAGAACTGGCTCCTGCAGCAGAAGCTCATGGTGCTCATGGCGCACCGGCAGGCGGCCGAGGTCCTGGCCCTGATCGAGGGCCGGCCGACGGACATGTTTTTCAACGAGCAGCGCGCGGTGGCCCTGCTCATGCTGGACCGGACGGAGGAGGCCGTGGCCTTTCTCGAGCAGTGGCGGGCCGCGGCCGGCGCCACGGCCCAGATCTTGCGCCTGCAGGTGCGCGCCTTTCGCGAGGCGGGGCAGTTGGAGGCCATGGAGACCGCGCTGGCCGAGCTCCGGCGGTTCGCACCGACGGATCCCACGGCCTACGCCTATGGCATCGTGCAGCGCGCCATGGCCGGGCGCCGCACCGCGGCCGAGACGGGGCTGGACGACTACTTCCTGCGCTTCGGCGCCAACGCCCGCAGCATGCTGCCGCTCGCGCCGCCCCTGGCCGAGATCGGTGCGGTGGATTTGCTGGAGGAGTTCATCACGCGGCTCGGCGAGCAGGGCCACGACCGGCGTCCGGCGCTGATGTTCCTCGCCCAGGCGCACCTGAAGAACGGCCACTGGGAGGCGGCCGCCGCGGCCGTGGCGCGCATTCGTGTGCTCAACGCCGGCACCGCCGTCGCCGCGCCCGCCGGACTCGACCTCATCGAACTCCTCGCGCAGGTGGCGGGCAATCCCGCCGAGGGTCCGCAGGTGCAGTTGCTCGACCACATCAACCGGCAGATGTACCCCCTCAAAAGCTACCGGACCATCATTGAGACTTTGCTCCGGGCCGGACGGAACCACGTCGCCCACGAGGTCGCGGTGCGGGCGGAACGGCTCTATCCGGACAGCACGGCCCTGCTGGCGCTGAAGGGTGAAGTCCAGGCCGCACTGGCGGCCGAGGCGGCCCGGGTGGCGCAGGTGCAGACGCCGGATACCGGGGACGGCGGCAACTCCGTGCTGGTGGAAGCGGTTTTCTTTCACAGCGTGGATGCTGCGATCGACGCGGGCCGCTGGCCGGAGGCGCAGGCCGCGATCCGCGACGTGCAGCGGGCCAAGCCCCGCTGGCTGGATGCCCGGCAGGCCGATGTCCTTATGCGGCAGATCCGCGTGGCCCATGAATTGCGGGAATCGCTCGACCTTGTGCTGGCCGCCCGCCTGCTGCAGGACGGCTCGGTGCCCCGCGCGCAGCTCCTCATCGGGTACGCCACCACCTTGCAGGCCGAGGGCGCGACGGCGGATGCCGTGCTGCTGCTCAAGGAAGTGCTGCGCCGGATCCCGAACTACGCCCTCGCGCGCCGTCTCATGGAAGAGTGGCAGCGCAAACTCCAGCCCGAGCCCGCGCCACCGCCCCCGGCGGACCATGCCCCGGTGCCGGAAACTCCGGCCGGTTGAACACGGGTTTTATCAACACCCCAACCGCTCAGGCCTTTTTCACGAAGCAGGCCCTGAGCGCCATCGGTGTCCCCTCGATCTTGCAGTCGATCTCGTGATCGCCGGGCACGAGCCGGATGTTCCTGGCCTTGGTGCCGGCCTTCAGGACCTGGGAACCACTGCCGACCTTGAGATCCTTCACGAGGGCGATGGTGTCGCCATCGGCAAGCACATTGCCGTGGGCGTCCTTGACCACGCGGGCGGCCTCCGGCACCTCGTCCTTGGGCCATTCATGTCCGCAGGTCGCGCACTCCCAATGACCGGGGTGGCTGAGAACGTCTTCGAGGGTGCAGGCAGGGCAGGCGGGCTTGGTTTGCGGCATGGTGGCGAGATGGAGCCGGCCAACCTGCCGGTCGGCCACGACCCTGCGCAAGCGCGTAATGCCGGAGTCCGGGCATTTGATCCCTCCGTCCGGTACGAATCTGGTTGCCCGCTTCGGCATTATGGACGGCCTTGGAGGGATGGGAGCCAAATACCTGCCAACACACAAGGACCTCAAGGCCAGCCAGCGTTTTCAGCAGAAGCAGAATCCCCTGCACAAATTCAAGAAGACCCCGGCGGCCGCGGCGAAGAAACCGGGTGGAAAGAAATGACGGCGCCCACCAGTCGCCCCGCCGGCCAGCCGCCCGAGGACGAGGCGCAGTTTCTGCGGAACCTGGTCAAGGCCTCGCGGCAGCGACCGCATCTGGTGCAGTGGACCGATCGTGACGGCACGGAGCGGCACACCGCCCTGACGCCGGCCGAAGTGGTGCGGCTCAATGCCATCGCCGCGTCGCGCCGGATCGCCAAGGCCGAGGTGCTGCGGCAGGCCGCGCACGTCCCGGTCCTGCCGGCGAAGGATTGAAACCGCGGCGGATTCGCCGGCCGGGTTGAAGGCGGGCCTGCGTTGAGAGCGGTCGGATCCCGCAAAATCTGCGGATAGTTGTCTCTCGCCTGACCGGGTCATCGTTCTAGCATCCCGGGACCATGCGTGGATTATTGGCATTATTTCTGGTGTCCGTGGCGGCCGGTTTTGCCCAGGACCCGCAACGAATGGACGAGGTGGTCAAGGCCCAGGCCGCCGGCAACCGCTTCATGGGGGCGGTCCTCGTCGCGAAGGACGGCCAGATCCTCTTCGACCGGGCCTACGGCCTGGCCAACGTCGAATGGCAGGTGCCCAACACGCCGGAGACGCGGTTCCGCATCGGATCCATCACCAAGCAGTTCACCGCGGCGGCGATCCTGTTGCTGGAGGAAAGGGGCAAGCTCGGCATTGACGATCCGGTGTCCAAGCACGTCGCGGACACCCCGGCGGCCTGGGGGCCGATCACCCTGCGGCACCTGCTGAACCACACCTCGGGCATCCCGGCGTTCACCGCCTGGCCCGACTATGAAATCCTCAAGCGTTCGCCCCTGGAATTGGAAAAAGGACTGATGCGCCTCCGGGAACAACCGCTCGAATTCGCGCCGGGGGAGAAATACAGCTACAGCAACTCCGGCTACCTGCTGCTCGGCCATGTCATCGAAAAGGTGACCGGCCAGAAATACGGGACCTTTGTCCATGAGCAGATTCTCGGGCCGCTCGGATTGAAGGACACGGATCCGGACTCGAATGCCGCGATCATCCCGCGCCGGGCCTCCGGGTATGTGCTGGCCAAGGGTCAGCTCCAGAACGCCGCCTACGTCAACATGGAGGTGCCGCATGCCGCGGGAGCGCTGTACTCGACCACCCACGATCTTATGCTTTGGACGCAGGCCCTGATGGGCGGCCGGTTGCTCTCGGCGGCGTCGCTCGAAAAAATGACCACGCCCGGCAAGGGCGACTATGGCTTTGGCCTGGTGGTGCGCACGGTGGCGGAGCGGAAGAGCATCGAGCACGGGGGCGGGATCGAGGGCTTCAACACGCAGATGAACCATTACCCGGAGTCGCGCGTCACGGTCGTGGTCCTCGCCAATGTCAATGGACCCGCCGCCACGAAACTCGCCGGCCAGCTCGGCGATCTTGCCCACGGCGACCGGGTCGTCCTCGCGTCGGAACTCAAGGAGATCACCTTGCCCGTCGAGACCCTGCGGAAGTATGTGGGCGTCTATCAGCTCGCGCCGAAGATCACCAACACGATCCGCCTGGTGGACGGAAGGCTGACGGCGCAGTTGTCCGGGCAGGCGGCCTATCCGCTCTTTGCCTATGCGGAACGCGAATTCTTCCTCAAGATCGCGGAGGCCCGCGAGGAGTTCGTCACCGACGAATCCGGCCGCGTCACCCATTTCATCCTGTACCAGAACGGCCGCGTGCAGCAGGGCCCGCGCATCAGCGACACCGTGGCGGACCGCGTGGAAATCACCCTGCCCCAGACGGTCCTCGAAAGGTATGTCGGCACCTATGAGATAAGACGGGGCTTCGATCTCATGATCACACTCGAGGGCGGTCAGCTCCGGAGCCAGGCGACCGGCCAGGGCGCGGCGCCGCTGTTTGCCGAAACGGAGACGAAGTTCTTCCTCAGGGTGGTTGATGCCCAGATCGAGTTTTTCCGGGATGACACCGGTGCGGTCACGCACCTGGTCTTGCATCAGGGTCCGGCGGAAGTGAAGGGCCAGCGGAAACCGTAGGGCATGTCTGCTGTAGGAGCGGCTTTACGCCGCGATCGAGAGCGCAAAAATCGCGGCATAAAGCCGCTCCTACAGTGACGCACAGCAGGCCGGGGGCGATTGGTAGCTACGAGCGTGAGCGAGTGGATCGCACGCTGCGCACACTTAGTCTCCACTCGCTCACGCTCGTGGCTACCGGCAGGGCTTGGGCTGAAATATCATGCAGATTTTTCCCCGCCGCCGCTTTTTGTATTAGCGCACGCGAACGATTGGCTTCAGAAGGATAACGCGCGGGCTTCGTCCTGGTGACGGCAGGCACGCGCCTCCACGACCACATGACCAACGAACGACCGATTCCGCCCGAACAGGCCACCCCGGACGAGTTGCTTGCGCGCGGCAAGGACCCCGACCTCATATTCCAGACCGAGCTCGCCGCCGACGTGCGGCGCGCGGTCCACGCACCGGGCACGGCCATCGAGCTGGTTGCGCCGCTGCCGCCGGATCTCACGATCCGCTACGCGATCTTCGATCATGACGGCACCATCTCCACGCTCCGCCACGGGTGGGAGCAGATCATGGAGCCGGTCATGATGAAGGCGATTTTCGGCCGCACGGATCCGAGGGCCGACCCGGTGGTCCATGTCCGGATCCTCCAGCAGGTCCGCGAGTTCATCGACAAGACCACCGGCATCCAGACCCTCCTCCAGATGCACGGGCTGGCGCAAATGGTACGCGCCGCCGGTTTGGTGCCGGCCGACGAGGTGCTCGACGCGGCCGGCTACAAGCGGATTTACAACGAGGCCCTCATGAACCTGGTGGAACGGCGGCTCGACCGGCTGCGCAGCGGCGAACTCGGGGTGGACGATTACACGATGAAGAACGCCGTGCCGTTCCTGCAGCGCCTGCACGCGGCCGGCATCCGGCTCTACCTGGCAAGCGGGACCGATGAAGCCGATGTGATCCGCGAAGCCGAGCAGCTCGGGTATGCGTCGTTGTTCGAAGGCCGGATCTACGGGGCCAGTCACGACATCACCCACGACGCCAAGCTGATGGTGCTCAACCGCATCATCGGAGAAATTGGCGGCGAACAGGCGGCCCACATCGTGACCTTCGGCGACGGACCGGTGGAGATTCGCGAGACCCGGCGGCGCGGCGGCGTGACCGTCGGTCTGGCGAGCAACGAGGTCCAGCGCTGCGGACTGCAATTGGACAAGCGCACCCGGGTCATCCGGGCCGGCGCGCATTTGGTGGTGCCGGATTTTTCAGACATGGATACGCTGCTCGGACTATTGCGCATCGGAGTTGGGGTGTAGGGCGGGGATTCCGATCCCCGCCTGTTTAGCTTCCCGCTAGAATCCAATCTTTCTCGTTCTCTTAATCTTTCTCTTTCTCGGTTTGAATAGGTTGGCGCACGATTGTGACCGAGGGCGGTCGCGCTCTCAGGCGGGGATCGGAATCCCCGCCCTACAAAAAACACAAAGCCCACTCTCATGAATGACTCCACCCCTGCGGCGACGGCTCCAGCAAGAAAGGTGACGGCGGCCCTCGTGGGCTGCGGCGGCATCGCCCGCTCCCAGCATCTGCCCAATCTCACCCGCGCGCCGAATATCCGGCTGCAGGCCGTGTGTGATGTGCAGGCTGCGGCGGCCCAATCCGCCCAGGCGGACTACGGGGTGCCGCAGATGACGACGCGGTTTGAGGACCTCCTGCAGGATCCGGCGATTGAGCTGATCGTGGTGGCGACCAGGGAGGATTTTCAGGTCCCGCTGACCTGCCAGGCACTGGAGGCCGGCAAACACGTGTACGTGGAAAAGCCGCTGGCCGACACGCCCGAGTCCTGCCGTCGGGTGGTGGAGGCGCAGGCCCGGCACCGAAAACTGGTGCAGGTCGGTTTCAACCGGCGGTTCGCCCCGGCCTGTCGCGCGGCGCGGCGCATTTTGCTCAAGCGCGGGGGTGCGACCAACATCTACTTCCGCATCAGCGACGAGTACTGGAACTGGGGCCGCGCCAATCCGCCGGGCGTGCGGGTGATCCATGAGGTCTGCCATGTGTTCGACCTCCTCCGCTGGATCACCGGCTCGGAGGCGGTGTCGGTCTATTGCGCCAGCGCCCGGGCGGACGACGAGATCTACACCCTCAAGTTCGCCTCGGGGTGCGTCGCGACCATCATGAATTCCGGCGAGGTCACCTGCGACCTGCCCAAGGAACGCCTCGAGATCGTGACCCGCGAACCGGGGGCGCTCATCGTGGAGGAATACACCGAGTTGCGCACCTACGGCTGCAAGGACGAGCCGGCGGTGTTCCGCTTTGCCGGCCACACGCACCCGGAGAGCGAGTTCACGCACAAGCTGCTCTTCGAAAAGCTCGGCACCGGGGCCGTGGATGCCTTTCGCCGGATGCGCTGGGAACTCCGCAACCAGCAGGAGGCCGGGTTGCTCGACGGCAACGATGCGGAGCTCAGGAAATTCATGGAACGCAGCTTTCCCCATGTGAACTACCTCGTGGACAAGGGCTGGCGCGCGGCGGTGGAGCATCTGGCCGACTGCATTTTGGGCCGGACGACCTTTGACGGGGCCGGCCCGCAGGACGCCTTGGCGGCCAGCCAACTGGCCGCCGCCGCCATCCGCAGCCGGGAGTCCGGCGAGGTGGTCCGGTTGAAACAAACGACCTGACGTGCGGTATGATGCGATGGTGGCGTAGCGCGGAGCTTCAGCCCGCGCTTGTTCGCCGCACCGCCACTTCAATCTCCCGAACCAGTGCCGGCTGAAGCACGGCACTACGTCAGGCCGCGATCACGCCGGCGACGATCAGCAGGGCGATGAGGATGCCCATGAGGCTTTCGCCGGCGATGAGGCCGGAGGCGACGGGGACGACGGTCTTCTCGGCCAGCTTCGGGGCGAAGCGGCGCATGGCCTCGGCGATGGCGGCGCCGAGAAACATCGCGATGCAGTTGCTGCCGGGGATGACCATCGCGATGCCCAGGCCGGAGGGCGAGGGGAGGAGCGGCCGCAGGCGGCGGGGGGCGAATTTTTCCAGCAGGGCCAGCGCCACGCCGAGGACGAGGCCGACCATGATGGCGGTGCGCGAGGTCGGATGCAGGGCGCCGATGCCGTCGGAGAACGCCTTGGACACCCCGGCCCACACGACGCACGAGGGCGCCGGCCAGGTCTCGCCGCCGAGCACGCTGGGGTCGGGCAAAATCAGGTTGAAGGCCGGGACCACCACGATGGCGCCGGCGACCACGCCGAACAGCTGGGCGTAGACCTGGTGGCGCGGCTTGGCCCCGAGCAGCCAGCCGGTCTTGAGGGTGGTCAGCAGGTCCGCCGCGTGCAGGCCGATGCCGCCCGTGACGTTGGCCGACATGATGTTGCCGGAAAGGTTTCCGGGCGTGATGATGCCGTAGATCATCTGCGTGACCGGGCCCAGCGCCTTCGTGGGCGTGACGTCGGTCTCGCCGGTGACCCGGGCCGCGACAAAGCCCATCACCACGGCCAGCGGGACGGCAATGAGGCCGGCCCACAGCGGAATCTGGAAGAGCCAGACCATCAGGAAGACCACGCCCGGGGCGAGGATCACGAAACCGGCGGGGAACCACCATTCGGGACATTCCACGGCCGCGATGCCGCGGTCGGTGACCTTGCCGCGGTTGAAAATTTGGGTCAGCCCGGTGAACGACCGGGCGATGCTCTTGTAATCAATCGCGAATGACGTCAGCCCGGCGGCGACCAGCAGGGCGGCGCCCGGCCAGAGGGTCCACGCCACGATGGCCTTGTAACTCACGGCTGTGACAATGCCGCGCTCCACCAGCGAGGGTGCGAGCACGGCGTAGGTGAGCACGCCGCCGAGCAGGAGCGACCAGCCGGTCCGGAAACTCATCAGGGCGCCGCCGCCGAGCAGGACGACCTCGGCCTTGAATGAAATCGTCCACTCCGCCAGCTGCCGGCCGGCGAGCATGACGGGCAGGCCGAAGGTCCCGGGGATGATGTGCCACGCGTCGCGCAGCCAGGTGACAATCGCGGCGAAGACGGCGGACCCCGCCAGCCAGGACGCCTTGCTGGCGCCGGCACCGGAGGCGGCGGCATGGATGGAGCTGATGGTCTCGGCGGTGGCCGTGCCGGTGGGGAAGGCGAGACCCTCCTGATTGATGAGCTGGCGCTTGATCGGAATCGCCGCGAAGACGCCCAGCGCGGCGATCAGGGCGAACCAGGCGATCATCGGGAGCGGCTCGGGTCGCATCGTCGTGACCATCAGCAGCGCGCCGAACGCCGCCATGTTGCCGCCGCCGGTCATGAAGCCGGCGCCGGACGCCACGGTCGTCAGGGCGTTGTTCTCGAGGACGCCGAGGGGCTTTTTGACGAGGCGGACCGCCTGGAGGAACTGAAAGGCGCTGAAGGCGAGGATGCACGCGGTGAGGGTGACGCCCATGCTCCAGCCGGTTTTGAAAAAGACGTAGAGGTTGGAGAGGCTCATCGCGCCGCCGATCAGCATGCCCACGATGGTGGCCCGCACGGTCAGGTTGGCGGCATTGGGCTGGTAGGTCAGGGTCAGCCACTCGGTCTCGCGCGGGGTGTCGGGCAAATCAGACGGCGGCGGCGGCGTGGCAGCGGTATTTTCGGACATGATGGAAATGGCCGGAAAATGAGGATACGGCCGGCGGCTGCAAGACCGGGGAAAGGCTCCCGGCACACTTCACTGGCGATGGACCCGTCGAATGCTTTGCCGCGGATTACGCGGATAGACGCGGATAATACCTCCGTCATCCGCGTCAATCCGCGTGATCCGCGGAAAGGATTGGATTCAGGGCGGAGGCCCAGAGACTACGCGATCGCTGGCGGCTGGCTCCGGTTTTTCAGGCGCAGGAAATACCGCTCGATGCCGTAATAGGAACCGGCGGCGATCAGGACCACGATGGCCGCCCGGAGGATTTCCACCGCCACCGGCGGCAGGCCCAGGGACGCGAACCGCGCCGCGGGCAGGATTTTCCCCACCGGCACGTGCCACAGGTAGATTGAATAGGAGACGACGCCGAACCAGGCCAGGACCCGCAGGGATGCGGCCTTGGCGACAAAAGAGTATTGGCTCAACTGCGTGGTCAAAATGAGCAGGGCGGTCGCGCCGCCCGCCACGCCGAATCCCCCGAGATAGGCCGTCGGCGCGTTTTGGTGGACCGTGTAAATCATCGTGGCGAGCACGGCGATACCGGCGGTCTCAAAGCTCCGGATCGTCCACCGGTCGAAGAACCGCAGCGGACTCGCCTGCGGATCATTGAAGTGGCCGAGACGGAGCAGCGCCACGCCGGCGCCGAGGAAGACGGAATCGAGGCGCGCATCCGTGTCGGCGTACAAATAGCTGGCTTCCCAGCCCATCATCCACGCCGTCGCGCGCCACAGTCCGGAGGCCAGGGCGATCGTGAAAGCCAGGGCACCCAGCATCCACAGGTCCGCGCCGCGCCGCCGGGTGACCGCGACGACCATCAGCGCCCACAGGATGTAGAAATGCACCTCGATCGCGAGGGACCAGGTATGGCCCATGCCGCCGGCCCAGGCCCGGGGGTCCAGCGCGAGCACCCAGTTTGAGAAATAGCCCAGCACGGAAACGGCCATCAGGGTCACGCGCGGCGCCTCGACGGGAGGGTGCAGGACAAAGACGGACGCGACCGAAAATGCCACCAGCACGACCAGGGCCGGATAGAGGCGCAATCCGCGCCGGACAAAGAAACGGCCCAGGGAAATCCTGCCGGTCCGGGAATGTTCCTCCAGCAGCAGGGTCGTGATCAGAAATCCGCTGAGGGCGAAAAACATGTCGACCCCGAAAAATCCGCCCGGCAGCCATTTCCAGCCGAGGTTGTGTCCGAGCACGACCAGCACGGCCACGCCGCGGATGCCGTCCAGCGCCGGTTGCCGCCCGAGTCGGGGTATGTGCGGGGAGAGCATCTTAGGGTGCGGGATGCGTCTGCAAACCCGGGCATTTCGCCAGACCTGACAGGTCACTTGCAGCGCCGCGAATAAATGGGTGCAAGTGAAGGATTGAAGTAGGGCAGGTCTCCGACCTGCCCCGTTGACGTTTAACCTCGGTGCGGCGTGCAAAAGGCGGGTCAGAGACCCGCCCTACTTGCTGCGATGCGGCGTCATGGTATTTAGCGAGCATCAATGAGTGAGCATGGCATGACCGCTTGCGGCTGCAAGCCCGGCCAAAGGTCCGGCAGGTTTGCACATCCTCCGGCTTTCCAAACGCCGGCAATTCCCCATGCTTCGGTCCTTCAATCAACCCCGCACCCCCATGTCCAACGACCTCCTGATCATCCGTTCCACCGACCTGCCACTCGAAACCGTCTGCCAGCGCCTCCCGGAGATCGCCGCCAGCCACAAGTTCGGCGTGCAGGCCGTGCACAACCTCCGCGAGAAAATGGAGAGCAAGGGCGTGCCCTTCGACCGCGAGTGCCGCGTCATCGAGGTCTGCAATCCGCGCCACGCGCAGGTCGTGCTCAACCAGGCCATCGAGATTTCCACCGCGCTGCCGTGCCGGATTGCGGTCTATGCCGAGGGCGGACGCACGATCCTCGCGACCATGAAGCCCTCGTTGCTGCTCACGATGTTCAACGCCCCGGGGGCCGCGGCCACCGCGAAGGAAGTCGAGGACACGATGGTGCGCATCATGGATGAAACCTGCCGGGCCTGACACCGTTCCCGCCGCCGGTTCCCGGTCCGAGAGCGCGGCGCATCGCGAGCTCAAGCAGCTCGCGCTGGCCTGGGCCCGATCGCAACGTTTGGTGCTGGCGGCCACGGAAGTCCGCCTGCCGCGCTCGAATTACCGGGCCGATGTCGCCGCGGCCACCCCGCGGTCGCTGCACGCCAATGCGCGCACCGCGGTCTTTGAATGCAAGGTGTCGCGGGCTGATTTCCGGCGCGACAGTGCCCGGGAAAAAGGGGAGGCCGAGCGGCTGGCGGCACTGGAGCAAAGGCTGTCCGCATTGCGCGCGCTGATCGGCGGCCACCGTCCCGACCTGCGTCGCGGCGAGGAACTGTTCGCCGAGTACGACGCCGTGGACCTGCGCGGCGTGCGCCACCGGACCCACGCCCGCCTTGAGGCTGAATTCCGGATCGCGCAGCGCCGGCTGTACGAAGGCACGAAGTTTGCCCGCCTCGCCCGGTGGCGCGCCGCGAGCCTGCTGTACCTGGTCGCGGAGGATAGTCTCTTTGCGCCGCACGAGGTGCCCGACGGCTGGGGTCTGCTGATCCGCCGCGGAGCCGGCCTGGAACTCGTCATGCTGCCCCGCCTGCATGTCACCACCCCCGAGGAACGCGTGGCGCTGGTGGAGCGCATCGCCGCGGTGGGAAGCCGGGCCAGCAGTGAAGTTCAGGAGTAGCTACGAGCGTGAGCGAGTGGATCACACGCTGCGCACGCCAAACTCCACTCGCTCACGCTCGTAGCCACCCGAAAATCCAGATACCATTGGCGATTGGTATGACAGGGGGCACTTATCCAACATCCGGCTTTGGACGTTGGCGGTTGGACGTTGGTGGTTGGATGTTCACGGCCGGATCCGGCTTCGGGAACAGCAACAAGGCGGCCGTGCACGGCACCATCGCGACGCCGCACAGGGCGTAGAACAGGTGATAGCCGCCGAGGTGCGCGGGGCCGAGGTTCCAGTCAATGCGGTTGAGCAGCCCCAGCAGCGGCACGGCGAGCATGCCGCCGACGGCGGAGCAGCTCAGGTTGATGAGATTGAAGACCGCGAAATACGCCGGGCGCGCGCCCTGTGCCGGGACCGTGCCGTAGAGGGCGGCGGGGGCGGCGACGCCGTAGATGCCATCGGCCACCGCGACGAAGGCCCACGCCACGATGATCGGCCACGCGCGGCCGGGCTCGGCAAACGGGAAGCAGAGAAAGAATGCCGTGTAGATCGGCGACGCCACCCAGAGCAGCCGGCGCGGGCCGATGCGGTCGCACACGCGGCCCAGCGCCGGCGTGAGCAGCAGCTTCACAACCAGATACCCGACGCCCATGGAGGCGATGAGCCACGGCCGCATCTCCACGACCCTGAGGTTGAAGACCTGATAGTAGGCGCCGGCGAAGAAGAAGGGGAACATGTACAGCACGGTGCCGAAGGTCAGCCGCATGAAGGCCTTTGTGCGCAGCACCTGGCCGATGTCGCGTGGATCGAAGGGCGCGGGCTCCTGCACCACCGGTTTGGTGGCGCGGACCAGCGTGAGGGCGGCCGCCACGCCGAAGATCGCACCGGTGATCAGCAGCCCGGCCAGGCCGGGGCCGTTGGTCTTGCCAAGCAATTCTACCCCGGCGCCGACCACGAGGGTCGAGGCGATGATCGCGATGCTGGAAAGGCGCAGCCGCTGGCCGATGTAGCGTCCGCGCAATCCGCTCGGGATGGTCGTGGCGAGCCAGTTGTCAGAATACGGCCGGGTGAGATGCAGGCAGGCCGACGCGAGAAAGAAGGCCAGCCCCAACGAGACGGGCCTGAGTTCGGCGGGCAGCAGCGGCGCCAGCAACACCGCGGTGATCAGGAGGATCGGCTCGATCAGCGCGACCGTGAGGATGAAGCGCTTGCGCCGCCGCATCCGGCTGGCCAGCGGCATGCCCAGCACCTGCAGGATGCAGGAGAAGCTGATGATGGCGGTGAAGTACCCCATCGCATCCTGCGGCACGCCGATCACGAGCGCGAACGCGGTGAACACCAGCGTCGTGCCGCCGCAGATCGTCTCGAACACGCCGCGGAGGCTGATGTTCCAATTGAACCACGCGAGCGACTCGCGGGTTTCGTGCGCTTTCAGGGACCGGACCATGCGCTCCATCGGGGCGGCACGGAGAAGTTGCTCGGGTTAGCGGTTGCCGGGAAACCGGTTCCGCTCACCGCGCACAGGCTTGGATGTGTGCAGACAGTCATGGGCGCGCAGGCGCGGCAATGGCCGGGGGGATGGGCGGGACGGGAACGGGAGGAGCGTCACGATGGACCGACAAAAGACGGGTTCGCCCGGACTGGCAAGCGTGTCACCGGCATCATGGAGGCGGTTCAGGGTTCGCCTTCACCCGGGGAGGCAACGTTCCGCAGGGAATCGCGTCGGCATCCTGTGATTGGCTGTCGGATATATTTACGAATCCAGCGAGTTTGGTGAAAATACCGGGACAACGAAAAATTGCTTTATATTGATAATCAATTTGTAGCGTCCTGGATGCAATCCATGGCCTGGCATCTGCTTCTACGCGCGAAACATTCGGGACCCGCATCCGCCTGAGCTTCCATTTCCCCCACTAACTCACGCCGCTTCATGAAATACCGCCTCCTCCTCATAACCGCGTTCCTCACCCTGATCATCACGCCGGCCCGCGCCGGTTTTATCGGTGTGTACGATTACCTGTCGTCGCTCACCGAGCCGTTCGTTGCGCAGACCGGCGCGGAACCCTGGACTTTCCGCAATGGCGATCAGGACGGCACCCTGATGGGGGTGTATTCCAGCAACACCTATGGCGTAACCGGGCAGTATGCGCAGTTCGGCGGAGCCGCCGGCATCGGCGGGGCGCAAGGCGGAACGGCGGGTACAAACGAAGCCGCCGGCATTTTCACCCACACGGCCAGCACCGGTCTGACCACGGCGGTCTTTCAGGCGGACTCTTCATTTTTGGCCCAGTCCTTCGTTATCACCTCGGAATTGGTCACAAACGGCAATTTGGGCAATGGCATCGATCTCACCCTGCGCACCGTGGTCGGCGGCAACGTCGTGGATCATGGGACCATGAGCATTTTCAACACGCTCAGCGGGCAAACCATCTTCGATTTCGGCCTGGCGGGACTTCAGTTCAACGCCGGGGACAAAGTGGCGGTCATGTTCTCAGCCCGCGGCACTTACCTGTATGACCACGGTTGGTGGGACATTGCGCTCCACGAGGCCGGACCGGGCGCTCCCTCCGTTCCCGATCACACCTCCACGGCGCCGCTGCTGGTCGGCGGCTTGCTGGCATTGGCCGCCCTGCGCCGGCGCATCTTGTAACAGACTGCCAGCGTCGGAAGGGTGCTGGGTATTCCGGGTCGGTCTGACCGGGTCCTCTTTGTGCTGGCGCACGAAAGCGGATTGGACGGAACGGCCCTTACCTGTTTCATGAGTGGCCCGGGTTTAGATGCCTGGGCAGACAATCCACGACAGCACCAGCATGCGCGCCATCCTCATCGAGAAGGCCGGGGCCTTCAAAATCATCGAATTGCCGGTTCCTGCGCCGGGCCCCGGCGAGGTGCTGGTGGAAATGAAGGTCATGGCGCTGTGCAACCAGCACGATCTTAAGGTCAACCGCGGCTTGTACCGTGACCTGGTGTACCTGGAATATGGGGTGCCGGGATTTCCCGGCCACGAGGGCGCGGGCGTCGTCACGGCGGTGGGGCGGGAGGTCGCGGGATTTGCCGCGGGTGATCATGTCGTGATGTCCGGGCTGGGCGGGCCGCCGTTGTATGCCGAATACGTGACGCGAAAAGCGGATCAGATTGTGCGCGTTGATCCGGCCGTGCCGCTGGAGCAGGTGGCCATGAGTGAGCTCTTCGGTTGCGTGCACCGGGCGGTGCGGAAGGTCGCGGATTACACGGGCCGGAGCGTGGCGGTGTTTGGTTGCGGAGCGGCGGGCCTCGCCGCGATCCAGCTCGTGCGGGTATTGGGCGCCCGGGAAGTCATCGGCCTTGATGTGGCGGCGGACCGGTTGCAGCTCGCCCGCGAACTCGGCGCGGACCAGGTGGTCGCCGCCAATGATGCGGCCGGCATGGAACGACTCAGGCGGACCGGTGCCGACATCGTGATCGAGTGCTCCGGTCACAAGGCCGCCTACGCCGCCGCCTGCCACATCGCCCGCCAGTCGCTGGTGATCTTCGGCTATGCCGAGGGTTTGATGGAGGTGCCGCTGTGGCCGCTGTTCGACCATGAACTGACGATCCACAATTCCAAGTGGCTCACCAATGAGGATCTGACCGCCGTGGTGCGGCTGATCGAGTCGGGGAGAATCCGTACCGACCGGCTCATCAGCCGGCGACTTGATTTCACCGGTTATCCCGAGGCCGTGGCCGCGGTCGGGCGCGGTGAAATCATCAAGGCGGTGATGACCCCATGACCATGAAGCTCGGACTCGACAGCTACAGCTATCATCTCGC
Source organism: Opitutaceae bacterium (assembly GCA_016715765.1). Taxonomy (GTDB): domain Bacteria; phylum Verrucomicrobiota; class Verrucomicrobiia; order Opitutales; family Opitutaceae; genus UBA2377. The sequence continues at coordinate 46,946 of JADJZJ010000036.1, forward strand.
GTTCGGGGCGCATCCGGATTTCGCGCCCCGGCGCCGGCTGACGCTGTTCGGTTTCATCGAACGCGTGGCGGCGCTGGGTCTGGATGGGTTCCAGATCGACCCCATGCACCTCGCCTCACGGGACCGTTCCTATCTGGCCGAGGTTCGCGCCGCCGCCGCCGGGCATGGCCTGTTTCTGGAGTATGGGACCATCGGCACCGATCCCCGCCGGTTGGAACGGGAACTGGCCATCGCCGGCCGGCTCGGCTCGCCCGTGCTGCGCACCTTTGCCGGCTTCGACCGCTGGCATCGCCGCACGAACGTGGCCGCCGAGATCCGTCGGGCCGTCGCGGGACTGAAGCGCGTGCGGCGGATGGCGGAGGACTTTGGCATCCGCATCGCGGTGGAGAATCACGGTGACCTCACCACGGACGAACTGCTGCAGGTGATGCGGACCGTGGACAGCCCCTGGGTGGGCATCTGTCTCGACGTGGGCAACGCGATGCTGACGATGGAGGATCCGATCGTGGCGACGGCGAAGATGGCGCCCCATGCGGTGACCACGCATTTCAAGGATTACGCGATGGTGCCGACCAACTACGGCGGCAAGCTCACCGGCGTGGCGCTGGGTGACGGCGTCATCGACCTGCCGGCGGCGGTGAAATTGCTGCGCACCAAGACCGCACTCGACCGCATCATCCTGGAAATCCCCGTGGAGGCCGCAGGCGGGCAGCGCACGGCATTGGCCCGCGAGGATGAATTTGTCCGGCGCAGCGTGCGGTACGCGCGCCGGCAATTGGGCCTGGAGTGACCCTGGCAAAGGTGAATGCCAGTTGTTCCAGAACCAGGGATCGGCATCAGATGGCGGCCATTCGCTTGTGGCGCTCGATGCCGGCCTCGACGGCCTTCAGCATGTGGGCGTAGTCAGCGGAAAACTTGGCAAAGGCCGGGGTGAAGCAGTGGGTGGCGAGCGTTGCGCGTTTGCGGTAGGGGACGTAGTTGCCGATGTGCCAGCCGACATTGCGGTAGATGCAGAAGTCGCCGGGATTGAGCACCAGTTGCACGGCCCCGGGCATGGCCTGGCAGTAGCTGAGGCAGAATTGCTCCAGTTCCTCGTCGGTGCGGCGCTGGTCCTCATCCCAAAGCTCCTGCTGCGTGGTGGAGGCATACACCCGCATCTCCTCCGGCGTGTTGTGCACGCGCTTGAAACTGCCGGGCAAATACCAGGTGGCGGTGTCCTCGTAGAGCGGGCAATTCACCTGGTTCCACAGCCGGAAATCGGTCGCAATCTCCTCCCAGCGGGCATCGCCGATCTCCTTTTGAAACTCATCCTCCAGCACATGGTCCCGCCAGTCGCGGTGCCATTCGGTGGACCACGGCCGGGCGCGGGGATTGAACAGGAGGCAGGCGTCAACGGTCGGTTTGAGGGTGTGCTCCGGAGTCAGGAGGGCCTGGATGGCCTCGACCAGTCCCTCGATGTGGTCGAACTCCCGGAACGGCTTCAGGTCGAGTTCGCCCTCGTAGGCCTTGAGCGGGGCGAGGCGTTGCGTCTGCGGTCCGTGCAGACGGACGGCGATGTCGTGCGCCTTGTCCGCCGCGCGCCGGAGGTCCCGCAGGAGGTTCGGGGGGATGACCTCGCGCAGGATGTGATAGCCCTGCTCGCGGTAGTTGCGACGGTCCGTTTCAGTGATGGTGCCGAACTTCATGGGGTTGGGTGGAGCCGGGGGGTGGAGTGCTCGCGAGCGAAACCACCAGATGCCGGCGGGAATGCGAGTCGAAAGCTCCCGGGCGACGTGTGAATGACGGCGGACTCCGGGCGTGACGTTCGCGTTGGAATGTATTGCGTGGTGCCATGGGCAGCGGATTCAACGCGGAGGAGGAGGAACTGTTTTACCAGACGGGCGAAGCCCTGCACAAACGGCTGCGGCGGACCCGCAATCCGGCCGACCTGCTCGCGACGGTGCGGCTGGCGTACGAGGGATTCGACCGCGCCTATGCGTCAGCGCCCGCGGAGGCACGGACGGCGGTGGCCTGCCGGAGCGGGTGTGCGGCGTGCTGCCATGAGCGGGTGGGGGTGCAGGCCCATGAGGTGCTCATTGCCGCCAACCACATCCAGCGCCACTTCACCCCGGTGGAACTCGACGAGGTCATTGCGCGGGCCGCGATCCACCGTGCGGCCCTGGCGGAACGCGACCGCCCGGGTTGGCCGCCGCCGCGGACTCCGTGTGTGCTGCTGCGCGCCGGGGCCTGCTCGATCTACGAGGCCCGGCCCGAGTCCTGCCGGGCGCATCACAGTCACGACGCGGCCGCGTGCCAGACGAACCTCGAACAGGGCAACGAGGCGATCGACGTGAAAATCCCCGGCCTGCGCGGACGGATGTACGCGGTGATGCTCGGGATGGACCAGGCCATCGAGGAGGCGGGTTTCGACGACCGGTCCTATGATTTCGGCACCGCGCTGCACGAAGCCCTGACGGACAGCCGCTGCGCCATCCGCTGGACGCAGCGCCAGCCGGCGTTTTCCGATTCCTGCCTGGAGACGCCGGAATGGCCCGAAACGGATTCTCCAAAGGATGGAATGTAGGGCGGGGATTCCGATCCCCGCCTGGGCGCCCTTGGCCGCAATCGGCCGCAATCGGCCGTAAACCTATCCAAGCCGAGAAAGAGAAAGATAAAGAGAACGAGAAAGATTGGATTCTAGCGGGATGCGAAAACTCTACCCTGTTTTTTTTACCCCATGCGCGTCGGGTGACTAAAGCTCGCTATATTCTCCCCGCAGGCAGACAAAGACCAACGCCGTCGGGGAAACGAACATTCCGAAGGTGAGTCAACTCAACCAAGGAACACCCAACATGGGCGACAGATCTCCGAAATCCACTCAGAAGCACGCGGCGCAGAAGCAATCGAAGACCGATGGTCTGAATCAGAAGAAGAACGCACTCATCATGTCGCAGCAGGCGACCAAGGCCAAGGCGGCGGCCGCCGGCAAGAAACGGTAGGCCCCGGCCAGTTCCGGACCTCAATCCTCAATTCACAATCCTCCCTCTCATGGCCAAATCACAAAATTCCCAGAAACAGACCCGCAAGCAGCCGCTGAAGACCCCGGCGCAGAAAAAAGCCGACAAGCGCGCCAAGAAGTCCGGGCGCTGAGCGCAGGTGCGACTCGTCAGGCAGCTACGAGCGTGAGCGAGTGGTGATGGGGCTCCCATCACGCACGTGTTGTTCATTGCGGACAATAGTCGGCGCGGCACTTCGCCCAGGACCAAAGGTCCGTCCACGGGGCAACGCCCCGGGAACGGGGCTTTGATATCGAGGGCCGAGCCCATGGGTCGGGCTCAGCCCTCGTGTGTGCCATGAATTGTTCCTGGGGGCGTTGCCCCAGGCTGTGATGGCGTCGCGCCGTTGGCGCTGGCGGATTCGCTGTCCGGCTGCTCAGTACCGCACAACCACTTCCGCCCGGCCCGTGAAATCCTCGACGCGCATCGTCTCGGTTTCACTCATCCAGGTTCCGCCGGTGACCTTTACGGGCGGGCGGCCTGAAGGATGCGGGAGGCGGATCTCGAGTGAACGCGGACGCCGGTCACCCTGACATACTACGACGGCTTTGATTTCCTGCCCATCCGGCGAGACGGTGACATTGAAGGACAGCGGACCAAAGTAGCTGGCCGCCTTGTCGACCCCGACCGTCGCCCCGGGTTGCAGGTAGGCCCGGGGGATTCCGGTGAGCAGACGCAGCGTGTCGCCGGCCTCAAGATAGAGCATCCAGCGGGTTTCCATGAGAAACCACGCCTCCTCGTGGGTCTTGTGCGAGCTGGCAGGGAAGAAGTGCTCGGTAAAGGTGTAGGTGGAACGGTCGGCCATGGCGGCGACGGCGCCGTACCACGCCTGCAGGAAGGCCTTGGTCTCGCCGCGTTGCAGATGGAGCCACGGATGACGGCTGTAATAGGGCTGGCTGAAGGCCACGTTGTCGCGCGTCATCAGTTCGCTGTGCGTTTGCAGCAGTTCGGCCGCCAGGGGCTCGTGCGGGTCGATCACCTCCTGGAACACCAGATAAAGCGGTCCCAGCAGCGAATCGCGGGACGTCATCGAACCGTGGGTGAACCAGCGTCCGCCATCGGCGTGCAGCATCACGGGTCCGCGGTAGTTCGTCCACGGCGGGGCTGCGCGCATCCAGGTGCCGTCGCCGAGCGGCACCAGGGGTGATTGGGCGAGGCTGGTGTCGAGGGCGGCGCGGATGTCCGCCTTGAGCGCCCCGGCCACGGCGAGGTAACGCGCGGCTTCCCCGGGGGCCGACGCACGCAGCATCTCCGCGGCGCGGGCGAGACCGAGGTACGCGTAGCCGTTGAGCATGAAGGAGCGGTACGGATCCTCGGGATCGGCCGTCTTGCCATCGAGCAGCCCATAGCCCTTGCCCTTCAGTTCCGGGAGCAGGTTCCGTTCGCGCCAGGCGATGAGATAGTCGCAGGCTTTCGTGATGTGCGGATGCACGCGGTGCAGCCAGGCGTCGTCGCGCGTGTAGCGGTAATGCTCGCCAAGCGACCACAGCACCGCCCCGGTCTCCAGCATGTAGCCGTTGAAATTCTGGATGAATCCATCCGCGTGCTGTTTTTGCAGGAAGAAATCCAGGGCGCGGGCCGCCGTGTCGTGCCAGCCCATCGAGTCCATGAACTGGATGATGGGCGAGCTCTCCGACCCGATGGCGGTGTAAAGGCCGATGGCCGGGAGCAGGGGACCGTCCGGTTCGCGGCCGTAGTTGATGAGGTCGAGGTGCAGCAGACCGGCCTGTGTCATCTGCCGGATGCGCGCTTCCGGGAGCTGCCACCGGGCGGCGGAATCGAGTTTTCCGCGCCAGAAGGTGCGGGCCTCGTTCAGGCGAAGGTCGAAGGACTGCCGCGCCAGGGCGAGGGCGCGCTCGGCGCTGATCGGGCGGTGGGGGACAAAAAACTCGAGCACGGCGGACTCGCCGGGTTGCAGGAGCACGGAGGTTTCCTCGGCGGCCAGTGGCCGGCCGTTCAGCCTGCTGACGGCAAACACGCGGCCCGACGCAAAGAGGCCGAAGCCCTGCGTGGGATCGAAGCTCCACTCGGGCAGCTTCGGGGATATCGGCGTGGCCAGCGACGGCGCGGCGGTGCGAAACAGGGCGTACTGCGGGGTCTGGCCCCGGTTGGTGGCGACCGTGCGGGCATAAAGCACCACCTCCTCGGGCGGGTTCAGCTCGGCTTCGCGCAGCTTCTTTTCCGCCTCGGCCTGGGCGGGCGTGAACATGTGGCCGTGGCCAAAGGCATCCGCGACGAGGTAGTCCGTGCCGCGAATATGCCGCGGCGTGAGCGGCGAGCGCTCGAGCGAGGCGAACAGGGTCAGATCGTACTGGATCGCCTCATCGTCGATCTGGCCGCGGAGGATCGGCAGGACCTGCTCATCGAGACTGCGGGTAATGTTCTCACGCGTGCCCCAGCCGCGGCCGAGTTGGAACGCATAGGTGGCCGGCTGCCTGGGGGTCTCGGGCAGCGGGGTGTCGTAGCCGGCGAACTTGGGCCGGATCGTCTCCAGGTGCTCGTCGATGCGGAAGAGACGCAGGTCGCGGCTCACGCCGAGCCAGGTCTCCACTTCGACCTCGCGCCCGTTGGCGGCCGCTGCCGCGAAGGTGGCCTCGGGGGCGGCGGCGATGCGCTGCAGCTTGGTCTGGCCGCCGCGTTGCCGGATGCTCGCGGCCATCTCGGCGTAGGTGCGCGGATCGGACGACGTCGTGATGATCACGCCCTCGTCGGGCAGAAAGATCGGGCAGGCGGTGCTGACGTCGCCCAGCCGAAAGGTGAAGGGGCGCGGGGCCATCTCCACGGTGACCAGCACGGGCAATGCGGACGATTCCGCCGCGGGGGAAATGGCCAGCTCAAGCCGGGGTGAGGCGGTGGCGTTGAAGGCAAAGGTGTCCTGCGTCACCGTCCCGCCGGGCGCGCGCAGTGAGTCCAGCGCGCCGCGGTCCACGACCACCCGGCCGGTCGCCCCGGGTCGGGCCCACAGGACGGACACACCCTGGCCGGACGCGGCCAACGCCGGGGCGGCGAAACAGGCGCCCAGGCAGAACAGGTTGTGAAACGGAAGGTGGCGCATGTCCCCGGAGCAAACCGAGGGCTTTGCCTGAAGCAAAGAGAAAGACCGTTGGAGGCAGGGTCTGACTGTAGGAGCGGCTTTATGCCGCGAGGTTGCGGCACCGATCGCGGCATAAAGCCGCTCCTACAAGAAGGGCAAAACCCCGCTGGTGAAATCAGGGCGTGTCGCTTTCGATCCGCCCGATCTTTTTGCCCGGATCGGAGACCAGCGCCGCGAGGTTCTCGGTGCAAAGGTTGGATAGCACCAGGCGGTCGATGCGGGCGTGCCCGCCCTCGGTGGCGAGGAGGACGGCCTGCTTCGGCTTCGCGCTGAAAATCTCGCTGTTTTTCACGACCAGATGGCGGACGTGGCCGCTCGCCCGGATATAGGGGCGGGTTTGCGGGGTGTCGCCGTTGTCCTGGATGTGGAGGCCGTCAATCACCAGCGAGTCGACCTCCGCGGGCGTGTCGCCCAGGTCGGGGATGTCCGTCCGGCCCTCGAGGTGCACGAGGTAGCGGTCGTCCGCCGGGTCGTGGTACTGGATGTTGCGCAGGGTCAGGCTGCGGTGCCGGCCGGAGATGCGGAACAGGAACGGTTCGGTGTAGGTGTAGTCGGGCTTGGTCTGCCGCAGGTCAATGTTCTCAAACAGGATGGAGCCGAAATTCCCCTGCAGCCCGCGCCGCTTGTAGTCCCAGGCGCTGAGATAGAAGCCGAAGCTGCGGTAGTTGCCGCTGATGTTCCGGATGGTGATGCGGTCGTGGATATTTTCGCGGGAGAGGATGCGGACGACCTGCGCGGCGTCATCCACCATGACCCCGTCGATCAGGACGTCGGTGATCGGGCCGACGGTGGCGCAGGGATGAACCCAGCTCGGCTCGCCGTTGGTTTCCTCGTCGCCGTTCAGGGCGATGAAGTCGTCGCCGGTGCGGCCCGAGATGTTGCGCAGCACGAGGAAGCGTCCCGGCCCCTGCAGGTGGATGCCGTCCTGGTTGCCGCTGTGGATGAAGCCCGGCAGTTCCAGGCGGATGTTCTCCATGGTCACGTGCAGCCAGTTCGTGATGAGAAACGCGAAGGTCCGCTGGTCGCGCACCGCGACATCGCGCACGAGGAGGTTCTCAACGCCGAAGAAGGCGAGGCCGACGACCTGGTGCCTGCACTTTGAATAGTGCACCTCCGGCGGGACGTGGTGCACCTGGTTCCGGCAGTTCTGATTGTAGGTGCCGCCGAGGAGCGTGATGTTGCGGTCCTTGATCTCGCCGGGAGAGGGATTGGCGTTGATGACCAGGGCGAAATTGGTCTGGTCGGCCTGAAAGAAACCGCACTCCTTGTGCAGGCATTCGATGGTCGTGTTGGAGTGGAGGCGGAGCGTGGTGACCAACGCGGCACCGTCCATGATCAGGCGAACCCCGCCGTCGTCCCTGGCCCGGTCGAGGACGGTTTGCAGCGCGACGGTGTCGTCGGTGCCACCCCCGGTCGCGACGTTGCTGTTCAGTTTCGCGCCAGCCTGGCTGGCGTAAATGGTTTTGGTGATCATGACCGGTCCAGGCTTTAGCGCAGGTCCGCGTCCTTGACAAGGCGGCGGCGGCGTGCCGCGGGCCATGGTTGCCGCCGCGCCGCTGAATATTACTTCGGTGCGTCCTGATTTTCCGGGACGGCGTGAACGGCGGGAGTGATCACCACCTGCAGCGGCTGCGCCGTGTCCAGATGCACATCGCGCTGCGGAAACGCGATGACGATGGCTGCGCGGGCAAATTCCTCGGCGATGCGGTGGCGCAGTTCATTCTCGGTCTCAAGGCGCTCGGCGATGGAACCCCAAAAAAAGATGTCGAAGAGCAGGGCGCTGTCCCCGAAATCGGCGAAGATCACGAGCGGCCGCGGCTCCTTCCGCACATGGGCGACCCCGGCCATGATCCCGTGCAGCAATTCCTCGACCTTGCGGGTGGGGGAGCCGTAGGCCACGCCCACCCGGATCTGCTGCCGCACCACCTCGTCGGACAGGGTCCAGTTGATCACGGGTTGCTCGAGCAGCCGGCTGTTCGGCACGATGATGTGCGTGTTGTCCAGGGTCAGGACGATGGTGCTGCGCGCGCCCAGCCGCTCGACCGTCACCCGCCGGCCGTCGATCTCGATCACATCGCCCTGGTTCACCGGCCGCTCGATCAGGAGGATGATGCCGCTGATGAAATTGTTGATGAGGCTCTGGCTGCCGAAGCCGATGCCGACGGCCAGCGCGCCGCTCACCACGGAAAACTGGGTGAGCGAGAGGTGGAATTGGTTGAAGGCGACCACCAGGACCACGATGAACATCGCATAGAACCACAGCGCCTGCCACGCCGCGCGGCGGCCGGTGTTCAGGCCCATCCGCTTGAAAACACGGTTTGAGACCTGCGCGCTCAGCCAGTGCGAGGCGTAATACCCGAGCAGCACGAGGAGCAGCACGATGAGGATCGTCTTTACCCGCACGGGCTGGTCCTGCACGGCAAAGACCTCGAAATTCCAGGCGAGCAGCGCGTTTTCCCGGCTCCACGCCAGCGCCTCGCGCCACGAGAAGAGGGTCACCCGCGCGCCGATTTCCTCCTGCAGCCGGCCATGCTCCGTGCGGAGGTGGTCGAAGCCGGCCAGCTCCGTCTGGCAGAGCACGATCCAGGCGGAAAGGTGTTTGACGCATGCCACGCGCCAGGGCGGGGCTTTCTCGTCCGTGGCCGCCGCCTGGGCCAGCCGGCCCTGCCAGTCCTGCAGTTCGCGCCGGCTGCGGATCAGGTCCGTGAACTTGCGGCGGCGTTCGGTGGAGAGTTGGTCGAGGTTCTCCTGATTTTCCCGGGCGAGCGCCCGCAATTCGCTTGAGGACTTTCCACCGGTCAGGACCTGGCGGCGGAGGGCGGTCACCGCCGCGATTTCAGCCAGCCGCTCCCGTTGCGCGGTCAGCACGCTGACCGTGAGGTTGGCGATCTGGCGGATGGCGCGGCGCGCCTCCAGTTCGTCGGTGGGCGGCACGCTGGCGGGCCGGCGTTCGGTGGCGATGGCGGCCTGCAGCGCCTTCTCGGCCTCCTGCTTCGCCGCGGCGATGGCCTGGTCCAGCTCGACGGACAGTGGCGAGGGCGGGCCCGCGACCGGCTCCGGCCCGAGGGCGAGATTTTCCAGCAGCCAGTCAATCCGCGGGCGCAACAGCAGCTGCTTCGGGGCCAGGAGCGATTGCTGCAGCTTCAGGGTCTTCAGCGCTTGCTCGCGCAGCCGCAGGGTCTCCTGGGCCAGCCGGCTCTCGAGTGCGGCCAACCGCAGGTTGTCGGGCGTCTTGTCCGCAGCGTCCGGATCATCCGCGGAGCTGCGCAACGCGCGGCGTTCGCGGTCCTTGTCGCCGAGGTTATCCCGCGCCTCCTGCAGCGCGGTCTCGGCGCTGGCCACGTCCCGCTTCAGGGTTACCGCCGCCTGCTTGAGGGCATCCTGTTCGTTGTAGAGCTGATCGAGCAGCGCCAGATCGTAGGGCGGCTTGAAGGTGGCCTCCGCAGGGCGGCGGTTGCGCGTGCGTTCCTCCACCGCGGCGGCTTCGGTGGCGAGATCGGCGGCCTGCTGCCAGGTGCGTTCCTGTTCCGCGTAAATGGCATCGATGCGCTCCAGCAGCGCGGTTTCCTGGGTGAGCCAGCGGGCCGCGTCCGCCGATGCGTCCTCCGGCAGCTTCGCCAGCTCGGCCCGGGTGGCGGCAATTTCCTTTTGCAGTTCCACCCGCCGGGTAGCGATGCCGGCGACGGTGGGCACCGCCTGAGCCGGTGCACTGGCGGCAGGGTCAATGATGCCGGCGGGTCCGGGCAGGGCGGCTGAAAGACAATCGGCCCCGCCCAGGGTCGCGCCCATGATTGCGCCCAGGACAAGCAACCGGAGGACTCGCCGCACCCGCCACCGCACCGGGGTCACTCCAGGGCCCCGGCGAACCAAACCCCAGCGGACGAAAAGGCGGTTCAGGGAAGATGCGGGCATTGGGAGGGTCGGACCGAAAGGAACGGTGGAGGGATTCACGCGTGCTTGTGGCTCCGCATGATGTCCCATCCTGGCGCAAGGGGCTATACGGTGAAACCCGCCCCGCCGCGGCCGGCCGCGGTTCATGCGCGGTTTCGCGCAAGTAGGAAAATGAATAACTTGGACCGGCCCTTTTGATCGGTTCGCGCGGTGGTGGCGGATTGGTGGTGAGCTGAAATACTTGAGGGCAAACCCGTTGGCCGGGCCGGCCTCCCGTTTGGGCGGTCATGGGGCCGCAGTGCAACCCGGCGAAGGGACTGGCTCCGGGCATAAAGTACTCGCCCTTTCCGTATCCATCACTTTTTTCCACGAGCGCTTTCTCATGCCCCGAATTGCCGCACTGCTCCTTTGGCTTGGATGTCCGCTGCTGTTGCCGGCGCAAGTCCTCTACATGACTTCCGGCAGCGGCGACCTGAGCAAACTGTACACGGTGGATCCGCTGACCGCCCAGAGCACCTTGATCGGCGATGTGCTGATCGGCACGACACCGGTGACCATCACGGCCCTGGCCTTCCAACCGGGCACGGGGATCCTGTATGGCGTGACGGGCAGCGAGTACAGTCCCTCGCGGATCCTGATCACGATCGATCCGCTCACCGCCCAGGCGGTGGCCGTCGGCACCATTGGCAGCATCCGGCAGGAAAACGCCTCGGACCTGAGTTTTGCGGCCAATGGCACCCTCTATGGATGGAATGTGCGCGGCGGGCCGCTGCTGACCATCAATCCCGCCGACGCCACCCGCACCGTGATCGGTTCGGCGATGAATGACACGGGCGGCAACGGCATCGCGTTCACCCCCGACGGCACCCTTTATCTCGCCGGTCCGACGGCTCCGGGCGACCTGTTCACCGTGAATATCACGACCGGAGCCATCACGAGTGTCGCTACGCTCTCCAACGTCCCGTTGAATTTCAACGATATCAATGCGATGGCGAGCGACGCCAACGGCCTGCTCTATGCCACCAGCCGCGGCAGCACGGGCGCCCTCGTCACCATCAATCCCACGACCGGTGTCATGAACACGGTGGGCACCCTGAGTTTTGTCACGGCCGACGCGCTGGCCTTCCAGTTCACCGCCATTCCCGAACCCTCGACCCACGTCCTGCTGATGTTGGGCCTCGGTCTGGCCGGTTTGATGCTTCGCCGGCGGAAAAGATAGGCGCGACAGCCTGCCGGGGTGGCGCGGGATCATCGCACACCGGATTTCCTCAAGCCTCTGCGCCGGCGATGGATTGGCTTCTTTGATCTGTAGGGCTGCACCTTGGTGCAGCCCTAATCGCTGCGAAGCTCACCTGACTTTCGAGGCTGGACCAAGGTCCAGCCCTACAATTTCACTTCCACGCTCCTATTGTCGCAAGCTCACCGGCGGGGGCACAGGGTGGGGTCTGGCGGAGTAACGGCGGGTTTTGACTGTTGGCCAAAGCGGCTTTGACTGCAGGCGGAATCATCCTACCCATTGCAGACCATGCTTGCCGAAGTTCTCCAGGATCGGGCCGCCCTGTACGTTTCCGGTGCCATGCCGGCCGCGGAGCGCGACAGCTTTGAGGTGCTGCTCGAATATCACGGGGAGTTGCGGGACCTGGTGGCCGGACTGCAGGAAGTGGTGGCCGGCATGGCGCTGGCCGAGGCCCGACCGGCGGCGGCGCCACCCCGCGCGTTAAAGGATCGCCTGCTGCGCACGCTGGCGACGCAGCCGCCGCGGCCCGAACCCGAGGCGCTGGTGGTGACCGATGCCGGCGGGCTGATCGAGTGGGTCAACCCGGCGTTCACCGCGATGTGCGGCTTTGTCCTCGACGAGCTCAAGGGGCGCAAGGCCGGCCATCTGCTCCAGGGGCCCGGCACGGATCCCGCGGCCGTGGAACGCATCCGGGTCGCGCTGCGCACCCGCCAGCCCCACCGCACGACCCTGGTGAACTACCACAAGGACGGCACGCGTTACCGGGCGGACATCCGGATCGCGCCCATCCTCGACGACGGCGGCGAACCGCTGTGGTTTGTGGCGCGGGAGCGGAAGGTCGCGGAGTAGGGGGGAGCGGTCAGTTGGGAGCGCGACCGCCCTCGGTCGCAATGCACCCAAATGATCGGCGATACTCGAATCTGCGCGATGGTCGAGAGTAGGCGTACACTGGATTGGCCCGCGGTTGATTGCGACCGAGGGCGGTCGCGCTCCCGGCCAAGCCCTCGCCTGCGGGCAGGCTCCTGCCCGGGAAGCGAACCGCTGCCCCTCACACCGCGCGCTCGAGCATGAAGAGCCAGTCCATCGGCGTGAAGTTCCGGTTCAGGTCCAGCTGCTGCTTGATGAACCGGAAGGGATAGGAGATATCCTCGCTCATCCACGGGGTCTGGGTGTTGAACGACTCGAATTTGTCGCCGCGGTAAAGGTTGCTGCGGATCGAGTGGATGGCCTTGAGGAAACTCTGGCGCGGCAGGTTGACCTTGTTGCCGTCAATGTGGGCCAGGATGTTGTCCCCGTCCAGGAACACGTCGGTCATGGCGGCATAGGGATTGCCGATGGTGGTGTTCTTCTGCTGATCCATCGTGTTGATGATGTGGTACTCGATCAGCAGGTGGCGGATGTTGGAGGCGGCGTCCTGGCGGGTCTGCAGGAACGGGTCGCGGGAGACGGAACTCTTGGTGATCTGGTTCTCGAGGGCCACGTCATCGTCGTTGATCTGGCGGAGGAGGACGACCAGGTCGATCAGGTGGTTGGCCAGGAGCAATTGAAAGGCGGAGAAGTAGAGCGGCTCCATCAGGTGCAGCCGGTCCAGCAGCGCCCGGACCATGTCGGGATTATCGATGCAGCCCGCGCTGATTTCGCCGTTCGTGTGCTGCTCGGCCAGTTTCTGGGCGACCCGGTGGGGCATTTTCGACGCGAGGAGATCGTCGATGAGTTCGGATTGGGCGGGGGAGGGCAGCCGGATCTTGCCGGTCAGGATCCGCAGCAGGTCATCCATCCAGTGGATCGCCGCATCGCGGTTGGCGGTGTCGACGTAATACAGCATCCATTGGTCGTCCTCCGTGAGGCCCGAGTCATGGACGAAGCCGACCTCGGCGAGCAGGGCCTGGGCGACGGTCCTGGCGTCCTCGTCGGCCGCGGGCACCACGAAGAGGGACCAAAGGCCCGGATCAATTTCGGCCTTGGCGCCGAAGTCCCGGGTCTGGGCTTCGAGAAACGCCTGGATTTTTCCTTCAGCGATGTTCATCGGGGGCGGGCGGCATGGGCAGTCGCGGCCATCGTGCGGAAAATCCGTTCCGGTGCAAGCCATCCGCCGGCGGGTTGCCGGTCCGTGCGGAAATCCTGGCGCCATCAACCTGCAGACCGGCACTACGAAAAGACAGCGGATGCGGCGGCTTTCGTAGCGCGGTGCTTCAGCCCGCGCTGGGGTGTTGCGAAGGCGGTAGCCTTACCCGAATCAGTGCCGGCTGAAGACCGGCACTACCGCAGCACACACCGTGGGACAAACACGGGGACAGCGGAAATATTTCTGAATTTTGGTTTGCACCGGGGTGGGGCGGGACACGTTGGGAATCATGCCGCTTCGGACCCTTGCCGTGGACTTCAACTCCTACTTCGCCTCGTGCGAACAGCAGGAGAATCCCGCGCTGTGGGGCAAGCCCGTGGCGGTCGTGCCGGTGATCGCCGACACCACCTGCTGCATCTCCGTCAGTTACGCGGCCAAGGCCCGGGGCGTGCGGGCCGAGATGGGCGTGGCGGAGGCCCGGCAGCGCTGCCCCGAACTCGCCCTCGTGCATGCACGGCCCGAGGTCTATGTGCGCTATCACCGGAAACTGCTGGAGATCATCGAGTCGTGCATCCACGTCTCCGCGGTGCGGTCAATTGACGAGATGGAGTGCGACCTCACCGCCACCTTCGCCGCCCGCGAGCAGGCCGTGGACGTCGCCCGCCGGATCAAGGCCGCCGTGGCGCGGCGCATCGGGCCCTGCCTGACCAGCTCCATCGGCATCGCCCCCAACTGGCTGCTGGCCAAGATGGCTTCGGACCTGCAGAAGCCCGACGGCCTCGTGGTGATCGAGGATCGCGACATCCCGCAGCGCCTGCTCGGGTTGAAGCTGCAGGACTTCCTCGGCATCGGCCGGAACATGGAGGTGCGGCTGCTGGCGCACGGCATCGACTCCGCCGCGAAGCTCTACGCCGCCACCAAGTCCGAACTGCGCGGCGTGTGGGGCGGGGTGGAGGGCGAGCGGATGTATGTCCGGCTGCGCGGCGGCGAGGTGCCGCTGGAAACGCAGCAGCACAGGACCGTGGGCCATTCGCACGTCCTGCCCCCGGCGCTGCGCACGGAGGCCAGGGCCCTGGCGGTGCTGCACCGCCTGCTGCAGAAGGCGGCGCTGCGGCTCCGCAACATCGGGCACTACGCCGCGGGCCTGGACGTATTCGTCAATTACCGCGACGGCGGGCGCTGGAGCGA
>JADJZJ010000037.1 GCA_016715765.1 Opitutaceae bacterium
GGAGCGGCTTTACGCCGCGAGGTTGCGCGTTCGATCGCGGCGTAAAGCCGCTCCTACAATAGGGACCGGGAATGGTCCCTTTACCCTGAGCGTGAGTCGACTGATCGACTCAGCGCAGGCGCGAGCGGTACAGCCAGCCGAGGCCGGCGAGGCCGAGCGCGAGCAGGGGCAGGGTGCTGGAGCCTTCCGGCACGCTGCCGATGGGGGCGTAATTGCTCTCAAACTCCCAGTTCAGGATATCGTGATTGCCCCAGGCCGCGCCCGTGCCGGAGGTGAAGCCGACATACGCGTTGGGCGTGCCCAGCAGGGTCGCGAGATTGACATTGTGGGTCAGCGTGGCGCCGCCCGGGCGCAGGCCGGTCTGGTTCACCCGCACCTCAAGCTGATTGGTGCTGCCATTGTAATCGACCCACGCGGTCCAGATGTTGCCGTCGTTGAACCTTGGCAGAACTCCGGCCTGAACCACGGAGTCGATGTTGCCGTTCAAATCGACGCCGACGTGGTTGCCGTTGTTGTCGTCCCAGCCGCCGTTGTTGTAGGTATCGAACTCGATGCCGACGCTCGGGTTGATGCCCTGATAGCCGATGCCGCCGCCGGCACCGCCGACATTGTTGGACACCGTCTGCACGACAAACACGAGGCCGTCGGCGCCGGAGCCGTTTTCATCGCCGATGCCACCGGAGCCCGTGATCTGGAATTGGAACCGCGTGCTGAACGAGTTGAGGTTGTTCAACGCCAGCGTGGTCGTGGAGAACGCGGATCCGGACTGCCAGCCGCTGGCGGGAGTCAGGCGCAGGACGTTGCCGGCCTGGGCCGTACTGCCATTCAGGGTGAGACCGCTGACGCTGCTGAAATCATTGAAATCGATCGACGAAGCCTGGGTCGTGGCGACGAGTGCGAGGCTGGAAAGCAGTAGAGCCTTCAGGGGAAGGTGAAGTTTCATGACGGGTGGGGTTAGATGAATATGGCTAACGGGGATAATAAGCAGTCCTTGCGCCAGAATTATTTGAAATTTGGCAAGATTTTCATTTTCAGTAGTTTGAAAACATGGATTGAAATGGGCTTTGGCGACCGGAGGGTGAATTTGTAAGGCCGGCCGACACTTGATGGGCGAGGTGTTGAGGGGTTGGATCCCTGGGAGCGCGACCGCCCTCGGTCGCAATCTCAAGCAGTCGGTTGGTTTATCAGGCTACTGCAGATGGATGAAACCGGTAATGTGGGATGTCCACCCGCATGCGTACAATTGCGACCGAGGGCGGTCGCGCTCCCAAACCCTACCTCGAACTGAAGAGCTTTTCTCCGCGGCGTTGGATCGCGAGCGCCTCGATGCGCATGCCCATCCGGTAGTCGCGGGCGAAGAAAGTCAGGAAGTCGGCGCGGGTCATCACCAGGCAGCGGCTGTCTTCCAGGGCCACCACATCCGCCGTGGCAATGCCGTGCTCGAGCAGGCTGATCTCGCCGAAGTAGTCGCCGGCGTGGAGCCGGCGCAGCGATTTTTTGCCATCACGCACCTCGAAGGCGCCGTCGAAGATGAGGAAGAACCAGATGTTGCCCTCGTTCTTGTTCAGCACCTGGGTGCCGGCCTGGTAGCGCTGGGTGCGGCACCGCTGGGCATAGCGCAGCAGGTCGTCGAAGGGCCAGCCGCCGAGGATGGTGAGGCGGCCGAGGAAGGCGGCGCTCTGCAGCAGCGCGCGCACATGCTCGCCGCCCATCTTGTTGACGATGAGCTGGTCGAAGTCCGACTTGCCCAGTCGCAGCAGCCGGCCGGGCCGGGCGGCGCGGATGGTGGTGGTGCGCGTGGAGTTGTCCAGCAGCGCAATTTCGCCGAAGCCGTCGCCCGGATTCAGCCAGCCGATCGTCTTCTTGCGGCGGGAGGGCGCGGGCTGGTTCTTGAGCACTTCAAACACTCCTTCCATCACCACGTAAAAGGCGTCGCCGGGATCGTCCTCATTGAAGATCACCTGTTTGCGTTCGACCGTCACCGGCGTCATCGTCTGGGCGAGCGCCTTGAGGTCGTCGTCCGAGAGTCCGCGGAAGAGCGGCACGCTGCGCAGGGCGGCGGGATTGTCGCCGGCGTTCAGGGCGGCGGTGTCGATGCGCGTCTGGCTGAGGCGCAGGGGACTGGTCAGCGCCCGGCGGATCAGCCAATGCCGGATGAGGGCCCAGCACAGGAACAGCAGGGCCAGCACCGGGACGGCGGCGACGACGTAGAGCGCGTCGTTGACATAATGGTGGAAGCGACCCTGCGGACCGAACAGGCGCCACACCGCGGCGTAAAGGCCGGGACGGCACCATTGCAGGACCAGGCCGAGCAGCCCCGCCCAGATCAGACCCCAGGTGATCCACAGCAGGCCGAAGCGCGAGGTCCGGCCGGCCCACCACACCTTGAAGCGCGCCCAGAAATCCTTCTGCCGCGGCTCGAAGAGGAAGCCCGTGGACACCGTGAAAACCGTCGATTCGACCAGCGTGCCGAGGAATTGACGGGCGGCGCTTTGCGGGATCGGGGCCAGCACGTAGAAGACACCGGCCAGCAGGGGTGCGAGCCAGGTGGGTTCGTACCATGCGGCCGCGGCGGTGCCCGCCAGCAGGGGCATCAACCGCATGATGGCCACCGTCTGCTCGCAGGCGGTGCCGCCCATGGCCGCCTCCCGGGTGTCGACGCGGAAATGCGGCCACAGCCGTTGCCAGTGAAAACGCACGCGCCGCACCTCGCACCCGGCGCCGGCGAGCACGCTGGCCGCCAAAAACTCGCCCAGGCTGAGGAGCGCGCACATCGAGAGCCACCCCCACAGCAGGCCCAGATTCCAGGCGGGGGCGATCCACGGCCGCGGGGCGACGACGAGGGTGCCGATGGCCAGGAGCAGAATGGGCCGGGCCAGAAACAGGGCGACCCGCGGCGGCAGCCGCAGCCACCAGCGGCGCGCGAGGGAGGGTGCGGGCACCTCGTCCTCGGAGATCAGCACGCCGGCGGCATTGGCCTGCAGGACCAATTCATAGTATTCGTTCAGCGGCGGGCAGCGGTTTTCCGACAGCAGCCGCACCAGCACCTCGGGCACGGTCACGGGCTGGGCAAACCCGTCCACCAATATGGCCGCCTGGGCCGGGGTGAGCACGAGATGCCGGGTGCCGCCCGCGGTGCGGAGCAGGGAGACCCCCTTCCGGTTGCTGCTGCGCCGGATGGACGGGGCGATCCGGAGGCGGGCGTTGGTCAGCAAGTCCGTCTGAAGCATGGCAACGATGTGGAGCAAGCCGGCTTGCCACACAATCCCGAAGGCGATGTTGGGGCGGGGTTCACAAATAATTATCCTGGGAGCGCGACCGCCCTCGGTCGCAATTGGGCTCATGCCGATGAATTGCCCGCATAACTGGTTTCGGCGGCCGGCAGTTATTCGATTAACTTGCGACCATGCGTAAGATTGCGACCGGGGGCGGTCGCGCTCCCAGCGATCAATTTTCCACCGCTTCGCGCACCAGCGCGGCGATCACGGGGGGCAACTCCAGCCCGCCGGCGGCCTGCTGCGCGGCGGGGCTGAGCTTCCGCCAGGTCTTGCGCAGGATGTCCACGAACTTTTCCCGCGGGTAATCCGCGTGTTGCGCGGCGAAGGCGCCGATCTCGTTCTCCAGAAACACCAGCACCGCGGCATCTTCCAGCGCCTGCGTGCCGGGGTTGGTCTTCAGTCCGCTCTTGGCCACCCAGACCGCCACCTCATCCGCCTCCGCGGCCGTCACGCCGGCAGTGAGGAGCAACTCGCGGGCGCGGCCGGCCTGCTTGGCGTAGAGACTGCGGCGCCAGGCGTGGTACCCGGGTTTGTCCATGGGAAAGGTGGTGCGCGGCACCGACCAGCGTTCAAGGTGCTGGCACCGCGCGGCGAGCCGCAGGAGCGGACTGGCGCCGGGCACGAGCCGGACCACCCACGCCTCGACCCGGTCGGCATACGCCATTTCCGCCGGCCGGCCGTCGGCCGTGCGCGCCGGGTCCGCGGCATGGGCGTCGTCGATCAGTTCACGGGCGCGGACGAAGGGATCCATGATCCGACAGAAGCGCGGCCCTGGAACTGTCGCAAGCCACCGCTTCGGCCAATGGCCCGGACGAATCGTAGCTACGAGCGTGAGCGAGTGGAGGGCTGGCGTCGCAGATGGCAGACCGGGGACGGGAGATCGGGCCGGCACCACTCGCTCACGCTCGTAGCCACCTTCGCGATAGAATTGTTTTCTTTCGGGGCCTTGGCATCAAAACGGGAATCCGATCGAGATCAGCAGGGTGCCGGCGGGATCGAGCGGGCGGGGGTTGAGGTTGTGGCCGTATTCCACCCGCACCGGGCCGATGATGGTTTGGTAGCGCAGGCCCAGTCCGACCGAATAGAGTTTCTCCGCAAACGGGTAGTCCGCCAGCCGCGCCGCGGTTCCGACCGCATCGGCAAACACCACGACCGACCAGTTAGAGGTCAGCGCCTGCTCCAGTTCGACATTGGCCAGCACGTAGGACTTGGCGCCGATGAACAAGCCGTTGTCCGCCCGCGGCGCGGCCTCGCCCTGCGGGTAGCCGCGGATGGAACCGTCGCCGCCCGGGAAGAAGCGCACGCTGACCGGCAGGGCGGAGTCATCCGACGCGCCGAACGTGGTCACGACGCCATGGGCCAGCCCCAGATGAATCCAGCGCCCGTCGCCCCAGGCGGTGTGATAGGAGCCGGCTAGGATGGTCTGCTGGTAAGCCACATTGCCGCCGAAGATCGGGTCGGCCCACTGGTTCTGCAGGGACACCTTGTAACCCCGGCGCGGCCGCAGCGGGTTGTCGCGCCGGTCCCGCACCAGGCCAACGTCAACGCTGCCCACGTCGGCCTGATTCTGGTCGGTGGCGCTGGTGGCCAGTTCGTTGTCGGTGTCGCGCAGGTGCTTGAAGGTGTAGCCGGTGGTCAGCGCAAACCGGAACCGGCGGACCGGCCAGAGCAGCGAGACGTTGGTGCCGTACTCCTCGTGCACAAAGGAGGGTTCCTGGCGGTGCAGGCCGAACAGGCGGACGCTGCCGTCGAGCGGCGTGCCGAACAGCTCCGGCACCGTGTAGATGAAGTCGCCCTGCGAGCTCTTCATCGATTGCACCAGCTTGACGCTGCTGATCTGGGCGCGGCCAAAGACATTGTAATGCCGCCACTCCAGTCCGCCCCGCAGCTGTTCATAACTGCCGTAGCCGGCCAGCAGGCTGACCTCCTGCCGCCGCCCCTCGGTCAGCGCGAAGACGGCATCGCGCGTGGTGCCGTCGGCGGGTTCGTAGCGCAGGTCCACGGCGCGAAAGACGCCGAGCCGCGAAATCCGCGTCAGGCTGTTGTTGAAGCGGATGGGATTCAGGAGATCGCCCGGCGTGCTGCGGATGAAGCGTCGCAGCGTCGCTTCGCGCGTGTAGCGGTTGCCCGTGAACCGCACCGCCCCCACCCGCACTTGCGGGCCGGGGGTGATCCGGGCCACCACGGTCACGGCCACCGTGCCGTCGGGTTGGACCGCATTTTGCGGGGTGAGGGTGAATTCCACATCGGGATGGCCCCGGGTGTAATACCAGCGGCGGATGGCGGTCGCGGCATCCTGCCGCCAAAACGAATTCCATGGACGGCCGAGGCGCTGGTCGGCAAGTCCGGCCGGGGCTTCGCCGCCGCCGGCCACCACATACTGCAATTCATGCACGAGCCACTGGCGGCCTTCCTGCACGACCACCTTCGCGTGGACCTGTCCCGTGGCCTGGTCGACCTGGGTCACCGTCGCCGTCACGACGGCGTCCGCGTAGCCGAGCTGGTGCAGCAACTCCGTGAGATTGCCCAGCGAGCGCCGCAGGCGGCCGGGGGAATAAATGCGCTCGGAGGCGAGCGGGATGAGCCGGCCTTCGCTGACAAACAGGGCGCGCGCCTTTTTTTCCGTGACCACGGTCAGCCCGGTGAAGCTGATTTCCCGCAGGGTGAACCGCCGGCCCCGGTCAATGTGCAGGGTGGCCGCGGTGGCGGTCAGCGGCCGGGGCAGCGGCTGCTCGAGTTGGGCGTCGAGCGGGTGGGACACGGTGCGCCCATCCGTCAGCACGGCTTCCACCGTGAGTCCGGGCGTCAGGTAACCGTCGTCGGTCAGCGTGGAAACCAGCACAATCGCGGCATCTTCCAGGACATTTGCATCCAGCGCGGTGTCGGCCCGGTTCCCGAGCAGCAGTTTCAACCGCTGTTCGGCGGTGCGGTTGCCGAACCAGCCCAGGCCGCGCACCTGCAGTTCGGCGGCGGTCAGCGGCGCGGTGGCGCCCAGGGCCAGGGCCGCGAGGAGGACGGTGCGCCAGCCGGGAATGAAGAGGATGGAGTTATTTTTCTTCATCTGCACGCGGCTCGCTCTCCTGGGTGTAGACGCGCCATTTCAGGCCCGTGTTGTAATGGTCAAACCGGTCGTATTCGCCCACGAGCGACCATTTTTCCCGGAGCTTGTACTCGAACTCGTAGGTCTCGCGGCCCTGTTGGGAAACCTGCTGGCCGGCGGAAATCTCCAGGCGGTCCTCGCCGCCGATGCCGAGATCCTGAAAGATCCCGCGCCCGAGATAGACCCCCAGCAAGCCGAGCCGCTGGGCGCCGGACGAGGCGGTTTCACCCGACGGCGGCTGTCCGGTCATCACCATCAGCAGCACGTCCTCGG
Organism: Opitutaceae bacterium; assembly: GCA_016715765.1. Lineage (GTDB taxonomy): Bacteria > Verrucomicrobiota > Verrucomicrobiia > Opitutales > Opitutaceae > UBA2377. The sequence goes on from JADJZJ010000037.1 coordinate 6,652, forward strand.
CGGCGAGGGCCGGTGCCGACGACAGCGTGATGACCGGGGTCGGCAGCTGCCCCGTCACCTCCAGCCGCAGCTGGTAATCGCGGCGCTGCGAGGTCGCGTTCAGGTTGACCCTGGCGTGGAAGGGGTCGGCCTCGCTCAGGCGCACGAGGCCCTGCCGCACCTTGAAGGAGGCAAAGGGAAACAGCACCTGGCCCTGATCCACGGTCAGTTCGCCCACGGCCCGCGGCTCGCCGAGCGTGCCTCCCAGATGGAAGCGGGCGGACGCGGTGCCGTTGAACACGGTGGTGCGAATCCGGATCGCCCCCGGACCGCGCACGTTGATGTCCAGCGGCCAGTGGCGGTAGGGCTCGGCCGCCACCGCGAAATACGGCGGCTGGCGGGTCACGCCGCGCGGGCCGAGGGGAAGCAGGTCGTTGAGGTTGGCCAGGACCAGGCTGTCGCGCAACGTGACGGTGCCGGTGAGGTGCGTCACCCCCGCCGGGTCGGTCGTGGCGTGCACGTCGAGATCGTTCCGCAGGATCAACCCGGTGTTGCGCACGAGCGGCAGGTTGGAGCCCTTGAGTCCGAGGGCCAGCCGGGGTGCGGCACCGGGGACGAGCGTGACGCTGCCGTCAAGGGTGACCGGCTCGCCGCCGAGTTTGGCGCGCAACGAGCGCACGGTGAGGGTGTGGTCGTCGAGCGTGAGATCGGCGTTGATTTCCTGCAGCGTGCCGAAGGGCGGCAGGGGCCGGGAGGCGGCATCGGTCAGATGCAGTTCGCCCGAGAATTTGCGTCCGGGGCTGAGCTCGATCCGGGCGCGGAGGCGACCCAGGGCGGCGATGAAATGCGGGGCCCGGCGCGCGAACGGCGCGAGATCGGCATCGGGAATCTCCAGGGTGCCCCTGGCCTCTTTCCAATCGAAGGCCGCGGGTTCGCGCCACAATTGCCGCCAGCGGGCATCGTTCATTTCGACCTGGCCGCCGGCCCGCACCGCCTGGCCGTCGAGCTTGGCGGAGAAATCCGTGAGCGTCACCCGCTCGCGGCTGAACTGCAGGTCAAGCGCCAGGTCGGTGCCAGCGGGCAGCGAATAGTTTTCGCTTTTCACGGGCAGGTTCAGTTGCGCCGCCCGGAGGTGCAGGTCGCCGGCCGGCTGGCGCAGGGTGCCAGAGAGCTTCATCGTCGCCACGGGATCCTTGAGCGTCAGACCGGTCGCGGCGGACAGCACCGACCACAGGGGCGAATCGGCCGTGGTGGAGGCCGCCAGTTCCAACGGCTGGGCTTCGTCCCACTGCAGCTGGGGCGTGGGTTGCATCTGAAAAGTCAGCGGCAACCGGCCGGTAGCCTGAGTGAGCACGCGGTCGCCTTCCACGACGGAGAGTTCCCCGAGGTGCACGCCTTGGGCGTTACCGTTTGCCGCCAGTTTCACCTGGGCCGGTTGCGGCGTCATGGCGATCTGCGCCGAGAGGGCGGTATCAAAAACCAGGAGCTGCTCCGCGACGCGGCCGGTGGCTTGCAACGTGTGCACCCGCCAGGTAGGGCCGGCGATCGTCACCCAGTCCCGCAGCCACGCGGAGTCGAAATCGGCGACGGTCAATTCGAAGAATCCCTCCGGGCCGCCGGCACCCTTGAGATTCAACCGGCCGCTGGGACTGGTGAGTTGGAGCGGTTCCAGGCGCCATGCCGGCGCCCAAGACAGCCGGGCGGGCGAGGCCAGTGACCACACCGGCTGGCCTGCGATGGTGTGCTGGAACCGGGCCAATTGCAGACTGTGCGCGTCGAGGGTACCGGCAAAATTCAGGACGGATTGTTGGGCGGTTACCCGGGCCGACAGGATTTCCGCCTGTGCGCCTACGCCCTGCCACTGCGCGTCAATCGTCACGGGATGCAGCGGCGGCCGCCGCACCTCGGCGATCTTCAGCGAACCCTGGTGTCGCGGCGCATCGAGCGGTCCTTCGGCGGTGGCGGAAATTTCCGCCGCGCCCCAGGTCATGCCGGCCGGCAGCCAGCGGGCGAACCAGTCGGCGCCAAGCGTGGCCGCAAGGGTCGCGCCGCGCAGTTCGCGGGTCTGCCAGTTGATCGTGCCACTCGCATTCACACTGCTGGCCGCATCCAACTGCACGGCGAGCGCGGTCAATTCCAACTCGGGCCAGTGGAGAGTGCCCTCCGCCCGGGCCTGCTGCAGGGCGAAACCCGGCAGCATGACATCGGTGGACTGAAGTTGAAACGTCTGCCGGGCGGCGGCGGTGTCGCCTTGCACTTGGATCGTGCCCTTGACCAGCCCGCGTGCCTCGATCCACGGCAGTTTGGCCAGATCGGCCGCCACGGTGAGCTGGGCCGACCCGGCGGCGAGCGGTCGATCGAAGCCGAAGGTGACCGGGGCGCTCAATGTGGCCGCGGCGAAGGGTGCGTCCACGTCGAAGGCGGTCAGGACGAACTCTCTCAAGGTCCCGTGCGCGGCCACCCGGGCGGAGAAAGGTGGAGCCTTGGTTTCGCCTCCGGCTGGGCGCTGGCGTTGAGTGACAAATCAAATCTCCCGTCGCGCCAGACGAAGCGGACAGCACCGACCACCTGCGCATACGGCGGACCCAGCCGGACGCGACGGGCGGGGAGTTGCCAGTTCACCGCGCTGGCCCCGGCTTCCGCCGGCAGCCAGCCTTGGTCGGGAAAGCGCGCCGTCAGTTGCACCGGTTGTTCCCACAGGGTGGCCTCGCCGGTGAGGGTCGAACCCGTCCAGACGAGTTGCAGCCGGGCTTCGTTCCCGGCGTTTCGGGCGACGAGGGTGGCGGAACCGTCGGCGGCAAACGCGAGCACAACGGCCAGTTCGTGCTCCGCCACGTGCAGGCCATCGACCTTGAGGGTGCCCTTGCGCCACGTGGCGGAGGCGATGGTCAGCTCCGGACCGAGTCCGCTGAGCGTGCCCCTTTTGAGTTCGGCCTGGGGCAACCAGCGGACCAGTTGCGGACCGATTTGCTGCAGTGCCACCTGCAGGCCCGGCAGGCCCTGGATGGTGTTGGGCGCGGACTTGGTGCCAACCGGAGGTGAAGGGGGATTGATGCGGACCGACCAGTTTTCAATCTCCAGGACCGGTTCCTGTCCGCGCAGACGCCGGGCCAGCCAGAGGACAGGTGTGACCGATTTAACCTGGGCCGCGTCGAGCCGGAACCTTGGCGCCTCGTAGTTTACCTGACGGAGAATGAAATGCGCATAACCCGCCCGCTCATACGTTTCGAAGTTGATCCCTTGCGACCGCAGGACGGGTCGCAGGGTGAGGCCCAGCCACCACGGCAGCGCCAGCAGGAGGGCGCCAAGGGCGGCCAGGACCAGGAGGGGAATTTTCAACCAGCGGGACATCGCTATTCCCTGACCCGGATTGACGCCTTGGGTAACAGGGCAAAGGCCATTTGGGCCGGACGGTTGGATCGCGATCAGCCGGAACGATTCAGTGGAAAACCGCGAAGAACGCGAAGTCCCGAAGGTGACCCGCGAATGGGTCGCCGGGTAACTTATTCGTGTGTTGAAATGCGACTTGGGGCGGTTCAAGCAGGTCCCGGCTCGGTGGGCCAGTTTCCGATGCCCGTTGAGGCTATCAGCCTTCTCCTCGGTGTTTATCTGGGTACATCTGTGGTCCAACGGCATGATTCCGGATCATTTCAACCTATGCAGCTTTGGGCGGGGGGTGTAGGTTGACGGGTGCCGGTTGACCCGGTTCGTGCCCCGCGATCATCCCAACCATGCAAGAAATGACTCTTACCCAGCTTGTTCCGGTCCTGCAGCTCGCGATCGGCCCGGTCATCCTCATCTCGGGGGTGGGCCTGCTGCTGCTAACGCTGACCAACCGCTTCGGGCGCATGCTCGACCGCTCGCGCACCATCATCCGCGAGATTTCCGAGGGCGGACAGTCACCCGCCGCCGTATCCAATCTCAATATCCAGGTGGAAATCCTGCACCGCCGCGCCCGTATCCTCCGGCTGTCCATCACGCTCGCCGCGGTGACGGTGCTGGGCGCCGCCGTGCTGATCCTCGGGCTGTTCATCGCCGCCTGGTGGAAGGTGAATCTGGCCGGGGCGCTGGTGGTGATCTTCTGCATCACCGTGCTGGCCCTCATCGGGTCCACGCTCGCCTTCATCGGCGACATGAACCTGTCCCTGCAGGCGGCACAGCTGGACTGGAAGCTGATCGGGAAGACGGGGGAGAAATAGGGGAGCAGGGCGAAAATCAGGAAGGTAGGGCGAACCGTCCCCGGTGAGCCGCAGGAAGCTTTTGGCGCGGTAATGCGGAGTGGCGTTTACGGGGCAGGTCACAGACCTGCCCTACTTCAAGGCGGCGTGGGCCCGGGAGCGCGACCGCCCTCGGTCGCAATCATTCGCCAGCCATATCAATTCACACATACCCCAAGCCATCGCCTGCAAGCAGGCTCCTGCCCAAACGCCCCAGAGCTTGATCCGGGGTGTTTATTTTCCCGGTGGCACGGGGGCGACGCCGGGGCTGGCGAAGTTGATGGCGGCCCCGGGCGCGCCGGTCGAGGTGGTGGTGAAGGCGGTGCCGCGTTTCAGGGTATTCAGCCAGTTGGAGCGCTGGGCATAGGTCTGGGCGCCCTCGGCGCCCAGTGTCCTTTGCAGGTCTGCCTGGGCGCGATCGGCGAGGGCCTGGATCTGGCGGGTGCGCTCCTCGCGGGACAGCGCGGTGTTGGCGTTGATCTGCTGGGACTGCGCGGCGTACGTGTCTCGGGCGGAGTAAATCCGCTCGGGCGTGCCGGCCGGCAGGTTCAGGCGCGAGGTCAGGGCGGTCAGGGTGCGGTATTCAAAGTCGTTGCTGCGCTGGGCGACCTGCATCTGCTCCGGACCGAGGACGGCGGCGATGGACTGCTGCAATTGATATTCGGCGTCGCGACGCGCCTGACGCTCGTCGGCGGTGGGGGTTTCCCTGAAGTAGCCGGTAGAGAACCGGTCGTCGAAGGCCTTTTGCAGGGCGAAGATCTGGCGGTACTGCGCCTCATCCTTGATGGCGGCGCCGTAACGGTTGCGGATATTGCCGGCGGTGGGCGAAACCCGGAGCAGGTATTGCTCATAGGCTTCCGGCCCCAGTGCGGCGGCGATGTCGCGCTCCTTTTCCGTTTGCAGCAGCTTGAGCTTTTCCCGGTCCGAGGGCAGCTGCACGTTGCCAGCCTCGCCGTACACCTCGCTCATCAGCTCGGAGTAATCCTCCTCGATGCGGCGCAATTGTTCGCGCCGGTCCGCGGGCAGAAAGGACAGGAGGGAATTGGTCCGGCCCAGATCCGCGTACGGGTCCTCGCCGAGGGCGGCGCGGACCTCGTCCTGAAACTCACGCTGGATCTTGCGCATTTCCAGGCGTTGCTCCCGGGTCCTGCGGCCGAAGCCTTCGGGGCCGGACTCGCGCTGCCAGTAGGCGGCACCGTCATCGGTAGGGTTGCGCAGCGCCCGCATCCGATCCCTTTGCCGGGCGTAGGCGCGACCGATGATCAGCTGGCGCGCCGCCTCGGGCGACATTCCCGCGGCGGTCAGGGCCGCGGCATCGCCCGTGGCCAGGGTTTCCTGCAGGTCGGCGGTAACCAGGGTGGGTGCGGCGGTGGTGGAACTGCGGCGGATAACCGGTTTGTTGACGGCGGAAGCCTGGTCGTCCGCGGACGGTTTCAGCACCACGACGAGCAGCGCGGCGTTGGCCACCAGCGACCCCGCAAGAAACAGCGGCAGGATTTTCATCGGCGTGAATCCAACCCGACAACGCGGCGCGACACAAGTGCCCGAAATGTGGCAGCCGCCCGAACCGGCCATTCAAGCCGGTTGCGGCGACGGTAGGCAGCCCGCTTGCGGGCGCGGGTAGGGCGCGAGCAAGCTCGCTGACCTACCGAAACCTCTTTTCCCAACACCCCCCAGGGGTTGGATGCCGCTGGCACTCGAAAATCTTACCTGGCTTTTTTCTTCGGCTTTTCGGCCGCCTCCATGAAGGCGCGGTCGTCTTCATCCAACTCCTTCGCGGCATCCGGGGCGGCGGCATCATCCGAGGTCGCCGCGGCGTCCGCCTCGGGCTGATCGGGCCGGCCGGCGGGGGCCGTGGCGGACTCGGCGGGCAGCCGCCTGATCCGCTCCCCGAGCGGCGGATGGGTGGAGAAGATGGTCTGCGGGTCGCCGGTGCGCGCCTGCAGGCGCAGCAGCACGAGCCGCAGGGCGCCGGGGGCGTAGCCGGTGGTCAGGGCGAGAGTGCGGCCCTCCTTGTCGGCGCCGTATTCGGTCTGCGGATCAAAGCCCTTCTCGAAGAGGGTCTTGGTGATCTGCTCCACCCCGAGGTTGAACTGCCTGAGCTGCGCATCGACCTTGCGGACCTCTCCGCTGCGCGCGGCGGCGAGGCTGCTGGCGCCGGAGAGGAATTCGCCGCGGGCCACGATCTTCAGCGCGTGCTTGCCCGTGATGTGGGCGATCTCGTGGCTGAGGATGGCGGCGAGGGCGTCGTCGTTGTCGGCGAGGGCGTAGAGGCCGCGGGTGATGAAGACGTAGCCGTCGGGCGCGGAGAAGGCGTTGACGGTGTCGGAGTCGAGCACCCCGAAGCGCCAGTCGAGCCCGGGCCGGTCGGAGTACCGCGCGAGACCGCGGCCGACGAGCGTCACGCGCCGGGTGACGGCCTCGTCGCGCAGGAGCCCGCCGTAGCGGCCGACGATTTCGAGGGCGACGGAATCGCCGATGAGCTTTTCCTCTTCCGGTCCGATGCCGGCCACGCCCTTGAGCATCTTGCCCGCATCCTTGGCCGTATCGAGGGTCTTGGTCAGCTTGCTGAGGTCAAACTGACCTTGGGCCACGGGTGCGGCCAGCAGGAGCACGGCGAGGCAGAAGATGGAGCGGGAGTTCATTGGTATTCCCCCTTTTTCTGCGCCTGCAGGAAGGTCTCCACGTCCTCGGCGGTCACGGCCGCATTCTGCGCGAGCAGCCAGTCGATGTCCTCCTTCGCCTGACCGAGCTTGTGGGTGTCGGCGTAGTCCAACGCGGCCGGGGCGAGCGGACGCGCGGCGGCGGTGGCGGTGGTCTGGCTGGCGGCAAGGCCAAGGCCGTCGGCGCCCTTCCCCTCGGCCGGTTTGGTGTCGCTGAGATTGCCGGCGAAGACCCAGCCCGAGACCTTGCCTTCGCTGACACGGAGCCAGCCGTCCCGGACCTCGAGGACCTTGAGCTTGCGGGCATAGCCGAATTTTCCGGCGGCGGCGGCAAGCGCGCGCGGTTCGGCGCGCGCGACGGTCTCAAGGCGCTTGGTGTAGGCGATGCCGCCGGCCTCGAAGGCGGCCATGGCGGCGAGGGATCCGAGCGAACAGCCCAGCGCAATCAGCCCGGCGCGAAACAACAGGTGGGGTTTCATTTGGAGTCGAGTTTGAGGACCGCCTCCCATTCGGGCGGCGGCGGGGTGGCCAGGAAACGGGTGGATTCTTCATGCAGGCGCTCCGTGGTCAAGTCGCCGGGCCGCAGGACGGCGGCCCGGGCCAGGGCGTCACGGGCGGCGGCGAAGTCGCGGTTTACATAGGCGTCGTAGCCCGCCCGGTAGGCGGCGACGAATTCCCGCTCGGTGGCGGACAGGTCGGCCGGCGCGCCGTGCAGCGTATGGACTTCCACCGCCGTGGCCTTGCCCTTCACGCGCAGCCGCGCGAGCGGGCGGGTGACGAGCACGCCCTGCACCCGGCGCGCGGTTTCCTCGCCGATCAGGATGCCGGTGCCGAACGCCTTGTTGGCCCCTTCGAGACGCGAGGCGAGATTCACGGCGTCGCCCATCACGGTGTAGTTCTTTTTGCGCGCGGAACCGAGGTTGCCGACAATCATGTCGCCAGTGTTGAGCCCGATGCGCACCGCCAGGCTGACGCCGACCGGGGCGGCGTAGCGGGCGTTGATCCCCTCAAGCAGACGCTGGGCCTCCAGGGCGGCGCGGCAGGCGGCGAGCGCGTGATCGGGCAGCGCCGACGGGGCGCCGAAGACGGCCATGACCGCGTCGCCGATGTATTTGTCCACATAGGCCCCGTGGTTGAGCAGGCACTCGCTCGTTTCGTCGAGGTAGGCGTTGACGATCTCGACCATCAGCTCGGGCCGGTCGCGGAGTTTTTCGGAAAGGTCGGTGAAGCCCGCGAGGTCGGAGAAGAACACCGTCGCCTCGCGGCGTTCGCCGCCCAACCGGATGGAGCCGGGATCGCGTACGAGTTGCGCCACCACACCGGGATCCACGTAGGCGCCGAACATGGCCTGAATCTCCGCCTTGCGGCGGCGCTCCGTCCAGAAGCTTTCCGCGGCGATGCCGAGCAGGGTGAACAGGGCGGTGACCGTCGGCGTGGCGGGTGCGAAAAACCAGCCGGCGGAAAGCCCGGCGTAAGCCGCCGGCAGCAGCACGACCACGAAACCGATGGCGGCGACGGCCGGCACGGTGAGGCCGGGCCAGCGGGTGGCGATCAGCAGCAGGGTGAGCATGACCAGGGCGGCCACGGCGAGGGCGAAGCCGGGACCGAATGGCGTGATGAAGGCATCCGCGGTGAGGTTGGTCCATGCGGTCCAGTGATACATCAGCCCGGGCTCCAGTCCGCCGACGGGCAGCGACTTGAGATCGTAGGTCCCGGCGGCGTTGGCCCCGACAAATACCGTCCGGCCGCGCACGAGGGCAAACGCCCCGCCTTCGAGGGCCGGCTCCTTTTGCAAGGCGGCGGCAAGGGCGGCGGGCGACAAATCGGGCGCCTCCCGGCTGATGCGGTCGAGGATGGGCAGGCCGGCCTCGATGAAGTGCGCGGCGGGCACGACCGGCACGCCTTGCGCCTTGATCTGTTCCAATCCGCCGTGCCAGCGGAGCAGTCCGCCGGGACCGCTCGCGGGTGGATCGAACGCCAGGGCGGCCAGTGATCGCGTCACGACGTAATTGCGCGCGATGCCGTCGCTGTCGGGCTTGAAATCCACTTCGCCCGTGCGGGGTTTCGTGAAACAGACTGCGTGCTGCCGCCGGAATTCGTCGTCCCAAAACACCGGTCCCTGCCGGGCGGTGCGGCCCAGGATGGTGCCGGGCACCGCGGCGGCGGTGGCCGCGAGCAGCAGGTCCTGTTCGGCGGACTCCGAGTGGTCGAAGAAGGTGAAATCCAGCACGATCCTTTCCGTGCCGGCGCGTTCGAGTCCGACAATCAGCGCGGCAAAGGCGGCGCGCGGAAACGGCCAGCGCATCGCATACGGTTCGCGACCCAGGCGGTCCATGGTGGATGGGTCCACCAGCACCAGGGCGGAGCCGGGCGGCACCGCGGAGGCGACCATGGGCCGCCGGCTGGCGGCGTCAAAGAAGGCGCGGTCCAGTGCCGGTCCGAACGGCGAGAAGTGAAACGCCGCGACCAGCAGCACCACCGGCGGCAGCCAGCGCCAACGGACCGACCGCGGGGCATGAGGGTTTGGAGCCACGAAGCCCGATTACAGGCGCAGTCCGCATCGACGGCAAGCAACCGCTCGCGGAGGATGAATGGATGAAGCACGGAGCGGTTTCCTGGTTAAACCGCGAAGAACGCCAAGGGGCACGAAGGGATGCAGTCTGTTCCAAAGCTTCATGCCGGTCGCCCATTTTTTTGGACTCCGGGTAGCTACGAGCGTGAGCGAGTGGAGTTTTGGCGTACGCAGCGTGTGATCCACTCGCTCACGCTCGTAGCTACCTTCGTCCCTTCGCGAATCTTCGCGTCCTTCGCGGTTCAACGGCATTGATCCGACTTAGGTCGGTCCCGCGAGGCGCGGCGGCCAGCGCACGAGCGGCTGGTCGCCGGCGACGTAGAGCGGATGCCGCGGGTGACCGTCCTGCGTGAGGCCGAGGCACCAGAGTTCGCGGCCGGCGAAGAGTTGCACCACGGCATCGGCCCGGGACTGGAATTCGCCGCACACGCCCCAGGCGGCCACGATTTTTTCGCAGCGCCCGGCGGCGGCGAGGAGGGAGGCGTCGTTCTCCGGGCCGACGGGATCGGGCGCCGCCATCATTTCCTTCGGGTAAGGCGTGCGCAGGCCGAAGAGGTTGGCCATCCAGAAGCCGTCGAAGCCCTCGCGTTGCGAAAAGGTGCGAATGCGCGTGAGCGTCGGATCGAGCTGCTGTTCGTCGGCCGTCGAGGGATTGAGTCCGATCCACAGGATCAACCGGTCCCCGAAGAGCGGATTCCAGCGGTGCACGAGCGAGTAGCGGTGCTTCCGGTCGGGGGAGAAGTGGCAGTCGTTGTCCACGGCTGCGGCTTAGACCGGCTGGCGCAAGGCGCGGGTCAGGGCGGTGACGGAACCACCGATGGTACGCGGCGGGGTGCGATGGGCGGCGGCTTCCACGGCATCGCGGTTTTTCTTTTCCAGGAAACCGGCCCACCTCTGCAGGACTTCCCAATGCGGCGCCAGGTCCGGACGCTGCAAGGCGGCTTGCCAGGACGCAGGTTCGATTTTGGTCGCTCGTAAAAATCCCGTGGCCCAGGCACAAAGCGAAGCGGCCAGTTCCAAGCCTTCATCTTCCGCAAAATTCTCTTCCCATACATCGACCGGACTTGAGTCGGGCGGAGCGTCGACGGCCACGCAGTCCAGGATCATGTCGTTGATCAGGTTCCAATATTCCATCAGCAGGTCCGCAAATTCCTGGGCCTCGTCCTGGTCCGCCCAGATCCGGCCTTCCGGCCCCCAGAGCACTTCGTTGATTTTCAGCGGACTCACCACCCGCGGACACAGCAGCAGGCCGGTGACAAGACCGCTGAACTCATAGAACCGCGGCACGCTTTCCGGTTCGGCGTTGAGCCAGTCCATCAGTTCCTCGCGGACGGCCCGGGAGTCGTCCTCGTCTCCGTTTTCATCGGCTTCTTCCTCCTCGATATCCACGTAGGTGAATCCTTCGGGACCGTAGCGCGTCTCGAGGATGGTCAGAATGCGCTCCACGCGGGCTTCATCGTCATCGCTGCCGCGGACGTAACAGGGTTTGCCGTCTTCGCCAAAGGTGAACTCGGTCGGACACAGGGTGGCATCGAGGCCGGAGAGCACCTTGCGGGCCTTGCGGTAGTCGCGATGCGGGGCGAAACCGTGCGTCTCGGCATAGGCGATGGCACCCTCGATCATTTTCTTGGCGCAGGCAGGGTGGATGCGCTCACGGAAATCCTCCGGCAGGCGCTCATTCACGAAGTTCATCGCGTCCGCCTCCATGACGCCGATATCGCAGAAAGCGTCCTTCACCCCCAGGCAGAGCAGATCGACCAGAAAACCCCCGAAATCAGCCGTGCCGTCGTCCCGGATGCGGGCCACCAGCACGTGGGCCAGTCCCATCTCCTGCCAGTTTTTTTCCACGTAGGCTTCGTAGCGGGTCATGGCGGAGTGTTGTGCCCTTCGGCCGAGCGAGAGAAGGGAAATTTACGGACCGCGTGGCCGTTCTGAACGAATACCCGGGCACAACTTCGTTCAGACTTGTGTGCGGTGCCTCTCGCGGCGGGGACCCGGTGTATGTTTTCCCGCGGATCCCGCGGATAATCGCGGATAATACCTCCGTCATCCGCGTCGATCCGCGTGATCCGCGGCCCAGATTGCTATTCCAGGCCTTCGTTGAGCGTGCGGAGGTATTCAGTGTAGGCAAAGACGCGGTTGCGGCGATTGCCGGTCGTTTCGCGGACGATGCCCTGCTCGACCAGCACGGCGAGCGCGCTGTTGGCGGTGGGGGCGGTGAACCCAAACTTTTCCACCAGGCGCGGGACGGTGACCACAGGCAGTTTTTGCAGGACGTCGTGGAGCTTGAGGGCCGACGCGCCGCGGCGTCCGAGCGCGTGGAGCCTGGCACGGTCGGTCTGGAAAACCTGGAGTAGCCGGCTGGCCGTGGCTGCGGCCTGGTTGGCGGTTTCCTCGATCCCTTGAAGAAAGAAGTCCAACCAGGATTCCCAGTCGCCGTGGGTGCGGACGCGTTGGAGCAGCTCATAATAGGTATGGCGGTGGGTCTTGAAGAACAGGCTCAGGTAAAGCAGGGGCTGGGCGAGCACACCGTCATGGCACAGTAAAAGCGTAACCAGGAGCCGGCCAATGCGGCCGTTGCCGTCGAGAAAGGGATGGATGGTCTCGAACTGCGCGTGTGCGAGCCCGGTGCGGATGAGGGAAGGGATTTCGTGATTGTGCAGGAACAGTTCGAGCGCTCCCATGCATTCAAGGACGTGGTCCGGTGGGGGCGGAACGAAGAGCGCGTTGCCGGGCCGCGAGCCGCCGATCCAGTTCTGGGAGGTCCGGAATTCGCCGGGTTGTTTTTCGCTACCCCGACCCTTGGAGAGAAGCACGCCGTGAACCTCCTTGAGCAGTCGCAGCGAGAGTGGGAAGCCCTCTCCGAGCCGTTTCAGGCCATGCTCCATGGCCGCGGCATAATTGGAAACTTCAGTCACGTCGTCCAACGGGACGCCGACCGCGGCACGGTTTTCGAATAATAGCAGTTCCGAGAGCGAGGATTGAGTGCCTTCAATCTGGGAGGATAGCACGGCCTCCTTGCGTATGTAGGAGTAAAGGAACAACTGGGCGTCGGGCAGTTGGCCGGTTACTCCCGAAAGGCGACCGATCGCGACTCCTGCCTGCTGGGCCAAGCGATGGAGGGATGCGTTCCAAACCAGCGGCGGATTCGGCGGCAACGGAAATGGCACGAATGCGAAACAAGGTTCGCCTACGAATGAGATGGGGGTTTTTGTGCCGGTCGGACCACGATCCATAATTAATTATAATCACCTATCTTTTATTAATAGAAGCCATAATTAAAGAATATTGCCTATTCTTTATTAAAGAATGCGTTAATTAAGGCCGTTTTCAGATCGGATACCCGTCGGACAGAAACGAGCCAAGCCCGCTCGCGCAGGGCCTCTGCTACACCAAGGCACGCACCAAGGTGCGGCCCTACAAAATTTTAAAAGCTGAAATACACGGCCTCAGATCAAAATTCTCCGCAGGCTCTCGAGGTCCATCACCGTGGCGAGGGATTCCTCCTGCACGACGGCGGCGGCGAGGGCGGCCTTCTCGCTTTGGAGGGCACGGATCTTCTGCTCCACCGTGTCGGCGGCCAGGAGCCGGTAGGCGATCACGGGGCGGGTCTGGCCGATGCGGTGGGTGCGGTCGATGGCCTGCGCCTCGACGGCGGGATTCCACCACGGATCGTAAAGGATGGCGTAGCTGGCGGCCGTGAGGTTGAGGCCGAAACCGGCGGCCTTCAGCGAAAGCAGGAAAACGGTCTTGGTGCGGTCGCGCTGGAATTCATCAACGAGGGCCGCCCGGTCCTCCGTCGCCCCGGTCAGCATGAGATGCCCGATGCCGGCGGCGGCCAGGCGGGGACGGATGATTTCCAGCATGCCGACAAACTGGCTGAAAACGAGGACCTGGTGGCCCTCTTCCTGCAACTCCTCCAGCCGTTCGAGCAGGGCCTCGAGCTTGGCGCTGGGCAGGTCGGCGTGGGCCGCGTCCACAAGCGCGGGGTGGCAGCAGATCTGGCGGAGGCGCAGGAGGCTCGCGAGGATGTTGAAGCGCACCCGGTCAAGGGCGCGGCTGGTCTGGATGCCAAGCAACTGGGCGCGGGCGCGCTTGAGCTCGGCATCGTAGAGCTTGCGCTGGCCGGGCTCCAGTTCGACGACGATCTCGTCCTCCGTGCGCGGCGGGAGGTCGGGCGCGGCCTGCGCTTTGGTCCGGCGGAGCAGGAAGTGGCGCACGCGGCGGTGCAGGCGGGCGAGCGCGGCGGGATCCTTGTCATCGTACTGGCGGCGGAAGGCGGCCTGCGCCCCGAGCAGGCCGGGCTGCGCAAAGGCGAAAAGACTCCACAGGTCGGTGAGTCGGTTTTCGATGGGCGTGCCGGTGAGGATCAGCCGGTGACGGGCGTTCAGGGCGCGCGCGGCGACGGCCATCTGGCTGGACGGATTCTTGATGAACTGGGCCTCGTCGAGGATGACGGCATCCCACGCCACGGTTTGGAACCAGGCGGCGTTCAGGCGGAGCTGCGTGTAGTTCGCGACGAGGAGCTGGGTGACGGGTGTCGCCGGTTGATCACCGCCGGGCGCGGGGATGAAGGCGGCGGCGGTGAGCGACGGGGCGAAGCGGGCGGTTTCGCTGAGCCAGCCGTGGGTGACGCTTTTGGGGCAAACGACGAGAACCCGGAAATCCTTCCGGGCCGCGCCCGCCGCGGCGGCCAGGTGCAGCAGCCAGGCGAGGGCCTGCACGGTTTTGCCCAGGCCCATGTCGTCGGCCAGCACGCCGCCGAAATTCCGGGCGGAGAGATGGGCCAGAAACTGAAAGCCCTCCGCCTGGTAGGGCCGGAGCGTGGCGGTGAGCCCGGCGGGTAGCGGAGGTTGGGGCAGCGCGGTGAGGTCGGCGGCGCGCTGGCGCAGGGCGGCGGCGAGGCGGGAGTCGCGGGATTCGAAGGCGGCAGCTTCCCCGGCGAGTTGCAACGCGTGCAGGCGGTGGGTGGCGGATTTGCCGGAGGCGAGCACATCCCCGGCAGTGAGACCGAGCCGGTCGAGGGCGGCCGTGGCCTTCTCGTCAAGGGCGGCCCCGGCGAGTTCGAGGCGGCGCCAGCCGCCCTTGGGGAGACGCACCCATTTGCCGCGGGCCTTCAGCAGCAGGGCGACCTCCTCGGCGCTGAGCGTGGTGTCCTCGACGCGAAGGGCGACGGTGAGATCGAACCAGTCGTGGCCCTCGGCGGCCGGCTGCGCGGAAAAATCCATGGTCGCCCGCAGCGGGGCGACGAAAAATCCGGCCAGTTCGGGCGCGGTCTCGATGTCGAGGCCGGGCGGCAGGGTGGCATGCCAGGCGAGGAAATCCTCGGGGAAGGTCTTGGTCGCCGGCCGCGTCCAGATCCCCGTCCACTCATTCCAGGTGAGGCGAAAATCGGCGAAACGCGCGGCCACGGCGTTGGCGTCGTCCAGGTTGAATTCGATGATGGGATCGTCCGGCCCGCGGGGCGGCGGCGCGGCGGCCTTGCTCCACTGCCAGCCGCCCTGACCGCGCCACTGCTGCTCGCACCGCGGTTCGTCCGCCCGGGCGAACAGCTGCGCGTGGAACTGCGGGGTTGAGAAATCATTCTCGGGTTCGGCGAGCGCCAGGCGGAGCAGCGGACGCAGCGGCACGCAGCGGAATTTCAGCGCGAGTGCCGCCGGCAGCCGCAGCCCGGTGGCGCGCAGCCGCGTCATGAGACGGGTGTCGCCGAGCGCCAGGGTGGGGAGCGGGGTGGCGGGGAGCGGCGGCGGACCGCGCCAGACGCGGCCAGCGTGGAGGTAGAGCAGTGCGGGCCGGCCGGCGATCAGGCGGGCCCCGGCGGCGGATGAACCGTCGGGAGCGGCAAGTTTCACTTCCAACTGGTCGGGGTCGGTGGCGGAAACGACCGCCTCGGGCACGAGCGGCTCGGGCTCGATGACGAAGGGGTCGCCGTTGGGCAGGACAATGACGGGGTGGGCGGCCCGCGTGGTGAGGACGGCCTCGGCCACCTCCGGGTCCAGGGCATGCTTCAGGTTGCCAGCCCTGAAACCATGGCGGTTGGTCAGACGGAGCGTCAGGAGGAGTGCGGACTCGGCCGGCGGGAGTGAGGCGAAGTCGGCGGGCCGGGCGCCGTCGAGGGCCACGGTCCATTTTTGCTGGGGTGGCTTCCACGGCTTGTCCGGAGCGGCGCGCTGCTCGATGAACAGCCGGCCCTCACGGTCGAGCCGCGCCCGCAGGTTGCCGGCGGCGGCCCGCCAGCCCTCCTCGGCGGCGGGCGCAGGTTCGGCGGATACGGTCAGCGCCTGCTGCCAGGTCTGGAGCTGTTGCCGGGCGACCACGGTGGCGCGCACGGCCCGGACGCGGCTGGTGTCGGTGAGCGGGCCGAACAATTCCGGAACCGGAAGCCGCTTGATTTCGAGACTGTAGGCGAGGAACTGCCAGAGTTCCCAGGGATCCGCCGGGGCGTTGTCCCGGTTCCACCAGCCGCTGAAGAGCGGCGTCCACGCCACGGCGTCGGCCGGGATGGCGTCGGCAAAGCCGTGCCGGCGCAGCATCGTGTCGTACAGCGTGTGGTGGGACTGGGCAAAATCGGTGAAGAGCGCGGAGAGCTGCCCGAGTTGGCGGCCCTCGGCGTCGGTGAGCGGGCGGCCGAGTTTTTCGGCGAGGACCGGCGTCCATTGTTTTCGGAAGGAAAGGTGGTTCCGGACGGGGGAGCCCGCCGGCGGCACAACGGCCGGCAAGGGCGGAGGAATGACGTCCTTGGCGGGGGACGGGCTGGCTTTGTCGCGGGGCGGCTCGGGCACCTCGTAGTCAGCGCCCTCGTTGGCGATCCACATGAGGCTCGCGGCCACGACGTGCTTGCAGTTGCCACCCAGCGGGCAACTGCAACTGGAGGACCAGCGGCCGCGGGTAAGGAACAGGGTGACGAGGTACGCGTCGGCCTGGCCTTCGACCTCGGCCTCGACGAAGTGATCGGCATCGGCCCGGACGGAGAGGACGCGCCCCTCCTCCTGGTAGATCCGGCCGCGACTGCGGCTGGTGGGGGCGAGCGTGTCCAGCCACTCCCCCAGCGCGGCCAGGGCCTCCGGGGTCCTTACGCTCCGGACGGCCGGCGGGCGGGATTTGGCGCACATGACGGACGGAGGACGGGAAATGTAACCGGCACCGACAATTCCGACTCAGTAAACCTGTTCTTCCAACAAAGCGAAGAGCTCGGCCTCGGTGATGCGTTTTTGCGTCATCGAATCGCGTTCGCGGAGGGTGAAGGTGTCGCCGGGCTTTTCGATCGTCTCGAAGTCGATCGTCACGCACCACGGCGTGCCGATCTCGTCCTGGCGGCGGTAGCGGCGGCCGATGGCGCCGGCCTCGTCGTAGAACACGGCGTACTTGCGCTGCAGCTTCTTGTAGAGGGCGTGGGCGCGGGCGGTGAGCTGCTCCTTGTTCTTGAGCAGCGGGAGCACGGCGACCTTCACGGGCGCGATGCGCGGGGAGAGGCGCAGCACGGTGCGCGTCTCGGTGTTGCCCTTGTCGTCGGTCACCTGCTCCTCGGCGTAGGCCGAGCAGAGGACGGCAAGGAAGATGCGGTCGGTGCCGACGGCGGGCTCGATGACGTGCGGGACGAATTTCTTCTTGGTGGCCTCGTCGAAGATTTCCTGCGGCTTGCCGCTGGCGTTGGCGTGCTGCGTGAGGTCGTAGTTGCCGCGGGCGGCGATGCCCCAGAGCTCCTGCACGCCAAAGGGATAGCTGAACATGATGTCCACGGTGCCGCGGGAGTAGAACGCGAGCTTCTCCTTCGGGTGGGCGTAGAGCGAAAGGTGCGACTCGGGCAGGCCGATGGAGAGGAGCCAGTTTTTGCACCATTCGATCCACTCCTGGTGGCACTTGGCCCAGTCGGCGTCCTCGTGGATGAAATATTCCATCTCCATCTGCTCGAACTCGCGCGAGCGGAAGATGAAGTTGCGCGGCGTGATCTCGTTGCGGAAAGACTTGCCGATCTGCGCGATGCCGAAGGGCAGCTTCACGCGGCCGGTGTCCACGACGTTCTTGAAGTCCACGAACATGCCCTGCGCCGTCTCGGGCCGCAGGTAGGCGACCGACGAGGCGTCGGTCATGGCGCCGACGTTCGTCTGGAACATCATGTTGAACGAACGCGGCGCGGTGAGGCTGCCGGGTTCGCCGGTGGCGGGGGAGGGGATCAGCGCGATCTCGTCCTCGCGCGCCTCGGTCATGTCCTTGGCCGCGACGGGGGCGAGGGTGCCCTGGATGGCCTTCTTGCGCTTGAAGGCCTCGGCGGCGGTCTGGAGTTCGCCGGCGGTGTTCTCGCTTTCGAGGGCGGAGACGTAGCCGACAGTCTGGCCGTCGACCACAATGGGGGAGAAGAACAGCTGGTCGGCGCGGTAGCGCTGCTTGCTCGCCTTGCAGTCCACGAGGGGGTCGGTGAACCCGGCGACGTGGCCGGAGGCCTCCCAGACCTTCGGGTGCATGATGATGGAGGACTCGAGGCCGACGACGTCGTCGCGGCGGCGCACCATGTCGTTCCACCAGCAGTCGCGGATGTTCTTCTTCAGCTCGACGCCGAGGGGACCGTAGTCGAAGAAACCGTTGAGGCCGCCGTAGATTTCGGACGACTGGAAGATGAAACCGCGGCGCTTGCAGAGCGCGACAATGGTTTCCATGGAGACGGCGGCGGGTGCGGTGGATTCGGACATAGCCTGCCAGACATGGCGACGGCCCCGCCCGCGGTCAATTCCGCCGTTGCGCGCCCGGGGCGGCGATGCCAAATCTCGGCGCGCATGAAATACGCATCCAGGCTCCCCTTCCTGTTTCTTTTCACCACCGCCATCGGCCTTGCCCAGGCCCCCGGGAGCGCCCCGGCTCCGGCGACCAACACGCCGGCCCGTTCGTCTTTCGTCAAGCAGGGCGACCTCGACGACAGCGTGGCCACCCCGAAGGCGGACACCAACCAGCATCCCTACTACCCCAAGCAGTTGCGCGACGCCGGCATCAAGGGCGAAGTCGTGGTCGAGGTGACGGTTGACCGCTATGGCGGCGTCTCGTCGCCGCGGGTGATCCGCTCCGATCGCGCCGAACTGGACATGCTCGCGATCGAGGCCGTGCTCAGCTGGCAGTTCGATCCGGCGGTGGTGAACAACCAGGTGGTTCCGTCCACCACGCAGGTCACCGTGAAGTTCGACCCCGCGGACGCCGAGAACAACCGCAAGGCGCGGCTCGCCAAGACCCGCGGCAAGCCGAACAAGAAGCTCCCGCCCGAGTACCAGTACGACGAGGCGCCCGTGCTGGTGCGCAGCGTGAAGCCGGTGTACCCCTACGATTTCCTGCTCAGGAGCAAGACCGGCCGCGCCACCGTCACCTTCATCGTGGATCGGCTCGGCAATGCGCGCGAAGCGCAGGTCGAGACGGCCAGCGAGCCCGAGTTCGGCGCCGCGACCGCCGCGATGGTCGAGGCAATGAAGTTCGAGCCCGCGACCAAGGCCGGCAAACCTTGCTCCGCCCTGCTGACCTTCGAGCAGGTGTTCAACCAGATCGGCGCCACGTCACCGGTGGACGAACCGACCAAGGACCTTGTTCAAGCGATCAACAAGGGTTCGGCCAAGATCTACGCGCCGACCGAGGTGGATGCGATGCCGAAGCCCACGTTCCGGGTGCCGCCCGAGCTGCCCGAGGGGCTCAGGAAGTCCGGCGAAGCGGCGGCCGCGCAGATCGAGGTCATCATCGATCTCAGCGGCCGGGCCCGCCTGCCGCGCGTGCTGACCGCCACGCACGACAACTTCGGCTGGGCCGCCGCCACCGCCGCGTCGCGCTGGATGTTCCAGCCGGTGTTGAAGGACGGCCAGCCCGTCTATCTCCGCGTTGTGATACCCTTCAAGTACACCCCGCCGAAGAAGTAAAGTTGGCCCGTGGGATAATTCCCACACGCGGATTGTAGGGCCGGACCCGGTCCGCCGCCGCGAATGACCTCAGGGCAACGAAGCCGCATCAGGCGTCTCCAGCGTGACGCCCTACATAGAAGACACGCCCGCCCTGACAGGCTGTTTCTTGCCCTCGCCGCCTTTGTTCCGCGCGGCGATCAGCTCCTCGATAGCGCGCACCCTTTGCTCAGCCGCCATGATCGTGCCCGCCGTGGCGCGTGCCTTGACGTAATCGCGGTGGCCCGCGGCTTCCGCCAAACCCGCCCGCGCGGCCACTTCGAACCAGGCCAGCGCCTCGGCTTCGTCGCGGGCCACGCCCTCGCCCTGGATATACATGACCCCGAGCCGGTCCTGCGCGGGAGGAAAACCCTGCTCGGCGGCCAGCCGGCACCAATGCGCCGCCTGGGCGGCGTCCTTCGGCACGCCGTCGCCGTCGGCCAGGATCAGCGCGAGATTGAACTGCGCCTCGGCCATGCCCTGTTCGGCCGCCCGGCGGAACCACTTCACCGCCTCGGCCGCGTTCTTTTCCACGCCTTCCTCGCCGCTGACGTGCAGGAATCCAAGGTAACTCTGGGCCGCCGGATTGCCGTAGTTCGCCTTCACGGTCACCTGCTCGAGTTCCGAGAAGGTCTGCGTGATCTCCCCCTTCGGACTCACGAACATCATCGGCATGTATTCCCCCAGATAGGTGCGCTGCCAGTAGTGGCCCGACTGTTGGCGGGTCTCCAGGTTGGTGAACTTGTACTGGTAGCCCGGCATCCGGATCATCTGCGGCGGACCGTCGGGGAACGGATTGCTGGCGAAGAGGCGCAGCACCTCCGGGTTTTGCGCCAGCAGATGCCCGGCCACGATGCCGTAAAACGCGGACGGCTCGCTGCGCGTCGCCACCAGGATCTGCAGCGTCGCCTCGAAGCGCGGGAACCGCGGCGCGATGAACGGCGGGATCCGGTCCAGTTGCTGCGGGAAGTAACGGAATTCGTAGGCCCGCCAGGTCTGGCCGCCGTCGTTCGAACCCACGAACTCCGCCACGCAGTGGAACGGATCGAAGCGCGAGTAGAGCTTGAAGGCATTGACGCTGCCGAGGCCGTCGAACGCGTATTTCAAGGGTTTCGCCACCGCCTCCACCACCGCGGGCTTGGCGATTTGCGTGACGTCCCAGAAGACGATGATCGAAAGGTAGAAGTGGATCCCCAGCGCGGTGGCCAGACCGTAGCGGCGCCATGCGGCGGCGCGGGGCGGCACGATTTGTTTCGCCGCCCGGTCCGCCAGGAAACGGGCCAGCCGGTCGAGCCGCAGACGCTGCGCGGCGCCCGCCAGCATCCGGTCGTCGAAGAGCAGCAGTCCGAGCCCGATCGAGGCGGTGTTGAGCCAGCCGAAATTGCACGTGAGCTGGATGCCGGCCTGCAGCGCCAGCCAGCTCCAGAAGGCGAACCAGCGTCCGCGCCGCCCCAGAAACATCGCCGCGAGCGGCGCGAGGAGCTCCGCCACGAACGTCAGGACCCATTCGCCGACGTGCCACAGGTGCGGCATCTGGTGGTTGAGGTAGCCCAAAATGGTTGGGCAGGGGGCCGTCTCGTAAAGGATGTCCATCGCGGTGAAATTCCGCCAGTGCGGGTCGCCGCTCATCAGCTTCGCCAGCCCCGACTCGAACATCACGCGGAACAGCAGCCACCGCACCATGAAGACCGCGATCGGCCACGGCGGGGATTTTTCACCGAGGCCCGGCCGCAGGCCCGCCGGCGCGAACGGAATGCATAGCAGTGCGACCTCCAGCATGAGCCAGTCCACCTGCGGTTCCGAGAACACCACCCAGCCGCGCGCAAACGAGAGCAGGGAGACCCAGCAGGTGAATAGCGCCATCCGCGGCCACAAGTTCAGCACCAGCGCCACCGCGGCGGCGAGGCCGAGCCATTGGATCGCGACCACCATGCCCGGGCTCGCGTTGAGCCAGAAGAGGGTCGGCGCCTTGATGATCGCCACGAGCAGGCTGTCGTGCGAATCCCGCAGCTGCGTCATGAGCCCCGCCATCGGCGCGATGCCCTTCGGTCCGACCAGCGCCGCGCCTTCGCCGATGATGCCCGTGAAAATGATCACGTACACCAGCCCGACCGCGCGCAGCACCAGCCAGCGCGGCCACAGGTAGGTGGCGTCCGTGCCGTAGCCGCAGAAATCCCGGACAGGATTCCAGACGGCCTGCAACACGCGCATGGGCAGGCTGGCGGCGGAACTCATGGCACGCCCGCACACGGGGCGGGCGAACGGAGGGGGGATCCGGACATCATGACGGGGTAGGGAAAGGGGGCGGGGGAGCCACGATGCAGGCCAACCCCCGCGCAGGCGTCAACGTCCATGGTTGTGCAGATTTTGTCCCACGCGGCGGCGCGGAGTTGTTTAACCACGGATTACACGGATGGCACGGATGGGGAGACCGAAGGATAGCCACAAAAGGCACAGAATGCACAAAACCAAACCTAAGGTATTCTTGAGCTGCTTGAGCCTTCTGTGGCCATCGTTTGATCCGTGTCATCCGTTAAATCCGTGGTTAAGATTTCAAGTGGATTCACCCGTCATCGCTTGGTTTGATGCCGCCACTTCTTTACCCATGCCCAAGGCCCCTTCCATCCCCCGACCCGAATACCCGCGGCCGCAGTTCGTGCGCCGCGACTGGCTCTGCCTCAACGGCCCGTGGCAGTTCGAAATCGACCAGGGCGACAGCGGACTCGACCGCGGACTGGTCACGCGTCCGCTCAAGGACCGCATCACCGTGCCATTCTGCCCGGAATCGAAACTCTCCGGCGTCGGCAACACCGACTACCTCAACGCCGTCTGGTACCGCCGCGACGTCGCCATCCCCTCGGCGTGGAAGGGCCGGCGCATCCTCCTCCACTTCCAGGCGAGCGACTACGACACCTTCGTCTGGGCCAACGGCACCGAAGTCGGCCGCCACCGCGGTGGCATGACGCCGTTCACGTGCGACCTCACGGATGTCGCCGTGCCCGGAAAGAAGGTGACGCTCGTCGTTCGCGCCCGCGACAACGCCCGCGAGTCCATGCCCTCCGGCAAGCAGTCCTGGGTCTTCGCCAACAGCGGCTGCCACTACACGCGCACCACCGGCCTCTGGCAGACCGTGTGGCTCGAGCCCGTGCCGCTCCGCGCGCACCTCTTGCGGCCGAAGCTCACGCCCGACGTGGCCAACCGCCGCTTCTGCATTGAGCAACCCATCGCCGGCGCGCAGACCGGGCTGGTCTATCGCGCCCGCCTGCTCGACCGCCAAGGCGTCGTCAGCGAGGCCGTTTGCGCCAGCGGCCATGGTTTTTATCCGCGGCTCGATTTGCCCGTGCCGGAGTCCCGTTTGCGTCTCTGGTCGCCGGCGGACCCGCACCTTTACGACCTCGACCTCGAACTTGTGGACGAAAAGACCGGTGACGTGGTGGATGCGGTCCGCAGCTACGCCGGCCTCCGCAGCGTGTTCATTGACGGCTATGCCGTGAAGATCAACGGTCGCGCTGTCTTCCAGCGGCTCGTGCTCGACCAGGGTTATTATCCCGACGGCATTCTCACGGCCCCGTCCGACGCCGCACTCGTGCGCGACATCAAGCTCTCCCTCGCCGCGGGCTTCAACGGCGCGCGCCTGCACCAGAAGGTCTTTGAGGAGCGCTTCCTGTATCACGCCGACCGCCTCGGCTACCTGGTGTGGGGCGAGTTCAGCGATTGGGGGCTCAACGGCCGCGCGCCCGTGCGCGAATGGCAGGTGCAGCCCGACGGCAAGGTCGTGCGCGCCGGCAACCACAACGGCCAGGACCATCCGCCGTCCATCGTCGCCCAGTGGCTCGAGGCCGTGCAGCGCGACTACAACCACCCCAGCATCGTCGGCTGGTGTCCGCTTAACGAGACCCTCCGCCGCCAGGATGAGCGCATCACGCACCACGACGACATCATGCGCGCGCTGTTCCTCGCGACCAAGCTCGCCGACAACACGCGCCCCGTGCTCGACGTTTCGGGTTACACGCACGTCGTGCCCGAGGCCGATATTTGCGATGCGCACGACTACGAGCAGGATCCCAGGGTTTTCAGAAAGCGCCACGACGGCCTGCTCCGCGACCGGCCCTTCGAGCGCGACGAGATCTGGATGAAGTCCATCCCGTGGCGCCGCGGGCAGCCGTACTTCGTCAGCGAATTCGGCGGCATTCAATGGAGTCCCGGCGCGAAGCCCGGCGACGCCGCCTGGGGCTACGGCAACCGGCCGAAGACGCTCAAGGAATTCTTCGAGCGCTTCGAGGGCCTGTGCGCCGCGCTGCTCGATAACAAGCGGATGTTCGGCTACTGCTACACACAGCTCACGGATGTGTTCCAGGAGCAGAACGGCATCTATACCTTCGACCGGAAGGCGAAGTACGATTTGAAGCGCGTCCACACCGCCCAGAGGCGCAAGGCCGCGATCGAGAAGTGATTTTAAACAGCGAAGGGAGCGGTTTTGATGTAGGGCGGGGATTCCGATCCCCGCCTCGAATGTCTTTTCGCGATCGAAGGCGGGGTTCGGAGACCCCGCCCTACAACCGCCAGACATGAAGAACCTGGGAGCGCGGGCCGCTGGCCCGCATGGACACGGAAGCGGGCGAGCCGCCCGCGCTCCCAGGTTGCGCAATCTCGCCATCGCCCACCCTCATCCGGCGAATCATTGCTCGTACTGCCCTCGTCGATCCTGATATTCGCGTTTCTTCGCCACCCTTCGCGGTTTATTCCCATCTTCACTTCCCATCCTCATGTCCGTCATCCCTCATCCTTCCCCCGTCATCCGTCACCGCCACGGGCTGCCGCGCACCCGCGCCGCGCTCGCCGCCGGCAAGCTCACGGTCGGCTTCCTGGGCGGTTCCATCACGGCGCCGCACCCGGGCAAGAGCTGGCCCGAGCCGCTGCTGGCCTGGCTGGTGAACCGCTTCCCGCAGGTGCGCGTGACCGTGGAGAACGGCGCGATCGGCGCCACGGGCAGCGACCTCGCCGCCTTCCGCGCGAGCGACACGGTGCTGCCGGCGAAGTGCGACCTCGTGTTCGTCGAGTACGCGGTGAACGACTACGGCACCGCCACCGACCTGCGCAACCGCACGCGCGAGGGCCTGTTGCGGCAGCTGCTCGCCACGGGCTGCGACGTGGTTCTCGCCTACACCTTTTTCAACGACATGAAGGCCGACATGGAGGCCGGCCGCGTGCCGCCGTCCATCGCCGAGTTTGAGATCCTCGCCGGTCACTACGGCCTGGGTTCGGTGTGGATGGGTCTCCACGCCTGGCACGAGGTCCATGCCGGCCTCATGACCTGGCCCGAGTGGCTGCCCGACGGCATCCACCCCGAGAACCGCGGCAGTCTCAGCTACGCGACCAGCGTGATGGCCTATCTCGAAAAGGAATTGTCCGCGCCAACCACCCCGGCGCAGCGCCCGGCCCTGCCGCCGGCGCTGTACGCGGGCAATTGGGAGAAGGTCCGCCGGCTCCCGTTTGATGCGGTCCAATCTACCGGCCCGTGGACTGTCCGTCGCTGGTACACCTGTCCCGGCATCGACTGGGCGCTGCACACCACGGCCCCCGGCGCGACGCTCAGGTTTACCTTCGACGGCTACGGCTTGGCATTGGTTTTTCACTTCCACGGCCTCGCGAGCGAGGTGCGCTACCGCGTGGACGGCGGGGAGTGGACCGTGACCAAGCGCGACCGTCCGGAGTGGTGCAACACCAACGGCTGGCCGCGCCTGCTCCTGGTCACCGACACCCTCCAACCCGGCCGCCACGAGTTCGAACTCGAGACCGTGGCCGAGGCCCTGCCGCTCCCGCAAGGCTGCGGCACAATCACCACCATCGGCTTGTTCGGTGTGATCGGGTAGGATCTCCACGCAGTGGCGTGGAGATGGGAGATAGGAGATCGGAGATGGAAGATCGAAAACCCCTTAACCACCAACCGGAAGAAAACGCTAATCTTCGCTGATCTACGCTAATCCCTGAATCAGAGTTTTGGTTCGAACCCCATCAGCGCAGATTAACGTTCCAACCAGCTTGGGTCCGAACCCCATCCGACTCTTTGCGTTCCCTGCGTTCCTTGCGGTTAAATGGTTTCAGGGCCGGCGTCGCGGCTGCACGGGGATGTGCACCTCGGAGCGTTTGGTGAACCAGGGCGTGAAGGGGCCGTTCCAATAGACCGCGTAGGGTTCGCCGGCGGGTTCCATGTCGGGTTGCTTGGCCAGCCAGGCGAGGAGCTCGTCCCGGGTTTTTTCGAAATTCTCCCGTGAATACCCGCCACGTGCGCCGAGGCTGGCGACGCGCCGCTCCGGGATTTGCATCACTTCCACGCCCGGGGTGTTGCCGGTGACTTTGGACTGCTGGCCGGGAGCGACCCAGAAATACATCGCCGCACGATCGATCTGGGCCTCGACCGGGGTGGTCATGGCGATGTCATGCTTGGAGATGTAGCTGAAAAGCGGACCAAAGAGGCGGTTGGACTCGTCGAAGTAGGAACCGCGTCCCGTGGACTTGAGCAGCATGCCGGCGGGCAGCGTCTTGAATTCGGCGACGCCGGGTGCGGTGGGAGGGAAGGCGGTTTCGGCGGCCATGACGGGGAGGATGGGAATCAGCAGCAAAAATAGCCGCAGCGGCAAACGCATGCGACAAGGTCACCCCGAAGCTCCAATACGCAAGAAGCCCAAGACGATGGGTTCTCCGCTCCCTCTGCCGCTTCCTGTACACCCTGATTGAGTTCGATCTCTGGAGCCACCAACCGGAAGGAAACGCTAATCTTCGCTGATCCACGCTAATCCCTGAACCAGTGTTTTGGTTCGAACCCCATCAGCGCAGATTAGCGCAGATCAGCGTTCCAACCAGCTTGGGCTCGAACCTTGGCGACCTTTGCGACCTTTGCGCGAGGCTCGATTGGAAACACCAACCGGAAAGAGAACGCTAATCTTCGCTGATCCACGCTAATCCCTGAACCAGTGTTTTGGTATCAGCGCAGATGAGCGCAGATCAGCGTTCCAACCGGCTTGGGTCTGAACCCCATCCAACTCTTTGCGCTCTCTGCGTTCTTTGCGGTTAAATGATTTGGGTAACCCTCCATCCCCCGCCATCAAACCATTGCCTCCCGCCGGATTGCGGCGATGATGCCGCCTTCATCCATGGCGAAGATTGAGAACAACTTTCCGGCGGTGGCGGTTAATCCGAGCCGGCCCTATGACAGTATTCGGGAACTCTACCTTTGCGAGGAGCCGGCCCTGCTGGCCTCGCTGCACCGGGGCGACCGTCGCGAGGCCACGCGGATCATCAATCTGGTGCTGGTCCACATCTACAGCGCCGGGCACGAGCGGAGCGAAATGCTCAAGATCCTGCTGCTCGAGCTGGTGGTCATGATGTCGCGGGCGGCGGTCGAGGCCGGCGCGCCGCAGAGCGAGGTCATCGGCTTCTGCTACCGACACCTCACCGAGCTCACCGCGGTCACGGATGACGAGCAACTCTCGCACTGGCTGCGCGAGGCGGTGCTCCGGATTTTCGATGCGGTCGAACGCGTCCGCGCCGCCCAGGTCCCGCAGGTCGTCCACCGGGCCATCGAGGCCATCCGCAACGGAGCCATGGGCCTGGAGGTGGCGCAGGCCCGCGAACTGGTGGCGCGCCAGGTGGGGGTTTCGCCGCGCCAGCTCATCCAGTTGCTCCGCGAACGCACCGGCCGCACGTTCGCCGACCTGTTGCGCGAGGCCCGGATCGAACGGGCCTGCGAAATGCTGGCCAAGACCGACCGATCCGTCGCTGAAATCGCCCACGAGGCCGGTTTTTGCGACCAAAGCTACTTCACCCACGTCTTTCAGAAGCTGAAGCGGACCACCCCGCGGCAGTACCGTGCCGTCACCCGGGGCCAACCCCACCTTCCGCACATCCCCGATACCCCCACCACCAGACAAAGGCCGGCCAAAAAGTACAAAGCGGCCAAACGGCGCGTCTGATGGGTTCCGCTCGGTACGGGTCGGATAATCCCGGGCGATTGGTGGTATTAGCCGGATGCCAAACCCTACTTGGCTGCAACCAATCACCAAAGATTGATTCCAGAACACAAGACCCGCGACGGGGCCTCGTGTAACGTAGCGCCGTGAATAACCACCCCCTTCCCGAAGGCACACCCGGTGGGAATGCACAGCCTATGTCGGACCCCAAATCAAATTTGACCCTCCGCGAACAGCTCAACTCCGGCCGCTTCATCTATGGCGCCGAACTGGTCACGACCCGCGGCATGCCCGAGCCGGACCAACCCTCGAAGCTGGTCGAGCTGGGCGAAGGCCTCGCGGCGGACAACCGCATCGCGTGGGTGTCCATCACCGACAATCCCGGCGGCAACCCGATGATCCCGGCCGACTGGGTCGCCAACGTGCTCAAGCCGCGCGGCAAGCAGCTCGTCATCCATCTCACCTGCAAGGACCTCAACCGCAACGGCCTCGAGTCCGCCGCCTGGCGCTATGCCGCCGAGGGCTTCGACAACATCCTCGCGCTGACGGGCGACTACCCGACGGCGGGTTTCAAGGGCCTCGCGCAGCCGGTCTTTGATTTGGATTCCGTGAGCCTCATCGCGATGCTCAGCACGATGAACGCGGGCCTCGAGATCACGAAGCCCAACGGCAAGACCGAGAAGCTGACCAAGACCAACTTTTTCACCGGCTGCGCCGTCTCGCCCTTCAAGCAGCAGGAGCGCGAGCTGATGCCGCAGTATTTCAAGCTCGCCCGCAAGATCCAGGCCGGCGCGTCGTGGGTCGTGCCGCAGCTCGGCTACGACATGAGGAAGTTCCATGAGATCAAACTCTTCCTCGACTGGGCCAGGCTCTCCGCCCCGATCGTCGGCAACGTCTACGTGCTCAACAAGACCGTGGCCCGGATGTTCAACCAGAACCGGATTCCCGGCTGCGTCGTGAGCGACGCGCTCTACGCGCAGGTCGAGAAATACGCCGCCGGCCCCGACAAGGGGAAGGCCTTCTTCACCGAGCTCGCCGCCAAGCAGCTCGCCGTCTTCAAGGGCATGGGCTTCGCCGCCGGCTACCTCGGTGGCGTGCACAAGGCCGACGCCTTCGCGGCAATCATCGACCTCGCCGAGAGCTACGGCGAAAACGACTGGAAGCAGTTCGCCCGCGAAATCCAGTTCCCGAAGGAGAAGGAATTCTACCTCTTCGAGCAGGACCCCGCCACCGGGCTCGGCGACGGCGCGCGGCTCAACGCCGAATACGAGAAGTCGCTGCAGAATCCGGAAAAGCCCGCCGAGGTCGGCTTCAACTACCAGCTCTCCCGTTTCGTCCACAGCCTGGCCTTCAATCCCGGCCGCGGACTTTTCCCGGCGATGCAGAAGATCTTTGGCCGCCTCGAGTCCGGCAAGCACACGACCACGCTCGGCGCGCTGCACACGGTGGAGCACGCCTCCAAGGTCGCGCTCTACGGCTGCAAGGACTGCGGCGACTGCTCGCTCCCCGAGTGCGGCTATCTCTGCCCGCGCAATTCCTGCTCCAAGAACCAGCGCAACGGCCCCTGCGGCGGATCCGCCAACGGCCATTGCGAGCTCGAGGACAAGGACTGCATCTGGTCGCGCGCCTACGACCGCCTGAAGTATTACGGTGAATCGCGCGACATGCTCAGCGGCCCCGCCGTCTTCGTGAACCCCGCCCTCAGCGGCACCTCCGCCTGGGCGAACAATTACCGCGGCCGCGACCACGCCCACGTCGCCGTCCCCAACGGCACGAAACCCGAACCCACCCCCGCCAAACCCGTCTAATTTTCCCAACTTTAAAACCAATAACCCATAACCATTAACCAATAACCCATAACCAATTTCCCCCATGCCCATCCCCAACCTCACGATCATCGGCGAATCCATCAACGATTCCGTCCCCTCCACCCACAAACTTTTCGAGGCCAATGACCTCGCCGGCCTGAAGGAACTGGCCGTCTCCCAGGACACGGGCGGCGCCGGCTACATCGACGTCAACGTCGGCCCGCGCTCCGCCGCGTTCCTCGCCGACATGGTGCGCGAGGTGCAGGGCGTCACCGCCAAGCCGATCTCGATCGACACGCCCGACCCGGTCATGGCCGAGGCCGGACTCAGGGCCTACGACCGCGCCCGCGCCGGCGGCCGCATCCCGGTGCTGAACTCCATCGCCCAGACGCGCCGCGCGATGTTCGAGCTCACCAAGATCATGCCCTTCATGCCCATCCTCCTCGCCTCCGAGCGCGTGGACGCCAAGGGCACCAGCCAGCCCTGCCATACCGCCCAGGAGGTTTACCAGACCGCGAAGGAACTGGTGGCCGAGGCCGGCAAGCACGGCATCCCGGTGAATCACTGCATCATCGATCCCGCCATCTCGCCGATCGGCGCCGACTCCGACGGCCGCTTCCAGTGCCTCATGGGTGCGATCAACCTCATCCACGCCGATCCCGCGCTGAAAGGCGTGCACATGTCCGTCGGTCTCTCCAACTTCAGCGTCATGCTCCCCCCCAAGCGCGCCGACGGTTCACCCACCAAGGGCCCGCTCGAGAGCGCCTTCCTGACCATGGCCGTGCCGCTCGGCATGGACCACGTCATCGGCTCCGTGAAGCGCAAGTACGACCTCCTCCCCGCGGATCACCCCGCCATGCAGTGCCTCACCGACTGCCTGAAGCTCGAGGGCTTCGACGTCATCATGCGCGTGCAGGAGTACTATTCGTGAACCCGTAGGCCGCCCGCTCGCGGGCGCTTTTTCGGCACGCGAAGGCCGAACAGCGCGAGCAAGCTCGCGGCCTACCGCAACCCTTTCCACCTTCCCCTCCCCAAACCCAACCTCCTCCCATGGCCGAAAAACCCGTACCCTCCGACATCGATATCGCCCACCAGGCGAAGATGCTGCCCATCGACAAGATCGCGGCGAAGCTCAACATTCCCGCGGACGCCCTTGAGCACTACGGCAAGTACAAGGCCAAGGTCGGGCTGGATTTCTACCGCGAGCAGATCAAGAAGCCCGCGGGCCGCCTCGTGCTGGTGACCGCCATCTCGCCGACCCCGGCCGGCGAGGGCAAGACCACGACGACGGTCGGCCTCGGCGACGCGCTCAACCGCATCGGCAAGCGCGCCACCATCTGCCTGCGCGAGCCCTCCCTCGGGCCGAGCTTCGGCGTCAAGGGCGGCGCGGCCGGCGGCGGCTACGCCCAGGTCATGCCGATGGAGGACATCAACCTCCACTTCACCGGTGATTTCCACGCCATCACCTCCGCGCACAACCTGCTGTCGGCGATGATCGACAACCACCTCACGCACGGCAACGCGCTCGGGATCGACCCGAACCGCATCGTGTGGAAGCGCGTCATGGACATGAACGACCGCGCCCTGCGCGAGATCGTCGTGGGCATGGGCGGCGTGGCCAACGGCGTCTGCCGCCAGTCCGGCTTCGACATCACCGTGGCCTCCGAGGTCATGGCCATCTTCTGTCTCTCGCAGAACCTCGACGAGCTGAAGGAGCGCCTCGGCCGCATCGTCATCGGCTACACCCGCGAAAAGAAGCCCGTCACCGCCGCCCAGCTCAAGGCCAACGGCGCCATGGCCGTGCTCCTCCGCGACGCCCTCGCGCCCAACCTCGTGCAGACGCTGGAGAACAACCCCGCGTTCGTGCACGGCGGGCCCTTCGCCAACATCGCGCACGGCTGCAACAGCGTGCTCGCCACCAAGCTCGCGCTGAGCCTCAGCGACTACACCGTCACCGAGGCGGGCTTCGGCGCCGACCTCGGCGCGGAGAAGTTCCTCGACATCAAGTGCCGCTTCGCCGGCCTCAAGCCCGACGCCGTGGTGCTCGTCGCCACGATCCGCGCGCTGAAGATGCACGGCGGCGTGGACAAGAAGGACCTCAAGGCGCCCAACGCCGCGGCCGTCGAGCGCGGCATCGTGAACCTCGAGAAGCACGTCGAGAACGTCACCAGCTTCGGCCTGCCCGTCGTCGTCGCGATCAACCACTTCATCAGTGACACCGAGGAGGAGTTCGACGTGGTCAAGAAGCACTGCACCCGGCTCGGCGTGAAGGCGGTCACCGCCACGCACTGGGCCCACGGCGGCGCCGGGGCCGAGGGCCTCGCCCGCGCCGTGGTCGAGGTCGCGGAGAAACCCACGAACAGCTTCCACCACCTTTATCCCGACGATATGCCGCTCTGGGAGAAGGTCCGCACCATCGCCCAGAAGATCTACGGTGCGAAGGACATCACCGCCAGCCAGCGCGTGAAGACCAAGTTCGACGACCTGCAGAAGGCCGGCTACGGGAAGTTTCCCGTGTGCATGGCCAAGACGCAGTACTCGTTCTCGACCGATCCGAACCTGCGCGGCCGCCCGACCGGTTTCGACGTCGAGATCCGCGAGGTCAACGTGTCCGCCGGCGCCGGTTTCATCGTCTGCCTCACCGGCGAGATCATGACCATGCCGGGCCTGCCCAAGGTCCCGGCCGCCGAGGTCATCGACCTCGACGCCAACGGCGAGATCCTCGGCCTGTTCTGATTTTGGCTTGTGGGCCTGGCGGCGGGTAGGTTCGCCGCCCAGGGGCGCGGCTTGGGCCGCGCCCTCTTTCTTTGTATTTTCTGCGGCGGGGATTCCGATCCCCGCCAGGTTGGGTGAATGCCACCTACGGAGCGGGAATGCGAGTTGGGTTGGGTGTCCACTCGAGCTCACGGCTTGTACCCACGAAAGGGGTCGGGAAACCCCGAGGCCTTCAACACCTTCTTCGGCTTTCCCGGGAGCGCGGGCGGCCCGCCCGCTGATTGGGCGAGGTTTCCAAACCGGAGAAAGATAAAGAGAAAGAGGAAAGAGAAAGATTAGTTCCGGGCTTTCGCGGGTCACTCCCCCGTGACACGCCCCGACTTTGACATCGCCCTCCGCACCGCTATCAACGTCGGACCCGATGGCTGACTTCCTGACCACCCTCAAAGCCCAGCCGCTCCTGACCGATGGGGCGATGGGGTCCTACCTGTTCAGCCTGACCGGGCGGCTGTCCGAGACGAACCACGTCTACGAGGCCTTCAACACGGACCAGCCGGACCTGATCCGGAAAGTCCATCACGCCTATCTCGCCGCCGGCGCGCGCTGCCTGAAGACCAACACCTTCGGCGCGAACCGCCGGCAGTTGCGGCAGTTCGGTTTGCAGGATCGCGTGACCGCCATCAACCGGGCCGGCGTGCAGGTGGCGCGCGAGGCCATCGCCGCGTTCAAGGCGGAGAACCGCGTGCCCGGCCCGTTCTTCGTGCTGGCCTCGGTCGGTCCGACCGCCGAGCCCCTCACCACCGCGTATGACGTGGCGGAGTGCTACCACGAGCAGATTGATGCGCTCATTGCGGCCGGCGCCGATGCCCTGCTGCTGGAAACCTTTGGCTCCCTCACGCAGCTGGAACTCCTCATCAGCCTCATCCAGGCGCGCCCCGGCACGCCGCCGGTGATTGCGGAGATGACGCTGCGCGCCGCCGACAAGGAACACGCGCTCGAGCCCGATCCCGTCACCTTCATCAACCGCATGGCGGCGCTGGGCGTGGCCGTGGCCGGCGTCAATTGCTGCGCCCCGTGGGATGCCAGCGCCTTTGTGGATGCCGTCGCCGACGCGGAACCGGTTCGCGCGGGCGCGCTGCAGCTCGTCGTGATGCCCAATGCCGGCGGCTTCCAGCGCATCGGCAACCGGTTCATGACCTCGGTCAACCCCGAGTCGGCCGGCAAGCTCGTCCGCAGCCTGGCCGACCGCGGGGTGCGCCTGCTCGGCGGCTGCTGCGAGATGCATCCGCCGCACATCGAGGAGATGCAGAATTACCTGCAGACCCGCGGTGGCGCACGCATCACGGCCGCCGCCGGCGGCCCCGTCCTCGGCGCTGCCGCCGGTCGGCGACATGCGAAAAGGCGGCAACGGCCGGCTCTCGCAAAAGCTCAAGGCCGGCGAATTTGTCGTCAGCATCGAGGCGGTGCCGCCGCGCGGGACGGAGGACGCGATCATCCAGCGCAAGGTGGACTTCGTGGCGAAGCTCGCGGAGAGCGGGCTGGTGGACGCGGTGGATTTCACCGACGGCTCGCGCGGCATCCCGCTCATTCCGCCGGGCGACTTCATCCACCTCGTGCGCGAGCGCCTCGGCTGGACCGCGGCCACGGGCGACCGGATCGAGCTCATCCCGCATTTCACCGGCCGTGATCTCAACGTCATGGGCATCCAGAGCCGGCTGGTGGGGTACCATGCGAACCGCATCCACAACGTGCTCTTCATCACCGGCGATCCGCCGAAGATGTCGCCCACGTATCCGCGTTCGACCGCGGTGTTCGACCTCGATTCCATCGCGATGATCCGGCTGACGCATTCCTGCCTCAACGCCGGGGTTGATTTCGGCGGGGCCGCGCTCGGCAAGCAGGCCGACCCGCGGACGCATTTCACCATCGGCAGCGGCGTGGAACTCGAGGCGCAGGACATGAAGCGCGAACTCGACCGCCTGCGGCAGAAGATCGACCACGGCGTGGACTACATCATGACCCAGCCCGCGTTCCGGCCTGAGCCGTTGGCGGTCCTCGAACCGTACCGCGGCCGCACCGCGTTTCTCATCGGCGTGATGGTGCTGGCCGGTTTCGAGCACGCGCAGCGCATGGCCCAGGTCCCCGGCGTGGTCGTGCCCGACAGCGTGTTGCAGCGTTTCGCCGCGTATCCGGATGTGAAGGATCAGGCGAAGCTCGGACTCGAGCTGGCCGCCGAGCAGATCCGCGACCTCAAGCGCGGCGGCTGGTCCGGCGTGTACCTCATGTCCACCGCGGTGGGTTTGGGCACCGTGGAAGTGTTGCGGGCGGGGTTGGGGAAGTAGTGCCTGGTTAAGCGCAAAGACGCAAGGCGCGAAGGCGACGCAAAGGGTTTGTGGACCGCGGACCGCCCTCGGTCGCACTGGCAGAAGCGGTGAGTAACCAACGCGTCCGAGGCTCAAAAATACCGACCTAATTGGAAAATCCGGAACGCTAGTTGTAAGTCGCCATCAGCGGCGGATTGCGACCGAGGGCGGTCGCGCTCCCGGGTCGAACCCAACTTTGCTCCGTTCTTCGCGACTTCGCGTCTTTGCGCTTAACCAAACCGGATCGCCTTCGTCTCCTCGACCAGCGCCATGATGTTCTCGAACGGCACATCCGGCTCGAGCACATGCGTCGGGGCGATCATCACCCGCGCGCCGTGGTCGCGGTGCAGCGCGGCGATCTCGCGGACGCGCCGGCGGACATCGTCGGGCGTGCCGAAGGGCATCGTGGTCTGCGTGCCGACCATGCCGCTCAGGCCGAGGGTCTTGCCATGGCGCCGCACCAACTCGGCGGCGTCCATGCACTCGGGCTGCACGGGATTGAGAATGTCCACGCCCACCTCGAGCAGTTCGGGCACGATGGGCATGATGTCACCGTCGGAGTGATAATGCACCCAGACCTTGCGGCCGCCCGAGGCCTCGCGGATGGCGGCGATGACCTTGGCGAGGCGCGGCTTGAGATGCTTCCGCCACATGGGCACGGACAGCAGCATGCCGGTCTGCATGCCGACGTCGTCGCCGAGGCCGATGATATCAATGCCGGCCTTGGCGAACTCGCGGCCGACGTTGCACGAACGCTCGGTGAACCAGTCGAGCAGCCAGTCGGCGATGCCGTTCTCCTCGGCGAGATCCTGGAAGAGGTTGTCCATCCCGCGCGCATACCACGAGACCTCGAAGGTGGTGCACTCCATGCCGGCGAAGGCGACCTTACCGCGCGTGTGCACCTGCTGCATCTTCTTCTGCAGGGCGGCGTAGTGCTTCGGGTCGGAGGTGTCGGGCCAGGGAAGTTTTTCCAACTGCGCGACGCTGGTGATCTTTTCCAGCGGGTGCAGCATGACCCGGAAATGGTAGGCCTTGCCCACGGTGCCGGCGGGCGGCTCGACGTGCGCGATGCAGAACGGACCGACCTCGGCGTTGGCGGGCAAAATGCAGCCGATTTCGGCCAGCGCATCACGCCAGTGCTGGGGATTCTCGTTGTAGCCGACCCACTCGAAGCCGAAGTCCATCTCAAACGACAGCTCGGGGCTGCGCACGCCGGTCTTCTCCTCGATGAGGTCGGCGACGGGCGGGGTGACGGGTACGTTGAGCGGCAGCCACTCCGGGCGGCCGCCGGACATCATGGCGTGGAAATTTTCGCGGGCGTTCATGGGGGGATTAAGATTGGCGGAACTGTAGGAGCGGCTTTACGCCGCGATTGGGCGCTCACGATCGCGGCGTAAAGCCGCTCCTACAAAGAGGCTTATGCTTTCGGAAATTTCTTCCCCATCGCCACGATGTGCTCGGGCGTGCTGCCGCAGCAGCCGCCGACGATGCGGGCGCCAGCGGCGAGGAAGCGCGGGACGGCGGCCGCGAATTGCGCGGCGGATTCGTCGTAGAGGATTTTGCCGTGCACGAGGCGGGGCGAGCCGGCATTGGGCTGCACGATCACGGGCCGGCCGGCGG
Source organism: Opitutaceae bacterium (assembly GCA_016715765.1). GTDB lineage: Bacteria > Verrucomicrobiota > Verrucomicrobiia > Opitutales > Opitutaceae > UBA2377. The sequence goes on from JADJZJ010000037.1 coordinate 42,464, forward strand.
CATGGGCGGCGAGCTCGGCGGTGAGTTTCACGTAGTCGTCGAGTGATAGCTCCGTGCCGCAGTTGGCGCCCACGATGTCGGCCCCGGCGGCAATCACGGCCGCCAGGGTGTCCGCCACGGTGTTGCCCATCATGGTGCGGTAGCCGGCGGCGGATTGCTGATAGGTGAAGGTGGCGATGACGCACTCCGCGCCGGCGCCCCGGGCCGCCTGCACGGCGAGCACGGCCTCGGCGGGATCGGACATGGTCTCAACCAGAATGATGTCGGCGCCGCCCTCGAGCAGCGCGGCCGCCTGCTGGCGGAAGGCGACCGCCACTTCATCCGCCGTGGCTTCGCCCAGCGGTTCGAGCATGCCGCCGAAGGGGCCGATGTCGCCCAGCACCCAGGCGCGGTCACCGGCGATCTCGCGGGCGAGCCGGGCGCCGGCGAGGTTGAGTTCGTGGACGCGGGCGCCGGCGCCGTGGCCGGCCAGCACGTAGGAGGTGCCGCCAAAGGTGTTGGTCGTGAGCAGATCGGCGCCGGCGGCCAGGTAGGCGCTGTGCACCAGTTGCACGCGGTCGGGCTGGGTGGTGTTCCAGAGTTCGCCGCTGACCCCGGGGGCGAGACCGATCCGTTGCAATTGCGTGCCGGTGGCGCCGTCGCCGAGCAGCGGCCGGCGGGCGAGGGCGGCAAGGAAACTGGCGACGCGGGGGTTCATGAAGAGAGCCGGTGGACTTCGTCGAGGAATTCCGTGGCGCGGTCGGCGTTGCGGAACGGCGTGCAGACCAGCAGCCACAGGCCGTCCGGCCCGAGTTCGCGCAGCACCTGCAGCGCATCGTTGCCGTCCTCGGCGATGATTTGCAGCGCCTTGCCGGCCTTGCGGCAGCGGCGGTAGACGTCGAGCCACTTCATCGCGTTGCCCTGGCCGGCGCCGTAGACCCATTGCACGGCGTTCAGGTTGGGTAGCGCCAGCATGGTGTCGAGGTGCTGCAGCGCCTGCGGACCGTCGAGGTGGAAGATGGTCCGCTCCAGCGGGGCCATTTCCATCTCGATGGACGGCCGGATGATGTCCTGGCCGATTTCCTTGGAAACGAGACACCAGAAATCGCAGCTCGGGATGTAAGCCGGGCCGTTGTGAAGATAGGAACACCACGTCGTGCTCGGCTGGCCGAGGGCGGTGAGGCGCTGGTAGAGGCGGCGGTAACCTTCCACGTAGGCGCGGGAGGCGTGCAGGCTGGCCTGGAAGACGAGGTCGGGAGCATCCACGAGATCGAGGCAGACGTCCTCGGGTCCGCGCAGGCCGGAGAGCATGTCAAAACTCCCGTGCAGGTCGGGCATGGCGACGTAGAAGCGGCCCGCGAAACGGTCGGCCGCGAGCGTGATCATCGCGTCGATCGTCTTCCAGTAGAGGTTGTCGAAATTGGGCGGCGTGGCGATGAAGCGCTCCCAGTCGGCGGTCTCGTGCAGCGTGTGCTGGCACCAGCTCGTGCTCTCGCCGAAGACGAGTTCGGCACCGAAGAGCGTGGACGTGAGGTCGGGGCCCACGTTGGGGGTCCAGGACGGCACGCTGTCGCCGAGACAGGGGCTGGCTTCGAGGCGGGCGATGGCGGACTCGACCTGGAATTCCACGTCAAGCCAGCGGTCGCGCAGGTTCGCGTGGTTGGACCGCGGGGTGCGCAGCGAGTTCTTGTGCTCCACCGCCAGGCTGACCGGCGGACGGTCGAGCCGGCCGCCCTGCCACCAGGCTTCGAAGCGGGCACTGGCGGCGGCGAGGGTGAAGTAATGGTTGCGCGGGTTCATCGGACTATCGGAGTTCGCAGATCGGAGATGGGAGATCGAAGTAAGAGGATTGGGGTAGCTACGAGCGTGAGCGAGTGGAGGGTGCGGCGGGCGTTGCCGGGGGCCACTCGCTCACGCTCGTAGCTACGGCTGAAGGGAGGTGCTACCGGCCGGCGTTGAAGTCGCGGACGGCGTCCATCATCGCGACGATGTTGGCCACCGGCGTGCGGGCCTGGATGTTGTGGATGGTGTTGAAGACGAAACCGCCGTTCACCGAGAAGGTGCGCAGGCGGTCGGTGACCTGGGCGCGCACTTCCTCGGGCGTGCCGAAGGGCAGGGTGCGCTGCGTGTCCACGCCGCCGCCCCAGAAGCTGACGCGGTCGCCGAAGTCGGCCTTGAGCCGCGGGGCCTCCATGTCCTTGGCGGAACACTGCACGGGATTGAGGATGTCGAAGCCGCACTCGATGAACTGGTTGATGAAGGGCCGGATGGCGCCGCAGGAATGCTTGAAGGTCTTCCACTTCGTGTGGCGGTGGATCCAGTCGTTCACGCGCTTGTAGTAGGGCGCGTAGAGGTCGGCGAAGGTGGCGGTCGAGCAGAACTGCGAGCTTTGCGTGCCGAAATCCGTGCCGCAGATGACGATGACATCAATGAGGTCGCCGACGGTCTGCGCATAGACTTCCAGGTTCTTCAGCGCGACCTCGCACTGGAAATCAAAGATCTTGTGCACGTAGTCGCGGCGCTCGACGAGGGAGACATACCACTCGGTCACGTCGCGAATGCCCTTGGGGTGCCGGAGGAAGGCCGCGGGCACGAGGGCGATGTCACCAAAGCCGGTGCCGCCGACGCCGCCGACGATGGCGCGGTTCTCGCCCTTCAGGCGGACCAGTTCGCCGCGCCAGTGCGCGATCTCGGCCGCGTCCACCGGCTTGAACTCCTCGCAGTTGTCGGCGGGGTTGAGCTTGTCCTCGTCGATCGGCTCCTGGCGCACGATGGCGTCGAAAAAATATCCGCCGGCCGGCATGTGCCCGCTGGGCGGCACGGAGGTGTCGCCTTCGGGGAAGACGTAGACGTCGCCGGACGGATCCTCGCGCGGACCGAAGCCCGCCGGCACGAGCATGACCTGGCCCCACGGGGCGCGCCATTCGCGCCAGCCCTCGTTCTTGAAGCCGAACATGGTGCTGCGGGCCTTCATGCCCACGCAGTCCGAGCCGAGGGCGCGGGCGAGATCGTCCTCCACCTCGCCGAGCATCTGGTAGGGCTCGACGACCTTCACCGGGTGGTCGGGCAGGCCGTAATGCTGGCGCAGGCCGGCGACGCAGCTCACGTGCATGCTCGTCAGGCCGGTGCTGCCGATGTCAACCGGCACGGGGCCGGACTGGTGGTTGAGGGAACGGAGGACTTTTTCGCGCGAGGTCATGGCGGGAACAGATTAGGGGGTGATGCCTGACCCGCCGGAACCGGCCGCTCAGCCTTTCAGGCCGAGCAGCTTTTCCTTGAGGTCGAGGTAGTAAAGATAGTCGTCGGGATTGACGTTCGGCGGGCAGCGGTGGTCGCAGAACGGAATGAAGCCGCCCTTCTCCACGTAGGGCACGAGCGATTCGAGCCAGGCGCGGATTTCCGCACGGTCGCGGCCGAGCACCATTTTGTCCATGCCGCCCATGATGCGGAGTTCCGGGCCCCACTTGTCGAGGGCCTCGCCGGGGTGGCCGGAGCCGTTGACCTCCCAGGGGAACATCGTGTTCACGCCGCCGGCGAGGAAGTGGGGGATGAGCGGACGCACGTCGCCGTCGCAGTCGATCCACCAGATGTCCACGCCGTGGGCGCGGAGCTTCTTGCTGAGGCGCTGGTAGCGGGGCACGACGATGTCGCGGAAGAAATTCACCGAGACGAGGGGTCCGTTCTTGTAGCAGATGTCCTCCCAGCCCGCGGCGAAGTCGAACTGCACGTGCGGCAGCAGGGCGTCGAGGAAGTCCTCCATCAGGAGGCAGGTGGTCTCGACGATGTCCTCGACCATCTCCGGATAGTCGAACACCGCGTAGGCCAGGCCCTCGACGGTGAGCATGTTGCGCACCCAGCCGATCATCGAGCCGGCCGAAATGCCGAAGGGATAGTCGCGGTCGGCGGGATGGTCGCGCAGGATGGCCGCGAGGTCGGGCTTGCGGCCGGGATGCTTGCGGTTGAAGCGCTCGGCTTTCACGCGGGCCCAGTCTTCGGGCGTCTTCACGGAGGACTCGAGGTAATGGGGAATCGTGTCGTGGCCGTCGAGCGGCACCTCGGCGATGAGGCCGTCGCCGTTGCGCAGGATGCGCGTGGTGGCGTTGCGGGAGATTTCCTCGGCCGGGAAGGTCGGGAGCATCCACGGGGCCGAGACGACGGCGGTGCGGTCGAAGTTCAGGAAGACGTCCGCGTCGTTGTTGTTGGTGATGCCGTGGTCGCGGAACATCGGCCAGAGCTTGAAGTTGTCGTCCCAGTACCCGAACTCCATGTTGAAGCACCGGTCCACCGACTGGTGGTGCATCTGGCGGCGGAAGCGCTCGCGCTCGGTCATGGTGCCGCGCCACTTGGGACGGAAGGGCTTGATGGGAGACGGTTTCACGGGAGAGGGATGGGCGTTGGTCAGCAATCAAACGTGACCAATGGGTTCATTGGGCCGTTATCGGTAATTTCCGTATTTCTCGACGAAGTTTGAGCGATGGCCCGGTAGGTGTCCCAGCTCACCTGGGGCGGGACCGAGTGATCGGAGTGGTAGGCGTAACCGCGCGTGGCCATGCCGGCGGCGAACTTGGTGCGGATCTCCTCCTCGAGGAGGCCGAGGTCGTTGGTGGCCATCTTCATCACGTCGATGTTGCCGAACATCGCGAGCCGGTCGCCGTGCGTGGGGGCGAACTTGCGGATGTCCATGCCGGCCTTCGCCTCGATGGGCTGGAGGCAGTCGAATCCGGCCTCAATGTACATGTCGAGCACGCCGCTCACGCGGCCGTCGGTATGGTAGATGACCTTCATGCCGCGCTGGTGCGCCCAGTCGGCCATCTGCTTGTGGAAGGGCCAGACCAGATCCCGGTACATCGCCGGCGAGCACATGGTGGCGTGGTTGAACGCCATGTCGCCGTAGATCCAGAGTCCGTCGGGCTGCGCGCCGGCGTCGATGACAGCCTGCCAGGAGCGCAGGACGACCTCGGTGTGCACGGCCACGACGTCGCGGATCCATTCCGGGTCCTCGATCATCGC
>JADJZJ010000038.1 GCA_016715765.1 Opitutaceae bacterium
GGGCGTCGTTGCCGTGCTCCGTTGCACCTTCCTGCAGTTGTCCCTTTGGGGTTGCCGGTCGGCAACAGACCTTCTAGGCGGCGATCCAGATCGCCGTAAACGGTCACGAGGACGCGGCGCACGGTGGTCAGATCGCTGTCGAGGTAGATGCGGCCGACCACGGCCTCAAAGCGTCCAGCGCACGGAGGGTCTGGTCTTGCGCCCGCCGGTCTTGTTTTCACCGCGACCGAGGTGCAGGCATTGATCCAATCCGGTCTCACGGCGAGGTAATAGGAAACGCTGGTCGACCAGCAGGGAGGGCGTTGCCGAGCGAAACCTCCTGTTCGGCCGAAGCGGGAGAAGAGTTCTCGGCGAGCAGGGCGCTGAAGCGCGCGCATCGCCAAGAAATTTCGAGACGCTGGTTGATTCGGCGACCGGCGGGAGACTGGTTAAGGACGGAGGGATGGGTCAGGGCGAGCCCGCGCGCCGGGCCGCGAACCGGTGCTGTAGGTGGCCTGAGGACTCTGAGGGCTTGCTCTGCGAGCTGATGCTGGAACAGCGGCGGAGGCCGCGGTGGAAGACAAAGCAGGCCAGGCTGAACCACGCGATTGTGGCGGCGAGGAGCCAGAGCGCGATACCGGTCGAAAGGCGTGGAGCGCGTGTGCTGACGTTGCTGACGATCACGGGCGGGCGGGTGCCACACGAAGATGGATGTTGTTTGCGACGGCGGTTAAGGCCTGCGGGGATGCGGGAGAACTCGAAGAGGGAAGTAGCGCTTTCCGGCCACGGGCAGGATCCAGAAGGCCAGGGCCACCTCGTGAGCGTGAGGGCGCTGTAGGAATCAGGAGTCCGCAGAGGATCAGCAGGCAGAGCGCGATGCCGCCGGCCGAGGGGTGGAGGTGATGGGCGGCGGAGTAGATGATCACGCCGGCGGCGACGAAGCGTTGACTGCGGGCTGTCGGGCCGATCTTGCGCGTGGTCTGAACATGACGTTGCCGGAAGCTGCGCTTTTAGTAAGAAGTCGAAGTGTCCGATGCGACGTTGCGGGTCGTTTCAAAGAGACCGGTCCAGAAGAGCCGAACAGCAGCCGCCGGATGTATACAGGTGCCGACGAGCAGCATCATCTGCATTTGGTCCAGCCGGCGATGGTGTCGGTGGCCGCAGACCGCGGCGAGAGCAAGGTTGACGCCCATCCACACCCAGCTCGACGGTGGCCCAGAGGAAGAAGTCGAAGCGGAAACATGAGCGTCCGGTGATCGAGTAGCGGCGCTGGCGAGCCAGATCTCGAGGTAGGCAGCATGAGGCGTACGGTAGCGCCCGGCCTCCGACGGGCGGAGCGAGTCCGGCGGTGTCAACGGCCGCTCCCGCCTGCCCCAGGCCGGGCCAAGGAGGGAGGTCGGGCCCACCCACAGAGAAAAGCTTACAGGGGTCGCATGGGCCCAGCCGCCGACGGCGGTGCGGCGGCAGGCCGCGGGAGAGGAGCGGGATAGCAAAGCGACGACCCAGACGAGCTGGATGCCGAGGCCCTGCACGGCGAGGGTCCGGTCAATGCGACCCGTGAAGATCGCGACCGGGAAATACATCTGGTAGTAGAACGGAGGTACGGGGGCGGGAAGACCCAGTCCGGCATCAGGTCGAGCGGGAACACCTGTCCGCCGAGGACGGACTCGATCGCGAGGGAGAGAGGATGACGAAAGCCCTGATCTCGAGGAACCAGAACGTCAGCAGGCCGAAACAGTAGGCGATGCTGAAACTGGATCAGGCGGAGCAGAGCAGGGCCGGCACGCCGAGGGCGACGCCAGTCCCTCCGCGGGGAAAGGACAGGTAATCGCCGATCAACGGATAGGCGACGGCGAGGGGGATGAGAAACAGGGCGCCGGAAACCAGCCGGGCCGCCGCCGAAGATGCTGAAGCGGTAGGCGAAGTAGTTGATCGGCTTCAGGAGGAACTGGTTGATCAGGCCGTTGCGGATTTCCTCGCTGATCTGGTAGTCCTCGTTGAAGGCGCCAATGAAGAACTGCACCAGCAGGACGACAAAGTAGGTCATCGTCTGCGCGAGATCGAAGCCGCCGATGCTGGCCTTCCCCTGATAGGCGGCGCCCCAGAGGATGAACACCACGAGCAGGTGGAACAGGGAGAAGAACCCGCGCAGGGCGAAGTTCCACCGGTAGACCAGGTTGCTCTGGAGGCCGACCAGGAAGACGTGCCGGTATTTGCTGAAGGGCGGTCAGCATCACTTGAGCCCGAAGCGACTGATCACCTCCGCGGCGAGGCTGCGGTAGGCGGTGGATCCGGGACCATGGGGGTCGTAGGCGAAGATGGGTTTGCCGAAGCTGGGGGCTTCGCTGAGACGGACCGTGCGGGGGATGACGGTCTTGAAGATTTTGTCCGGCAGGTGCTGCTTCACCTCGTCCACGACCTGTTTTGCGAGGTTGGTCCGGGCGTCGAACATGGTCATGACGATGCCGCCGAGTTCCAGGCCGGCGTTGACGTTGGCGGTCTTGAGCCGGTCCACGTTGCGCAGGATCTGGCCGAGGCCCTCCAGGGCCATGTATTCGCACTGGAGGGTGATGAGCAGGTATTCGGCGGCGGCCAGGCTGTTCATCGAGAGCAGGCCGAGGGCGGGCGGGCAGTCGATGATGATGGCGCGGTAGCCGTTGGAGTCGCGGATGGGCTGCAGCAGGGCGCGCAGCTTCATCAGGTAGTTTTCCATCTGGGCGAGCTCAATCTCGGCGGCGGCGAGGTCCTCCGCGGCCGGGATGAGGGCGAGGTGTTAGTAGGCCGTGGGCGTGAGCATCTCGAAGGCGGTGCCTTGGCGGTGGAGCGGACGGTAGAGGCTGCGCCCCTGGTGTTTCTCGATGCCGACGGCACTGGTGGCGTTGGCCTGGGGGTCGAGATCGATCAAGGGTGTGGATCTTCTGCTCCGCGAGGGCGGCGGCAAGGTTGACGGCAGTGGTGGTTTTGCCGACGCCGCCCTTCTGGTTGGCGATGGTGAAGACGGTGGTGGCCATTGAGACGGCAGGGCGGGGTGATTCGGGCCGTGCGGCGCGCGGGGTGGGTGGGGGGATCATGCCCAAACCGGGACGATGCAGTCGGCAAGCAGGCCGGAAGCTTGCTTGCGCCCTGAAAGCGCCAGCAAGCTGGCGGCCTTCCAGAAGCAGTGGAGAGCGCCTTGCCCGCGCACGTGAAGGTGTAGACCGCGTGAAACCAAGTAGGGCATGTCTGTGACCTGCCTGGTTTGATGTTTTAGGAGCGGCTTTATGCCGCGATCGGGAACGGTGTCGCTACGAGCGTGAGCGAGTGGATCACAGGCTGCGTTTGCCAAACCTCCACTCGCTCACGCTCGTAGCTACCCGCTGCGAATAGCCAGGACGCTAGGGACAGTCGGCCTAGCCCGGGGCAATGACACGTACGACCGACTGCCGGTAGTCGCGGAAGCCCATGCGAACGTAGAGTCCGTGGGAGCGATCGTTCGCCGTCATGACGTGCAGGAAGGGTGTTTCATTTCGCTGCATCTGCCGGCGGATCAGTTTCATCATCAACCGGCGGGCTAGCCCACGGCCTTGGAAATCGGGATGCGTGCACACGCCGCTGATCTCGCGGAACGGGCCGGCGCACATGCGTTCCCCGGCCATGGCGATGAGGCGGGGGCCCTCGAAGCACCCGAAATACTCGCCCAGTTCGATGGTGCGCAACCCGAAGGGGCCGGGGTTGGTCAGTTTCGCGAGTTCCAGCGCCTGCTTGGCATGCTCCGCGCCCAGCCTGATGGCCTCGGGGGCCTCGTCCTTGTCCGGTATCGCCCCTTCCCAGACCATCTTGAACATGGTGGATTCGGTCTCGATGTGCCAGCCGGCGGATGCCGGACCCGACCAGCCGTCGCAGAAATGCTCGCCGGGTTCGCAGGGCGTCAGCGCCGCCAGGTTGGGCCGGCGGGATCGGCAAAGCCGACGATCGGCGAAAAACCCCGCCGCATACCGGCGGGTTTCATCCGTGCCGGTGGCGAACCTGGAGTGCTGGCCGGCGAGCGAATGCCAGACGATGTTGTCGGGAGCAGGTGTTTCACTCGCCAACCAGCCGCTCGATGTCCTCGCGGGAGACGGTGAAGACATCCATGTCCTTTTCACCGCGCCGAGACTGACGAGGCATTCGGTGAAGAGCCCGCGGGTGCGCTGCTCGAGGCCTTGGCCTCGAGGGTGGTCATGACGCCGATGATGCGGCCGCCCTTGCGGACATGGGTGCGCTCGTCGGAACGGATGTAGTCGGCGACATGGCGGAGGACCTCGTCGTTGCGGTCGGCGGCGGCATCAATGAGCTGGTTGATGGTCTTGAGGACGCCGACTTCGCCGAAGAGGTTGATCTCGGCCATGGCGAAGGCCGGATCCATCGGCCCGCGGCAGGTGGAACCGGTGAGGCGGTTGCGGAGCTCAAAGGGATCGTAACCGGCGATGAGCATGGCGCGGTGGCCGATCTCCGTGTGACGGGCCTCGTCCCAGGTGATGCGGGCGAGGTCACTCGGCGTCGAAGTCCTGAAACGGATGTCCCAGATGAAGGTGCCGAAGGCCTCGATCGCATCGACCTCGTCGCGCTGCGTGCGGATGAAGCGGAGGCGGAGGGATTCGTAGGAGTCGGCGGGGAAGCGCTCGCCACCGTCGGCGGCATCGTAGTCGCAGGTATTCTTGAAGGTGTCGAAACGCACGTCGCGGTTGGGCACGGTGCCGCGCTCGAAAGGCTTGGCATCGATGCGCAGCGGGGTGGGCGCCTCGCCGCGGGGATCGGCGCCGGAGACGCCGCCGATGGAGCGGAGCAGGCGGTCGAGGTGCCAGCGCCATTGGGAGAGGCCGGCCTCGTCCACGCCGCCCTCGATGTAGGCGGCGATGGCGGCGTCGGCCCAGGCGAGCATGGGTTCCTGGTCGGAGAGAATGCGCCGCAGGCAGCGGATGGTGGGGGTGTCGGTGACCTGGTCGGTGAGGTCGCAGTGATGGCGGTACGCCGTGGTGAGGGCGCGGCCGGCGACCTGATGAATGCCGACGAGGAATTCGGCGGCGGAATTGGCGCTGAGAATTTCCTCGATGAGGCGGTCGATCCCGGCATCGCGGAAGGCGTCGATGGCCTTCGGGCGCATCTCCTGCTCGGTGAGGCGCTCGCGCAGGAAGCGCGCGGCATCGGCGTGCCAGAAGATGTGGCGGCCGGTCTCGAGCTTCACCTCAAACTCGGGGATCGTGAGCGTCCACGCGCCGAGCGCCTGCATGAGGCGGCGCTCGAAGTAGAAGTAGCGCAGGAGCCGGCGGGAGTTTTCCTGCACCGTGAACTGGCCGCCGAGCGGCCGGGAGTCGCGCGGGAACCTGAACGGGTAGCGGGCCTTGCGTTCGAGGGCGGCCTCGAGCTGACCGGCGACGCGGCGGGTGGGGATGACGGACTTGGAGACGTTTTGATCGAGGTTGTCGGGGAGCTTCATGGTGTGGGAGGGGGGCAAGAACGTCCAACATCCAACGTCCAACATTCAACATCCAATTATGTCTCGGGCGAAAAAGTAGCGGGGAGAAATGGGAGGGGACTTTTAGTTTTTAACGTTCAACATTTAACGTTTAACGCTTAACGCTCAAGTGGACGGAAACGTCGAACGTCGAACGCCGAACGCCGAACGTTGAACGTTGAAGTAGGGTTCGGCCAAGTAGGGCAGGTCTTTGACCTGCCATCGATACAACTAATTCAGATGGGGCACACTTTCGCAGGTCGGAGACCTGCGCTACATTCAATGCCGCCACTCGCTCACGCTCGTAGCCACATTTCAGGATTTCCTGGCAGCACCATTCCGCACTTCAGCGTTAAACGTTAAACGTTCAGCGTTCAGCGTTCGCCCGGGCCGTCGCGGCCCGGGCGTCAGCCTTTGACCGCGCCGCTGGTCAGCCCCGAGATGAATTCCTTCTGCAGGAGGAGGAAGAGGCACATCACGGGGGAGATGGACACGATGGTGCCGGCCATGATGACGCCATAGTCGGTGCCGTAGAGTCCCTTGAGGTTGTTCAGGGCCACGGACAGGGGATGCAGCTCCGGCGACTGGAGGATGATCTGCGGGCCGATGAAATTGTTCCACGTGCCCATGAAGCTGATCATGAGAAAGGCGCCGAGCATCGGGCGCACGAGCGGGAGCACGAGTTCGAAGAAGATGCGGAATTCGCCGGCGCCGTCCATGCGGGCGGCTTCGAGGAGCTCGGTGGGCACGCTGTTGAGCATGGACTGGCGGAAGAGAAACACGCCGAAGGCGGGCGTCAGGCCGGGCAGCAGCAGGCCGGTGTAGGTGTCGAGCAGGTTGAGATTGTAGAGGAGCTGGAAACTCGGGGCGAGCAGCAGGGGGCCGGGAATGATGAGCGCGGCGAGCACGAGGCCCATGACGGCGTCGCGGCCGCGGAACTGGTGCTTGGCGAGGGCGTAGCCGCCCATGGCGCAGAAGAGGACGGTCAGGATCGAGCTGACGGACGCGAGGAGGATGGAGTTGTGCAGCGCGCGCGGCAGGCCGAGCTCGGTGAACAGGCGGACGAAGTTGTCGAGGGTCAGGCGGTCCCAGCCGATGCCAAGCCAGCCGTCGCCCGCCGGCAGGAAGAGCGTGGCCGCGAAGTCGTACTTGGATTTCAGCGCGCCGCACACCATGTAGGCGAAGGGCACGAGCGTGAGGACGGCGAAAAACAGGAGCAGGCCGTACAGGAAAAAATTGATGAGGCGACGGGCGGACATGGTCAGCGTTCCTCATGCCGGCGGCCGAGCCAGCGTTGGAGCAGGGCGATGCTCATCAGCGTGACGGCGAGCACCCAGCCGATGGCGCTGGCGTAGCCGAGGTCGCCGGTGATGAAACCCGTCTGATATAAGTACATCATGACCGTGAGCCCCCGGTTCTCGGGCCCGGGGCCGTTGTTGAGCAGAATGAAGCTCAGCTCGAACATCTGGAAGCTGCCGATGGTCGAGAGCAGGGTGATGAAACTGGCGACCGGCGCGATGTCGGGCAGCGTGACATGGCGGAAACGCTGCCACGGGCCGGCGCCGTCGATCGCGGCGGCCTCGAGCAGGTCCTTCGAGACGTTCTGCAGGGCGGCGAGGAAGTAGACCATGTTGAAGCCGGCATACATCCACAGGGCCGCGATGATGAGCGCGCTCATGACGTACTGGTGCATCCAGGCGAACTCCGGATCCCAGAGCGGAAAGAAGTGGTGCAGGCCGGCGTTGATCAGGCCGGTGCGTTTTTCGAAGATCGGCGCAAAGAGCATGGCCACGAAGGGCAGGCCGACGAGGGAGGGGGCGAAGAAGGTGAGCCGGAGCAGGCCGCGGCCGCGCAGGCCGGGCCGGTTGAGCAGCAGGGCCAGGATCAGGGCGACCGGGAGCTGGATGAGGAGCGAGCCGAGCGTGTACTGCGCCGTGTTGAAGGCGGCGGTCCAGAACAGCGGGTCGGTGAGCAAAAACTGGAAGTTGCGGAAACCGACCCAGAGGGTGGTGCCGGGTCCGTAGGTCTGCTGCAGGGCGAGGACGAACGAGCGCAGGAGCGGCCAGACGGTGAAGACCGAGAACAGGCCGAGGAAGGGGGCGAGGAAGACCAGGGGCGATCGTGCGGTGGTCTGATTTCATGGTTCCTGCAGCAGGAAAAGGTTGCGGCTGACCTCGCGTTCCATCGCGTACTGGGCGCGGTCGAGGATGGCCTGGGCGACCCGCGTGAGCGCGGCCTCGTCGAAGGTGCGGGTGCGGTCGGCGTGGGCCTTCAGTTCGGAGACCGCATTGGCGATGTTGGCGACGGCGTTGGCGTAATAGGGCGAGGAGGAGCGCAGCGGCACATGGGGGGCCTGGTCGATGTAGAGCCGGCCGGAGGCCTGGCCGTTGAAATACGGATCGGGCCGGTCAAAAATCGGCGACGACCAAAGGGCCTTCACCGGGGTGATGATGTTGGTGTCGCGAAACAGCTGCTCGGCCAGGCGCGGGGAGAAATAGAGTTCCTTCGCGAACTCCCAGCAGGTGTCGAAGTGCTGCGTGTGCCGGTTGATGCCCAGCATCGTGCCGCCAAAGCCGGAGGTGCGGCGGCCGCCCTTTTCCCAGGCGGGGAGCGGCATGAGCTTGAGCTTGCCGGCGAGGCCGGGGTTCTCGCGCTTCCACTGGCCGGCCCGCCAGTCGGGCAGGAGGCAGCCGATCACCTGGCCATCCAGGCGCTGGCGGTGGCCGATGGCGGAATCCTGATTGATATCGATGCAGACGCGCTTCGGACCCGAGAACCAGGTCACAAGCCGGGCGAGAATGTGGGCATTGCGCGGATCGTTGAGGGCCGGGCGGTCCTGTGCGTCGAGCAATTTGCCGTCGGCCTGCAGCAGGAGGATGCTGATGGCGATGGCGTTGGAGTCCCAAGCCTCGAGCAGGTAGCGGTCGGGCCGCCCGTCGCCGTCGCGGTCGCGCATCAGCGGACTCATCACGCGAAAATAATCGTCCCACGTTTCGATCGTGGAGACATCGATGCCCGCGGCCTCGACGAGGTCGGAGCGGTAGGCCAGCAGCACGGGATGGACGTCATGGGGCAGGCCGAAGATGCGGTGGCGCGTGGTGAAGAGGGCGAAGGACGGCGGGTTGATCCGCTCCAGCAGGCCCTCCGCCTTGATGTGATCGGTGAGATCGTAGTAGCCCACGCTGGAGAGGGGGCCGGCGAAACCCTTGGCGGCGGTGGTGCTGTTGGGCTCGATGAGATCGGCTACCGGGGTGCCCGCGAGGAAGCCGGAGAGCATGCGGCGTTCCAAGGCGGTGGCGTGCAGCTGGATCAGGTTGATCTTCCGGTCGGGGTGGCGGGCGTTCCATTCCGCCACGAAGGGCTTGTAGGCCTGGTAATGCGCCTGGGCGGAAACCCAGAAGGGGATGCCCTCGGCCTGTTTCCGGGGCAGCAGCAGGGTCGTAAGGACCGACACCACCGCCAGGAACAGGATGATCAGCGCGCCCGGGGAGAGGTAACGGGTGAGCTTTTCGCGCAGGGTTTTCATGCAGTGGGCAGTCCGGGGGAAATAATAGGTGGTGAGGCGGACTGGGCGTGGATGGAGCGGGTCGAAAGCCTTAAGTTGGAACCCGAAAACGGATTGGCAACCTGCAATCCTTATCGGATCGAGAGGCTGGGCATGGTGAAACGCGGGGGCTTTCACGGCACTGCCAATAATCAGCGCCTCGGGCTTGGGGCGGGATCGCGGCGTACGTCGAGGGCTCCGGCACCGCGGAGACCGCGAAGTTGTCATAGGTCATCTGGCCGGCGCTGACACCGACACCGATATTATTGGTCAGGCCCAGCAGATCCACGCCGATGCCGTTGTTGAGAGGGCTTTCGAGGCCTGCCTGGGCGCCGTCGAGATCGAAGCTGGTGCCGGTGATGAAACTCGTCCCATCAAAACTGTAGTCCAGTCCAAGCACCTTGGTCGTGCGCTTGGTTTGTTTAGGTCGGGCACAATCCAGGACAACTAATGCGAGGGCGCGGTCTATGGACACAGCCCGTGCGAAGCGCTCAGGTGGTGGCGCAGCCAAATAAAAAGCCCCGCCATTTTGGGCGGGGCTTTGATTGAAAGACTGACGATTCGCTCTAGCTGATCTGCTTTGAGACGAACCCCGTCTGACTCACTTTGTCTGGCGACGCATCCGGGCCATCACCAAAAGGCTGGCGAGGCCGGCCAGGGTCAGCAGGCCGGTTGACGCCGTGTCCGGCACATGACCGACATTTACATTGATCGCAGAACGGCCAAGTTCTTCACCGGCATCGTTGCGAAGAATCAGTGCAAAACTGTATTCACCCACCGCCGTGGGATCGAAGCCACCACCGAGGAAGGGCATGCCAAGATTCCATGAATCCTGGAAGGTGCTGCCCGCTGCGAGCGGGCCAATACCCAAGGGATTGCCTAGGGAAGCTTCATCCGTGCCGAATCCAGGGTCCAAATCCCACAGTAGTTGCAGGGTGTAATCGTTCTGGGATGTGTTGCTGGCATAAAAGCTGAAATTCCACCGGGCGTAGGTACTGGGCAGCGTGTCTGCACCGGGCGTTGCGAAGAAGGTGCCGTGTCCATTATTGGTGACCGTTGGATTGCTGTAACGTTGGGTGGCGGTCAGTCCAAGGGTCACGCCGCCAACGTTTGTAATGGCCACACTGTCATTGGGTATGCCGCTGCCGCCGAAAGTGGCAGCCGAGAGCAGCCCGAAAGTATCATAGTCTGGCGTTATCGGACCGGCATAGGATGCGGAGTTGGCCATGAACCCCGCGCAGACCAGCGCGAGGGTGGCTTTGATGAACGAATGCAGTCGGCAGGCTTTCATATAGGGTTGGATGGGGGACGTTTTCGGTGAGCTGACAATAGAGGCCCAACTAATGCATTCTTAGTGCCATTTGCTTAATGCCAATCATATGTATTATAAACCTATCGTATCCAAGGTTTAACATTTTAGGCTAATAGCAGTGGTATTGGATGCTATAAGCAATCGCACTGCGAGTGTAAGGATATCCTGCACTTGCTGTAAGGCGATACCACGCCTGCAGGCTTCCGATCGGCCCCTTTGAACGAGCGCCGCCTGGGGTGACAACGATCGACGATAGGTCCCACAGGAGTTGCGAATGGTCCGGTGCCACAACTGGTTCGGCCGACCTATTTTCAACCTCTGGAATATCGCGATCTGATAGCGACCTCTGACTATCTGATAGGCGCGGTGTACGGCCTTGCGGTTGTGGCCGACTTGCACCGGCACTTACTGCCTTGAGTGATTTGACTCTACTTCGCCGAGGCTTCGGAGGGTGGATTACTTTCGAAGCAATCCAATTTTTTTTTTTTTTTTTTTTTTTTTTTTTTTTTTTTTTTTTTTTTTTTTTTTTTTTTTTTTTTTTTTTTTTTTTTTTTTTTTTTTTTTTTTTTTTTTTTTTTTTTTTTTTTTTTTTTTTTTTTTTTTTTTTTTTTTTTTTTTTTTTTTTTTTTTTTTTTTTTTTTTTTTTTTTTTTTTTTTTTTTTTTTTTTTTTTTTTTTTTTTTTTTTTTTTTTTTTTTTTTTTTTTTTTTTTTTTTTTTTTTTTTTTTTTTTTTTTTTTTTTTTTTTTTTTTTTTTTTTTTTTTTTTTTTTTTTTTTTTTTTTTTTTTTTTTTTTTTTTTTTTTTTTTTTTTTTTTTTTTTTTTTTTTTTTTTTTTTTTTTTTTTTTTTTTTTTTTTTTTTTTTTTTTTTTTTTTTTTTTTTTTTTTTTTTTTTTTTTTTTTTTTTTTTTTTTTTTTTTTTTTTTTTTTTTTTTTTTTTTTTTTTTTTTTTTTTTTTTTTTTTTTTTTTTTTTTTTTTTTTTTTTTTTTTTTTTTTTTTTTTTTTTTTTTTTTTTTTTTTTTTTTTTTTTTTTTTTTTTTTTTTTTTTTTTTTTTTTTTTTTTTTTTTTTTTTTTTTTTTTTTTTTTTTTTTTTTTTTTTTTTTTTTTTTTTTTTTTTTTTTTTTTTTTTTTTTTTTTTTTTTTTTTTTTTTTTTTTTTTTTTTTTTTTTTTTTTTTTTTTTTTTTTTTTTTTTTTTTTTTTTTTTTTTTTTTTTTTTTTTTTTTTTTTTTTTTTTTTTTTTTTTTTTTTTTTTTTTTTTTTTTTTTTTTTTTTTTTTTTTTTTTTTTTTTTTTTTTTTTTTTTTTTTTTTTTTTTTTTTTTTTTTTTTTTTTTTTTTTTTTTTTTTTTTTTTTTTTTTTTTTTTTTTTTTTTTTTTTTTTTTTTTTTTTTTTTTTTTTTTTTTTTTTTTTTTTTTTTTTTTTTTTTTTTTTTTTTTTTTTTTTTTTTTTTTTTTTTTTTTTTTTTTTTTTTTTTTTTTTTTTTTTTTTTTTTTTTTTTTTTTTTTTTTTTTTTTTTTTTTTTTTTTTTTTTTTTTTTTTTTTTTTTTTTTTTTTTTTTTTTTTTTTTTTTTTTTTTTTTTTTTTTTTTTTTTTTTTTTTTTTTTTTTTTTTTTTTTTTTTTTTTTTTTTTTTTTTTTTTTTTTTTTTTTTTTTTTTTTTTTTTTTTTTTTTTTTTTTTTTTTTTTTTTTTTTTTTTTTTTTTTTTTTTTTTTTTTTTTTTTTTTTTTTTTTTTTTTTTTTTTTTTTTTTTTTTTTTTTTTTTTTTTTTTTTTTTTTTTTTTTTTTTTTTTTTTTTTTTTTTTTTTTTTTTTTTTTTTTTTTTTTTTTTTTTTTTTTTTTTTTTTTTTTTTTTTTTTTTTTTTTTTTTTTTTTTTTTTTTTTTTTTTTTTTTTTTTTTTTTTTTTTTTTTTTTTTTTTTTTTTTTTTTTTTTTTTTTTTTTTTTTTTTTTTTTTTTTTTTTTTTTTTTTTTTTTTTTTTTTTTTTTTTTTTTTTTTTTTTTTTTTTTTTTTTTTTTTTTTTTTTTTTTTTTTTTTTTTTTTTTTTTTTTTTTTTTTTTTTTTTTTTTTTTTTTTTTTTTTTTTTTTTTTTTTTTTTTTTTTTTTTTTTTTTTTTTTTTTTTTTTTTTTTTTTTTTTTTTTTTTTTTTTTTTTTTTTTTTTTTTTTTTTTTTTTTTTTTTTTTTTTTTTTTTTTTTTTTTTTTTTTTTTTTTTTTTTTTTTTTTTTTTTTTTTTTTTTTTTTTTTTTTTTTTTTTTTTTTTTTTTTTTTTTTTTTTTTTTTTTTTTTTTTTTTTTTTTTTTTTTTTTTTTTTTTTTTTTTTTTTTTTTTTTTTTTTTTTTTTTTTTTTTTTTTTTTTTTTTTTTTTTTTTTTTTTTTTTTTTTTTTTTTTTTTTTTTTTTTTTTTTTTTTTTTTTTTTTTTTTTTTTTTTTTTTTTTTTTTTTTTTTTTTTTTTTTTTTTTTTTTTTTTTTTTTTTTTTTTTTTTTTTTTTTTTTTTTTTTTTTTTTTTTTTTTTTTTTTTTTTTTTTTTTTTTTTTTTTTTTTTTTTTTTTTTTTTTTTTTTTTTTTTTTTTTTTTTTTTTTTTTTTTTTTTTTTTTTTTTTTTTTTTTTTTTTTTTTTTTTTTTTTTTTTTTTTTTTTTTTTTTTTTTTTTTTTTTTTTTTTTTTTTTTTTTTTTTTTTTTTTTTTTTTTTTTTTTTTTTTTTTTTTTTTTTTTTTTTTTTTTTTTTTTTTTTTTTTTTTTTTTTTTTTTTTTTTTTTTTTTTTTTTTTTTTTTTTTTTTTTTTTTTTTTTTTTTTTTTTTTTTTTTTTTTTTTTTTTTTTTTTTTTTTTTTTTTTTTTTTTTTTTTTTTTTTTTTTTTTTTTTTTTTTTTTTTTTTTTTTTTTTTTTTTTTTTTTTTTTTTTTTTTTTTTTTTTTTTTTTTTTTTTTTTTTTTTTTTTTTTTTTTTTTTTTTTTTTTTTTTTTTTTTTTTTTTTTTTTTTTTTTTTTTTTTTTTTTTTTTTTTTTTTTTTTTTTTTTTTTTTTTTTTTTTTTTTTTTTTTTTTTTTTTTTTTTTTTGGATGGAAGGGCGCGGGCCGGAATTGAACCGGCGCATAGAGCTTTTGCAGAGCTCGGCCTTACCACTTGGCTACCGCGCCTTAAGAAAGGCGGTGGAACTTGCAGGAAATAAAAACAGGCCGCAAGTGCCGAAATGAGAAATTCCGGCGGTCTCTCGTCTCAGAGGAGTCCGACCTTGGCGTGATTGATGGTAGGAGCCTGCTTGCAGGCGATGGTTTGGTGTAGGGCGCAGCTTGACTTCGCCCTCAGGCGTCGAAGTGCGGGGTCCTACGAATCACCTGCGTGCGGCTGGTCTGATTATCTGTTAGTTGCCGACTACTATGCCTCCAATGAAGCCGGATTTGCTTTGAACCGCACCGGCCGCGCCGCCATCACCATTTTTCTGCGCCAACCGCACCCCGATTTCCCATGTCCTCAACGCGTAAAAATGCCCTGATCTTTCAAGGCGGCTGGGATGGTCACCAGCCCGTCCAATGCGCCGAGCTCTTTGCCGGCCAGCTCACCGCACGTGGTTTCCACGTGGAGGTCGCCGACACCCTGAAGGTGCTGGAGGACGCGGAGCGGCTCAAGGCCCTCGATCTCATTGTCCCGCTCTGGACCTGCGGAACGCTGACGGCGGCGCAGGAGACCAATCTCGTCGGCGCCGTCATCAGCGGCACGGGCGTCGCGGGCTTCCACGGCGGCATGGGCGACGCATTCCGCGGCTCGATCAATTACCAGTGGATGACCGGCGGGCAGTTCCTGTCCCATCCGGACGGCATCAAGGACTACACCATCCGCATCGTGAACCGCACGGACCCGATCACGCAGGGGATCCCGGACTTCAAGGTGAAGAGCGAACAGTACTACATGCTGGTCGATCCGCGCAACGAGGTGCTGGCGGTCACGACGCACCAATCGGTCAGCGCGCCGTGGACCAATGGCGTGGACATGCCGTTTGTCTGGAAAAAGGTGCACGGCGCCGGCCGGGTCTTCTACTCGGCCTGCGGGCATCAGTGCCAGGAATTCACCGATTTTCCCGAACAACTCGAACTCACCCTCCGCGGCATGAGCTGGGCGGCCCGCTGAACCCCACCCATGAAAGCACGATACAAGCACGCGAGTGAGATCAAGGTCGGCGTCATCGGCTACGGTGGCGCCTTCAACATGGGCCGCATGCACCTGCAGGACATGCAGAAGTCCGGCATGACGCCCCGGGCAGTGGTCGAGCCCGATGCGGCGCGCCTCGCGGTGGCGGCGCAGGAGTTTCCGGGCATCCAGACCTATGCGAATGTGGAGGAGATGCTGAAAAAGTCCGACGTGAACCTCGTCGTGCTCATCACCCCGCACAACACGCATGCGCCGCTGGCGCTGAAATGCCTGAAGGCCGGCCGGCATGTGGTCTGCGAGAAGCCCTTTGCGATCACGACGCAGGAGTGCGACGCGATGATCGCCGCCGCGAAGAAATCCGGCGTGATGCTTTCAACCTTCCACAACCGCCACTGGGACGGCTCGATCATGAAGGCGCTCGAGGTGGTGAAGTCCGGCGACATCGGCGATATTGTCCGCGTGGAATGCCACATGGGCCAGTGGGGCAAGCCCGGCGACTGGTGGCGCAGCAGCAAGAGCATCTCCGGCGGCATCCTCTACGACTGGGGCGTGCACCTGCTGGAGTATTCGCTGCAACTGATCAATTCCGAGTATACCGAGGTCACTGGCATGGCCAAGCGCGGGACCTGGGCGCCGCTGACCAAGTGGAAGGCCGACACGATCGAGGACGAGGGATTCGCGGTGGTGCGCTTCAAGAACGGCGTGTGGCTTACGCTTTGCATCACGCAGATCGATGCCAACCCGAAGCGCGGGATGGTGGAAGTGACCGGCACCAAGGGATCCTTTGTCTGGGAATATGAGACCCACGAGATCATCGTGAAGGACGGGGAAAAGACCGTGGTGACGAAGGGCAAGAATCCCCCGCCGCAGTGGCACAATTATTACGCCAATGTCGCGGCGCACCTGACGAAGGGCGTGCCGCTGGTCATCACGGCGGAATGGGCCCGGCGTCCGATCCACATCCTCGACCTCGCCGACCGCAGCGCCCGCGAGGGCCGCACGCTGAAGGCGAAGTACGGGTGACCCTTCGGGTCGGAGATCGGAGTTCGGAGATCGGAGATCGGCCAGACGCATGGGTGGAGGGCAGGGGGAGTGTCCTAGGTCCCCATTAGGCCGGACCAACTCGGCTCAACAGGAGCCTGAATCCGAATCTTCAGGAACCCTTTTTGTCACGCGGAGACGCGGAGACCAGTGGCGTTCTATTCGGAGCAGTGGGTGTATCTCCGCGCCCCGCGTCTCCGCGTTGAGCCCAGCAGTGTTCGCTTCGTTAGAGCTGGCAGATCGAGTACGCCGCCCGGATTCAGCCAGGGTGCTAAGCCATCGGATCTGGAATCCCCGCCCGACAGCAAACAAAAAGGCCGGCTCCTGAGAGCCGGCCTTTGGTGTGGCTGAAGCTGGGTCGTTTTACTTCGCCTTCTTCCAGGCCTTGTCGAGTTCGGCGCGGAGGATGGCGGCGTCGGGCCAGGAGGGGGCGAGGCCGGAGATGTTGTAGCCGCCGCCGCTCTCATGGGCCGGCCCCATTTCGGGACAGACGTAGAGGGTGCGGGCCTTGTTCTGCTTGGCGGACTTCCAGCACTTGAAGAGCGCCTCGATGAACTCGAGGTACGCCTTCACCTCGGGCGTGAGCTGGCCCTTGTGGGTGACCGGGACCTGGCAATGGTGGCCGTTGAACGGCCGGCAGTGCGACTGGTCGGAGTTCTGCACGAGGTCGGGATGATCCAGCAGGCGCTCGGCGTAGTTGCTCGGCGCGAGGTGCTTCACGACCGCGAAGTGCGAGAAGTCGAAGTTGATTTTGATCATCCGGCCGGTGGCCTTGAAGTAGCGCTCGGCGATCTCGTAGGTCTTCTCGGGCGTCTCGGTGCAGCAATCGCGGTGAACCTCGAGCGAGAGGATCACGCCGCCGACCTTCTCGCCGGCGCGGACCATCTGGATCCAGTGCTTGGCGGCGACGGCGGGCGGGGTGTCATGGTCGTCCATCTGGACGTTGATCTGGACCGCGCCGGCTTCCTTTTGGGCGCGGATGGCGGCCTCGAATTGCTTCGGATCGCCGGAGGACGTGGAGACGAAACCGAGCAGATCCTTCAGGCCGTATTTCTCGGCGAGGCGGCGGTGCTCGGGCGTCAGGGCCGTCGTGATGCCGTCAAAGCCGGCGTCGGCGACGGCCTTGATCTTGCGCTCGAGCGACCATTCCTTCTTGGGATTCGGATGACCGACGAGCGACCAGAGGTTGCAGATGTGGGAGATGTTGGACATGGGGGTGTGGAGTTGAACGGAACGGAAATGGCTCAGGCGTGGCGGCCCTTGAAGGTGAGTTCGGCGACGCCCGACTTGTCGAGGTGACCGAGGCCGAGGGCGACCATCTTGTCGAACTGCTGCTTGGTGGCGGCGGCGAGCGGCATATTGATGCCGGCCTCGGCGCCGAGGACCCAGGCGATGGTGCTGTCCTTGGCGGCGTGGGCGCCGGAGAAGTAGCAGTCGTGGGCGCGGTTTTGCATGTCCTCGCCGTCGGTCTTGAGGACCTGCGAGTTGGCGCCGGTCTGGAGGAAGACCTCGCGCAGCATGTCGAGGTCAAGGCCGAGCGCGTTGCCCAGGCCGAGACCTTCGGCGAGGCCGGCGGTGTTGATGTTCATCACCATGTTGACGAGGGCCTTCACCTGCGCGGCCTGGCCGGTCTTGCCGATGTAGCGGAGGGCGGTGCTGAGCTTCTCGAGGATGGGCTTGATGCGCTCGAAGGTCTTCTTCTCGCCGCCGCACATGAGATACAGCGTGCCGTTGCGGGCCTGCGGAATGGAGGAGGCCATGCAGCCCTCGAGGGTGACGGCCCCGGCTTTTTTCGCGCGACGCTCGACCTCGACGTGGGTCTTGGGCGTGACGGTCGCGCAATTGACAAAGACCTTGCCGCCGGCCTTCACGAGCAGCGAGTCGCCGGTCTCGGCGAAGACGCCCAGCTGGGCGGCGTCATCGGTGACGACGGTGAAGATCACGTCGGCCGCGGCGGTGACGGCGGCGAGCGACTTGGCGTGTCTGGCGCCGATTTCCTTGGCGAGGGAGGCGGCGGACGGCGCGTAGGCGTCGTAGACCGCGGTGACTTTGTAGCCGCAGTCCTTGAGACGGCGGGCCATGTTGGCGCCCATGCGACCAACACCGACGAAGGCGATTTTTTCAGCAGGCATATAGGTGTGGATTGAGGGTTGAGGGGAAAGGGATCAGCGCGCGAAAAACGGGTTGTGATGCTTTTCCTGCGCGAGGGTGGTGAGCGGGCCGTGCCCGGGGGCGATGACGGTGTCCTTGGGGAGGGTGAGGAGCTTTTCCTGGTTGTTGCGGAACTGGTCGGCGAAGTGGGTGGGGCTGCCGCCCATGGAGCAGGAGAAAATCGCGTCGCCGCAGATGGCCAGCGGCCAGCTCAGGCCGGTGAGATAAAAGGTCGTCATGCCCGGGGAATGGCCCCAGGTGAGGAGGGTCTTGATCGCAAGTTCGCCAATGTGGAAGTAGGCGTTTTCCTTGAAGCGCTGCAGACCCGGGAAATCAAAGGGCTCGGTTTCGCTGATCCAGACCACGGCCTTGGTCTCGGCGGCCAGGCGCGCGAGGTCGGCGATGTGGTCCTCGTGGGCGTGGGTGATGAAAATGTGGGTCAGCTCCAGCTGCTCGGCGTGGAGCGTGTCGAGCATGGCCTGGCAGTTCGCGCCGGTGTCGAAGGCGGCGGCCTGGCGGAGGCGCGGGTCCCAGGCGAGGTAGCTGTTCACGGTCATGTCCTCGTAGGCCGTGTTGAACATGGCGAAGCCGCGCGGAAAATTCGGCTGGGTCGGATACCAGGTCTTGCCGGCCAGTTCCTCGAGGGCATTCGGCCCGAGGCGCAGGTGGCGGGCCACGCGCCGGATGACCGGGATGAGGGGTTTGCCGGCCTTGACGGCGGCCAGGTCGGTGACGCTGATCTCGGCGCGGTGGGCGAGGTCTTCGTCGGTGATCTTCAAGCCGCGCTGCGCCTTGCTGATGACGTCGTTGAAGTTGTCCTCGATCGGAATCCGGGGCATGAGCGCAGAGTAAATGCAGGCGCGGAAGAGGCGCGCAAGCCGAATGGCGGGAAAATTACCGTGGGTGCCCGGTTGGGGCGCACCCGGGTTGCGGCCGTTTGATGCACGCCAGGCGATTGAGGTGTGAACGGGCGCAGTCAAGCTGCGCCCCTACATCGGCTTCGGCGAGCGCGGCGGGCAGGTGGCGGCGTTGGCGAGGGGGCAGGCGGCGCGGATGCGGCCCAGCAGGTCCTGGTAGAAATCAAAGGTCGGATCGCCGGGGGTGCGGGACAGCTTGCGATCAAGTTCGCCGGCCAGCTTGATCGCATTGGCCTGGTACTCCTCGCGAACCTTGGCGGCGCGCTCGCGGTAGTCGGAATTGTCGACGCCGGCGTGCGCGGCCAGTTTGTCCAGCCAGTTGTGGGCATATTGGACATGGGCGGTCTCGTCGATGATGTCGAAGAGCATCATCTCGGCGGACTCGAAGTCCTGGCCTTCCTTGAAGTCCACATAGCCCTCGTTCTTGACCACAAAATGCCCGGTTTCGGCCACCATGCCGATCATGAAGACGTGCTGATACAGCTGCTCCCTGGTGAGGGGCTCCAGCTTGTAGGGGCGAGGAGCTCGCGCTGGCGGGCGTAGGCCTCGTCGAGCGGGATCCCGCGTTCGGCGGCGATCTTGTTCAGCTCCTCGACTCGCTGGGGCTGGTCGTAACCGGAGTAGCCAACTTCCTCCAGGCTGATGCCGAAGTCGCAGAGACGGGAGTAACCGGAATCGCCGTGGCGGGACTCATCCCAGAGGTGGCGGGAGATGTCGTGGTGCCACTGCCAGGGCATATAGTGACCGTAATAGATCCAGGCGAGCTGGTCGTCGGGCAGGTTCTTCTCGAGCATGTAACCGTAGGCCCAGAAGAGGCGGCGCGCCTCGATATTGGTGGCGAAGTCGGCCCGCACGTAATCCATGAACGGCTGTTTCGGCAGGATGGGCTCGGTGCGCGCGCTGAAGCGGCTCAGGCGGAAATCCGTGTTCACGCCGGCGGGCCGGGCCTCGGCGTCGCGGGTGACGGGCAGGGCGGCGCGGAACTGGCCGCAGTCGTTGAGCAGGGCGGTGACGCGGGCGCGGTAGGCGGCGTCCGTCTTGTGCGGATGCCGGCGGCGGTAATCCCGGTACCAGAGCCACTGCTGGCTCTTGATCTGGTTGATCTCGTGCAGCAGGGCGATGGTCGGCGCGTCGTGGATCGGATGGACCTTCGCGGTGTATTCGCCGTAGGCGCCGACCAGGGTCTTGAGGATCAGTTCGTATATGCCGTCGAGCGCATCATCGAGGCAGGGGGCGAGCAGCACGGCGTTGGCCAGCTGCTCCAGCCGGTTGGAGACCGGGGCGTCCGCCTTGCCGCCGGGGAACTGCTCCACGCGTTCGCGCAGGCGGCGCACGCATTCGGCCTGGTCCCAGACATGCCGGTGGATCATGCTCTTGTCGTTCCATTCGGCGACATCCTTGCCCCAGGCGACGATCAGGCGGTGCAGGGATTTCTCCATGTACTGCCAGTCGTTGAGCAGGTCGACCGTGCGCGGTTTCTGTTTGGAGTCGGGGGCGACCAAAACGGTGCGGACGGCCGGGACGATCGGTGGGTCAACCAAGGGGGTGGTCATGGCGGACCAGAATAGCAATAAACTTGCCAATCGCCTATGTCTGGGTGCGCATGCCTTGTGCCTAAAATTGACCATCAACGCTGGTCGAATCCCTTTACCCAGAGCGGACTCCGCCTCCCGGCGGCGGCGGGCCAGGAGGGCTGCCAGCTGCACGAGGCGGGGTGCATGCGGCTCGACGCGGATTGGCGGCACGAGGGTGTCTGCAGTCCGTTCTGGCGGGTGTTTTACGATTTCAACGTCGGCGCCTGGGTGCGGTCAGGCGGACGCCGCTTCGAACTCGGACCGGGAAAGGTGGTGGTGATGCCCGAGGGCGTGCCCTTTGATTGCGGGAGCCGGCAAGGGGTGGAGCACCTGTGGCTGCATTTTTCCATGTACCTGATGCTGCCGCCGGCGGCGCCCGGGGTCTTTGCGCTGCCGGCCGGGGCGGCGCTGCGGGCGGTGGCCGGCGAACTCCGCGACCATATAGCCGCGGGTGAACTGGCGGCGGTGAGGCACACGGGCACGGCCATGCTGCACCTGATATTCGCGGGCAGCCCCGGGGTGCGGGCGGAGACCGTGCCGGACCGGCTGCGCCGGGTCTTCAACTCCATCGAGCACTCCCTGGACGGAGATATCACCAACCCGACCCTGGCCCGGCAGGCGGGGATGAGCGTCGAGGCCTTCATCCGCTGGTTCAAGGCGCGGACCGGGCGGACCCCCGCGGCGTTCGTGGCGGAGCGGCGCATCCGCGAGGCCTGCCGGCTGCTGGCGTTCGCCGAGGACTCGGTCGAGCAGGTGGCGGAGGCGGTGGGCTTTGCGAACCGCCACCATTTCAGCCGCGTGTTCAAGCGCCATGCCGGCTGCGGCCCGGCGGCCTTCCGGCGCGGCCGCACCCGGATATAATAATATAGTTTTCAAATTGCTATAGCGCAATAGTGTCGCTTGTAGCATGAGTTTAACGAAGCAATACGGCTTGCCTGTAGCGGCTGTATTGATAAATAATACAGCGAACCACAAAAATCATGGCTGCAAAAAACATATTGAAACAACTCGCCAAAGCCCGCGCCCAGGTCTCGAAACTCGAACAGGCGGTCGCAGCCAAGCACAACAAGGTGCTGGCCAGACTGCCGGCCCAATACGGCTTTGATGACGTCGACGCCTTCCTCCAGGCGGTCAGGAATGCGGCCAAGGGCGGCGCGGGCAAACGCGGAGCGGCCAAGCCCGCGACCGGCGGCAAGCGCCGCAAGCGCGCGGTCATCACCGCCGAGACCAAGGCCAAGGTGAAATCACTCGCCGAGGCGGGCAAGACGGGCGGCGAAATCGCCAAGACCGTGGGCATCTCCCTGCCGAGCGTGCAGAACATCAAGCGCGAGCTGGGCCTGACCAAGGGCAAGAAAAAGTAAGCGGCCGCCGCCCAATATCAGCCAATCCCGCCCTCCGCCCAAAGCGGGGGGCTTTTTTGTGTTGGCCATCGGGAGTGAATGGGGTTCGTCATTCCGCAATGTCAGCCGACTATATCCAAGCGAACACCAACGGACGCCTGCATGACGCGCGCGAGCCCTCCATCGCGCCGCTCAACCGCGGCTTCCTGTATGGTGATGCGATTTACGAAGTGTGGCGCACTTATGACAGGGTGCTGTTCGCCTGGACCGAGCACTGGGATCGGCTCGAACTGTCGGCCGCGGCGCTGCACCTGACGCTGCCTTGCACCCGGGAGGTCATGCTCGGCGAGATCCGGCGCACGGCCACGGCGTTCCGCAGCGCTACAGGGTATCGCGGAGAACTGTATATCAGGCTCCAGATCACCCGGGGCGGCGGCGCGATCGGGTTGGATACCGGCCTGGCGGACCGGCCGGATTTTGTCCTGCTCGTCCAACCCAACAAGGGTCTGCCGCCGGAAAAACTGCAGAGCGGCTACCGGCTTTCCCTCGCGACCGGCCTGCACCGCAATCATCCGGGCACCCTCAATCCGGCATGGAAGACCGGAAACTACCTCAATAACATCCTCTGCCTGCGGGAAGCCCGGGCGCGCGGGGCGGACGAGGTGGTGATCACGAATCTGGCGGGGGAGGTGACCGAGGCGGCGGTGGCGAACCTGGGCTTTGTGCGCGATGGCGAGGTACTGACTCCCCCTTTGCAAGCCGGAATGCTGGCCGGGATCACCCGCGAACTGGTGATCAGCCACATTGCGCCCGCGGCTGGCATCAGGATCCGGGAGGTCACCATTCTGCCGGCGGATTTTTCCCGGATGGAGGAGTGCTTCATGCTCTCCACCACCAAGGATGTCGCGCCCGTGGGGAGCATTGACGGGCACCATTACCGGGTGGCGGCCGATACCCTGACGATGCGGCTGAAGGCAGCCTTTGCGGAGTATGTGCGCGGCTGCGTGGCGCGGAATACGGACCTGCAACTGTAGGAGCGGCTTTATGCCGCGACCAAATGGGCTGGGTTTCCCGTGTGCCGTTGGCCAGACGTTCACTTCCCGATGGCCGGGCCTCGGTGAATTCTTTCCCGCGGATCACGCGGATGATCGCGGATAATACCTCCGTCATCCGCGTCCTTCCGCGTGATCCGCGGGGGAAGGATTGAATTTCGAGCGGCGGCCTGGGCACCTGACGGAGAAGTGCTAATAGCATGCGAGCCCCGGATCGATCCGCTCGGCCCAGGCGTTGATGCCGCCCTCAATATTGCTGACGTTGGCCAGGCCGTTGTGCCGTAAAAACTGGGTGACGCGCTGGCTGCGGCTGCCGTGATGGCAGAGCACGAGGATGTGGCGGTCCCTTGGCAGCGTGTCGAGCCGGCCGGGGATCTCCCGCATCGGAATGTGCACGGCCCCGGCAATGCTGCAGATCGCCAGCTCGGATGCCTCCCGCACATCCAGCAACAGGGTCGCCCCGGGCTCCGATTCGAGCAATTGGCGGGCCGCTTCCACCGAGAGTTCCATGGGAGCTTGTTCAGCTGACATATGACCGGGAAAGAGGGCAAACCGGTCCGCGGCGCAAATGAAATTGCACCCCGGGGATGGGGCCTCCCATATCGCGCCATGCGTTGCCTAGGCATCGATTACGGTACCCGGCGCATCGGGCTCAGCTACGGCGATGCGATCGGCGTGGCCACCCCGCTGCCTGCCCTGGTGCAGGCGACCCCGGAGCGGCGCTGGGCGGCACTGGGGCAGGTCATCCGTCAACGGCGGGTGACCGATCTCGTGCTGGGCTATCCGTTCAACATGGATGGCACCGCCGGATTCAAAACCAGGGAGGTTGATGCCTTCGCCGAACAGTTGCGCCGGGATTTCGGACTGCCGGTGCACCTCGTGGACGAACGGCTGACCAGCTATGAGGCCGAGTCCACCATTGGCAAAGCCCAGCGCCGCCAGGTCAGGGCCAGCGGGCTCGTGGACTCCCGGGCGGCGACGATCATCCTGCAGGACTACCTCGACCAGAAACTGCCGCCACCACCGCCGCCGGAGAATATGGACTGAATCATCCTCCGTGTTATCCGTGAAATCCGTGGTTACAAAACCCGCCCGTTGGAAATGCGTCTGCGCCTATGATGGCGGGGCGATGGCCGGCTGGCAGAGTCAGCCGGGCCGGGGGGCCGTGCAGGATCTCATCGAAGCCAGGCTGGCGGTGCTGTTTGGCCGCCCCGTGCGGATTCATGGCAGCGGCCGGACGGATGCGGGGGTGCATGCGCTGGGGCAGGTCTTCCATTTCGACGCGGCGTGGCGGCACGGTGCGCCCAAGCTGCTCGCGGCCCTGCGGTCGGGCCTGCCGCCGGCGATCCAGATCAAGTCGGCGCGGATCGTGGCGGCGGATTTTCACGCCCGGTTCAAGGCCAGGGGAAAGCGCTACGAATACCGCCTGCGGCTCGGGGATGCGGATCCCTTTGAGCGGCCCTATTGCTGGCCGGTTTTCAAGCCGCTGGATTTCGCGGCGATGGCCGCGGCGGCGGCGGTGCTGCGCGGCCGGCATGACTTCCGGGCCTTCTCGGCCCTGAACGGCACGGAACGCGAAACCACCGTGCGGGATCTGCGGCGCCTGGACATCATCCGCCGCGGCCGCCGCGTGCGCATCATCGCCGAAGCGGACGGGTTTCTCTACAAGATGGTGCGCAGCCTCGTTGGAACCCTGGTCGCGGTCGGCGAGGGGAAGCTGACGCCGGCGCAGGTCCGGGCCCTGTTGTCGGCCCCGCAGCGCACCCCGGCGGTGCAGACCGCGCCGCCGCAGGGCTTGTTTCTGGTGAGGGTCTTTTACCGTTGAGCAGGCAGTGCCAACCCTGGGTGCGCGGCCTGGCCCGCGTGCTGTTCCCTCCGGTGTGCGTGCATTGCCGCGGCCTGGTGGAGGCCGGGCCTTTTGCGCACATGTGCGCGGCCTGCGCGCGGCTGATCGAGTTCGTGTCGGCGCCCCATTGCACGACCTGCGGCCATCCGTTTTACGGCGTGGTCGAGGGGGAGCGCATGTGCCCGCACTGCGAAGGCCTGATCCCGGCCTTCCGCGAGGGCCGCACGGCGGTCCTGCTGAAGGGACCGATCCGGGCGCTGGTGCACGAGTTTAAGTACCACCGCGGGCTGTATGTCATGGAGGACGTGGCCGCGCTCTTCCGGCAGAGCCCCGGCCTGCTGGACTGGATCCGCGGCGCCGTGCTCGTGCCCGTGCCGCTGCACGCGCGCAAGGAGCGGGAACGCGGCTACAACCAGAGCCAGCTGCTGGCCGACTGCCTCGCGCAGGCGGCCGGCGGGAACGCCCGCACGGCCCGGCTGCTGCAACGCACCGAGGATACGCCGTCGCAGACCTACCACGACCGGAAGACCCGCCTGGACAACCTGAAAAATGCCTTTGCACTGGCTCCGGGCGCGGCCATAACTCCGGCCCAACATTACCTGCTCGTCGATGACGTTTTCACCACCGGTTCCACCCTCAACAGCTGTGCGCGCGTGCTGCGCCACGCCGGCTGCCTGAACCTCGACGTGATCACGCTCGGCCACGGCTGAATATCCTCCATGCATTTCGACAAACCGACTTACACGGTCCGCAAAACCCGCAAGAAGGACATTCCCAAGGGCCTTTACACCAAGGATCCGATCTCCGGCGCCATCCTCTTCGCCAAGGAAATCGAGGACAACCAGATGGTCGTGCCCGCCAGCGGCCACCATTTCCCGATCGGGGCGCGCGAACGGCTGGCCCGCCTGATGGACGAGGGCTCGTTCACGGAGACCGATGCGAAGGTGAAATCCGCCGATCCGCTGGGCTTCACCGATTCCACTCCCTACACGACGCGCCTGAAAAAATACGAACGCGAGAGCGGACTCCCGGAGGCTGTAATTTGCGGCGTGGGCAGGATCCACGGCATCGAGGTGGCGATCGCGGTCATGGATTTCCGCTTCTGTGGCGGCACGCTCGGTTCGGCGACCGGTGAAAAAATCACCCGCACGATCGAGACGGCCCTGAAGCGCAAAATCCCCTGCATCATCTTCAGCACGTCCGGCGGCGCCCGCATGCAGGAGGGCATCCTTTCACTCATGCAGATGGCGAAGACCAGCGCGGCGCTCGGGCGCCTGGCCGAGGCACGGCTGCCCTACATCTCGGTGCTGACGCATCCGACCACGGGCGGCGTTTCCGCCAGCTACGCCACCCTGGGCGATGTCATCCTCGCGGAACCGGGGGCCCTGATCGGCTTTGCCGGTCCGCGCGTCATCAAGGACACGACGAAGCAGACGCTGCCCGCCGGATTTCAGACCTCCGAGTTTTTGCTCAAGCACGGCCTGATCGACCAGATCGTGAGCCGGACCGAAATGCGTGAACGGCTGCGGGACCTCCTGCAGGCGATCTTCATCAAGCGGAAACCCGTCCCCGCGACCTCAACCTGAACCGGCCCGCTGTCATGGCCCACTGCGATCCCACCGAGTACGCGGCGGTGACGGAGTATCTCTTCGGACTGAAGGCCCAGGGGCCGAAGTTCGGCATTGACCGCATGGTGCTCCTGGCGGCCGCACTGAAGCATCCGGAGCGGTCGCTGCCGCTGGTCCATGTGGCCGGCACCAACGGCAAGGGATCGGTGGCGGCCATGCTGGATGCGATCCTGCACGCGGCCGGCTGGCGCACCGGGCTCTACACCTCGCCGCATCTCGTGAAGCTGGGCGAACGCGTGCAGGTGGACCGCCGGAAACTGACCGAAGGCGAGATCTGCGAATATGTCCGGGAATTGCGGCCGATCGCGGATGAAATCAGCGACGGCCAGCCCGACGACCGGCCCAGTTTCTTCGAGTTCATGACGGCGATGGCGCTGCTGCAGTTTGCGCGGCACGACTGTCAGATCGGCGTCATCGAGGTGGGCATGGGCGGCCGGCTCGACGCCACGAACATCATCACCCCCGAGGTCAGCGTCATCACCTCGATCAGCATGGATCACTGCGAGTACCTCGGTGACAGCATCGGGAAGATTGCCATGGAAAAGGCCGGCATCATCAAGCCGGGCCGGCCGGTCGTCATCGGGCGCATGCCGGCCGGGGCGGAGAAGGTGATCCGCGCACGGGCGGCCGAACTGGGCGCGCAAGTGCATTCCGTGGCGGCGGAATTCGGCGAGGAGCTTGAACGCTACCCGCACACCAATCTCGAGGGCGATTACCAGCGCTGGAACGCGGCCACGGCGACCCTGGCGGCGCGGACGCTGCCGGCACGCTGGCGGATCACCCCGGAGGTGATCGCCGGCGGCCTGCATCACGTGGACTGGCCCGGCCGCTGGCAGCGCGTGCGGCTCGACGGCCGGCTGCTGATCCTGGATGCCTCGCACAATCCGGAAGGTGCCACGGTGCTGGCGGTCAACCTGCAGCATCTGTACGCCGAGACCGGCCGGCGCCCGGTGGTCATCACCGGGGTGCTGGGCGCCGCCCGGGCGCGGCCCCTGATCGAGACCGTGTGCCGGTTTGCGCGCGAAGTGCATCTCGTGGTGCCGCAGCAGGCGCGTGCCTGCACCCATGACGAGCTGATGGCCCTGGTGCCACCGGATTACGCCGGCCGCTGCGAGCGCGGCGAAGTGGCGAAACTTTTTCCCGATAGCGGCGGCTGCGCCGTCGGCGGGCCGGATGATGTGCTGGTCGTGACCGGCTCAATCTACCTGCTCGGCGAGGTGATGGCCCGGCTGGCGCCGCAACGCGGACAGGGCGAGGGCCGGCTGCAGGATTTTTAGCAGCCTGCCGGACTAAAGGGGTAGGAGCCTGCTTGCAGGCGATGTTTGCGCTTTTTCGACCTGTAGGGCTGCACCTTGGTGCAGCCTGATCACGCTCCGAAGCCGGAGCGACATTCGCGGCTGGACCAAGGTCCAGCCCTACATCGATCCATCGTCTGCGAGCGGCGCCCCACCTTTCGGGCTAGGCCTGATGCCATGGCGGCAATATTCCCTTGATGTCACCGGCATCGGGTTTAGCGAGATGACATGACCATCGCGTGGGGAATTTTTCTGCCGAGTGTGGTGCTGTTGTATTATCCCGCTGAAAGGATCATGCCCACCGGACAAAAGCTGCGCACTTACAGCCAGCTGAGCGACCCGGCGCAGCGGCACCGGCATTCCTGGTGGCGCTGGCAGCCGGCACTGTGGGCCGACGCACTGCGCATCGCCGCGGCGGTGTGGCTGTTGAATTTCTCGATCGTCCCGGCGGCGGGTGAATCACGGGCCCTGGTGATCGTGCTGCTGGGCGGCCTGCTGATGCTGGCCCTGATCCCGCAGATGGTGACCCGGCGGAAACCGGATGCGATGTTCGCGCCGGTCGGCTATGTCCTGGCGGTGCTGTTCGTCCTGCTGCCCTTGTCCGCGGCCCTGCCGGCGGCCGTGCTGGGCATCGTCGGGCTCATGGCGATACGGGATTTCACCGCCTTTTTCATCGGCGGCGGCCTCATGTCGGTGCTGCTTGGCTATTTCTTGGGCGGGTCCCTGGTGACGTCCTGCATGGTGGCGGCGATCTTTGCGCTGCCGGTCGTCTTGAGCGCGATGTTCCGCTGCAAGCTCGTGCTGCCGGTGCGCGTGGGAAGTGTCACCATCGCGGTCGCCCCGCCGCGGTGAACCGGTTCAACCGTAGCGATGCGGGCGAATCAGATTCCCGGATAAAGCTTCGAAACCAAAAAAGCTGTAGGGCGGGGTCTCCGAACCCCGCCTTCCTTCTTGCCTCGCTGGAATCAACGTTCTCTTTCTCGTAATCTTTCTTTCTCGGTCGGAGTGCGCTGCGGACGAACGATTACGAAAGACGATGAAATTCAGCGCTGGAATCCAACGGCGGGTTTCGGACCTGTCCTCCGTAGGCTCGGCGAAGGAGGAGACCCCGCCCTGCAAAGTTCCTGCATCCTTACGGCTCAGAGCAGCTTGATCAGGTCGGAGGTCGCGGGCACGTCCTTGATGATCTGCGAGGGCTGCGGACCGACGCCGAGATAGCGGAGATTCGGCAATTTGTCCGCGGCCGGCATCGGGCCGCCGGCATACGCCACCGCCAGGAGACTGCGGACCATGGCGGCGACATAACGCCGGGCATTGACCGGGAGGCCGGCGAAGGTGCGGACCTGGGAGATGTCCTCCGACCAGCCCGGGTGCTGCGTGTAGACCGGACGCAGGGTTTTGCGGACCGCCTCGTTGCGCGGCACATGCGGGAAACGTTTGCCGGAGGCATCCTCGTAGGCGGTGCAGATCAGCAGGTCGCCGTTCCAGTCGCCGGAGTGCGTGAGGGCGTCGAGCTTGTTGAGCATCACGTCCTGGTAGCCGCCATAGCGGAGGGCATCGCCCTTTTCGACGGCATCGTACCAGCCGACCATGCGCTGGCGGCCGGTGCTGGTGCCGAATTCAATCTGCTTCAACTTCACGGCCAGCGGATGGCTGTCGTCCATCTGGGTCAGGAAGGTGTGCGTCCCCACCTTGGTGTCGTAGGCCTTGGCCACGCCGATGGTGTGGATGCGCTGCACGGGGATGCCGGCGCTCTCGAAAAACTCCGGCGTGAAGGTGTGCGAGGCGGTGACGTTGGGCGAGAAGCCCTGGCGCTTGTCGAGCCAGTAGGCCTGGCCGAACTCGCCGATGATGGTGTGGCCGGCCGCGACCTCGCGGAGGATGAGTTCGCGGACCTCGCCGATGTTTTTCGCCAGGCGGGTGCCGGCTTCCCAGTAGACGGACGTGAGCCGCTCCAGGTTGAGCGTGAACGGCGCGGCGCCACGGAACTGGGTGAAGTCGAACTCGGCGGCGGGGAAGACCCCCAGCTGGAGCGCCTCGTCATTGGCGCGGGTTTCGGCGGTGGTCAGCTTGTCGAAGAAGCCGTGCCAGGTCGCCTCGCTGACGCGGCAGACGTGCTGGATGATGCGCACGGCGCGGTCGGCGCGCTGGGCGAGCTTGCGGGCGAAGTAATTCGGACCCGCGAGGAAATCGGCGTAGGTGATCTGCTGCTGGCCGACCTCGTCGAGGTAGGCCGGCGTGATGCCGCGGCCGGTGGAACCGCGCGGTTCCTCCTTGAGCACATTGACGCGGTAGTCCTCCCACGCGAGGTCGAGCAGGCGGTGGGTGAGGTCGGAGACCATGGTCCGCTCGTCGATGAGCAGGCGCGAAAACACCGCATAGCCCTTTTGCTCGAGCGGCGTGGCTTCCCACCAGATCTTGCGCGGATCGGCGACGACCCCGCTGCCGATGCACAGGTGGGCGGCGTCACGGACGACGACCCCGGCGGGAAGCAGGTTCAGCTTGATGCCGCCGGCCGTGTGGCCGGAGTTTGCGCCGCCGTTGATCTTGATGACCACGGAAACGGGCGACGGGGTGCCGCGGAGTTCCTCGGCGACTTCCGGGATGAGGCGGCCCTTGCCTTCGTCGCCGAGCGAAATGCCGACGTCGGCGATAAGCTGACTGGTGAATGGTTGGAGGGACATGGTTGGCGCGGCAACCGAGCTGTCCGTTGGGAAACCCCTGTTGCCGTAAAGGGAAAACGCGACTGCGGGGGCGAGCGCAAACAAAAAACCCTCCTTCGCCAAGGCTTCCGGAGGGCACGGCCCGGCTGACGAGGTTAGGCTGAACTCTGTCTTGGCTCGAATTGTAGGGCGGGGTCTCCGAACCCCGCCTTTTTTCAGCATGTAGCTACGAGCGTGAGCGAGTGGTCGTTCGGTCCACTCGCTCACGCTCGTAGCTACAATTCAATCAAGGCGGGGTTCGGAGACCCCGCCCTACAATTTTCTCAATTCTTCCGGGTCGTGACCTCGATCACGTCGTGCGGCTCGGCTTCCTTCTGGCCGGCGGGGCTGACGCGGGTATAGCGGGCCTTGGACCGGAGCTCGGTGAGATTGGCGGCGCCGAGATAACCCATGCCGCTCTGCAGGCCGCCGATGAGGTTGGCGAGGACGTCGTCGGCGTAGCCGCTGACTTCCTTGAGGGCCTCGATGCCCTCGGCGGTGATCTTGCGGACGGTGTCGTTCTTGTCGTGGCCGTAGCGGGCGGCGCTGCCGGCCTTCATGGCGGCGAGCGAACCCATGCCGCGGTACTGCTTATAAACCTTGCCGTTGATCTCCATGATCTCACCCGGGGCTTCACGGCACCCCGCGAGCACGCCGCCGCAAATGACGGCGTCGGCGAGGGTGAGGGCCTTGACGATATCGCCCGACTTCGTGATGCCGCCGTCAGCCAGGATGCGCACCCCGTGTTTCCGGGCCACGCTGCTGGCGACGTAGAGGGCGGTGAGTTGCGGAATGCCCACGCCGGCGACGACGCGGGTGGTGCAGATGGAGCCGGGACCCTGGCCGACCTTGATGGCGTTGGCGCCGCAGGTCGCGAGGAATTCCACGCCGGAGGCGCTGGTCACATTGCCGGCAATGATGGTGAGATGCGGGAAGGCGTCGCGCACCAGCTTCACCATCTCGCCCACGCCGGAAGTGTGACCGTGGGCGGTGGAGACGGCGACGGCGTCGATGTGCTCGTCCACCAGGTGGCCGACATGGGTGATGATCTTTTCGCGGTCGAGTTCGCCGCCGGGCTTGCGGACCGGGGCGAGCGCGGCGCCGACGACGAGGCGGAACTGCGCGTCGCGGGCCGGTTTGCGGCGGGACTTGGTTTCACTGGTGATTTTTTCGACGTCGGTGCTGGTGACCAGGCCGCGCAGGCGGTCGGCCGCATCCACGACCAGCATCTTGTTGATGCCAACGTGT
Organism: Opitutaceae bacterium; assembly: GCA_016715765.1. Classification (GTDB taxonomy): domain Bacteria; phylum Verrucomicrobiota; class Verrucomicrobiia; order Opitutales; family Opitutaceae; genus UBA2377. Next base: position 31,249 of record JADJZJ010000038.1, read on the forward strand.
TCGGTGAAGAACCGGTCGGCGGCCTTGATGGGATCGTTGGCGATCGCACTTTCCCGCTCGGTGATGAGCTGGGCGCGCGGGGTCATCACATCGGCGACCTTCTTGGTCCGGTACCGTTCCTTGACGACATTGCCGGAGAGCAGGCCGGCGAGCTGGCCCGCGGCATCCACCACCGGGAAGGTGCTGAAGGAGAATTTCCGCTGCTCGATCATGGCGAGCACGTCGGCGATCAACTGGTCGGGCGCGACGGTGATGGGGTCCTGGATGAGGCCGTGGATGTGGCGCTTCACGCGGGCGACCTCCTTCACCTGATCCTTCGACGGCATGTTGTAATGGATCAGGCCGAGACCGCCGTTGAGTGCCATGGCGATGGCCATGCGCGATTCGGTGACCGTGTCCATGTCGGACGAAATGATCGGGATCTGCAGGCGGACCGTTTCGGAGAGGGCGGTCGCGGTGTCGGCATCCTTGGGCAGGATCTCCGAGTAGAGCGTGGCCAGCGACACGTCGTCGAAGGTCAGGGCGGTCGGCAGATTCGCACGGAAGAAAGCGTCAGCCGGCAGGTAAAAATCGGCATCCGCCCTGGCCGTGGCGGAGTCGGAATGGGCGGTGGAGGTGGTGGCAACCTTAGTCATGAGTTGCCGTGAACGGATTAAGCCGGATTCCGGGAAGTGCAAACAGAAAGTCAGGTTGCACCGCTGCGCGCACCGGTTGACGATGCGGACGTGCCTTACCTGCTCCAATGCCGTCGTTATCGCCTGCCTTTGCGGGCGCCCCTGCGCACGGCGCATGGCGTGGAGGAGCAGCGCGACGGGTTGATCCTGCGGCTGGAGGATGGCGCAGGCCGGGCGGGTTTCGGGGAAGTGGCGACGCTGCCGTGGTTCGGCACCGAGACGACAGAGGAGGCCGAGGCGGTGTTGAAGGAAATCGGCCCGGAGCCGGGAGCGGACGTGCTGTCCCGGGTGCCAGTGATATTCGGCTGCCTGCGCCACGCCTTGGCGGCGGCGCAAGCGGCCCTGGCCGGTGACGATGATGGTGCGGAGCTTGAGGCATTACCCAAGTCCCTGCCCGTCGCGGCATTGCTGCCGGCCGGCCGGGAGGCGCTGCCCCGCATCGGGCCCCTCGCCGAGGCGGGGTTCAGGACTTTCAAATGGAAGGTCGGCGTGGGGGATGTGGCCGACGAACTCGCACTGCTGGACGACGTGTGCGCCCGCCTGCCCGAGGGGGCGAAACTGCGGCTGGATGCGAACGGGGCCTGGCCGCGCCGCGCGGCGGAACGCTGGCTGGAGCGGGCCGCGGAGCGACCGGTGGAGTTTGTCGAGCAACCCTCCTTCGCCAAGGCTGCGGAGGGCACGGCCCTCGTGCGGAGGACGGAGGATTTGTTGATGGGGCTGGCGGGGGATTTTCCCACACCGATTGCCCTGGATGAATCACTGGTGGGCGACGGGGATGTGGCGCGCTGGCTGGCGCAGGGGTGGCCGGGGGTGTTTGTGCTGAAACCGTCATTGTGCGGCGACGTCTCAACGGTGCTGGCCCAACTGGCAGCGGCCAAGGCGGCGGTGGTTTTTTCCAGTGCGCTCGAAACGGCGGTCGGGGCGAAGTCCGCCCTGGCCCACGCGTTTCGCTGGCAGGGTCCGGTGCGCGCGCTAGGGTTTGGCGTGTGGCCGCTCTTTGCGGATGCGCGCTTTGACGGACCCTTCGCGGGACCGTTCCTGCGCCGCGAGGATGTGGCGAGGCTCAATCCGGAGGCCGTATGGAACGCGCTGAGTTAAAGGCCCTGGTGCGGGCGACGGGCGTGGCCGTGGAGAAAGGCGGGTGGATGATGCTTTGCGATCCGGCCTGGCGTCCGGAGCAGCGCCAGCGAGTGCGCGCCTTGATGGGCCGGCTGCATCGCACTCAACCGAAGCCGCGTCGGGGCTGGCTGTGCCTGCCGACGGGCGGCACGGGCGGGGTGGTCAAGTTTGCCCGGCACGACGAGTGGACGCTCGGCGCGGCGGTGGAGGGTTTTTGCGCCCACTTCAATCTGCGCCGGGTGAACGCCGTGGGCGTGCTGCCACCCCATCACGTCAGCGGCCTGATGGCCCGCGTGCGCTGTGCGGCGACCGGGGGAGCATATCTGGATTGGAACTGGAAGGATCTCGAAGCGGGCCGCCGGCCGGCGATCAAGGGCGGACCATGGGTGATCTCGCTCGTGCCCACCCAGCTGCAGCGCTTGCTGCGGAGCCGCGCGGCGGTCGCCTGGCTGCGCCGATTCGAGGTTGTTTTTCTCGGCGGCGGACCGGTGTGGGCGGAACTGGCGACCCAGGCGGCGCGGGCCCGGCTGCGCATTTCGCTGAGCTACGGCCTGACGGAGACGGCGGCGATGGTGGCGGCGTTGCGACCGCGGGAGTTCGCCGCGGGTGAGCGCAGCTGCGGCCGGGTGCTGCCGCATGCGCGGTTGCGGACCGGCCGGGGCGGGGTGGTGCGCATCAGCGGGCGGTCGTTGTTCCGGGGCTACGCCGGAGACCGGCGCGGTGCGACGGAATTTGCCACCGGTGACCTGGGATCAATCGATGCGGACGGGAGACTGGATATTTTGGGGCGGCGCGACGCCGTCATCATCACCGGCGGAAAAAAAGTTCATCCGGCAACCGTGGAAGCGGCGCTGAGGGCCACGGGAATTTTTCCCGACGTTGCGGTCATCGGCCTGCCCGATGCGGAGTGGGGCGAAGTGGTGGTGGCCTGCTATCCGGCAGGGCGCGGCGGCAAACTGAAGCTGCCCGCCTTGCGTGGGCTTCCGGCCTATCAGCGGCCCAAACGACTGATCGCGATCAGGCCCTGGCCGCGGAATGCGCAGGGCAAACTTGACCGAGCCAGACTGAAGGCCGCCGTCGGCAACTTGTAACGCAATGCGTTACATGGCGGGTTGGGCCGGGCCGGCGAACCCTCACCAGGAACGATGCGGTAAACGCTGGACTGCCTCGATGGTTGTGAAATCGAAGGTATTTTCGGTAGGCCGCCAGCTTGCTGGCACTCTCAGAGCGGGAGCAAGCTCCCGGCCTACTGTCGGCTGCATCGTCACGGCTCAGCCCTGGTTCACCCAGGTGGCGAGGGCGGCGGGCAGGGGGACGCGCTCGCGGAGCTGCAGGGAGGTGCTGACGTGCTCGGTGCGGACGCGGGCGGCGAGCTTCTCGATCGGGTTTAGCCGGGTGAGCTCGTAGTTGAGGGCGAAGGAGTTCGCGGAGAGCGGCTCGGGGCGCACGGTCACGCGGATTTTGTCGCCGACGCGCAAGGGGCGGAGGTATTCGGCCGTGCTCTTGGCGATCGGCACGACGATGCCATTGGCGGAAAAGAAAGTGGCGACATCTAGTCCGGCCGCGCCCAGCGCCTCTTCATAGGCCTCGTGGCAGATGGAGAGGTAGTTCGCGAAGAAGACGACGCCGGCGGCATCGGTATCGGGGAAATGAATGGTGCGCGGGTAGGCGTACGGCATGGCTGAGAGCGTGGACAAAATGACGGAGGCGGCGAGCCGGATTCCGTCAGCGCAGGTTCAGCGTGGTTGGTTCGATCCTTCTGGACCGCGGATTTCCTAGAGCGGCTTTTGCCGCAACCGAAGGAAAGACATTTTTAACCACAGATTGCACGGATGGGCACAGATATCCGATCCCTGGCGTGGCATTGGGAAACCTTGCAGAAAAAGCAGGTCTCAGGATAGTGATACGGATGCCATGGATGGGTACGAGTGATGGCCCCAGAGGCACAAGAAATGTAAATATGGCTCAGACTCGGATCCCTTCTGCGCTTTTTGTGCCTTATGTGGCCATGGCCTTGGTATCCATCCGTGGCATCCGTGAAATCCGTGGTTAAAATCCGGTCCGGGCGCATTGAATCCACGGATCCGATAGAAAAAGCTTACCCTGCACTGACCGTCCGTTAAGGGATGGGGGGGGGGGGGGGTCGGTTTCGCCGGGTTTCCGAGGGGCGGCGCCCCGCCGCGCGCCGCCCGGGCGGGGGCCCGCGGGGGGGGGGGGTGGGGATGACCAAGAACGAGATCGCCGAAGTGCTGGAGGAAATTGGGGTGCTGCTGGAGCTGAAGGGGGAGAATCCGTTCAAGATCCGCGCCTATCAGGCCGGGGCGCGCGCCGTGGAGGCGATCGAGGCGGCGGAATTCTCGCGGTTGATCCGCGAAGGCCAGCTCGGGACGGTCAAGGGCCTGGGCGAGGCGTTGGTGCAGAAAATCACCGAGCTCCACACGACCGGCGGGCTGGAATTTTTCGAGAAGCTGAAGGCGTCGATCGAACCCGGCCTCGTGGACATGCTGGGCATCCCGGGACTGGGGCCGAAGAAAATCCGCGCGCTGCACGCCAAGCTTGGCATCGCCGACATCGCGGCGCTGGCGGCGGCCTGTGCGGATGGCCGCGTGGCGCAGCTCGACGGCTTCGGCGAGAAATCGCAGGAGAAGATCCTCACGGGCATCAAGCACCGGGAGGCCTATGGCAAACGGCACCTGTGGTGGGAGGCGCAGGAGGTCGCGGAGCCCATCCTCGCGGGATTGAAGGCCCTGCCGGCGGTCGAGCGGGTCGAGGCGGCGGGCAGCCTGCGGCGCGGCATGGAGACGATCGGCGACCTGGATTTCCTGGTGGCCGCGGCGGACAGCGCCCCGGTGGTGGCGTGGTTCACGGCCCAGCCCGGAGTGCAGGAGGTGACCGCCCGGGGCGAGACCAAGGCCAGCGTACGGTTTGCAGGCGGCCTGCAGGCGGATTTGCGCATCGTGCCGGCGGACCAGTTTGTGTTCGCGCTGCATCATTTCACCGGTTCGAAGGACCATAACGTGCAGATGCGGCAGCGGGCCCTGGCCCGGGGATTGTCACTTAGCGAGTGGGGCCTGGTGCCGGCGGAAGGCGAGGGCACGGCGAAGGAGAAGGCGGCGATGGTGAAAGCGGAGAGTGGAAACCGGAAACCGGAAAGGACGGAGGGGAAACCGGCGATCGGGATACGGACAGAGGTCGAACTCTTTTCGGCGCTGGGACTGCATTATATTCCGCCAGAGCTGCGCGAAGGGCGGGGCGAGATCGAGGCGGCGGAGGCGGGGGAACTGCCCGCACTCGTGGAGTTGCGGGACCTGCGCGGCGCGTTTCACAACCACACGACCGAATCCGACGGGCGCAACACGCTCGCGGAGATGACGGCAGCGGCGGAGGCGATGGGCTGGGACTACCTTGGGATCGCGGATCATTCGAAGGCCAGTTTTCAGGCCAACGGACTGAGCGAGGAGCGGCTGCGCCGGCAGATTGCCGCCATCCGGGAGCTTAATGAATCGAAGCGATTCAAAACCCATGTTTTTGCCGGCGTGGAATGCGACATCCTCACTGATGGCCGCCTCGACTATGACGATGCCCTGCTGGGCGAACTCGATTACGTCGTGGTCTCGGTGCACAACGCCATGACGCAGGACGAGGCGACCATGACCGCGCGGATCATCCGCGCCATCGAGCATCCCGCGACGACCATGCTCGGCCATCTGACGGGCCGGCTGCTGTTGCGCCGCGAGGGTTACCAGGTGGATGCGGCGAAGGTGATGGATGCCGCCATCGCGCACCGCGTCATCATCGAACTGAACGCGAGCCCCTGGCGCCTCGACATGGACTGGCGGCATTGGCGGAAGGCGGCGGAGCGCGGCCTGCTTTGCGCGATCAATCCCGACGCGCACGAAACCGACGGCCTGCGCCACGTGGCGGCGGGCGTGAACAGCGCCCGCAAGGGCTGGCTGGTGAAGGCGCAGGTGCTGAACACCCGAACGCTGGCGGGCGTGCAACGGTGGTTCCGCGAGCGGAAGTGATGAGGTTGAGCGCGAAGGCGCGAAGGGAGGAAGGATGCAGGTAGCTACGAGCGTGAGCGAGTGGTGCTTTCCGCAGTTGGCAGATCGGAGATGGGAGATGGGGCTGCTGGAATCGATCTGCGAACTTCGATCTCCTAACTGCGAGCATGTCCACTCGCTCACGCTCGTAGCTACCTGCGGCCGTACCCGGCAGCCTGGGGGCAGTTTGTCGGGCGCTTTTTGGCTTTCACGCCGGCCCCGCACCCCCAACTCTGATCCCATGATCAAGGTTTTCGTCTCCGGTTGCTACGACATCGTCCACGCCGGTCACGTGCAGTTTTTCCGCGAGGCCCGGGCGCTCGGCGACCACCTGACCGTGTCGTTTGCCTCGGCCGAGGTGCTCTGGCTGCACAAGCACCGGAAGAGTTCGCTGCCGGATGAGCACAAGCGCGCGCTGATCGCGGCCCTGCGGATGGTGGATGAGGTCGTGATCGGGGACGGGCTGGAGGAAGGCATCGATTTTCGCCGCGAGTTCCTGCGCATCCGGCCCCAGATCCTGGCGGTCACCGAGGACGACAAGTATGCCGGACTCAAGCGGGCGCTCTGCGCCGAGGTGGGGGCGAAATACGTCGTGCTGCCGAAGACGCCGCCGGAATTCACGCCGATCTCGACCACGGAAATCGTGCGCTACATCCGCGCGCCGCAGGAGGCGCCGTTGCGCGTGGATTTTGCCGGCGGCTGGCTCGATGTGCCGCGGTTTGCGCGGAACGGAGCGTTCATCGTGAATTGCTCGATTTCGCCGACAGTCTCGCTGCGCGAGTGGCCCTATGAGCGCAACGCCGGGCTGGGGGGCAGCGGCGCGTGGGCGCTGTTGAATGGCAAGGACAGCGTGGACGCCGAATTGGATCTGGGCGTCGGCTGGCAGGACCCGGCGGTCATCAGCGAAACCGGCCTGTGCGTGTGGCGCAGCGGGGCGCGGCCCGAGTTGGAATTCAAGAGCAGCGCCGATTTTCTCCGCGGGCGCATGGCGCTTTTCTGGACCGGTAACTCGCACGACACCCCCAAGGTGGTGAGTAACTCACGGGACCTTGATGCCATTGCCCGGGCCGGGCAGGCCGCGCGGGATGCGGCGTGGACCTCGAGCCTGGAAGGCCTGGCCGGGGCCGTTCGGCAGTCCTATGCCGCGCAACTGGCGGAGGGCATGACCGCCCTGGCTGGCAGCGTGGGCGGGGTGACGGCGCTGGCGGTCAAGTACTGCGGTGGCGGCTTTGGCGGCTATGCGCTCTACCTGTGCGCGAGCCAGTCCGATCGCGACCGTTTGTGCGGTCAGCCGGGATTCCGATCCATCGAACCTTACGTGCTGTCGGGAAGGTAGGGTGCTTAGGGGTCCTGGGCTGGAGCGTTTGCCGCCTGGGTCCGCGGGTGGCGGCATGGGCAGGTGCCTGCCCTACTCAAGGCATCGCCGCCCGCTCGTAGCGCGGTGCTTCAGCCCGCGCTTGCATGCTGCCTCGGCAGTTCGAGGCTCGGTACCAGTGCCGGCTAAAGACCGGCACTACGACTGCATTTCACCGGCCGCCTCGGCCGAAGAGGGCGACGGGGATGGTGGCGAAGAGGATCTTCACGTCGAGCCACAGCGACCATTGGTCAATGTATTCGAGATCGAGCCGGACCCAGTCCTCGAAACTGGAGATGTCATTGCGTCCGCGGATCTGCCACAGGCAGGTGAGGCCGGGCTTGATGCTGAGGCGGCGGCGGTGGGCGGAGTCCGTGAAACGCTGCACTTCCTCCACGGGCAGCGGCCGCGGCCCGACGAGGCTCATCTCGCCGCGGAGGACGTTCCACAGCTGGGGCAGTTCGTCGAGGCTGTGGCGGCGGAGGATGCGGCCGAGGCGCGTGACCCGCGGGTCGTCGGCGATCTTGAAGACCGGCCCGGACATCTCGTTCTGCGCGGCGAGGGCGGGCTTAAGCTGGTCCGCGTCCGTGGACATGGTGCGGAACTTGTAGAGGGTGAAGGGCCGGCCGTTGAGCCCGGCCCGCTGCTGGCGGTAGACCACGGGGCCGGGCGAGAACAGCTTCATCAACAGGACGATGAGCAGCATGAGCGGCGAGAGGGAAACCAGCAGGAGGGCGGCGCCGACATAGTCGCCGATCTGCTTGAGCAAGAGGTGTCCGGGCTTGGCGTCCTGGGCGTGGTAATAAAAGACAGGGGCACCGCCGAGCTGGTCGAGGGTGAGCCGGTAGGGCGAGGCCAGGGCGAGACCGGGATGGATGACGACTTCGACACCCTCGTCGTCGCAGGCCGCGAGCACTGTCGCGACCTGGGCCTGCTCGAGCCCCTGCAGGACGAGCATGACCACATTGACCGAGTGCAGATGAAGCTGTTCGCGGAGCCGTTCGCCGGCCGTCGGGTCACGGGGATCGATCTCGGTGGTGGTGGCGATGAGCTCGCGCTCGGCCGGGGTCAGGCTCTGCTGCAGGCGAGTGATGGCGGCGGGCGTGCCGGCCCAGAGGGTGCGGCGGCGCATCTCGGCCTCGACGATGGCCGACGAGGCGAGGGAGCGGGTGAGCTCATGGCGCGCATAGATCAGCAGTGCCGCGAAGGTGCCGCCGAGGATGATGACCGAGCGGGCGAACTGCACGCGGGCGATGAAGAGGAAGATCACCATGGCGAGCACGGCATACGCGCAGCTCTGCATGATGACGAAGATCGTCGTGCCCCGGCCGGTGGGCTGCGCCGGCTGGTAAAAGCCCTGCTGGTTGAGGATGACCGGACCGGTGATGCCGGCGAGCAGGAGAAGCCAGAGGTAGTCGGAGAAACCCTCCAGCTCGGGCAGGTCGAGGAAGGGGAAGGCGGACCGGAGCCCGTAGGCGAGGGCCACGGCGAGCGCGCACAGCAGGCCGTCGGCGAGTTGCCAGAATCGGTTGCGGGAATGTTGCGGACGGGTCAGCACTGGCTCGGAACGTGAGGGGTGCGGGACGCCGGCTACAGATTCTTGGTGTAGGCGGCACCCCTGCCATCGACAAAGAAAAGGCGGTCGGGCTGCACCTCGACCAGCCGGAGGCCGAAATTGCGTTCGATGATGTCGTTGATCCGGAAAACGCGGTCGCCGATGAGCACCTTGCTGTCCAGGCCCGAGAAGCGCACGCCCAGGACGCGCATATTATCGAGGTAGATCAGCACCTGCTGGTCGGGGGCCACATTGGCCGCGGCGGCCGGCGCGGGGGTGATGGGGGCGGTGGCGATCGGGGCCGGGGCGGCGACGCTGGCGGCGGGCACGGTGGCGGCTGCGATGGGTGGCGTGACCGGTTGGGTCACCGGCGCCGCCGGCGTGGGGGCGGGCGGGGTCGGCTTGGCCACAACGGGCGCAGGGACGGGGGCGGTGATGGCGGGGGTCGTGACGGGTTGGGCGGCGGTGGTGCCGGCGGCCGGGTTGGGAATGGAGAGCACGACGGCCGGGGCGGTTTCGGTCGAGGCCGGGGCCGCCTCGGGGATCTTGACGACGGCCGGAGCCGGGGTGCGGTCAACCGCCGGGCCGGTATCGTCGTCCCGCAGCAAATAGACGGTGGCCACCACGGTGATCACGATGATCGCGACGGAACCCGCCACGATCAGCATGAGGGTTTGCGAGGCCATGGGCTTGCCGCGATGGGCGACGCGGTGGGCGGGGTCGCCCGGGGGCGGGGTGGCGTGACCGGCGGCCTCTTCCTTCCGCAGGTGCTGGGCGCGCTTGAGGGCTTCGTTGATCAGGCTCATGGCGCGTCAGGTGGTCAGGTTGGCGGTTTCACGGATGGCGCGACGGGCGTCCCAATAATTCACCTCATCGGAACCGCGGATGTACGATGAGAGCATGGCCTTGTCGCAGAGATTGTTGACCACGCGGGGAATGCCCTTGCTGGCGCGGTGGATGGCCTTCAGCGCCCACTTGGTGAACAGCGGCCGGCCCATGCTCCCGGCGAGGGTCATGCGGTGCTGGATGTAGTGGAGCATGTCGTAGTGGGTGAGGGGATTCAGTTCGTAGTGCACCAAGATGCGCTGGCGCAGCTGGCGGAGCTCCTCGAGGGCGAGCACTTCCTTGAGCTCCGGCTGGCCCATCAGCACGATCTGGAGGAGCTTCTGCTTGTCGGTTTCCAGATTGGACAGCAGGCGGATTTGTTCGAGCACGGCGAAGGACAGATTCTGGGCCTCGTCGATGATGAGGACGATGTCGCGGCCGCGCTCGATGCGCTCGAGCAGCACGCGGTTCATCTGGGCCACCAGGTCAACCTGGCTGCGCGCGAGTTTGGTCTCGCCGAGCTCGGTGAGGATCGCCTTCAGCATCTGGGTCTCGGTCACCCGGGGATTCAGGATGAGGGCGGTGTCGAAGTGCGCGCTGTCCAACTCGTTAAGAAACCGCCGGCAGAGGGTGGTCTTGCCGCAGCCGACCTCGCCGATGAGCACGATAAAGCCCTTTTTCTCCTGCACGCCGTATTTGAGGTGCTGGAGGGCTTCCTGATGGGTGGGGCTCAGGTAGAGGAATTTCGGATCGGGGGTGATGTTGAAGGGCATCTCCTTGAACCCGTAAAAGCTCTGATACATGCGTGGGCCAAATTGGCCCCTCCCTATTAAAAGGCACGCCAAAAACCGCCGCGGGACCGGGGCGCGGCGATTTTAGCCGTTGCTTGACGGTCACGGCGACAAGGCCGCATGCGCTGAAGGGGAGGGTGGGCAGGGGCGGGTGATTCCGAGAGCACCCCCGGGGGGGGGGGGGGCGGGCGCGGGGGGGGGGGGGGGGGGGGGGGGACGGTTCAATTGGCCGTCCTGAAAAGATTTGCGCGTGAAAAGCGCGGGCCGTTTATCTTTGGGCGTTCGTGAACCTGCGTCGCGTCATCATCAGTCTCTACCTTGTGCTTTTTCTGGGCGCGGGTCTGACCTCGGGATACTTCCTATGGCAGGCCCGCGAGGAATACAGCCGTCTGCGCCGGCAGGAAGCCGCCGCCCGGCTGCGCCTGGCCGAGGCCGAGGCGCAGCTGAAGGAACAGGAACGCATCCTCGACCGCCTGCGCAATGATCCGACCTACGTCGAGAAGGTGATCCGCCGCCGGCTACTTTACGCGAAACCCGACGAATACATCTTTCGTTTCGAGAATTGAACCCGCCCATGTCCGTGCATCCGCTCATCGAAAAGTTTCAACAGGCCGGCCAGGGCCAGGTATTTGCGCACTTCCATGCGCTCCCGCCGGCGGAGCAGGAGCGATTGCTCGCCGAGGCGGCCGAGATCGACCTGGCGGAAATCGACCGGCTCACCCGCACTCTCCTGAACCCGCACGCGACCGGCGGCGACTATTCGCAGCTCGTCCCGGCGCCTTACGAACGCCGGCCGGAAAACGGCGGCCCGGCCGCGGACTGGGCTGACGCGAAAGCCGTGGGCGAGGCGGCACTCCGGGCCGGTCGGGTGGCGGCGTTCACCGTCGCCGGCGGCCAGGGCACGCGGCTGGGCTACGACGGACCGAAGGGCACCTTTCCCGTCACGCCGCTGAAGCAGAAGCCGCTCTTCCGGGTTTTTGCGGAAAAGATCCTCGCCGCCGGCCGCCGCTACGGCCGGCCGGTGCACTGGTTCATCATGACGAGTCATTCGAACCACGCGGCGACGGAGGCGTTCTTTCAGGCGCACGGGCATTTCGGGCTCGATCCGGCGCGGGTGCATTTTTTTCGCCAAGGACGCATGCCGGCGGTGGATTACAGCGGGAAAATCATGCTGGAGCAGCGCGGCGCGCTCGCGCTGAGCCCCGACGGGCATGGCGGCTCGCTGCGGGCGCTGGAACGCAGCGGGGCGCTCGACCTCATGGCCCGCGAGGGCATCGACACGGTGAGCTATTTCCAGGTGGACAATCCGCTCGTGCGCGCGATCGACCCCGCCTTCATCGGCTGGCATCTGCGCCGCGGTTCCGAAATGAGCAGCAAGATGGTGCCGAAGGCCTATGCCGCCGAGAAGGTCGGCCATTTCTGCCAGCAGGACGGCCGGCTGGTCGTGGTGGAATACTCCGACCTGCCCATGGCGATGCAGGAGGAAAAGGATGCCGCGGGCGCTTTGCGCTACATTGCGGGCAGCATTGCGATTCATGTGCTGGACCGGGAGTTCATCCGCCGCGTCGCCCGGGGCGGGGAAGGGGTCGCGCTGCCGTTTCACCGCGCGGACAAAAAAATCCCGACGATCGACGCCGCGGGCCAGCCGGTGAAGCCGGCCAGGGCCAACGGCGTGAAATTCGAGATGTTCGTCTTCGATGCGCTGCCCTTCGCGCGGAATCCCGTGGTGATCGAGACCCGCCGCGCGGATGATTTCTCCCCGGTGAAAAACGCCGAGGGCCTGGATTCGCCCCAGACCTGCCGCGACGACCAGCTCCGCCAGTTCGCCCGCTGGCTGCGGGCGAACGGGGCCGCGGTTGAAACCGACGCGACCGGCCTTCCCCGGGCAGCGATCGAGGTCAGCCCGCTTTTCGGCTACGACGAGGATTCGTTCGCCGACGCGTGGGCGCGCCTGCAGCCAAAACCCGCCATTGCGGACGGACTTTATCTCGGTTGAACCTTTTACCCATGACGATCACTGCAGCGATCAGCCAAGCGACCAAGGACGGAAAACTGCTCCCCGCGGCGGCGGAAAACATCGCGACCTTTCTCGCGGCACCGCTGCCGGCCTGGGCCACCGCGAGCATTGGCGAACTCGTCAACCGCGGCGAGTGGAGCGAGCTGAACGACCGTTTCTTCCGCTACCTGGAATTCGGCACCGGCGGCATGCGCGGCCGCACCATCGCCGTCGTCCCCGCCGCCGCCGAGACGGGCACGCCCGGTCCGCTGGGTGCACCGGAGCATGCGGCGATCGGCAGCAACCTGCTGAACGATTTCACGCTGATCCGCGCCGTGGTCGGTCTGTTCCGCTACACGCAGAAACACCTCTGCAACCTCGGGGTCACCGCCGCGCCCAAGATCGTCATCGCCCACGATGTGCGCCATTTTTCGCGGCACTTCTGCGAACTGGCCGCCTCCACCTGGTGCCGCCTCGGCGGCGAGGCCTGCATCTTCGACGGGCCGCGGCCCACGCCGCAGTTGAGCTATTCCGTCCGCTGGCTGAAGGCGCACGCCGGCGTGGTCATCACGGCGAGCCACAATCCTTCGCACGACAACGGCTTCAAGGCCTACTTCGACGACGGCGCGCAGGTGGTCCCGCCCCATGACCTGGGCATCGTGGCCGAGGTGAACGCGGTGCCGCTGGCCGAGTTGCCGGCGTTCCTGGCCAAGGACCTCTCCCGCGTGCTGACCCTCGGACGCGAGGCCGACAACGCCTACCTGGAGGTTGCGGCCACCGGGGCGATCGACCAGTCGGTTTTCCGCCGCACCAAGCTGAAGGTCACCTTCACGAACATCCACGGCACCGGCGCGGTGCATTCGCTCCCGCTGCTGCTGCATGCCGGGGCGGATGTGCACGCCGTCGGCGCGCAGCTCGATTTCGACGCGCGTTTCCCGACCGTGAAGTCACCCAATCCGGAGAACCGCGAAGCCATGGCCATGGCCGTCGCGCAGGCCGGGAAACAGGGGACCGACGTTGTGATGGCCACCGATCCGGATGCGGACCGCATGGGCGTCGCCGTGCGCAACCGCGCCGGGCAATACGAGATGCTCTCCGGCAATCAGGTCGGGGCACTGCTCACCGAATACCGCCTGGCGAAATACAAGGAGCTCGGCGTCATCCCGGCGGCCGGGTCGGACCGGGTCTGCGTCATCAAGACCTTTGTGACCACCCAGCTGCAGGATGCGATTGCCCGCGCGCATGGCGTGAAGGTCATCAACACCCTCACCGGTTTCAAATGGATCGCCGCGAAGATGCGCGGTTACGAAAACCAGGTCCGCGCGAAGATGGGCGCCGGCTTCGACTATGATGCGACCTCGCTGGCGGAGCGGGCCCGGCTGCAGCAATTGCACGGTTCCTTCTATGTGCTGGGCAACGAGGAGAGCTACGGGTACCTGCCCAACGACGCCCTGCGCGACAAGGATGGCAACTCCGCGTGCCTGATGTTTGCCGAGCTCTGCGCCAGCGTGAAGTCACGCGGCCTGACCGTGCCCGAGTACCTCGACGAGATTTACCTGAAATGCGGCTACTACCTCGAAGGAGTGATCAATCTTTATTAT
>JADJZJ010000039.1 GCA_016715765.1 Opitutaceae bacterium
GGGGACCGAAGTAAATGCGAAGACTGCCTGTCATCCGGTTGTGGAGCAACTATTCAGACCGGTGAGTCTCCGCATACCTGTGCTTATAGGTGCCCCGGGGCGCCGTTGTAAATGCGAACACCGCGTTTGTCCCGTTGTGCACACAACTATTCAATTATTGCATGGGGCATACGTTGTCAGTGCCTTGGGGAGTTGGTGTACAGTCGTACAACGGTCGACCCAACCGCACCGGACTTTTAATCCCCATGTCCAATTTGTCTAATATCGCCGTGATCGCCTGCGGGGTGATTGAGCCCGAGGTCCGGCACTTCGTTAATGGCGCCATGCACATCATGGAGCTGGTTTTTCTGCCGCAGGGGCTCCATGACGACCCGGCGCGGATGCAGCGTGAACTGCAGGCGGCGATCGACCGCGCCGAGGCCAATCCCAGGGTCGAAGCCATCGTGCTCGTCTATGGTTTGTGCAGCCGCGGCATCGAAAACCTCCGCCACGACCGCTGTCCGCTGGTCATCACGCGCGCCCACGACTGCGTGACGCTCTTCCTCGGCGACAAGGACCGCTACACGGCCTACCAGCAGGCCAACCCCGGCACCTACTGGTACAACCCGGGCTGGATCCGCGGCGGCGCCTCCCCCGGTCCCGACCGCGAGGCGCGCCTGCGCCGGGAATACGCGGAGAAATTCGGCGCGGACGATGTTGATTACCTGATCGAGACCGACCGGGAGTCGCTGGCGCACTACCAGCGCGCGGCCTACGTCGGCCTGGGCCTCGGCGATCCGCAGCGCGAGGCGGACTACACCAAGACCTGCGCCGCCTGCCTCGGCTGGGGCTTCGACCGCGTCCCGGGCGACCCCGCGCTGCTCAAGGCGCTGCTGTTCTGCGACTGGGACGAAAAACGCTTTCTCACCGTGCCGCCCCGGCACGTCATCCGCCTCACGGCCGACGCCGACATCATCCGCGCCGAACCTGCTCCCGCCAACAATTGATGAACACCTGCCTGCACCTCGACACCCCCGACGGTCAAACCACGCTCGGCCTGAATGCCGCCGATGCCAGGCTGCCGCTGTCCGAACTGCTGGCCCATCGCGGCCACCCGCTCAACACGCGCTGCGGCGGCCGCGGCCTCTGCGGCGGCTGCGAGGTCGGGCTGCGGGCCGGCGCGCTCGAGCGCACGACGGACGGCGCCCGCGTCGGACCCTCCGCCGATGACCGGCTCCGCTCCTGCCAGTTGCGGGTGCCCGAGGGCGGCGAGGCGACGGTGACCGTTCCCGCGCGCTCGCTGCTGAAGCACGAGCCGGCGGTGGTGGCCGAGTTCAAGATCAACGTTCCCTGGGCCAGCGATCCGCTCGACCCCGCCGCCCGCATCGGCGCCGCGGTGGACATCGGCACGACCACGGTCGCGCTCATGCTCACCGAGGTCGCGACCGGCAAGGTGCTGGGGGAGGCCTCGGCCTTCAACGCGCAGATCCGTTTCGGCGAGGACGTGCTCACGCGCATCCAGATGTGCTACCAGAATCCCGCCGGCGTGCGCGAATTGCAGCGCGCCGTCACGGTCGAGACCATGCAGCCCCTGCTCGCCGAGGCCTGTGCCGAGGCCGGTGTCACCCTCGCCGATGTCGGCGTGATGACCGTCGCGGCCAACACCACCATGCAGCATCTGCTGGCGGGCGTGGACCCGAGTCCGCTCGGGGTGCATCCGTTCACGGCGGTCTTCCTCGACCACCGCATCTACGCCCCGGCGGAGCTCGGCCTCAATTTCGGCGGCCCCGACGCGAAGGTGCACCTGCTGCCCGGCCCCGCGGCCTACGTCGGCGCCGACCTGTCCGCCGGCCTCGTCGCCACCGGCATGCTTTACGACGACGGTCCGGTCCTCCTCGTGGATGTCGGCACCAACGGCGAGATCATCGCCAAGGTGGGCGACCGGCTCGTCGGCTGCGCGACCGCCGCCGGCCCGGCCTTCGAGGGCGCGGGGCTCACCAGCGGCACCCGCGGCGTCAAGGGCGCGATCGAGCGCATCACGCTGCGCAAGGATCCCTACACGGTTGATCTCGGCATCATCGGCGACGTGCCCAAGCCCATCGGCATCTGCGGCTCCGCCTACGTGGACTTCCTCTGGGAGGCGCGTCGCACGGGGATATTGCAGTCCAACGGCCGCCTGACGGACGATTTTGTGAAAACGGCGGGCCCGCTCGTGCAGGCCGACGAGTATGGCAAAAAACTGCAGCTCCACGCGCGCGGGGCCTCGGGGCCGGTGTGGATTTCCGAGGTGGATGTCGCGCGCCTGCTCCAGGCCAAGGCCGCCATCGCCGCCGGCATCAACACCCTGCTCGAAATCCTCGGCGTGAAGGCCGCGGACGTGAAGAAGCTCTACCTCGCCGGCGGCTTCGGCATGCACCTGTCCCTCGGCCACGCCATCGGCTGCGGCCTGCTGCCCGGCTTCACGCCGGAACAGATCCAGGTCGTCGGCAACACCTCGCTCGGCGGCGCGTTCCTCGCGCTGCAGGACCGCAGTCTCCTCGAGGAGATGAAGTCCGCCTGCACGCGCATGGAATCCATCGAGCTCAACCTCCAACCCGGTTTCGAGGACGCCTACATCGACGAACTCATGCTGCCATGACCCCGCGCGAACGCCTGCTGGCCACCCTCCGGCGCGAGCCGGTGGACCGGATCCCGACTGCCGTCATCTGCATCGAGAACCTGCCGGAAATTGCGGCGTACCTGCGCATCCCCGAGGACGCGGTCATGGAGCGGCTGGGCATTGACAGCCGGGAGGTCTATGCGACTTACGCCGGCGAGAAGCGCCCCGAGGTGCTGCAGGGGCTCTACACGGAGTGGGGCACCCCGAACACCGGCGACTACGGCACGGCGCGGTTCAACCCGCTCGCCGACGTCACAAGCCTTGCCGCCATCGAGCGCTACCCGTGGCCCGATCCGGCGCGCTACGATTACGCGGCGGCCGCGGCCAATGCCCGGCGCCTGCGGGACTATGCGTGCCGCGGACCCTACTGGCAGCCGGTGTTCTGCCGGGCCTGCGATCTCTTCGGCATGGAGACCGCGCTGATGCACATGCTCGATGACGCCGCGCTGTTCGAGGCGGTGCTCGAGCGCGCCGCCCGGTTCACCTACGATTACTGCGTGCGGCTGCTCGATGCCTGCGGCGACGACCTGCCCATCCTCTGCCTGGCGGACGATTTCGCCACCCAGCGCGGCCTGATGGTCTCGCCCGCCCTGTGGCGCCGCTTCCTCAAGCCCCATCTCGCCCGCCTGTTCGCGCTCGGGAAGAGCCGGGGCAAGTATGTGTGGTTCCACTCCTGCGGCGACATCACCGCCGTCCTGCCCGACCTCATTGATATGGGGATGGACGTCTGGGAAACCGTGCAGTTGCACACGCTGCCCATCGATGCCCGCACGCTGAAGCGCGAATACGGCCGGCACCTCACCTTCTTCGGCGGCATCAGCACGCAGCGCCTGCCCTTTGCCACGCCGGAGCAGGTGCGGGCCGAGGTGAACCACTGCATCGACGCCCTCGGCGAGGGCGCGGCGGCTACATCTGCGGTCCCGACCACCACATCAAGCCCGACGTCCCGCCCGCCAACACCGTCGCCCTCTTCGACGCCGTCCGCGCCTACCGTCGCGCCGGCTGGACCGCCGCCGCCTGAACCTCCCTTCACCCATGAACGCAACGCCTCGGGAAATCGTCCATCAGACTCTCGATTTCGCCGGACCGCCCCGTGCGGCCCGCGACCTTTGGGCCCTCCCTATTGCGACGGAGCGCTTCCCGGCCGAGCTCGCGGCCATCGAGCGCGAGTTTCCCTCTGATTTCACCGCCATCTCCGGCCACGAGCGCGAGGTCGCAAAGACCAACGGCAACCCCCACGCCATCGGGGAGTTCACCGACGAATGGGGCTGCACCTTCGTCAACATCCAGCGCGGCGTCATCGGCGAGGTGAAGCACCCGCTCGTGCACGACTGGACCGCCGACCGCGGCCGCATTCACTTTCCCCGCGAGTGGCTCACCCTCGACCGCGACGCGGTGAACCGCGACTGCGCGGCCACCGACCGCTTCGCCTTCGCCATGGCCTGCCCGCGGCCCTTCGAGCAGATGCAGTTCCTGCGCGGCTCCGAGGAGCTGTACTGCGACCTGGCCGACCCGACGCCGGAGTTCCTCGGCTTCATGCGCGAGCTGCATGCGTTCTATTGCGAGGTCCTGACCGTCTGGGCGCGCACCGACGTGGATGCCCTCCGCTTCATGGATGACTGGGGCTCGCAGCGTTCCCTGCTCATCGCCCCGAAGCTCTGGCGCGAGCTCTTCAAGCCCATGTACCGCGACTTCGTCCAGATCGCGCACAGCCACGGCAAGAAGTTCTTCATGCACTCCGACGGCTACATCGCCGCCATCTATCCCGACCTCGTGGAGATCGGCGTCGACGCCGTGAACTCCCAGCTCTTCTGCATGGACGCCGCGACGCTCGCACCGCATGCCGGCCAGATCACCTTCTGGGGCGAGATCGACCGCCAGCACCTCCTGCCCGAGGGCACGCCGTCCGACATCGACCGCGCGGTGCGCCACGTGCACCACCACCTCTGGCGCGACGGCGGCTGCATCGCGCAATGCGAATTTGGCCCCGCCGCCCGCCCGGAGAACGTCCGCGAGGTCTTCGCCGCCTGGAACGAGCTCACCACCCTGAAACTGCACGCCTGAACCATGAACCCCACCCTTGCCGCCGCCCCCAGTCTGCATCCCGACGACCGCGACATCCTGCGCGGCCTGGCCGAACAGGTGGCCGTCATCGCGGCCCTGCCGGTGCAGCGGGAGAAGGCGCGGCTCTGGCGGCAGCTCAACGACCGGCGCAGCGGGCGGCCGATGGTGTGGATCACCGAGATCCCTTGGCACGAGTTCAGCGCGGACTCGCCCGAGTTGGTGTTGCGCTGCCGGGCCGAGTGGACGCGCAAGGTCGAGGTCGAGCTGCGCCGCACGCTGTACCAGTGGAAGCACATGCCGGTGGACATGATCGTCAGCGATTACATCCCGTGCCCGATCGCCTGGCGCAGCACCGGCTTCGGCCTCGTGCGCCAGGGCGACCTGCTCAACATCACCAACGGCGGCATTTCCTCGCAACACTACGAGCCGCAGATCTCCTGCATGGCGGACGTGGCGAAGATCAAGGATCCGGTGGTGACCGTGGACCGCGCGGACACCGCCGCCCGTTTCGCCGCGATGCAGGAGATCTTCGCCGGCATCATGCCCGTCCGCGAGGAGGGCATTAAAAACAACTGGTACACCCCGTGGGACCAGCTGGTGATGTGGTATGGCGTGCAGGAGGCGCTGCTGGATCTCATCGAGCAACCCGAGGTCATTCACGCCGCCATCCGGCGCCTCGTCGTGGCCTACCTCAAGGAGTTGGACCAGATGCAGGCGGAGGGCCTGCTCATGCTGAACAGCAGCAACAACCGCGTCGGCTCGGGCGCCTACTGTTATTGCTCGGACCTGCCGGCGCCGGGCCAGGAGACCGGTCCCGTCACCCCCGCGCAGATGTGGGGCTGTTCCAACGCGCAGATCTTCACCGAGGTCTCGCCTGGGATGCACTGGGACTTCGCGCTCCAGCACGACCTGCCGTGGCTCGCGCGCTGGGGGCTCATCTACTACGGCTGCTGCGAGGCGCTCGACACCAAGATGGAGATCCTGCGCCGCATTCCGAATCTGCGGAAGATCTCGATGAACTACCGCATCAACCCGGAGCGCGCGGCGGCGGCCTGCGGCGGGGATTACGTTTTCAGCTACAAGCCCAATCCCGCGTGCTTCGCCGTCGATTCCTGGGACCCCGCCAAGGTGCGCGCCGAACTGCGCCGCGTGCTGGACTGCACCCGCGGCGGCCACGTCGAACTCGTCCTGAAGGACATCTCCACCGTGGCCAACCGCCCCGACCGCCTGTGGGAATGGGCGAAGATCGCCATGGAAATGGTGGAGGGCCGCGGATGAGGAGAGGGAAAAAAGTAGGGCAGGTCTCCGACCTGCCCTGGGGGACGCCGACCTTCATGGTGGGCACAAGCCATGCAGGCCAATCGCGACACCTTCCCCTATGTCATTCAGAGCGGAGCGAGGAATCCAGTGGGCGCTTACCGAAGCCTTCGACTCTCGTGTACTGGATTCTTCACTGCGTTCAGAATGACAAACAATGGGGACACCGCAGAGAAACTGAGCCCGCAACCTCTGCGCCGCGCCTCCCCATGGCAGGTCGGAGACCTGCCCTACTTTCGGAAATCCCCGGGCTTGTGCTCCCGGGCGTAGGCCTGCATCGCCCGCAGGTTTTCCGGGGGGGTGTTGGGCGAGATCTCGCAGCCCGCGCCCACGATGAAATATTGGCCGCAGGTTTCATGGCAGCGCCGGCAGGCCTCGTAGACCTTCTCCGGGGTGCCCTCGAGCAGGTCGGTGATGGTGGAAACATTGCCCGCCAGCGTCCGCGTCGGCCCGAGCTGCTCGCGCGCGAGGGCGAGGTTGGCCGGAAAATCAATTTCGTAGATGTCCACCGGCAGCTGCGCCGCCTTGGGGTACAGCCGGTCGATGCGCCCGCACATGTGCTGCCGCAGGAGCACGTCGGGGTGGTTGCGCTTGATGGTGTCGAAGACGCGCTTTTGTTCCGCCCACAGGAATTCCTCGTACAGCACCGGGCCGATCAGGCCCGCGGCGGCGTCGCTCATGCCGATGGTGTCGGCGCCGGCGGCGATCTGCGCAGGCGCGTAGGCGATCGCGACATCGGCGCAGAACCGCAGCAGGTCGTGCGCAAAGGCCGGGTCGTCGCCGAAATCCAGCATGATCGTGTTCAGCCCGCGCAGCTCGGCGGCGAGGGCGAGCGGGCCCTCGATCCAGCCGACGATGGACATGCCCGGGCCGGCCTCGCGGCGCATGATCTCGATGCTCTTCACGCGGTCGTGCATGCGGCCGCCGTTCAGCGGGTCGGGCACCTTGAAGGAGCGCAGCCGCAGCTTGTCGGCGAGCGCCGCACGGTCCTCGTTGATGGCCGGGCCCTGGTCCGTGAACCAGTCCACGCTGCCGTCGCCGGCGATGTCGATGACCTCGCGCGCGGGATCGGAGCAGGTCAGCAGGCAGTCGAGGCCGAAGTCGGCCACGAGCTTGAGCTGCGCCTCGGCCATCTTCCGGCCGTCCTTGGTGTAGTCGATGAAGGGGATGCCCGCATGCCTGGCGGAAAACATCATCGCCATCGGCTGGAACGGCAGGTGGTCCACGGCTTCGCCGCGAATGGTGCGGCGGACACGGTCAATCGAGGTCATCCCAGCGTGATGCTGGGCCGCCGCCCCAAAATCAATCCCGCGCTGCGGCCGCGGCCATGAAATTTCCCGAAATTACTCCGCATATTTTGCCATGAAGCCCATGACACCCAAACAACGCCTCTGCGCCGCCCTCGACCGCCGGCCCACCGATCATCTGCCCGTGACGACGCATCACATCATGCGTTATTACATGGACAAATACCTCCCGGGCAAAACCGACGACGAGTTCTTCGAGGTCTTCGGGCTCGATCCCATCACGTGGTTCGTCGCGCACAAGCCGGTCCCCGGCTCGGGGTGCACGTTTGAGCCGACCCATACCCCGGCGGGGTTCATGGAGGCGCGCCGGCTGGTCTCCGACACCTGGCGCTTCGAGCACCAGGACGTGCCCGGCCGCGAGTACGCCACCACGCGCCATTCCATCGTCACCCCGCGCAAGACCCTCACGCTCGAGCTCCAGAGCAACGTGTACACCGGGTGGCTGTCCGAGCGGCTCATCAAGGAGAAGTCCGACATCGACCTCATCGCCGAGTTTGCGCCGCAGCCGATCTGCGACGTCGAGGCCGTCAACCGCCACGCCGCCCAGTACGGCGACCGCGCGCTCATGCGCGGCCACATCAACTGCTTCGACCTCTACGGCCAGCCCGGCTGCTGGCAGGACGCGTGCGTGCTCTACGGCGTCGAGGAGATGATCCTCGCCACCTACGACGACCCGGAGTGGGTGCACGCCTTCCTCCGCATCATCTGCGACCGCAAGGTGAAGTACGCCGACTCACTGAAAGGCGCCAACTACGACGTGCTCGAGCACGGCGGCGGCGACGCGTCCTCGACCGTCATCTCGCCGAAGGTCTTCGAGGAGTTCGTGGCCCCCTACGACCGCGAGGTCATCGCCCACGCCCGCGCCGCCGGCCAGCGCATCGTGTACCACACCTGCGGCGGCATGATGCCCATCCTGGAGCGGCTCGTCACCCTCGGCTCCAACGCCCTCGAGACCTTCACCCCGCCCGCCATGGGCGGCGACATGAACCTCGCCGAGGCCAAGCGCCGCATCGGTGACAAGGTCTGTTTCATCGGCGGCTTCGACCAGAACCGCTTCTTCACCACCGCCACGCCCGAGGAGACCCGCGCCGAGGTGCGCCGCTGCTTCAACGAGGCGGGGCAGGGCGGCGGCTTCATCCTCAGTCCCTCCGATCACTTCTTCGAGGCCCAGCCCGAGCTCCTGCACGCCTTCGCCGACGAAGCCCGGAAATGCACGTACTGACCCCCAAGACCTTTGTTCTCGTAGGCCGTGAGCTTGCTCACGCTCCCTCCGCCCCCGCAGGCGGACGTACCTCAGCGCCTGCAAGCAGGCGGCCTACCTCAATCACCGCCCCCCTTTTCAAATGACACCACTAGACCGTTTTCACGCCTGCATGAATTACCAGCCCGCGGACCGGGTGCCGAACCACGAGGTCGGCGTCTGGGTCCAGACCAAGCAGCTCTGGCGCGGGGAAGGCCTCGCGACCGACGACCTGCACTGGGACTGGTTCACGGGCGAGCCGCGCTGGGACCTCGATCCCCGCGAATACATCGACATCAACTTCGGCATGGTGCCGCCCTACGAGGAGAAGGTCCTCAGCAAGGACGGCGACACCGAGATCATCCAGCGCGCCAACGGCGTCATCTCCAAGGCGCTCATCACCGGCGCCGCCGAGGGCATGCGCATGAGCATGGATGAGTACATCAGCTTCCCGGTCACGACCCCGGCGGATTTCCAGGAGCTCAAGCAACGTTTCCGCGCCGCCTGCCCCGTCCGCTATCCCGCCTACTGGCAGCAGTTCCTCCTGCCCGGCTGGGGCCAGCGCCAGCATCCGCTCATCCTCGGCCGCAACTGCAGCACGCTCGGCTACTACTGGCGCGCCCGGGAGTGGATGGGCACCGAGAACCTCAGCTACGCCTGGTATGACGAGCCCGCGATGATGCACGAGATGATGGAGTTCATCACCGACTTCACCATCGAGACCGCGCGCCCGATCCTCGCCTCCGGCGTGAAGCCCGACTACGTCTTCATCAACGAGGACCTGAGCATGAAGAACGGCCCGCTGCTCAGCCCCGACACCTACCGCACCTTCATCTTCCCGCAGCTCAAGCGCCTCATTGCCTGGTTCAAGGCCAACGGCGTGAAGTGGGTCATCATCGACAGCGACGGCAACTGCGAGCTCGTCATCCCGTACTTCATGGAGGCCGGCGTGGACGCCATCTGGCCCATGGAGCGCGCCTCCGACATGGACCCGCTCGCCCTCCGGAAGAAGTTCGGCCGCGAACTGCGCCTCTGGGGCGGCGTGGACAAGCGCGAGCTCGCGAAGGATTTCGCGGCCATCGACACGCACCTCCGCACGCTGCAGCCGCTCATCGCCGACGGCGGCTTCATCCCCACCGTGGACCACCTCGTCCCCCCCGACGTCCCGCTCGCCAACTTCGAGCACTACATGCGCCGCAAGCACCAGTTGCTCCGCGGCGAAGCGTTCTGAACCACGAATGGACCCGAAGGCACACAATCGTTGTAGGGCGGGGTTTCCGAACCCCGCCTGGGAGCGCGACCGCCCTCGGTCGCAATCGTGCGAACTCCCCCCGATCCAGAGAAAGAGAAAGATTACGAGAAAGAGTAAGATAGGATTCCGGCACGGAGGAGTCGTGGCGGGGATCGGAATCCCCGCCCTACATCTGCAGCCTTCGCGCCCATATCCCAATCCCCGACCAGAATTTAACCACAAAGAACACCTTCCGCGGGCTGGGGTGGGCTTCCACCACACCCTTTGTGTCAACTTCCCCATGAGCCGCCAACTTGCCCTCGATACGCTCGCCCTGAAATCCGTGCCGCGCTTTGCGCGCACGGAATACAGCCTGGAATACCAGCAACCCGGCCTGCGCCGGACCGCCGGGCCCGAGCCCGACACCAACGCCGTGCTGCGCGACCTCTACGCGCGCTGGGACCTCGATTTCCTGTGGACCGTGCAGGACGGCCTGCGGACCGACTGGCTGCAATGGGGGCGGGCGACCGACATGGGCCACGCCGAGTACGCCTCCGACGGCAGCGATCTGCGCAAGCCCAACCACTGTCCCTTCGACACCGTCGAGGAGGTCTGGGCCTTCGACGCCGTCAAGGAGTACGGCCTGCCCACCATGGCCGAGCAGGTGGCGGCCTACCAGGAATGGCTCGCCACCAAGCGCCGCGACTTTCCCGACCAGCTCTGCACCGGCGGCTATTACAAGACCATCGTCTCCGGCGCCATCCAGGCCTTCGGCTGGGACATGCTCCTCGAGGCCGCGGCCGAGCGCGACAAGATGGAGAAGGTCTTCGACTCGTTCTACCGCCGCACGAAATTCCACATGGACGCGTGGGCGCAGACCGACGTCGAGGCCATCATCCAGCACGACGACTTCGTGTGGACCGCCGGCGCCTTCATGCGGCCCGAGATCTACCGCTCCGTCATCATCCCGCGCTACGCCGAGCTGTGGAAGCCGCTCAAGCGCGCCGGCAAGAAGGTGCTGTTCTGCTCCGACGGCGACTTCCGCGAGTTTGCCGCCGACATCGTCGCCGCCGGCGCCGACGGGCTCATCTTCGAGCCCGTGATGGAGTTCGGCGAGATGGTGGAAAAGTTCGGCCAGTCCACCGTCCTCGTCGGCAGCGCCGTGGACTGCCGCGACCTCACCTTCGGCACCTGGGACACCGTGAAGGCCGCCATCGACCGTTCCCTCGCCCTCGCCCGCACCTGCCGCGGCGTGATCCTCGCCACCGGCAACCACCTCCCCGCCAACATCCCGGCGCCGATGCTCGAACAGTACCGCGCCTACCTGCAGGCCAACCGCAGCCGGTGACCAATACCGGAATGCGGAAACCGGATACCGGAAAGCCCGGACCTAAAACTTAAAACCTAACACCTAAAACCCATTTCCCATGCGCTGGAATCGCCAACAGTACCTCGACCTCATGACCTTCGGCCACGCCGAGCGGCCCATGTTCACCGAACTCTTCGGGCCGCTCGTCGGTCTCGATGCCGAATGGCGCGCCCAGGGCGCCACCGAGGCCGAGATCAACATGAGCGCGTTCGACTGGGACTACGTGCCCTATGTCTTTTGCGGCGGCTACACCGGCCTGCGCGGTCCGGCCCCCGTTCTCCTCGAGGACACCCCGGAGATCCGCCGCGAGCGCGACTGCCTCGGCCGCGAGATGCTGCTGCTGAAAAAGACCGCCACGATTCCGCTGCCGCAGAACTTCCCGGTACAGACCATGGACGACTGGCTGAAGGTGAAGCCCTTCTTCACCTTCACGCCCGACCGCATCAAGTGGGACGAGGTCGAGAAGGCCCGGCAGGCGCAGGCCGAGGGCAGCCTGGTGGTGGCGCACATTCCCGGAGCCTTCGATATTCCGCGCGAGCTGATGGGCGAGGAGGTCGCGTGTCTCGCCTACTACGAGCAGCCCGAGCTCATGGCCGACATCCTCGGCACGATCACCGACACCTGCATGCGCGTGCTCGATCCGATCAGCGAGAAGCTCCACATCGACCAGCTCATGGTGCATGAGGACTTCGCCGGCAAATCGGGTCCGATGGTCGGCCCCGTGCAGGTGCGCGAGTGCTTCCAGCCGCTCTACCGCAAGGTCTGGGACCTGCTGCAGTCGCGCGGGGCGCGCCTCTTCGAGCAGGACACCGACGGCAACATCAACCCCGTCATCCCGGCGCTCCTCGATGCCGGCCTCAACAGCATCTACCCGATGGAGCCGGCCGCCGGCATGGACATCGTCGAGCTGCGCCGGATCTACGGGAAGCGCCTCGCGATGCGCGGCGGCATCGACAAGCACATCATCCGCCAGGACCGCGCGGCGATCCGCCGCGAGCTCGAGTACAAGCTGCACCCGTCGCTCCGGTCCGGCGGCTGCGTCTTCAGCCTCGACCACCGCATTCCCAACGGCACGCCGATCGAGAACTACCGCTATTACGTGGCCCTCGGCCGCGAGATGCTCGGCCTCCCCCCGCTCGACCCCGCCAAGACCGGCTGGGCAAGAATGGCGATGTAGCGACGGTTAAGGCATCCGGCGTATTCTGCAGCAATCACGTTGTGATTCGTTGACGGGCTCTCGCGGAGGCGCGGAGTACGCGGAGGATGTTGATCAATGAAATCTCAGGAAAGGTGGTCGACGAGGCTTTACGACTGCACGAGGAACTGGGGCCAGGATTACTGGAGTCGGTCTATGAGGTGTTGTTGTGCCACCGGCTCCAACGTCGTGGACTGAAGGTTGCTCGGCAGGTGACGATTTCGATTCGGGCCGACGGCATCGTCTTCGACGAGGGATTCAAGGCGGATCTGATCGTTGAGGATCTCGTGATCGTGGAACTGAAATCCACGGATCAGTTTCACCCGGTTCATGCAAAGCAGCTTCTCACATACCTCCGCCTCGCCGACAAACGCCTCGGCCTTCTCATCAACTTCGGCCTGCCCCTCCTAAAACACGGGATCAAACGAATCGTCCATAATCTCCCGCCATCCGACTCGCTCCCAACCTCCTCCGCGCCCTCCGCGCCTCCGCGAGAGACAAGTATCACCTAGAACCGCTGCCCCGCCTTGCGGTACACCTTGCTCAGCAGCCACGCCGGACCGATCAGCAAAAACTGCACGTCCTTGAGAAACGACGGCTTTTTGCCCTCGATCTTGTGGCCGATGAACTGGCCGATCCAGGCGAGCACGAACAGCGTCAGGCAGATCGCCCACACCGGCCAGGGCGCATACATGGCCAGCCCCAGCACGCCGGCGTAGCAAAAGGTCATGAAGGCGAACATCCCCAGGCTCAGGAGCGGCGACAGCCGCAGGTAGAAGATCATCACCAGCGGGGCGACCGGCAGCAGCCAGTCAAACCACGGCGCCTGATGCTGCCATTGCGCCGGCACCGGGATCGACCAGATCAAACCCATCACGCAAAAGTAGATC
This sequence comes from Opitutaceae bacterium, assembly GCA_016715765.1. GTDB lineage: Bacteria > Verrucomicrobiota > Verrucomicrobiia > Opitutales > Opitutaceae > UBA2377. The sequence continues at coordinate 13,252 of JADJZJ010000039.1, forward strand.
ACCGGCACGCAGATCCAGTGAATCGTTTCGTTGGCGTGGTGCTGGTGGCTCTCGCCGTACTCGGCGAACCATTGCTCGGCGGTTTTCTTGCTCATGTGATAAGAGTTAAGGCGATTTTTTAACCACGGATTTCACGGATGGCACGGATTGGAACCAAGGCTATGGCCACAAAAGGCACAAAAAGCACATAAGGCCACAGCCCGAATTACACGAGGGAACTGAAAAAACGGAGTTCTGAAACCAGCGCCTCCATTACCTCTGCGCCCTCCTGTATGAACTCGGGTCCTTATGTGCATTCTGTGCCTCTTGCGGCCATCCTCTGATCCGTGAAATCCGTGTGATCCGTGGTTAAAAATCAACCTCGCGCCGGCTCACATCTTCGCCACGGCGGTTTTCTGCATCGCCTTCAGGTTGATGTCGTAGCCGATGCCGGGGCCGGACGGGGCCTTGACCATGCCCTTGGGGCCGATGCAGGGCTCGACCACGATGGGGTTGGCCATCACGAGGCTCTCGTAATAATGGTTGTTCCGGATCGCGAGGCAGAGGTGGGTGTTCTCCTCGCCCATGCCGTGCACCTCGGCGCTAAGCTGGAACGAGTCCGCCAGGTGCGCCACGCGCAGCGCCCCGGTGATGCCGCCCTTGTAGAAATAACTCGTGCGCACCATGTCGGCCGCTCCCTGCGCGATGAAGTCGGCGACGTTGTAATGGCAGCCGTCGGACGTCTCCGCCGCGAGCACGGGGATGTCGAGCTGCTCGCAGAGGCGCTTGTAGGCGTTGATGCTGAACTCGCGCATCGGCTCCTCGTACCAGAGGTAGTCCGCGGCCTCGAGCGCGCGGCCGAGGTAGAGCGACTCATAGGGGTCGAAGCCCGCCGAGCCGTCGTACATCAGGGCAACATCCGGCCCGACATGGTTGCGCAGCGCGGTGCAGAGCGCGGCGTCCTTGCGGGCGTCGCCCCAGGCGTGGAGCTTGATGGCGCGGAAGCCGCGGGCGAGGCACTGGTCGGCCACGTCGAGGTACTCCTCGGTCGTCGGGTAGGTGACCGTGCTCGCGTAGGCCTCGATCTCATGGCGGTAGCCGCCGAGGAGCTGGTAGAGCGGGAGCTTGGCGACCTTGGCCGTGATGTCCCACAGCGCGGTGTCCACCCAGCCCATGATGTACATCGGGAACTCCTCGATGCGGTCGATCTCCCACAGCTCGTGCCACAGGCGCTCCTTCATCAGCGGGTCCTTCCCGAGCAGCCACGGCTTGAGCCGGCGCACGGCGAGGTCCATCGCGATCCCGCCCCGCGGCGTGCGGCTCCAGCCCTCGACGCCCTCGTCGGTCACGAGCCGCAGCCAGGTTTCCTCCGAGGTGGGATCGCTCCCCAGTAGTCCTTGGCGCCAGATGAACATGTGCTTCGTCCGGTGGCTTAATGTATAGGCATGAACCGCGATGATCTTCATGGGGTGAAAGAAAGGCTGCTTTCTCTGCCCGTCCGCAGGTTTAGGCAACCACGGAGCTGAACGGAATTTTACCACAAAGAACACAAAGCTCCTGACGCGCATGAAGCTTGCGCGGCGCCTATAGGCGCGCGACCGACTTCCCCCAGCCGGACGGAAAATTTGTGTTCTTTGTGGTTAAACAGATTGGAGGGTTGGATTTCGTGATTCAAAAAAACCGCGACAGCGTCAATTCCCGTGGCTATGCCTGCGGGCCTATGTTCGATCTCACGGGCAAGGTGGCGTTGGTCACGGGGGCGGGTTCCGGCATCGGCCGGGCGATTGCGCAGCGGTTTGCCGCGGCGGGCGCCTCGGTCCACGTGGCCGATCTCAATCCCGCGGGCGGTGACGAAACCGTCGCCCTGATCACCGCGGCCGGCGGACGCGCGGATTTTGTGCCGCTCGACGTCGCCGACGAAAACGCCACGGCCGCACTCGCCGCCCGGCTCGGTCCGCTCGACCTCCTCGTCAACAACGCCGGCATCGGCCACGTCGGCACCATTCTGCAGACCACCGCCGCCGACCTCGACCGGCTCTACCGCGTCAACGTCCGCGGCGTCTTCAACGTCACCAAGGCCTTTCTCCCCGCGATGCTCGCGCGAAAATCGGGCTGCGTGATCAACATCGCCTCCATCGGCGGCATCATCGGCGTGCGCGACCGCCTCGCCTACGTGACCACCAAGTTCGCCGTCGTCGGCCTGACCAAGCAGCTCGCCCTCGATCACTCGGCCGACGGCGTGCGGTTCAATTGCATCTGCCCCGGCCGCGTCGAGACGCCGTTCGTGCAGGCGCGCCTCAAGGAGTATCCCGATCCCGCGCTGGCCTACCGTGAGATGAGCGCGACGCAGCTCATCGGCCGCATGGGCCGCCCCGAGGAGATTGCCGCCGCCGCGCACTACCTCGCGAGCGACGAGGCCGCGCTCATCACCGGCGCCTCCCTGATGGCCGACGGCGGCTGGAGCGCAGGGAAATGAATGCCCAGCAATTTAACCGCAAAGGAACGCAAGGAGCGCAAAGAATCGATCATGGTACTAGGGTTGGGATCTATGCGTTCTCTGCGTTCCTTGCGGTTAACTCGGTTTGACGGATTGGAGTCCATCCCTTGAGCGTTCAGCGTTAAAAGTTCAGCGTTCAGCGTTTCCCTCCTCCTCCGCCCATGCCCCGTCCCACCCGCCGCACCGACTTCACCGTCCCGCCCGAACTTGCCGCCCGCGGCCTGGGTCGCGGCCGGCTCGTGCTCGGCCTCGCCGGGCTCGGGGGCGCATGGAAACCCGTCGACCCTGGCGAATCAGTCGCGACCGTCCTCCACGCGCTCGAACACGGCATCGACGCCTTTGATCCGGCCCCGGCCTACGGCGAGGCGGAAAAAGTTCTCGCCCGTGCCCTCGCTCAGTGGCGTGGCCCGCGTCCCATCATCAGCACCAAGGTCGGACGGCTCCCCGCCCGCGACGCGCACGAGTTCGGCTTCGATCACACCCCCGCCGGCCTGCGCGCCAGCCTGGAGCGCAGCCTGGAAATCCTCGGCCTGCCCCAGGTGGATCTTCTCTACCTGCACGAGCCGGAGTACGTGACGCCCGCCGATCGTCCGCGCGTCGTCGAGACGCTGCGCCAGCTGCAGGCCGACGGTCTCGCCCGCAAACTCGGACTCGCCGGCGGCTTCGGCGAGGGCTGGGACGGCATCCTGGAAACCGGCATCTTCGAGATCGTCATGCTTTTCCGGCGCCTTGACCCCGTCATATTCGACGGGCTGGCCGCCGACCTGCCGCGCCTCCGGCAGGCCGGGGTGCTGGTCTATGGCGCGAGTCCGCTGCACATGGGCCTGCTCGGATCGCGGTTCGATGAATTCGTGCGCGAACGGCCGGATTGGGTGTGGGGTCCGCAGATTGACCGAGCGATCCGGTTGAAAGCCCTCGCGGATAAAAACGGCCTCACGCTCCGCGAACTGGCGCATCGCTTCATGTTCGGTATCGGCGAACTTGATCGCATCGTCATCGGCGCGAGCAACCTGGCGGAGCTGTCCACCGCGCTGGCCGACTTTGAGGCGGGTCCGTTGCCGGAGGAGATGTTTGCGGCGGTAGTAGCGGGTAGTGAGTAAGGTCAGCAGCGGGCGCTAGGGTTCCACAGCGCCAACGGCGCGCGCCATTTCAACCTGGGCCTCCGGCTCGCACCCATGCTCGCTACTCACCACCCGCTACTCGCTACCCGCCACCCGTCACAATCATCTTTCACGCCGAAACGCCCGGTCCGGCCCCGGGTGAATTTTCGTGTTTCTTCACGGCCGGGCCCGGCTAGTCTGGCCGAATGCAATTCCTGCGTGCCCGCACCTGTTTACGTGGCATGATTGGCGGCCGCGGCATCCGTTGGTTTTTTGCCGGGTTGCTGCTGGCCGGTTCGATGGCACCGGCGTGGAGCGCGCGGAAGGCGGATGGCAAGCAACTCAAGCTCTACACCAAACCCGGATCACCCGACCAGATCGGGTATATCATCTTCGAGAGTTTCTGGGATCCGGCGGGGAACTGCGTCGGCATCCGGCAATTTGATACCGAACCTGGCTTCGGGCAGGTGGCGGCAAAGGTCGCGGAAAAATGGGAACACCGCCGCCCGCCGGTCATGCGCGCCGGGCGACCCGTGTCCGCCCGCATGGTCGAACCCCTGGTTTTCAACCTGCCGAACTCCTCGCCCTTCGACCCGTTCAGCAATCCGCACCTGTTCGTCCCTTCGCTGGTGGAGGATCCGCAACGCGCCCCGGACGCCCCGCCCGCGGTGGTTTGGGCGGAAGTGGAAGTGAACGTCAAAGGGCAGGCCGTGGGGGTCAGGAATGCGCCGGCCGGGCAGGGGGAACTCCTGCTGGCGGCGGCGAAGTCCTGGCGCTTCATGCCGGCCCGGGACAACAGCGAGCCGGCGGCGGGCGTGCTGAAGACGCCGTTCATTCTGGTCAGTCCTACCACCGGCTCGCCGGGGGAGGCTTACACCGGTCCCGAAGTGTTGCATCAAGAGCCGCCGGAGTATTCCCCCCGTCTGCGTGAACAGGGAATCGGCGGGGTCGTGGTGATTGGTCTTTGGATCAGCCCTGAAGGCCGGCCGGTGGCCGTGCGGGTGCAGCAGAGCGAAAACAAGAAGTTCAACAAGCCCGCCATGGAGGCGGCCCGCAAATGCCGGTTCCAACCCGCCCGCCGCGGAGGCCTGCCGGAATGGACTTACGTGGAGCTGGAATTCAGCTTCGATCCCGCGTCCCGCGAAACCGGGGGGCGGCGGTAGTAGCGAGTAGCGAGTAGGATTCCTGCAGCGCCGAAGGCGCGCCCTATCACAGCCTGGGGCAACGCCCCAGGTTTGATATGCAATTGATGACGAGGGCTGAAAGCCCGCCCCATGGTCCGGGCCTTCAGCCCTTGCGATCTGCGGACCGATGATTCCTGGGGCGTTGCCCCACGGTTGCCGTTGGGTGACCCGGGCACTGCCGCGGCGGGGGTGGCATCGACGGCTGGTTTCTGCGTCGGATCGCCGCCGTCGGGGCTGCCTTGCGGGCCGTCCCAAGCCAGCGAAGCCGCGGCCTTGATGGGCTGTGCGAGGATGTTGTGCGCTGCGGTTTTCGGGGCCAGGGCGTGGGCGGGGTCTTCGCAATATGCGGTTGTGTGGTGATATGACCTATGTCGACGAACGGGGAGCATTCTCGTTGTTCGCCGCCGGCTTGGCGCTCGCGGTCGAAAACCTTCGGTTCTGAAGGCGCCGGGCCGGCCGGCGGGGGATGCGTGGATTTCCTGCACGATGGCATTCAACGGCTCCGCCGCGCCACCCGCCGATGCCCCCCCGGCTGCTCAGGCGCCTGGTTGCGGTCCGGCGCTGAAAGCCGGCCAGGGGGCGGCTCTGGGCCCGCATCTGCCCCGATCGTTTGGGCAAAGTCGCCCTGGTGCCGCGGGTATCCCGTTGCCGTCCGATGCGCCCGGGCACCTCGTCAACGATCGAAACCAGCGGGTTGCCCCGCGCGCCGCGGCGGCCTGCCGGTGGCGGCAGAACTGGAGATACCCTTCATCCTGGGTCGGAGCATGAAAATCGATGTCGTGGATGAGGCGAACACCCCGCCGCGCCTTATGAAGCTGGTTAATCCGGGCATCGCGGCGCTCTCCGTGGCGAACGGACTCAAGGGAACGTGCTCCTGGCACCGGTGGATGCCGCGAGAGGTGGCAAGGCCCGGATTCGCTCGCTCAGCACCCGGTGCTGGATAACGTCTAAAGTGGAAATATCGCCGGCGGTACGCGGCGGTTCGGTCGCGGGCTATCAGCTCGATCGCCGCTCGATCGCAGGGGCGGTCAATCCGGCGCCAGATCGAGGGCCGCGACGGCAGGTCGCCTCGCCCGAATTGTGATGTGCCGGCAGATGTCGGTTCGGGGTGCCGGTATATTGCGCCGTGCCGGCGTGCGGGGCGCGGTCGGTGGTCGGGCGGATGGCCGGGTCGTTCTTCCGGGTGTTCGCGGGAATTCGGTCGGTTGGGGTTTGTGGGCTGAGGAATGGCCGGGCCGACGATCGCGGCACTTCCCGCGCGAGATGCTCGGTTTCTGCGGGGGGGCGGGTGCTGCGGGGCGGGCCCGCGATCGTCCTCGGAAGCTCGATGTTCGCTTGTGCCGGATCGTCCATTTCCGGTCATGCTGAGAAACCGGGTGCATAGTGGGGCGGCCGTGGTGGAGACACTGGTTGATGAAAAGGGCCTGGCGCGGCTGCCGCGCATCATTTCTGCCAGCGCCCCGGAATTTGGGTATGCCGCGGTACAGGCGGTCAGCACCTGGCGCTTTGATCCACCGAAACGCGGCGGCAAGAAGGCGGTTGTCCGGTTGCGGGTCCCCATTGAATTCGGCCCGGGCGCGGTTGTCCCAACGACCCAATAAACCTAGCGGACCGATGATTCCTGGGGCGTTGCCCCGGGCTATTATGCCGGGCCGTTGGCCCTAGAGACAGTCCCGGGCCTCCGGCCCTCACTCATGCTCGCTACCCACTACCCGCTACTCGCTACTTCCCCCCGGCCCTCACTCCATGCTCGCTACCCGCTACCCGCTACTCACTACTTTTCCCCTCCCACCTTCATGATCGCCCTTCGCTCCGCCGTCCTCAGTCACATCCCGCTCAGGGCCCGCATGCCCTTCCGCTACGGCATCGCGACGATGACCGAGGTCACGCACATCTTCCTGCGCCTCGAATTCGATTTTGCCGGCCGCACCGAAACCGGCCTGGCCGCCGACCACCTGCCGCCGAAATGGTTCACCAAGGATCCCAACCGCGCGCTGCATGAGGAGGTCGACGAGATGCTCGCCGTCATCCGCGCCGCCGTCGGCCATGCCCGCGCGATCCGGGCCGCGACCCCCTTCGCCTTCTGGCGCGAACTCTACACCGCACAGGCGGCCTGGGGCGCCGCGCAGAAGATTCCGCCGCTGCTCGCGCAGTTCGGCACCTCGCTGGTCGAGCGCGCCCTGCTGGACGCGTTTTGCCGCGCGCGCGGTGTCACCCTCGCCACCGCGCTCCACGGCAACATCCTCGGCCTCGATCTCGGCACCCTGCACCCCAGCCTGGCGGGGACCACGGCGCACGACTGGCTGCCGGCCTCGCCGCCGACCGAGGTGTTTGCCCGCCACACCGTCGGCCTGTCCGATCCGATCACCGACGAGGAAATCCCCGCCGACGAGCGCGTGACCGACGGTCTCCCGCAGTCCCTCGTCGCCTGCATCCGTTTCTACGGCCTCAGCCACTTCAAGCTGAAGATCAACGGCGACGCCCCGCGCGACCACGCGCGTCTGGCCCGCATGGCCGGGGTCTTCGCCCGCGAGTGTCGCGGCGGGTACGCCTATTCGCTCGACGGCAACGAGAGCTTCCACGAGGTCGCGGCCTTCGCCGACTATGTCCGCGACCTGCAGGCCGGCGTGGGTGACGCCGCCTTCTGGTCCCGCCTGCTCTTCATCGAGCAGCCCTGGCACCGCGACGTGGCGCTCACGCCCGCCATCGGCGCGCTCGCCCGCGCCTGGCCCAACCGGCCGCCGATCATCATCGACGAGTCCGACGCCGAACTCACCAGCCTGCCCACCGCGCTCAACCTCGGATATGCCGGCACGAGCCACAAGAACTGCAAGGGCATCTTCAAGGGCGTGGCCAACGCCTGCCTCCTCGCCCGCCGCCGCGCGGTCGGACTGCCCGCGATGCTCAGCGGCGAGGACCTCTCCAACGTCGGCCCCGTCGCGCTCCTCCAGGATCTCGCCGCCGCCGCCACCCTCGGCGTCACCAGCATCGAGCGCAACGGCCACCACTACTTCGCCGGCCTGAGCCAGTTTCCCGCGTCGGTGCAGGCGCACATCCTCGAGCACCACGGCGACCTCTACACCCGCAGCGCCGCCGGCTGGCCGCGCCTCGACGTCAGGGACGGCCGCCTGCAGATCGGCTCCGTCCTCGCCGCTCCCTTCGGCTACGAAGGGGAGCTGGATCTGTCGGGTTTGGAGTCCGTAGTGGTTTGACCGCAGCCAAAAAAATAAACGCCCAGGAAACGCTAATCTGCGCTAATCGACGCTGATTCTGAACCGGTCAGGATTAGCGATGATTAGCGCAGATTAGCGTTCTCTTCAGGACGTCCACCTTCCCGCTTGATTCATCCGGCGCAAAAACGAATCTGACCCCATGGGCCGATTGCTCCGCTCCTGTTTTCTGGCGTCGTGGTTGATGGTCTGGCCGGTCGTATTGCCGGCCCTGGCCCAGGAGGGCGCCCCGGCCGGCGATCTCGTCATCGATGCCGAGACGACGCTGGCCGACGCGGTGCCGCCGGAATGGTCCGGCGCCCTGCGCGATGCCCTGGGCAATCACACCGTGCACCTGCGCGTGATCATTGATGCCACCGGCGCCGTGACCGGTGTGCGCGTGCTGGATCCCGCCGACCCGCGACTGGTCGAGCCCTGGACCAAGGCCGTGCAGGCCTGGCGCTTCCGTCCCGCCCTGCAGGCCGGCAACCCGGTGGCGACCTGCGTTGACCTGCACACGCCGGCCGTCTGGCCGAAGCCGCCGAAAGCCCGACGCGGCACCCTGCCGCCCGCGCCCCCGGTGTCCATTGATTCCATCCCGCCAACCAAACCGCAGCCCAAGGTCACGCCCCCGGGGCATTATCCGGACATCCTGGTGAAACGGCTGCTCCGGGGAGAGGCCGTTTTCAAGTGCCTGGTGGGCACCGACGGACGCGCGCGTTCCTGCCGGATCGTGGGCGCGAACCATCCGGATTTCGTGCAACCGGCGCTGGCGGCGCTCGCCGAATGGGTGTTCGAACCGGCGCGCCAGGGCGATCTGGCCATTGCGGCCGAAGCGGAGGGCCTGATGACCTTCGACCAGTTGCCCGCGAGCCGGGCCGAGATGCTGGCGGCGAACGACCTGACCGCGCCCGACGGCCAGCCGCCTGCGCTGCAACCCGAGCCGGTCACTTTGCTCGACCCGGTCTGGCCCTATGATGAGGCCATGAAGGGCGACGCCGGCTGGGCGGTGGCGGAATTCACCGTCTCGAACCGCGGCGCCGTGACCGAGATTGAAATCAAGGAAGCGTCCGCCGCGCCCTATGGTTCGGCGGTGGCTGCCGCCGTGCAGCACGGTCAGTTCGTGCCCGCCGTGCAGGCCGGCCGGCACGAGCCCGTCCGCCTCCGCTGGCGGGCGACCTTTGCGGTCGTCGCCCCGGGCGCGGAGGATGTCACCGACCCGCGCCAGCGCGTGTTGCAGGCCATGCGGCAGGGCGCCATCGGCGGCGCGAAGGGCCTGGATGAAAAACTCACGCCCCTCTTTCGTGTGCAGCCGCTCTATCCGCCCGCGCTGCTGGCGCGGGATCGTCCGTCCGGCACGGCGGAGGTTGAATGCATCATTGATCGCACCGGCCGGGTGCGGCTGCCCCGGATCGTCGCGGCCTCGGACGAGGCGTTCGGCTGGGCCGCGGCCACCGCGTTGTCCGCGTGGGTGTTTCAAGCGCCCATGCGCGCCGGCGAGCCGGTGGATGTCCGGGTGCGCATCCCCTTCAGGTTCGTCCCGCCGCCGCTGTGAAGCGCGCCCTGGGCGGTGCAGGGCTCCCAAACAGTGCTGGCTGAAGGCCAGCACTACGAATCGTGCGCGGGCGAAAACGTAGACGTAGCGTCCCGGCCGGCTAGAAATCAATGCGCCTGCGCATCACGACCAAACGAAGTCCCGTACCCTACCAGCGGTATCACGGCTTCAGGTGGCGGGTCTGGACCCGCCTATTGACGCTTCATCCGCAGTTATCGTCCCACTGCAGGTCTGACCTGCAATCCGTCATACGTGGCGCGGAACTGCCTCACCCACCGGCGCAGGGTTCAAACCAGTGCTGGCTGAAGGCCAGCACTACGAATCGTGCGCGATTCCCGAAATTCCTTTAACGGAAAATCCCCACCCGGGTGTATAAGGGGGTTGAGCCACCCTCACGACGCCGTCCCATGCCCCCGCCCGATTCCGAACTCGCCCGCTGGTTTGCCGAGGAAGTGCAGCCGCACGAACCGGCGCTGCGGGCCTGGCTGCGGTCGCGGTTCCCGACGCTTGCCGACGCCGATGACCTTGTGCAGGAAGCCTATGCGCGGCTGCTCAAGGTGCGCGAGACCGGCTCCGTGGCCTGCGCCCGGGCCTTCCTTTTCGTCACGGCCCGCAATCTCGCCCTCAATCATCTCCGGCACCTGCGGCACGAGCATCCCGGGGCGATCACGGAAACCGACACCTCGGGGGTCCTGGATGAGGGCGCGGCCATTCCCGATGCCATCGCCCGCGCCGAGGACCTCCAGCTTTTGATCCACGCCATCCAGGCCCTGCCCGACCGCTGCCGCCAGGTGCTCACCCTGCGCAAGATCTACGGCCTTTCCCAAAAGGAGACCGCCGACCGCCTCGGCATCGCCGAGCACACCGTCGAGGCGCAGGGCGCCATCGGTCTCCGCAAGTGCATCGAATTTTTCCGCCGCCACGGCCACCGCCCATGAACCCCGAATTTTTGCCGCAAAAGGGCACAGAAAAACTAACCGCGATTGAAGCTCTGGATGAGCTCATAAGCGCACGGACAAGTAGCGGCATCATGGCAGCATTCGCCCAAGCCTCGAGGCATTGGATTAACCACAAAGAACACAAAAATCCAGGGGCGGATGAATCGTTCGAGGCCCTTATAAGGGCGCGGGAGACTTCCACCAACCGGACGGAAACTTTGTGTTCTTTGTGGTTAAAAATAACCTGTCTTCAACCCGGTTTCCGCGCCGCCGCGCCGCATCTTTTTACAGCCAGGAATGACTGGGTGCCTTCCGGTGGTCAGAAAGGATTTTTTGTATGAACCCCCTTCCCAAATTTCCTGATCCCATCGTCGAGGCCGCTGCTGCCTGGGCCCTGAAAAACGACCGCGGTCTCACCGCCGCCGAGCAGGACGAATTTTCCCAATGGCTCGCCGTTTCCGCCGCGCACCGTTCCGCCTACGCCGAGGCCCGCTGGGGTTGGGAGGAACTCGACCGCCTCGTCGGCCTGCAGTCCTCCGTCCACGCCGTGCCCGATCCCGACCTGCTGGCACCGCCGCGGCGCCGCCTCCTGCGCTTTGCGCTCCCGGCGGTCCTGGTGTTGGCGGCTGCCGTCGTGGTGGGCCTGTTCCTCATCCGGCCGGGTGCCGTGCCGGCCAATGACGAAATAGCGGGTTCCGCCCATACGCTGGCGCTCATCGAGCAGCGCGAGCTGTCCGACGGTTCCGTGATCGAGCTCAACCGCGGCGCGGTCGTCACGGAGCATTTCACCGCGGGGCAGCGCCTGGTGCGACTGGTGCGCGGCGAGGCCCATTTCAAGGTGGCGAAGGACGCCGCCCGCCCGTTCGTCGTCGAGGCCGCCGGCGTGGCCGTGCGCGCGGTCGGCACCGCGTTCAACGTCCGGCTCGGCGCCGCCTCCGTCGAGGTGCTCGTCACCGAGGGCAGGGTGCAGGTGGCCGACGCCGTCCGCGGCCAGTCCCTGCTCGGCGCGCAGGTGGACGGCCAGCCGCCGGTGCTGGCCGCCGGACAAAGCGCCACCGTGGACCTCGCCCCGACCGCCGTGCCGCAGGTGGCGACGGTCAGCCAAGCCGAGATCGAACAACGCCTCGCCTGGCAGCCGCGCCTGCTGGATTTCACCGACACGCCGATGCCCGAGATCGTCGCCGAATTCAACCGCCGCAACCCCGTCCGGCTCATCCTGGACGATGCAGCCTTGGAGCAGATGCGCCTCAGCGCCGCCTTCCGCTCCGACAACGTGGACGGCTTCGTGCGCCTGATGGAGTCCGACTTCGGCCTCCGCGCCGAGTGGCGCAATAACGGCGAAATCCTCCTCCGCCGCGCCCGCTGAACCGGACCATCTCCAACCCATGATTTCGCCGGATGCCCGCCGGGGTCTCTGATTGAGTGCCTCTGGCTTTTGTCACCTTGGAGGGAACGTGACGCCGAGGCCACGATTGCTGGATCTGCGAGCTCATATCAGGGGTTTCGAGGCCGGACCAATTTGCCGGCCACCTTTATTGAAACAGTTCCGATGCATTCCCTTCGCGCTCCTTGGCGACCTTCGCGGTTTATCCTCTCCGTTCACTCTGCTACCTCCTGTAAAATCGTCTGGGTCCTTATGTGCCTTTTGTGCTTTTTGTGCCTGCCCTCCGTCATGTCCTCCGTAGGCCCTGCGAAGGAGGAAGGCTTGGCGAAGGAGGGGCCATCCTCTGATCCGTGTCATCCGTGAAATCCGTGGCTAAATTTTCCTGGGTCGGAATTTTCTTTAACGGAAAATCCCGCGTCGGGGTTTGTGGGGCAGTTACCCAGTCGTCCAACCAACCAACACCACCATGCACTTGCTGACCTCAGTGCGCCGGATGCTATTCATCGCGTCCGGCCTGCTCGCCCTCGGTGCCGCGGCCTTCGCCGCGGAACCTGCCGTCAAGACCTTCGATCTCCCCGCCGGCCCCGCCGCCGAGACTCTCAAGCAGTTCGCCGCCCAGAGCGGACGCGAGATCGTCTTCTCACCCCAGGCCGTCACCCAGGTCACGACCCAGCCGGTGAAAGGTGAACTCACCCCCGCCGCCGCGCTGGACGCGATGCTGGCGGACACCGGGCTCATGGCCTCGCAGGACAGTAAAACCGGCGCCTTCGCCGTGCGGAAGGGCGACCTCCCAAACGCCCAAAGGGCGGCGCAAGTGGCCAAGGCCAGCGTCCGCCCGGAGACTAGCGCCCAGACTCAGGAAGGCGTCGTTCGCCTTGAGCAATACGAGGTGCTTGGCTCCCGTATTCGACAGACCGAGGCGATGGGTCCGACTCCGCTCAACAGTTACGACTCGGAATATATCCGCGCTTCCGGCGCGCTTACGCTTTCTGACTTCCTGCGTTCTTTGCCGCAGACTTACAGCGGTGTCGCGATCGGGCGCAGCAGCGCGCCGAGCGATCTCAGCATGCTGGGAGGAACCCGGGTGGAAGGGCAGCTTCCCATTGGGCAAGTGATAGGAGGTAGCCCTTCATTGGCTACAGAATGCCCATCAAACCGGCGTTTCTGGCGTTGAGTCTCCACAATCTCGGTTCGGGCTCCACTTTAGTACTCGTCGACGGTCGGCGTGTGGCCCAATCCGGCGTGGGGAACCGAAATTCCGCAACTGGCCAGGGTTTCGTGGACTTGAACACCATTCCCCTCGGTCTCATTGAGCGAGTTGAAATCATCACGGACGGAGCCTCAGCCATTTACGGCGCCGATGCCGTTGCGGGTGTGATCAATATCATCCTCCGCAAGAATTGGTCGGGGAGCGAGCTAAGTGCTTCGTCGCGGGGTGCGGCTCATGGGGGGGGCACGGAGTGGCAGGGGACCCTCACGACCGGATTCACCAGCGGCAAGCTCCGTGGCACCCTGGCGTTGGATTACTACAAGCGGGAACCATTGTTTGCCTCGCAGCGGTCGTTTTCTAATGGCATGGATAATCGCGGGATCTATCTGGGAGAAACCACGTTTGGGCCGGCCTATGGCTTGGATTACCGGATGCAGTTCGGCTACGCACCGACCGTACAGGTGGTGCCGTTTAGTGCCGCTTCGTTCGCCAATCTGCCTGGCGTTCGCGTTGCCTTGGCGCCTGAGGGGGCGTCCTCGATGCCAACGCTTGCGGCGTTCATTCCGCGGACGAGTAACGCATCCAACCAAAACAGTTCCCTCACCACGGTCATCGGCCAGGGCCAGCGCGCGACCAGTGTCAGTGATTTTCTCAACCTCGTACCCGAAGCCGAGCGCTACGGCGTCACCGGTAACTTCACCTACGATGCCGGTGGGGGTGCGGAGATCTACGGCTCCATCAGCCACACGGATTCGCGCAGTTTTGCCCAGACGCTGCCCGCCTACATCGGCACGCCAAACAATGCCTTCACCGCCGCCTACATTGTGCCTGCCGCCTA
>JADJZJ010000040.1 GCA_016715765.1 Opitutaceae bacterium
ATGCCTCTGCTTTCTGTGTTGCCGCGCCTAATCCCGCACAGCGTAATCTTTGTTCCTGGGTTTTCATCAGCAAACATTGGTCGTGGTTGATGTCCCTCCCATTGAAACTTACGACCATGTTCCGCTACGGAGGACCAATCCATTTTTGCACTGCTGTGCAACCCGCTTGAGCGAGAGTTTGTGACAACGTATTCTTTGTCGCTGAGGAACAAACAAGCCCACGTGCCGCCGATGCCATATCTGCCGACTTTCCCTTCGCCAACTTTGTCGCTTGAACCGATGTTGAAGAACATGCCGACATCGCTGCACCCGTCTCCATTGTCTTCAATAACGATTTCATCTAATGATGAGTTAAAAGTTATGGTGATGGATGTCGCGTTTGCGTCGACAGAGTTGTCGACCAGCTCTCGGATGGCGGCGCTTTGTGTTTCGCGGCCGTACTGAGCGCGAAGCGTGTTGATGTAGTGGCCGCTGATGATTACGTCGTGTCTCACTTGCACCCTCCTGCGATCCAGGCGCGCAGAAGAGGCATGTCCTCGTCGCGCAGCTTCGCAAGCGCATCGGCAATTGCGTTGCGGACCAGCGTCTTTGCATTTTCGACTGACATCCATATCTTCTTTGGCGGCCTCTTTGGCTTAGCAGGCTTGCGGGCCTTCGCTTGCTTCGCTGCTTCGCTCAGCTTCAGCTCGCCGGATGAGACTTTCGTTGCCAGGTCTGGCGCGTCGTTGACGACAGCCAAGGATTGGCGCGCTGTGTGCTGCGACACGTCGGAGGCTTCGGCCACCTTTTCCCATGTGCGCTGCGGCTCGGCGGCTGGCTCCGAACGGGTCGTGTCACTTTCAACACGACCCGTTTTCGCGGCGTGCTTGTTGCCCTTCAGTTGCTCCTTCGCCTTCTCGCTGCGCGCCTTGTTCGCCGCCGCGTGAAGCTCCGGGTAGGCCATCGCAGTGATGATGGCGCGCTGATCTGGAGTCAGGTGGCGGCGGGCGATGTTTGTTGAGATGATGTATTCGCGCGCATCGTTGCAGCGCGCAGGCTTCACTTCCGAGAAGAGCGCGAACCGTGGCCGCACGGCGTCGTGTGCATCTGCCATCAGCAGCATCGCTGCGAGTCTGTTGCGGCCATCAACCACGCGCAGCTCGTCATCGATGACGATTGGATTTGCAAGACCATACGCGCAGATGTCTTCGCCCAGGGCTTCCAGCTCTGCCTGCGGCAGCATCGGGAAAAGCGCCGCAACAGGGTGTGGCGTGTAAGTGCTAGCGAACTTTTTCCAGTCTGTCACGTATGGCGGCTTCGGCGTGGTCACGGCTTGTGTCCTTGGCATACGAATAACTGCGTTCATGATTTGCTCGGCGCAAGAATCTTCGGATAGAACTTCAGCAGCGCCCGCTCTGCCGCTGCGTCGAGCACCACGAGCACTTGGCCTGAGTCTGGCGAGCGTGCCTTTTGCAGCGGCACGCCTTTCGACTTCGCCATCTTGAGCACGGCGCTCGTTGTCCTGTTGACCTCCTTTGCGAAGGCTCCAATCGTCTTCATGGTTGATCCCGGTTGAGCCGCGACGGTGCGGCAGGGTATTCTGTCATGGCCGGGATGGGCTCGTCAAGGATCAGAAAGGTATGTCGTCGTCCATGTCCCCGAACGGAACGTCGCTGGTCTTGCGTGCAGGCGCATTCGACCCAGACGTAGACCGTGGCCTGTTGTCGCTCGACGCCGGTCGGCGCTGCTCCGGCGCCTGCTTTGCCTCACCCTTTGGCGACAGCAACTGCATGCTCGTGGCGACGATCTCGGTGGCGTACTTCTCGACGCCTTCTTTGTCGGTGTACTTTCTGGTTTGCAGCCGGCCTTCGACGTAGATCAGCGAGCCCTTCTCGGTGTACTCGCCCACGATCTCGGCCAGGCGCTCCCAGAAAACGATGCGGTGCCATTCGGTGGTTTCGGTCTCCTTCGTCTTGAACGACGTGGCAACAGAAACCTGACACACGGCTGCGCCGCTGGCCGTGTACTTCAGCTCGGGGTCTTTCCCAAGCCGGCCGACGATGATTGCTTTGTTGACGCTGGACATTCGATCTCCTATCCGACCATCCACTTCGGGGGTCGCGGGAACACGGCGTCAACTGGACGCCACAGGTGGAGGCAATACGGGTGGAAGTTCACGTAGTCGCGCTCCGGCGGGTGGTACTGCACGACGCAGTCTTCATCATCCCAAAACAGGCTCTTCATCAAACACATTTCAGCCCAGGTCGGCGCGCGGTGCGGCAGGCTGACGCTGACGTGTTCCCACTTCATGCCGTCGCTTGCGATGACGTTGAACCAGACCGTGCTGTTCGTGCCTGCCTTGACGCGGAATGCACCGTTGTTTCCGTAGCTGCTGTCGCTCGCCATCCGCCCCGTCGTGACGCGGAACTGCTCAGGAACCTTGAAACTCATTTCAAAGCCTCTTTGAGTTTCTTTTCGTACTCAGCGACGCGGCCGGCGAACTTCATCAGCTTGCTCTCCATGTCGTTGATCTTGTCGTCGTCGCGATTGAAGCGAACCACGTGCAACTGCTTCGACAGGTCTGGCGTCCACAGCACCAAGTCCCACCACTTGCGGCCGAGAAGCCACATGCCGGCCATGACCTGGTGGACGAAGCTGCTGTAGTCCTTCCCGACCAGCACAGAGAACAGCACGTCGGAGCTGGCGAGCGTCTTGATCTCGATCCCGCCGTCGTCTTCGACAAGCCCATCGACGCTGACGCCGAAAAGGCTGTCGTCGGTCTTGAAGAAGCCCACTTCCTCGACCAGCACGCCGCGCTCCAGCTCGTAGCACATGCGCGCTTCGGACTCTTGCTCGGTGCCGTACCGCATCTGTGCGTTGACGTAGGGTCCGAAGACCGTGCCGCCGCAGCGCTCGCGGGCCACGTCCATGGCGTACAGGGTCGATTTGCTCGACGGGTCTCCGCTCTTCAGAGTGTCCAGGGCATCGCGGAAGCGGGAAGCGGTTATGCAGCCTTTTCTGGCCGCAAGCCAGGAATCACTCCCTTGTGCGTCATTGAAATACTGCATGTCACGCTCCCCGGAAGTCGGCGTACCGCTCCAGCACGGCGCGGCGCACCTTGGCGTAGCTCATAACTGAGCCGCCGAGCGGCTTCTGGCAGGCCTTGAAGATGGCGTCAACCGCGGCCTTGTCCGGAGCAGCATTGATGTCTTCGATGGCCTTTCGAGCTGCGGCTTTGATGTCCTCGTCGTCCTCCGGCACGTCGCCGCTGGCGTCAAGGTCATCGTCGGCAGCAACGCCCAGGATGGCGCTGGCAGCGTACCGTCGCAGGTACGTGATGGCCGCTCCCAACTCCTTGGGGTCTGGGAAGCTGCGCGGGCTTGGAAGCTCCAGCTCGCTGGAGATGGTCCCGCCATCCTTGTGGGCAATGAACGTCTCCAGGACTTGCGTGTCCTTGTCGATCCGCCTTGCGGTCTGGAAGAAGGCAAGCCCGTTCGCTGCAAGCGCGGGGCGGGTGGCGGCCAGGATCGACTCCAGGTCGGCGTACCGGAACTCGAACTGTCCGCCGGACTTCATCTTGATCTTGACCATCCGGTTCTTCGGAATGGCCGGGAAGGCGCCTTGTGCAAGCGCCATTGCGCCGTAAAGCGCTGCTGAGTTTTCCATCGTGAGTCCTTTCGTGTCGGTAGGTCACGATTATGGACTCTGTGCCTGCGTGGTGCAAGCACTATTTGCGCTAGAAGTCGATGATCTTCCAGCCGCCTCCGTCTTTCTTCGGAATCTTGTGGACGGCGATGAAGCGAAACGGGTACAGGCTCGCGGCGACACGCATCTTGATCTTGGCGTCCTCTTGCCAGTGGCCTTTGGTTTCCCGGCACTCCAGCTCGCCGTTGTTGAGCATGACAAAGAAGTCCGGCGTTAGGCGACAGTCGTCAGCCAGCTTCAGCGTGATGCCCTCGAAGCGCCACCAGGCGATCTCTCCTTGCAGCCGCTGGTACTCAAGCTGCGTGGCGTACTCCGACTCCAGGCTGTTCATCTTGCCCGGCGTGTGCCGGCCACGAGCGACCCGGCCGCGCGGCGCGTTAGGGCCTTTGCCTGTCGCAAACAGGTCGTCGTAGTGGACGGTCACAGGTTTGCTTCGATGCTGACGTGGACGACGACCTTGTCGCTCATCGTCTGGACGTTCATCACGTCGATGCTGTCGATGACCAGCCCGGTTTTTTTGGAGAAGGCCGTGAGCAGATCGGAGACGGCGGCCTCCATGTCGCGCAGCATGGCGCGAGCTTCGGACAGTGTGACTTCAGCCATAGAGCCTCCTGATGGTTTCGTTGAGCACTCGCAGCTCTGTGAGCTTGAGCACTTTCCAGATTCGCTGCTGCGAATGAAGCCCATTTATGGCGCCGCGGTGGCAATCCGCGCAGAGTCCGATTGACGTGAACCATTGGCCCTGCTCGATCTCGTGCGCTTCACTCGGAGCCAGGTCGCCGCCGCCTTCGCCGCAAACTCCACACGGCAGCAGCTTCACGCGCGTCACGTGGCGGCGCTCGGCCTCAGTCATGGGCTTCTTGTTCTTGCTGTGCATCAGCCGGCCTCGGCTTGCCACTCGCGGTAGATCGCCATCAGCCGCGCAAACAGCGCCTTCGCATCCGCGCTACCGTCCAGCTCCTTGCGGCTGTCGACGCGGCAGAACCTGCGAATGCAATTCGCGGCATGCTCTTCGGCGCTCAGGCCGACCATCGGGCCGTCGTCGTACTCCAGCGCGAACTTTTGGAAGTGCTCGTCCTTCGCCAGCATGATCGAAGACTGGAGCAGCGCGCCAGGCCTGCGGTCGCGGTCCTGCGGCTTGGGTTGCTCGTCGTCACCGATTTCAACGACAACACACATTAGCCTTTGCCCTGCGCAGTTGCCCTTCTTGACGGTCATCAGCTTGAACTTGTCCAGGTCTTCTTCGTTCAGCCAAAGTGTCAGCTTGCAGCCGCCGTTGTGGGTTTGCGACCATCCGGCCATCTGCGCTTCAAAGCTGATGGTGTGGATGTTGACTTCAATCTCGTTGCTCGCCATCTGCTGTCCTTTCGTGGTGGTGGTGCTTCTTGAACTCCGGCTGATCGCAGTGACGCACGAGAGCCGCCGGCTTCGCTTCGATCAGGCCCATGCGGAAGTGGATGTAGCGGTGCAACCGGTACAGGTACAGCTCGCGGCTGGAGTCGGCCGCGGTCGGCACCATGTCCTGGTCGTGCTTCGCCATGGTCCGCTCAGCAATGGTGCGCCAGCTCTTGAAGTTGTCCACCTTGCTCAGCATGGCCCACAGCTCCCACAGCCAGCCAAGGCGCCGCAGGCTCGTGGTGATCTGCTGGAACGACTCGCCGGCCGCGCCATGGTGAAACTGGCACATGCCGCTGTCGGTCGACGACGGCATCGGGCAGCCATTCGCATGGCAACGCCAGCCGCTGGACCTCTTCTCTGCTGCTGGAGCTTCGCGCTGCGCAGCAAGCTGCTGCATGACGGCGCGCACGCCGGACTTGATGTCAGCCATTGTTGTACTTCCCTTCGCAGACCTTGACGAAGTTCGTGGGCTTCATCAGCCACAGCAGATCGGCCTTGAAGGACTTGCGGTCTTTGGAGACGATGCGGCCGGTCAGGAAGAGCGACTTGCTCGCGGACTCGAAGAAGGTGTCGAAGAACTTCAGGCCTTCGGTGGAAGTGAGCTTGCCTTGTGCGCAGACCTCTCGCCACCGTGACCTGGTGTACTGGTCTCGCATCGCGCTTTGCAGCATGACCCTGTCGCACATGGGCAAGTGCTTGTGATACAGGTCGATGATCTTCGCCATCGGGCATGGCGGGACTCGCGCTGGGCGGTCTTCGTCACCGAACAGGTCCAGCGACGGCGCTTCTTCTTCAGGCTCTGTCGGGACCGGGTGCATGGTGAACAGCATCTGCCAGCCTTCTGGCTGAGAGGCGTCTCCAGCTTCGTGCAGGTAGTGGAACTCTCCGCCGTCGTCCAGCCATCCGGCCGGTCGCATCAGGTAGCTGGCGTAGTTCATGCGGCTTGCGTCTCAACTTGAGATACCTTGCCGACGCAGCGGCTGCCGCCGTAGATCACAGCCAATCCTTCCGCATCAACGATGACGTTGTTCGAGAGTAGCGCGCCCCCTCTTGGGTACAGCTTGACCACGGTAACGACTCTCTCAACATCCCACCGCCAGTGAATCGGCGTCCACAAAAGTGATTGGCCCTCTAGGTACATGATCGTTCTTTCAATGGTGTTTGAAGCGCTTGTCGGCCGCGTCGTGCGCCAGACCTTTTTGCTTTTGCCGGTTTGAGCGTGGTGTAGTTGATCTTGCTCCAAAAGTCTTTGGCCGCCTTTGCCTGCGTCATGACGCGACCTCCATCCGAGAACATGGCAAGACTCGGCGCCTCAGCAAACTGGCGCGGCATCGCATACCACCGCTTGAAGATCGGGCACCAGCGCGCACCAAGAGCTTTCGCCTCTTCCTTGCGCTCGAATGGCACCGAAAGCCACACCCTGAGCGCAGGGTCTTCAAAGACTTTCCGTTTCTCCATAGTTCCCCCAAGGGTGAATCCTTGGGCTCCGCCCCGGTCTTTCACCTTCCGCCCAGCCTTCCAGCCTTTCAGCTTCTTCAGCCCAGCGCACGCATGACGCTACGATTCTTCTCGGTCGGCGCCTAATCTCACCATCTTTCGGCGTCGCCTTGCGCGATCCCTCGTATACAGGTCGCTGGGGTATCTGCCGTGGTTAGCGGTGCCCCGTCTTTTCGTGGTGTAGCCCGATTCAAGGCATTGCTTGCTTCGCTGTCAGCGCCGGCATCCACGCGGCCAGAAACGCAAAAGCCCTGTCTGCTGCGTTCCCCTTGGGTGGCACCCCAAGACCCTTTCGGGCTGAAACGCATGAGACAGGGCTCACGGTATCTGTAGCAGGGTGCCACCCACGACGAGCCGGACTCTACTTGCTCTTCCGGGCCGGCGTCAACTTCTTTTTCGCGGCACTGCGCAGAAAAGCCGGCGAGGGCTCGATCTTACGGCGGCGGGTCGGCTGTCTTCGCTCCTGGCGCAGCATCAGCTCCAGGTCCGGCTCCCAGCCTGGCGTTACCAGGCGCGCGGCGTCGATCAGGGCTAGGGCGGTGTCCCTGCCTGGCGTCTTCAGCGCCAGCTTGATCTGCTGGGCGTACTTGGACTTGACGCCGGCAGCCTCTGTGACTCTCGCGATGTTGTCAGAGCCTACGGCGTGCCAGTAGGCGGCGAAGGTGAGCTTCATGTGACCGGTCCTCGTTGATGGTCCCCCGATGGTACTACGTCCCGGCCAGGGAAGTTTGCGCTTGCACCGCGGCCCGGCGAGAATCGCGGCAGCCCGAAGCCCCGCTTTACTCGCGGCGGCATGCGCGGCCAGTCGTCTCCTGGTCACGCGCACCGCGCAGGTTTCGTCCTTTCAGCGCTCGGGTCAGCACGGCTTGGTAACCCGTGCGGGCTCTTGCCGGGTGGCCTCGCGCCATCCGGCCTGCAGCTTCCACTGAATGTCAGTGAGCACTCACCAACATGGTCTGGCATAGGCATCTGGTGCAGCTTGGTCGACTTGATGGTCTGGCAGTGGCTCAGGGCAGACTGGCACAGATCAGGGCAGGCCTCAGGCAAGCCCAGAATCAGGGCAAGGGCAGGCTTTTGGCAGTGAGTGGCTACCCTAGGGTGGTCCAAGGCCTGCAGCCCTTGGAATGCCAGGGCCAGAAATGCCAGGCTCAGAAATGCCACTCATTCAAAGTAAGCACTCACTAACATAGATGGGCAAAAAAAAGGGACGGCCGAAGCCGCCCCGTGTGCCGCGCTACAGCCCAGCGCTTTCGCTGAGCTTCTTCCAGACCCATGCCGGCTTGCGCCCGATGGCCGTGCCCGACCCTTCCTCGCGCGCCAGCATGGCAAGCTCGGTCGCCCCAAGTCGCCCGTGCTTGCGCACAGAGAACTCGGTGCGGCCGATGTTGCGGCCCACGCACCACGATGCCCGGACGAACGGGCCGCTCGGCCGCATGACGATGCCCAGCCCGGTAACGCCGCTTGTGTTTGTCGATCTCATTTCGATGTGCTCCTGAAAAGTCGCGCCAGCCATCCTTGCTTGCGCTCGTGGTTGAGAAGAGAGGCCTGGAGCTTGTCCCCATGGCCCGACGGAAACTCCATGAAGGAGTGGTACTGCCCGTCCACCGTCCGGCGCTCGTAGGAGCGGGGCGCCGGCTGGTAGCGGGAGCCGATCACGGGCTTGGTCATGCTGCGATCTTCAGCGGCTGCGCGCGGCTGATGCGGTTCCACTGGTCCCCGCCCAGGTCGATCAGCTTGTAGCCGATGGTCTCCAGCTCCACGGCACGGTCGAAGCTGTCCACGTCCTCGGCAGTGCGGGTGATGGCGTTCGCCAGACCCCAGCGGCTGATGTCGCCGCCGGAGATCAAGTGCCGAAGCACCGACGACTTTTCGGACACCTGGAGCCCGAAGGTCGGACCCAGCACTTCGATTGCGCCGTTCACGTCGCCCTCGATCACCTGTTGCGTCGTGGCAGACAGCTTGTCCGCGAACTGCTGGAGCTTCGTCGCATCGAAGGCATGACGCAGCACGTCGCGCACCTTGCGCAGCACGACCTCGTCTTCCAGCCGCCGGGTCGAATCGGACAGCAGGCCTTCGATGCTCTCGTCGGCCCGCCGCCCTACGTGGTTCGCCCGCAGCTTGCCGTCGTCGCGCACCATGCCGTTGATGCACACCAGTCGCTCGATGAAGGGCTTGATGCTCACAGAGCCCATGCCCACTTCGGAGTTGCTGATGTGGACGCCAGCAGCGATCACGTCGCCCACCTGGCGCGAGCCCTTCACCGTGGCCGTGATCTCGTGGGTCACTGCCCGGATGTAGAGCCGCGATTCGGTGATGGCCGAAGAGCGAACCTGCACGCCGGGGATTCCGGCCAGCACGTTGAGGGTGACCTCGGCCACTTCCTTGTTGTCGATCCGCTGGTAGCGGTCGCTCAGGAAAGCGCGGTACTCGCCGCGCAGGCTGCGCACGAGCTTGCGCTCGTTGGGCTTCGTGCTGATCCGCCTGTTGACGTTCGTCGCCAGCAGCGCGGGGTCGCTGGCGCGCATCAGGTCGTAGTACGGCTTCGGGATGCTCAGCGTTTCACCGAGCTGCCCGTGGCCGATGGGGGTCAGCTCCCGCGGCTCGCTGGGCACGCCAGACACTTCCAGCTTCGCATCGTCGCCCATCTTCACCATGCCCATCGGCACGATGTAGTCGGCCATGGCCTGGGCGTTGGAGTCCAGCATCGTCGCGAGCTGAGAGAGGGAATACATCGTCTTCATGATCAAGTCCTTTCGGTTGGTTGTGCTGCGCCGGATTGGCGACAGCCGCAAGCCCTCGCATGCAGGGCTTGCTGGCTGGCGTCAGTTCTTCTTCATGAACTCAGCCAGCATCATCACGAGCGGGCGCCCGGACTGCAGCATCTTGAGCGTCGCCGCGTTCTCGTCTTCGATGAGGCGATGTATCCACTTCGCCAGGTCGTCGTCTGCCGGAGTCATTTTCGTGACGTTGGCAAGGTCGTCCATCTTCGGGTTGTCGTGCATCGCCAGTACGAACAACGCAGAAACTGTCCGCTGCTCTTCAGACAGGGCGTAGGCCACGTGCTCAATGATTCTCCGGTCGATATCGCTTTGGGCCAGCATGATGGCTGTGCTGGCGTGCGCAAAGCAAGTGGCCTGGATGACATCGCAAAGAACGGCGCCACGCCACCCGTGGTGCAGCTTCAGCGACTCGGCCATGACACGGTTGCGTTCCTCTCGTTCGCCGTGCAGCTTTACGAGGGCGTGCAGGATGCTGCGCGCCTCATCCCTCTTGCTGCTTGGCATCAGCTCGACCAGCATCGCGATGTCGCTCAGGTCCATGTTGTTGAGGCTCATGACTTGCTCCTTTGGGTGTCGTGTTGACCAACGGCCTTGCGGATGATGGCGTCGATCAGGTTGCGGTTCGTGCGGATGAAGTCCCGCCGGGGGAGAGCACTGGCTCGCTGCCAGTAGTACAGGCTCTCGTCGTTGTCGCACCACTGCTGACGGTCTTCGTCGTTGATGGTGAACGGCTTGCGTTTCATGGTTCGTCCTTTCAAGAGTGCCGCCCCGTGGTAGGCGGGGCGGCTTGCTTCACTTGCTCAAGCGATCCCGCTTGTGCATCGGGTAGCCCCATGCTGCGGGGCCAGGGAACGGGTCGGGCAGCCACAGGTTCGCTTCGAGCCTGTGTTTGACCACGCCCATATGCTGAAGAAGGCCGACCAGCTCGTGCTTCACGCGAGGGTCGCGCTCGGCCTTGATTGCCTTCAGCAGCGACGGCACGAGCATGTCGATGCCGATCAGCAGCATCCGTGCCGTCAGTTCACCAAGGTTGAGGATCATTGGATGGTGAACTCCCCGGCGCCGGCCCGTCCACGTGCCGGTAGGCGCCGACGACAGCCTGGAACTGCCCGACCTCGGCAATGGCCCAGCCCAGCAGCGGGTTGGCGGCCACCAGCTCCGTGAACTCTTCGGCGGTCAAGGCCGGCTCGCTCTTCGAGCCGAAGCCCGACATATCCACGAAGACGTAGTCGTCGTCGCACGACAGCCACTTCAGTCGGCCGCCCATCGAAGCGGGCACGGCCAGCTCGTCACGCGGCACGATCTCCCAGTTGGCCGGGGCGTAGCGCCCCATGAACGGGATGCCACGGACGGCCTCAGCCAGCAGCTCACGATGCTGGGGCTCGGCAAGCCGGGTGCCGAACACCTTGGGCTTGACGTTCTCGCGCTTCGCCCGCGCGGCGGCCTCATCGGCCAAGCGGTTCATTTCTCTCGGGTCCATCATGATCATGTCCTTTCAAGACAGGTTGGGTAGGTGGTGCTGCACTCAGCCCGCAGCACTTGGGCCTGTGTGAGTTTAACACACAGAGACTATTCGACTCCCAGCCTTTTCAGGTGGGCCTCAAGGAAGGCCAGCGCCGAAGCCCGGACCTTCGCGTGCGCCACCAGCGCGGAGTCGTGGAATGCGTACCAGCTCCCGTTTGGCGCCTGCACGATGTCAACGCTGGAGCCGTCGGACAGCACGGCTTCCATCTCCTGCGTCTCGTCGGCCAGCGACGATTCGAGCCAGGGGATCACAGCCACCCCTCTTTGCTGCTGAAGCCCAGCCCCATGTCGCCGCGCTGCTGGCCGTCAGCCGGCGAGAAGATCGCCTCGCCGTTGCTGAAGACGCCCAGCTTGTTCAGGCCGACCCCGAAGCAGCCGGACGCCACCTTGCGAAACTTGGCATCGACCGACTCGATCCAGCGGTCGCGGATGCCGTGCGTGTCGGCGTAGTCGTTGTCCACCGGCACCATCCAGATCGACACCAGCCCGCAGTATTCGGACACCCCGAACTGTGCGAAGCGGTTGCTGGCGACGACGTGGTCCTCGCGGTCCAGCCAGCGGTCGTCCTCGGTGACGCTGGGGAAGGCCCGCATGAGGCAGCCGCGCAAGTCCTCGATGGCCTCTTCAAACTCCCACGAGTCTTCAAACTCGCAGGCCTCGTACACGACGCTCGCAGCGCCGCGGGGAACAGAAACAGAACGTCCCATGATCACTCCTTTCGATTGAGCCCGCGTCATGCGGGCTCGGGTTGTTGTCAGTCGCAAACGATCTCGTAGATCGGCTTCTCGACCGTCTCGGTCTCGACCCGCGTCAGCACCTTGCGGCACGTCGGGGAGTCGCTGCGCACGTAGACGTAGAAGCAGACCTTGATCCACGTCCGCTCTTCGTGCTGCCGGAACCAGAAGATGAAGTCACGGTTCAGCCCGGCGGGCCAGTCTCGCGACTGCTCCTTGTCGGCGTCCATGAACTCGCCCAGCAGCTCCACCAGCCGCTTGTCCTTGAAGCCTGGCAGGCTGTTGATGACGACGCCGATGCTGATCAGGTCTTCCGTGACCTTGCGCTCGTCGCTGTACTCGCGGTTGTGGCTGACAAAGGGCTGAAGGCCCAGGCTCTTGAACGACTTGCGCTTCATGCGCTTGACCATCGCCGCGATGGCGGGCCGCTTGGCGCGCAGCAGGGCTTGCTGCTCCTTGACGCGCTTGATGGTGTCCGACAGGCCGGTGATGGCGGCCGTGGTGATGTCTTGTCGCTTCGTCATGATGATGTCCTTTCAGTGGTGGTGGATCAACGGGTGAACGGGGGAACCTTGTGGCCGTCAGGCGCCACTCGATTCCACATGGAATGGTCCGGGTCGATACTGCTGCGCAGCTTGCACAGCAGCTCGTCCTTCTCCTTGCCGGCGAGCCACGCGCGCTCGTCGTCAGACTCTTGCCAGCCCCACGGGTGGGTCGCCAGCAGATCGAAGTAGGCTGTGCGCTCGGTCGCCTTCTTCTCGACCCAGGCCAGGTACTTCTCCCGGCTGCCGCAGGCGTCCATGGGGCACTCGTTGTAGAGCCAGCCGGCGTAGGCCTGAAGGTTGGCGAAGTTGTTGTCATCGGCGTGCCCGGCCGCATGGACCAGGTCGTTGGACACGACGCTTTGGAGGAAGTCGCCCAGCGGCACGCCAAGCTGCACGTAGGCCTCAAGTGCGCTCAACATGTCGGTGCGGATGGTGTAGCCGCGGTAGGTGTAACTCATGATGGCTCCGTGTTGGTGAAGTGGATGACGTGCGGAAGCAGAAGCTCCTGCTCCGGCGTTGGGTCGCCTTCACTGACCCAGCCGATGCCGACCCAGCACTTGACCTTGCCGTGGTCGATCACGCGGCTGTACTTGCGCTCGTTGCCGGCCGCCATGCGAAGGCTGGACAGCTCGGACGCTGCAACGGTTTTCTTCATGCTCGGGCTCCTTGGTGGTTGAGACGGCCGGCGCGGCGAGCGGCCAGCCAGCGCTGTGCGGCCAGGCGCTCGGCCTCGCGCGCATCGTCGCGGATGTAGTCAGCCAGGGTCCGCACCGGGGCGGGCTGGACGGGGGGCTGCTTGTGTGCGGGGATGTGAAACATGATGGTCCTTTCGTGGTTGGGGTTCAGGTCTGACGCCGGCCAGCGCCGCCGGTCGCGGCGCCGATCAGGTTCGAGCGGATGCCGCCGATCAGCAGCTCCGCCTCGTCGTCTTGCAGCTCGTCGTCCAGCCTGATCTCGTGGATGAAGCAGGCCTGCAAGCCGGCGGCGTTGATGGCCTCGATAGCGGGCACCTGAAGCGACATCGGGTCGTCGGTGTACTCGGCCTTGAACGGGAAGCGCCGGATCAGGTACAGGCCGAGAGAGCCGGCTAGGCGCAGCTCAGCAATGGCGCGGTAGTAGACAAGCATGGCAGTCCTTTCAGTGGTTGCCGTAGGGGTCGTAGTCGGGCGGCATGTCGCCCCACTCCGGCGGGTCGGGCTCGGTGAAGTCGGAGTCGGGGTCGTACTCCTCACCTTCCTCCGGGTTGATGTAGGCGGCGCGTCCCTTGCGCCACACCTTGATGACGGTGTAGCCCTGGGCAGGGCCACAGCTCGGGCAGTCGGTTGCCCCGCACATGCAGGGGCCGAGGTTGCGGTAGGTCATTTCGTCTCCTTCGCTTCGTCGGCAGTCACGCACCAGTCGCCAGCGCTGTGATGCGTGATGTAGAAGCTCTGGTACAGCCCGTGCTTGACGGGCAGCTTGAACTCGCCGGGCCTGGTCTTCCAGGTCTGGCACTTGCCGCTCGGCCGGCAGCGCGCTGGCGTGCCGTCGGCGTTGCGGATGGTGCGGTGGTGAAACTCGCCGCGGTGGGTCTGGGCTTGTTCGATGGTGATCATGGAGAGTCCTTTCGTTGGCTGATCACTGCACACGGTACGATGTGCAGTGAAAGGCCAGCAGTCGTGTTTGCACTGCTGGACTCGGGTTGGTGGCTCGCCGATACCTGCGCCGCCACAGCGCAGGACACACAGCCCTCGCGGGCGCCTGATTCAAGTCAGGCTGTGGCACGGCTCCCTTGTGACGTGGGCAGCCTGGTGAGGCTGGTCACAGCGCCTGCCGGCGCGGAAAGCTCAGATGCAGAGGATGGCGCTTCGTGGTCAGATCGTTGCCGCCACCCGCCCGCCTTCCGTGAGGCTCTGGGGTGCGGCGCGGGATCACGCGCTCGCCATCGTGCATGTGCCGATGTGCTCGGTGGGTCCGACCCCTGACTTGCCGCCGCTTACCTCCTGCACTTCCTGCTACACCAGCAGGCCGCGCGCTACTTCTGCGGCGGCTCGGGCGCCTCGCGGCGTTTCCGGCCAGGGACCGCTGGGTGTCTTACCCCAGGTGCTGCGGCACCGTGGTGCCGTTGCGCAGTCCCATTCAACTTACTATTCACTATCTATCAACAGTTCCCATGCTAACACACAATGAACACAAACTGTAAACCCTTGATTTTATTGATCTTTTTGGCTTTTGGATGAGCTGGGAAGGCCAGATAACACCCAAAGTGAGTGAGAAATGACCCTGGAAATGGTGCAGTGCAGCATGGATAGACCCTGGAATCCGCCAGGCACGAAGCCCCCAGGGCCGGGCGTCTACGAGATCAAGAGCTTCGTCCACGGGGGCGTGCGGTATGCGCAGTACCGGCGGCCCTACGGCTGGTGCTGGAGCGCGAAGACGCCGAAGCTCGCGCTCCAGATCAGGAGTCCCGGCCGGCAGGACATGACGTGGCGGCCGTGCGAAAATGCGGCATGGACGCCACCGACGACAGCCGGGTCAAGTTCGGCTTCAACAGCCAGGACGTGATCAAGGAGGCGCTGCGCCTGTCGCCCAAGGTCTTGCTCAGCTTCTCGTGCGGCAAAGACAGCATCGGCGCTTACCTTGCGATCCGCGATGCCGGGTTTGAAGACATCGTCGGTTATTACATGATGCAAGTGCCTGGCAACCTGAGCTTTATCGAAGAGTCACTGGACTACTACGAGCGCACACTATTTGGCGGGCGCCGGATCATCAGGGTGCCACATCCGTTCATCGCTCGTGCTATGCAGCGCGCAGTGCTGCAACCGCCGGAGCGTCTGGACCTGATCAAGGAAATGGACTTCGAGTCCTTCACGGCACAAGACCTCTCCGCGTCGATTGCCGACTGGCTGGGCTGGCCTGAAACCACGCTTACCGCGGTTGGCGTGCGGGCCACAGACTCGCAGAATCGGTACTCGATGTTCAAGAAGCGCGGCATGGGCGTGGCTGTCAACCAATCGAATGGCAAGTTCTACCCGGTCTTCGATTGGAACAAGGACAAGCTGCTGACCGAGATCAACAAGGCCGGCGTCAAGCTGCCGGTTGACTACAGGCTATTCGGCAAGACCTTTGATGGCCTGGACCTGAGATTCATCGCGCCGCTGAAGAAGCACTTCCCAGCGGACTATGAGAAGCTGCGTTTCTGGTGGCCGATGATCGACGTGGAGCTGTTCCGCTATGAGCACAGACAAGAAGCCTGACGACCCGTTTGGCGTGTCCGATCTCTTTGGCTCTGCAGCGGCAAGCCCGTTTGACAGCGCCGGCCCGTCGCCTTTCGATTCCAGCGGAGACCCGTTTGCCGGAGACAAGGGTGCAGAGTTCTGGGACATGGTGTCCGAAGAAGCGGCCGGCGAGGACTCGCCAGAAGCAACTGGCAAGCGCGTGCTCAATGAGGTCGAAGCAGCTTTCAAGGCTCGCGCTCAGGCCGAGCAGAAGCGCATGGAAGAGGCTGTCGATTCAGAGTTCTGGATTTGCCTAGTCTTCCAGACGCGGGCGCAGAAGGACCAGTTTCTGACGAGAGCCGGGGTTGATGCGGCGCTCCTTGGAGACAAGTACATCGAAGGACCAGACTTTGCACGCGCCATCGGCAGGCCTGTTGACCCCGTCAAGGTTCGGTACAACAATTCGGACAAGCTCGACCGGCGCCTTGTTGAAATGTCTCGCGGGCTCGATGAGCTTCCCGGTCTAGGAAGCCCGCCATCAACCGAATAGGAGCCATCATGGCAACCGCACTCACCCGTCGTCAGCGTCAGCTTCTCAACCAGGGCGCCCGTTCCGCAACCGCCACCTTCCAGCGTGGCCGCGCCACCATCGGCCAGTTCGGCGGCCAGGCTGCTGCCGCCGTCCAGCGCGCCGTCAATCTGCGCCAGTCGCCGCAGCAGATCAGAGCTGACTACCAGACCGGCATGGCCCGCGGCGCCAGCGGCACTGCAGGCCGCGCCTACCGTGCAGCCTTCCGCTCGTATGGTGTGACCATCCCGACCGAAGCCTGACCGGGCTTTCCCCGCTGGGCTTCACGGCCCAGCGGGCGTAGAATGCGACTGCGGCCGACCAAGCCGCTTTACCAGACTGAAAGGACCAAGACATGCTCGCATGTGATTGCGACTACGACGACCCAGAATGGTGGTACGAAGGTGCTGCTGAAGTCGCGCCTCTCGCCACGAAGCGCTCCAGGCGCTGCTGCTCCTGCAAGGTCCGCATTGCCGTGGGCGAGGACTGCGCAGCCATCCCGCGCTATCGCCACCCAGGCTACGACACCATCGAAGAACGCATCTACGGTGAAGGCGGCGAAGTGCCGATGCCGACGTGGTATCTCTGCGACCGTTGTGCCGGGCTGTACGAGAGCCTGGACAGCCTGGGCTTCTGCGACCTGATCGGCCAGAACCTCATCGAGGTCTGCCGCGAGTACGGGCAGATGCAGCGCGAGGCTGGCGTCTTCCGCGGGCAGATGACAGACAGGAGGGCTAGCACATGAATCAATCCCAACGTGAAGCCGCCGAGCGGTTGATTGCAGAGCATCCGACTCTGTTCATGAATGACCTGCCGGACTGGTGCGATGACGCTTTCCACCTCCTGCGCGAACTGCTGGCCGAGCCACGGGGCGAGCCCGGCTTTGAATACAAACGCGGCTACGAAGAAGCGCTGAACGACTGCATTCGCAACGGGCTGATCTGGGCGCGCAGCATGTTCGCCAACAGCGCGGAGCACATCAAGCCGGCCAACAAGATGCACGCATGCGATGACCCGCTGTGCGCTGTATGCGGCCACGGCATCACAGGAGAACCGCTCCACGCCCACCCACCGCAGCAGCGCAAGCCGCTGACGCATCAGCAGTTGCTGACGTGGTGGAACGCGACGACTGGCTCCATGCAGGAGCGCGTCATCCAGTACGGGCAATTCGTCGAGCGCTCCCACGGCATCACAGGAGAGCCGACATGAACGGCCGCACCATCTCCTTTGCCGTGCTGGACTGCTGCGCTGCTCTGCTGGTGGCGCATATGGTCTGGTACGCCTTCACTGGAGACGGACTTGTCGTGGTGGAGGACATGAACGTGGTGCGCGCGATGCTGCTCGCCTTCGTTCACGTCATGGTTCCGATGGTTGCGATTCTGCGGAGGGCGCCATGAACCCGCAACAACGCGCCACCGCCGAGCGGCTGGTTGATGGCCCGCGCACCAGCGATGAATTGTGGAGACGCGCGGTCATCTCTTTTCTGCGCGAACTGCTGGCCGAGCCGCAGGGTGAGCCGGTGGTCTACACGACTAAATCACAACTTGCCGCAATGGCAAATCAGCACCAAAGATATGTGAACGCTGTAGACGCAAAGTTTGCCGAAGCCTTTGGTATTGGGTCAGACAAGGTTCCGCTCTACGCCAACCCACCGCAGCAGCGCAAGCAGATCAGCGATGAGGTGGTAGCGAAGCTGATCAATGCTGAGTGGGCAACGTCAGATGTTCCGTCAGCCTGGAAATTCGCCCGCGCCATCGAGCGCGCAATCACAGGAGAGCCGACATGAGTGACCTAGTGCAGCGGCTGCAGACACCACGGGACACACGAACAACGCGCGTCCAAAAACGAACAAAGCCACCAGTTTTAGCTAGCGGCTTCGTTCTGGTACGGGGTAGACGCCCCTCACCACGTCTTTTGCGGGACACCCATAGGATACCGCCTATGGCAATGAAACGCAAGACCCGCGCCATCGAGCGCGCAATCACAGGAGAGCCGACATGACCTTGCCACCAGACAGCGAGGACCGGGACAAATGCGCCGCCTGCGGCCATGTGTTCTATCTGATGGACGAACTACCAGAGGACGACGACTATGAGTGACAGGCGATACGACGAGCCAGACCCGGCGCGATGGTTTGATGCGCTGGGCACATGCCAATGCGGCAAGCCCGCGCACGGGAAACTGATGGGGCCGCGCAATGAGAGTTACGGCAGCTACTGCACGCGATGCGCCGAGGCGCGGCTAGCAAAGGCCAAGAAGCTGCGCGAGAGTTTCTATGCGCAAGCTGCTGTGGCCTAACGTAGAAGTAACCGGCAAGCCCCCGTGCGGTGCTGCCGGAGCGAGATAGCCTGCCGGGGCTTGTCCGGTTGACTGCCATGTTAGGCCCGACGTTGGAGGACGCCATGAGCGTGGACGTGCACAAAGAACCCAGCGAAATGAACTGCTGGCCCAAAGAGAACTGCTGCGTGTGCCGAACGCCCACCAGCTACTGGTATGGGACCGGCCCGCTAAACGTGGCCCTGTGCCCTACGTGCGCCACCCGCGCAACGGCCGACAGCCTGCCGACCAAAGCGCAGTGGATTGATGCCGAGAGGCGAGCGAACAAGCGCCCGTCTTTTGCGGCCCCGTGGTAAGGGTCTAACGCCTAGCTGAACTGGAGACAACGGCCATGACCAAGCAACCCGAAGCGCGCAAGACTGATCAGCCGTTGGCTCTCAGTTCGAGCGCAGTGTTAGGCCCCAACGCGCAGGACGTGGAACGCTACGAGCTGACCGCCGCCTTAGACAAAAGCGGCAGCGTGGTTCTGATAGACCACAAAGGTGACATCGTGTTCTACGCAGCGGACGGCAAGATGCAAGTGCAGCGGTTGGGGCAAGAGTGCGATGGCTGCACTGCCGCCAATCTGGCGCTGGCCGAGGCTGTGGCCGGCGCATGGAACGCGGCACTCAAGCGCAGCGCCGACCCGACGAACAGCCGCCCGCGCTGTGGCCTTGGGGCCTAACGTTGCCGGTAACCGGCTTGCCGAAGGCAAGTCCGAGTTGACCGGCCTGTTGGGCGGCCCCACCCGAAGCGAGAAGGAGTGAGCATGAATGACGAACTGCTGATGCGCGCTGCACAGGCCAACGGCCACGCATACCCGTGGAGGATGCCGAACGGCTTTGGCGAGCGGCCGTGGAACCCGCTGACCAACAACGAGGATGCCTTTGTGCTGGCGGTGCGCATCGGGCTGCAGGTGACCGCGTACCCGATGTACGACGAACCGAAGCATTCTGTGATCGTGCGTAAGCCGGTATGGGACCACGATGCGCAGGAAGGCGATGGTGTGGAAGTGGTTGAGCCCTACGGCACCGACGCACTGGCGGCCACGCGCCGTGCCATCACGATGTGCGCTGCTGAGCTGGCGCGCCGCAAGACGCCCAACGTAGAGCTAAGCGGGCACCAGCGGCCCGCACGAAAGGATGAGAAATGAGCGAACCTACCCAGGCCGTTGGTGCTCCGCTTGAGCGCCAGGTTAGGCCTCACGGCGAGTGCCACAACGGCCACAAGTTCAAGACGGAGTGCCCAAACATGAAGGAGCGCGAAGGCTGCACCAGCATGAGTTACGAGCACTACGACTGCAAAGTGTGCGGCGCGCATGTTGCGCTTGACTACGAGGAGATGCGATGAGATTCGGTGATGCCTTTGCGGTGAACTACATGAGCCGCAACAACGAAGCGCTGTGGCTGTGGCTGGACGTGAAGCTCGGCCGCTTCTGGTACGTGTTCATGTGGCACAAGGGACAGCGACCGTACCTGTACCGCAGCACCGACGCCACGCCACCCGACCGCGAGTACGGCAAGAACGACGGTCGTTGGTTTTTCGGCCGCAGCGTGGGCCGGCGGGATTGAGGCCTAACGCCCGAGGTAACGCGCGGCCGTAGGCAGTCGGCTGGAACGAAGTGTTAGGCCACAACTAACCGGAGCGAGATGATGGACGACAAGACGCTACTGCTGAAGGCCGCACGCGCTGCGGGCTACGGGCTGAACGCCCGCGGCCAAAGCCTGCGTGAGACCGAGATGCCGAACGAGCCAGCACTGTGGCTCACGCATGCGACATGGTGGAACCCGCTGACTGACAGCGGCCAAGCGCTGGACCTTGCCGTGACGCTGGAGATGGACATTGGGCAGATGCTCACCGAGGGCTGCGTGACCGTGACCGGCGTTGCCTTTGATGGCGAGGCGCTGGCGCACGACGTGCCGTGGGGCACAGACCCGACCGCAGCCACAAGGCGTGCGATTGTGCTGGTTGCGGCCGACATGGCGAACTGACAAGGAATGCTTGACACATGGACGACCCAAACATACACGCCTACGGCGAAGGCGGCCCGGACGATGCCGAGATAGGCCGCCAGTGGCGCGAGAACAGCAGCCTTGAGAAGTGGTTTCCGCTGACGGCGGAGGAACTGGAGCGCCTGCGCGCTGACAACGCTGCGTTGAGGCGCGAGGCTCACTCATGGTGGACTGCAGCAAGAGACGCCCTGAAGCTGCGCGAGCCGCTTGCGCCTGAAGCGATTGAGGCGGCAGCGGCCGAGGCTTTCGGCTACGAAGGCGGGCTGCAGGAAGTGAACCTCGGCGACCTGCTGCACTTTGCCCGCGTGCTGGAGCAGCGGCATGGGATTGGGGCCTAACGTGGAGGTAAGCAGGTGACAACGGCGCTACAGAATGACCCGAAGTGTGACGGCGTCGCCGCCGTTGGCGCTCTGCTTGACCGCAGGGTTAGGCCCGTACCGGCGGTGCGCGTGTACCGCGTGCAGGATGCCGAAGGGCGTGGCCCGTTCCGCCCAGGCTTCAGCCACTGGTGGGTGGAAGAACGGCCAGACCATGACAACCTTGTGCCGTGGATGCAGCAGTTCGGGCATGACGCGATACCGCGCACCGGCTGGCCGTTCGGCAAGCACTTCGGCTGCGCCTGCCGCACGCTTGAGCAACTGCGGCGCTGGTTCACGGCCAGCGAATACGCCACGCTGCAGCGCTTCGGGTTCCAGGCCGTGAGCATGGAGGCAGACCGCGTGCTTCACGAGAGCGAGATTCAACTGCTGTTCCAGCGAGCGAAGCCGCTGCGCGCAGATGTCAGCCCCGTGGATTTGTACGGGCCTAACGTGAATTCGACCGCGCATCCCGCGGCGTAACACGGCACCCCATGCTCACCCCTGCCGAGCTAGCCGCCCACTGCCGCACCAGCGAGCGCACAAACACAGGAGAGCCGACATGACGCTGCCACCGCTGCCTGAGCCCGATGTTTCGTGGGTAGACGGCAAAGACCAGTACGGCTATGACGAATACAGCCACGCACACAGCGACGCTGCCACGCTCAACTACGCCGATCAGGCCGTGGCTGCGGAGCGCGAGCACTGGCAAGCTGCAACCGCCCTATGCGACAAGCACCAGCCCAGCGGCGGGGCGCGCGGGTATTGCGTGATCTGCGCTGGCGAGGCGCTGTCGGCCGCACTGTCGAAGATCAGCTACCTGTGCAGCGAGCCGAACGAGATGGAGGTCGGCCCGTATGACGTGCATTACGACGAAAACGCCGTTGTCGCGCAAGTGCAGACCTTGGCCTCAGTGCGCGCAAGGATGCTGGGCGCCATCAAGAGGGCTGAGGTCGAGCACCGAGCCCGCGCCGGTCGGGAAATCTACAGCCTGCACATCGACCAGCACATGCACACCGCCGAGGCCATGCGCGCGCTCCATGCCGAGCTAAGCCTAGGGTAGCGCTGTCCAATCGGCTGATTCACAATCCGGGCATCTGAACCGGATTGGAGAAGCAGATGGCTGGGCACACCAAGAACAAGCCGCGCTGGGGCGACTCAGCAGCTATTGAAGGGCTCCTGGAGGCGCAGGAAGACCTGGAGGCGGAAGAGGCTGTCAGGGCCGCGGAGGAGAGCGGCGTTGATCTTGGCGGCCGTCCAGCGTTCGAGCCGACCGACAAGCAGCGCGAGCTGGTCAAGAACATGGCCCGCTGCAACATGCCGCAGGAGGCGATGACCCTCATGGTGACCTGGCCGAATGGCCGGCCCATTGCGGTCAATACCCTGCGGAAGGTCTTTCGCGATGAGCTGATTACCGGGCACCACGAAGTTGGAATGCAACTGGTTGGTGCGGCCTATAAGAAGGCCATGGCCGGGGATACTGGAGCAATCTGCTTCTTGCTGAAGACAGGCTACGGATTTAGGGAGACGGTACACCAGGAAATCACCGGCAAAGACGGCGCACCGCTGCAAGCTGGAGTTACTGGTGTCATTGCAGTGCCAGGCATGATCGCTGACGCCGAGACGTGGGAGAAGATGGCCGCAGATCAGCAGTCGCAGCTTGTGCAGCGCGCGGCTGAAATTGTCAGCGGCAGCTCGTCCTGATGGCCGGTCCAGAGATCATCTGGCAGCCGCACCCCGGCTCCCAGCAGCAGTTCATGTCGTGTCCGATCTACGAGGCCTTGTATGAAGGCACTCGCGGACCAGGTAAGACCGATGCGCTGCTCATGGACTTTGCGCAGCACTGTGGGAGCGGATTCGGCCCACACTGGCGCGGCGTCCTGTTCCGCGAGACCTACCCGCAGCTTGCCGACGTAGTCGCAAAGTCCAAGCGCGTCTTCTTCCGCGCGTTCCCTGGCATCAAGTTCAACGCCGGTGACTTCGTCTGGAACTGGCCCACAGGGGAGCAGCTTTACTTCCGCCACATGCGCGTGGCAGACGACTACTGGAATTACCACGGCCACGAATACCCGTGGATCGGATGGGAAGAGCTGACGAACTGGCCCGACATCCAGTGCTATGACAGCATGAAGGCCTGCTCGCGCGCCAGCTACCCAGGCATGCCGCGCAAGTACCGCTCGACAGCGAATCCGTATGGCGTGGGCCACGCATGGGTGAAGCAATACTTCATCGACCCAGCTCCGCGCGGCGTCGTGATTCGCGATGGCGGCATGCCTCGCGTGCGGATCACGGGGTTCTACTTCGAGAACAAGACCTTGATGGTGTCGGACCCCGACTACGTCATCAAGCTGCAGTCCATCGCGGACGAGAACAAGCGCAAGGCCTGGCTGGGCGCCGACTGGAACATCGTCTCGGGAGGCATGTTCGACGGCACCTGGCGCGAAGAGGTCCACGTGCTCAAGCCCTTCGCCATCCCGCCGCAGTGGCGCATCGACAGGTCGTTCGACTGGGGCTCCAGCGCGCCATTCTCCGTGGGCTGGTGGGCGGTCTCTGACGGCACCGAGGTCGTCATCGGGGTGGACGACGAGGGCCAGCCCCTCAAGCGCGCCTTCCCGCGCGGCACGCTCTTCCGCATCGCTGAGTGGTACGGCTGGAGCGGCAAGGCCAACGAGGGCTGCCGCATGCTGGCGAGCGAGATCGCCCGCGGCATCAAGGCCAAGGAGGTCGAGATGGGCCTCGCCGGGCGCGTCCAGGCCGGGCCGGCGGACTCTGCCATCTTCGACACGCAGAACGGTGTCTGCATCGCTGACGACTTCGCGCGTGGTGGCATCCGCTGGGAGCGCGCCGACAAGTCGCCAGGCTCCAGGCGCAACGGCTGGGAGCGCGTGCGGGAGTACCTGGCGGCCGGCCTTGAGCACCCGATGGAGAAGCCAGGCCTGTTCGTCTTCGACACGTGCAGGCACTTCATCCGCACCGTGCCCAGCCTGCCGCGCGACAAGAAAGACCCGGACGACGTTGACACTGCGGCAGAGGATCACGTGGGCGACGAAGTTCGCTACCGTGTGCTCATGCCAGCGCGCGTCACGTCAGTACAGACCTTGGTGATGTAGCGCGCAGAGTCCACAATTCCACATCGACCACAGGAGCCGCAATGGACAACGACCAAGTCAACATGAAGAGCGCGGCCGTCTCCGCCATGGAAGAGGCGTGGTCGCTTGTCGACGACTTGCGTGGCGGCACATCGGCCATGCGCAAGGCTGGCGCTCGCCGGATGCCAAAGTTCCCGCAGGAAAGCGATTCCGTCTACACAGCGCGCCTCAATGCCGCAACCCTGTTCCCCGCCTACTCGAAGACGTGTGTAGACCTTGCGGCCAAGCCCTTCTCGCGCCCGATCACCATGTCCGAGGACATGACCGACGAGCAGGAGAAGTGGACCGAGAACATCGACAAGCAGGGCCGGAACCTCGCGCAATACTGCGCTGAGTGGCTGGAGCTGTCGATTGCCTATGGGATGAGCCACACCTTCGTGGACTTCCCCGTCAACCCTGGCGCGCGGACGAAGAAGCAGGAGGAAGACCTGGGTCTCCGCCCGTACTTCGTCATGGTCAAGGCCACGCAGCTTCTTGGCTGGCGCGCGGACGAGGACGGCCGGCTGACCCAGGTGCGCTTCAAGGAGAAGGTTCGCGTCGAAGACGGCGCCTACGGCGACAAGGAGATCGAGCAGGTTCGCGTGCTGGAGGTTGGACGGTGGGCGACCTGGCGCAAGACCACCGACGCGGCGGCCGGCGGGAAGGAGTCATGGGCCATCCACGCGCAGGGCCAGACCACGCTGAATGTGATCCCGTTCGTCACCGTCTACGGCCGGCGCGAAGGGCTGCTGATGTCCAAGCCGCCAATGATCGAGCTGGCGCACATGAACGTGAAGCACTGGCAGAGCCAGAGCGACCAGGACAACATCCTGCACGTGGCGCGCGTGCCGATCCTGAAGGCCATCGGCGTCGATGACATGTTCACGCTGACCGTCGGCACGCAGGCCGCCGTCAAGCTGCCACCAGGTGCTGACCTGGCCTTTGCCGAGCACTCAGGCGCGGCCATTGGCGCTGGCAAGGTGAGCCTTGACGACCTGAAGGACGAGATGCGTCAAGCCGGCGCCGAGCTGCTGGTGCAGCGCCCCACCGCGCGCACGGCGACCGAGATCAGCTCCGACAACGCCAGCAACCTGAGCGACCTGCAGCGCATCGTGCAGGACATGGAGGACAACGTCGACCTGGCGCTGGACTACATGGCGCAGTGGGCGAGGCTGCCGAAGGCAGGGACGGTCACGATCTACAACGAGTTCCTGGCGCCCACGGGCGGCGCGAATGCGACCGGCGACGTGCTCGCTGCTGTCACGGCCGGCATCCTGTCGAAGGAGTCCGCCTTCGGTGAGCTGAAGCGGCGCGGCACCATCAACAGCGAGGCGTCCTGGGATGAAGAGAAGGAGCGCATCGAGGACGAGGGTCCGCCGCAGGGAAGGATCGACGAATTGACTGGTTTGCCCTACAAAGAGCCGGCCGCGCCGCCTGACCCGAATGCAGTGCCGGCCGGGCCAAAGCCGCCGATTCAGTAACGGCCAGTGCCTGATCTCGCCGCCATCTCACACGCCGTCGACCTGGCGGCCTTTGCCAACTGGTTGGCCGCCCGCGCTTTGGCCGCGCTCGCTGCGCACGACAAGGCGCTCCACGCTGCGCTGATCGAGGTCGCTGAAGCCCTGCCGGCAGGTGCGCCCAACATGGCGAAGCTCGACGCTCTGCTGAAGAAGGTCAGGGAGATCAACGCCGAGGCCTACGCCGACATGCTGCGCGAGCTGGAGGCCAACCTGCGCGCGTTCATCAGCTACGAGGCTGACTACCGGCGCCGCCTGCTCGCCGCCATTGC
Organism: Opitutaceae bacterium; assembly: GCA_016715765.1. GTDB lineage: Bacteria > Verrucomicrobiota > Verrucomicrobiia > Opitutales > Opitutaceae > UBA2377. The sequence continues at coordinate 25,529 of JADJZJ010000040.1, forward strand.
CAAGGCCGAAGTCATGGAGGCTTCGCCCGAGAGGATCAAGGCCGCCTTGAGGGATGAGCCCTTCCAGGGCCGGCTGCTGCGCGAGTGGGCGCAGACGCTCGGCCAGGCCACGGCCCAGCGCCTGCGCGACACGGTCGCCATCGGGTTCGCTGAGGGCAAGACCACGGCCGAGATCGTCCGCGCCGTCCGCGGCACGCGCGCAGGGAAGTACCAGGACGGCATCCTGCAGATCGACCGGCGCCATGCCGAGGCAGTCGTTCGCACGTCGGTGCAGCACTTCGCCAACTACGCCGCGCAGGAGACCTATCGGCAGAACCGTGGCGTGGTGAAGGCCTTGCGCTGGGTGTCGACCCTGGACTCGCGCACGAGCGAAATCTGCATGCTGCGCGACGGCCTGAAGTTCTCCCTGGCCGGCAAGGGCATCGGGCACGACGTGGCCTTCCTGGGCGGCCCGCCGGCCCATTGGAACTGCCGCAGCACCCTGGTGCCTGTGACAGCCTTCGACGACGACCGAGGCCAGCGCGCGGCTGCTGGCGGCCCGGTGCCCAAGAAGACCACCTACGCCGACTGGATCAAGGCCCAGCCCGCGTCCGTGCAGCGCAGCGTCCTGGGCGCGACCCGTGCGCGCCTCATGCGCGAGGGCAAACTCGACCTGACCCGCTTCTACGACAACCGCGGCCGGTGGCTGACGCTTGACGAGCTGCGCGACAGCGACGAAGCTACGTTCAAACGCCTGGGCCTGTGATGTCAGACCACTGGAAAACTCAACCTCGCGCGCCGGCTGGCAATGAAGACGGCGGGCAATGGACCAATCATGGACAAGCACCAGGAACGAAAGCTCAGGGACAGGATGGACAGGCACATGATGGAGATGTGCCCGCCTACGGAGAGCCACGCGAAGCAGCAGCAGACGAGCTTGACGCCTTCCACTACTCCGGTGAGCCGCGCGCCGCGCTCTCCAGCGAGTTCTACGGCACGGGCTATCCGGGCGCCGAAAGGGACCGGCTGAATCTGCCTGGCGTCGACCCGCGCCTGCGCCAGCGGCTCTACTTCTACGTCAACGAGGGCAAGGGCATCAGGCCCGAGTCTGGTGTCGGCGCGCACGCCCATCGGCTGAAGCTGCGCAACGTCTACGACTACCGCAAGGATGGCGGCGCCCTGTGGCGCGGCATTGGCGACATGAATGCCCGCGAGCTGGCGGTGATCGAGGCCGGCTACGACGGCTACTACGCTCCAGCCTTCGGCGTGAACCAGGGCGTGGCCGTGCTGCTGGGCAGGCACTTCACGCCAGCGCTGCACGTCGGCCGCCGCAACGACGCCGTCGAGTACAAGCCGCCCGTGCTGGCGAAGAACCCGGCGCACTACGTTCGTTTCCCCTACGGGAGAAGCCCATGACCTGGGACGAGTCAAAGCACCCAAGGCGCCCGGCTGGCTCTCCCAGCGGCGGAGAGTTCACGCGGACCCAACGCTTTCTGAGCGAGCTGGAGAAGCGGTTCCCCGATAAGAAGACGCCGAGCGGATTGATGCGCAGCGCGATTGGCCCGGCGTTTGTTCTGGTCGAGCCCGGCTATAGGGACAAGAAGGCGACCGTGAACCTGAGCGAAATCTGGTCCAGCGGGGCGAAGGGTGAGGGCGCCGGGTCGGCTGCTCTAAAGACAATCACCAGGATGGCCGACAAAGCAGGGGTTGGAATAGACCTTGAGCCACAGGCGTTTCGCGCCGGCAAGAACAAAGGCCACGCTCTGAGCGACCAAGAGCTGCGTTCGTGGTACGAGCGGCACGGGTTTAAGCGCTCCGGCGACAAGATGACCCGGAAGCCGAAGAAGGAAAAGCCATGACCTGGGACGAAAGCAAGCACCCGCGCCACCCTGCCGGCAGCAGCAAAGGCGGCGAGTTCTCGCGCGCATCCGGCGTCGAGCATCGCAGCAAGATGCTCTACGACATGGCCCAGGCCGGCGGCTTCAGCTACAAGGCCGTCACGCACGAAATTCCCAAGGAAGGCGCCATCGTTTCGATCTTCCCAGAGCTGTCTGAGGGGATCGACGCCGACTACTTCACGCCCGCGGACCTTGCGCGCTACTTCATCAAGAATCGCGAAGTGCTGCGCCAGCCTGGCAACTATGCCGGCGCGTGGAAGAACGAAGGCCGCATGTACCTGGACGTGTCGCGCATCGTCAAGACTCATGCCGAGGCCGCAGCGCTGTGCATCAAGCACGATCAAAAAGGGTTTTTTGATCTGAAGGAAGGCAAGGAGTACATCACCAACCCTGGCGCCAAGTCTGGCGGCGCCGCAGGACCATGAAGGACACCATGAAGACAGAAAAGCACCTGGTCAAGGGAGATGCGTCAGCCACTGACGTGCTGGCGATGTTCAAGGCCTTGACCGGCCGCACGCCAACGAAGGCCGAGGAAGATGAAGTGCGAAAGCTCATGAGCAGCGCCAATGTCGCGCCGCGCGCATCGCGAAAGAAGCCTGGCGCGTGACGCTTGCGCTCTATGGAGTGAGCGCTCACAATCTCAACATCCCGGTCTACCGGGAAGGCAGCCATAGCGCGGATGCGCTGGGCAAACCGGCCGGACGGCCAACCGCTCGTACCCGGATGGGTGCGCTGAAAGCAACCTGATGAAACTGAAATTCGACGACAAGGGTTCTGTCGTACTGCAAGAGCTGAATGGCGAGAAGCTGCCCGTCTACATTCACGACGACGGGAAAGAAGCGCCGCTCGATGCGAAGTCACTGATGTCCAGCCTGGGCAGCCGCAAGCAACAAGCTGAGCGGGTCGAGGCCGAGCTGAAGGAGATGAAGGCAAAGCTGCAAGGCTACGCCGGCATCGACGACCCAGAGAAGGCCCGCAAGGCGCTGGACCTGGTCGGCAAGCTCGATCAGAAAACGCTGGTGGAAGCCGGCGAGATCGACAGGGTCCGGGCAGAGATCGCGAAGGGGTATGAGCTGAAGCTGGGAGAGACCTCCAAGGAGCGCGACTCTCTCCGCGAAGAGCTATACAACGAACGTGTCGGTGGCGCCTTCTCTCGCAGCAAGGTGATCTCCGAGAAGTTCGCTGTTCCGCCCGACATGATCCAGGCCCGGTTTGGCGAGAATTTCGGCATCGACGGCGGCAAGCTCTATGCGGTGGACTCCAGCGGGAACAAGTTGTACTCCCGCGTCCGCCCTGGCGAACTGGCCGACTTCGACGAGGCGCTCATGATCTTGGTGGAGCAGTACCCTTATCGGGATCAAGTCCTGAAGGGTTCTGGTGCCAGCGGGAGCGGGGCGCCGGCCAACGGTGGTCAGGGTGCGGGCGGGAAGCGAACCATTACCAGGGCGCAATTCGATCAACTGGACGTTGCAGCACGGGCAGCGGCAGCCAAGGAAAGCGTCATCGTCGACTGACCTGACAACCGGAGCCACAAATGGGCACGAACACTCTCACCAGCCTGATCCCCGACCTGTACGAAGCGATGGACACCGTCGCGCGAGAGCTGACGGGCATGATCCCGTCTGTCACCCTCAATGCTTCGGCAGAGCGCGCGGCCAAGGACTCGAAGATTCGCTCGTTCGTCGCGCCTGCTGCGGCGTCTGAAGACGCTGCTGCCGCTCAACTGCCGCCTGATACCGGCGCGCAGACCATCGGCACGAACTACCTGACGATTGCCAAGTCGAAGGTCGTCCCGTTCCAGTGGACCGGCGAAGAGCAGCTTCAGGTCGCACCAGGGCACGGCCACCGCGCCATGCAGCGCGACCAGATCGCCCAGGCCATCCGCACGCTCGTCAATGAAATCGAGGTCGATACGTGGCTGGCCGGCGTCAAGGGCTCCTCGCGCGCCTATGGTGCTGCCGGCACCAAGGCCTTCACCTACGCTGCCGGCGGCGGGCTGACGGACGCTGCTGGCGTGCGCCGCATCCTGGTGGACAACGGCTGCCCGACGACCGACACCAGCCTGGTGATCGGCACCTGGGAAGGCATGAACCTGCGCTCGCAGGCGACGATCCAGAACGCGGCTGATGCCGGCGCCGTCGCGCTGCGTCAGCAGGGCATCCTGCTGCCCCTCGGCGGCATGGCTGTTCGTGAGTCGGCCGCGGTGACGACACGCACCATCGGCAGCGTCGCGGCAACGGTGGACAACGCCGGATACGCAGTCGGCTCGACCACGTTCACGATGACGGCGGCAGCCTCTGCCATCGTGGTCGGTGACGTGATCACGTTCGCTGGCGACGCCAACCAGTACGTGGTCACCGCCATCTCTGGCGCCTCGCAGAACGCCGGCACGATCACCATCGGCAAGCCTGGGATCAAGGTCGCGATGTCTGCGGCAACCAAGGCTGTCACGGTCGTCGCCATTGCCAACCGCAACCTGGCCTTCCATCGCTCTGGCATCCAGCTCGCGCTGCGCGCGCCGGCCGTGCCGGAAGAGGGCGACAGCGCCGATGACCGCACGGTCCTGACCGACCCGCGCACCGGCATCTCGTTCGAGTTCGCGATGTACAAGCAGTACCGTCGCGTGCGGTACGAGGTGGGTGCGGCCTGGGGCGCCGAGACAATGAAGCAGGACTTCGTGGCTCAGCTCATCGGTCTGACCGGCTAAGGCTGTCTCCTCCACGGCCGCGTCTTCGCAGTCGCCGCCATGGGTCTCCGGCCCGCGCCAGCTCAGCTCGCGCGGGCTTTTTTCTAGCAGCGGCACAAACGCAGCAGTTATTCACGCAGAGGTACGCAAATGGCAACCGGCACGATGAAATGGTTCCGCCAGGGTCTCATGGACCTTGGCAACAAGATTCACGATCTCGACGGCGACGACTGGCGGATGGGCATCGTCACCACCGCAACGGTTCCGGCCATCGACACTCCTGCGCCGCACTGGGCTGGAACTGGCACGACGAATTTTTTCTCCAACCAAGTCGGCACTGGAGGCACGAGCTACACCGGCCCTGTCGTGCTCACCACAGAGACGTGGCAGCTCATGACTGGTGGCGCCGAAATGCTTGCGGCCAAGGTGTCGCTTGCCCAGGACGGCAGCGGCTTTACGACTGGCGCCTACGGCATCATCTACAACAACACCGACGCCAACAAGCGCGCCATCGGCTGGGTAGAGATCGACTCCGGCGGCGCGGCCTCGCTCGTCGCCGGCCCTGTCGAGATTCGCTGGAATGGCGTTGACGGCACCGGCCGCATGTTCTCGCTGGTGCAATCATGACCACCAAAACCATCACTCTCCGCGCGATTGACCTGCTGCCAGGGCCTGGGCAACGACCACGACGGCATCCCGTTTCGCTGGCTGACGAGTTTGGTCGAGAAGGTCAGGGCGCAAGTGCCTGACGACGAGGAGTCATCGTGCATGGTGCATGGCGCTGCCGGGCTGACGTTCAGCTATGAGCACACCCTGAGCGAAACCGAACAGCTGCAGGCCACGATTGCCGAGATGCAGCGCAAGGAAATGCTGCTGCGCTCACTGCTGCCACTCGAAGGCGGGCTGGGCGCTGAGGCGGCGGACAAGCTGCGCGGGCTTTTGAAATGACCCTGCTCCACGCCTTCGCCCTCGTCGCCTTGTACTACGCGGCGATGTATGCCTACAGCGCATGGGGCCACGCTGTAGGCAGCGCGAAAGTCATCGCGTGGGGGGTGCATTTCAGCCCGCATCTCGCGTCCATGAACCTGACGCCGAAGCAGATTGCCATGCGTTCGGCTGGCGTGGGAGCGCTGGCCTTAGTCACCGGCATCTCGCTGTGGCTGCAGACGTGGCTCGGCATCGCGCTTGGGCTCTACATCGGCGGCTATCAGGTGTTCCTGACGTGGACGTTCTACCGCAAGACCGGGCAGCTTGGGCAGACCGACGCGCTGTTGCGGGCCACCTACAACCCAGCCATGGTAGGGGCGCTGGTGTGCGAAGTGCTGGACAGGATGGGGTGGTGATGCTCAACCAGGGAGCCTTCTGGGTTCTGACCCGCATCCCTGCCGTGGCTCTATGGGCGTAGGCATTGGCGCGTTGGCGCTGGCCGTCGTCGTGGTGGAGTTGGCGTACCGCATTCACCCGACCGGCACGCCGCCGAACTGCTGGGTGTTCGCTGCGCACGCCTGGAGCAAGGCGCTGCGCGAGGGCCTCGAACCGTACTGGCTGATCCGCCGCAGCCGGCTCAAGCCAAACTGGGTGCCGCACGCAATGGTCAGCCGAGAGCGCGACCCGGATACCGGCTCGATGCCACTAGAGTCGTTCGTGCCGACCGGCGCTGATGCGGTGGACGTGGCGTGGTGGAAAGTGCATCGCTGGGCCACGTTTCGTGGTCGAGTAACTACTGGAGATTGAGCAATGACACCTGAACAACTGACGACGCTGAAGGCGGCGATTCTGGCGGAGACGAACACGGAGTTCGTTGCGCTGCGAAGCGCAGGAGAAACTGGCGCAATGGCCGAGTGGTTCAACCAGCCAAGCACGGTCGTGGTGTGGAAAAGCAGGGTCACGCGCAACGACGTGACGGTGGATGGGTTTGACTGGACCCAGGCTGACAACCTGACGACCGGACAGGCCCGCATCTGGGATTTGCTGTTCGCTGACGGCCCCATCGACCCGTCCGAAGCTGGGAAGCGCGCCGGGATTCTGGAGTGCTGGAAAGGCACAGCAGGCAAGGTCGCAGTCGGCACGTTCGTGCTGACACAGTGCAAGCGGTTTGCGACTCGCGGCGAGGCCATCTTCGCCACTGGCGCGGGCACTACCGCAAGCCCAAGTGTTTCGACTGCTGGCGGCGGCATCAGCAACGAAGATATTGTGCAAGCGCTCAACGCATAAGGTGCGCAGATGACCACTCAAAGCCTACCTGCCGCCGCTAAAACGTCGATCACGATTAGCCTGGATTCGCTTGCGTCAGCCACTTATGTGGCTGGCACGGCTGTTGACGTTTCATCTATCGACCCGCTCGACATCATTGTCGAAATGGCCGTTGTCCAGACTGCAACGGCATCCAGCGGCAACAAACGCACGCAAGTATTCATCCAGACCAGTTTGGACGGCACGAATTACTCCACCGGCCCGACCAGTGGCACCACGACGACAGATGAGCCCGACCTATACAAAATCGGTGACGTACCCTGCAACGTGGCGAGCACAACGCACCGCAAGGCATTCAGCGTGTTGGCTGCCATCGGCTGGGTTCCTCCGTACTTCAAATTGATCTGTCACAACGACCTCGGCACGGCTTTGAGTACCGGCTGCACCGCGCACTACACCACTGTGACTGGCAACTCGGCGTAAACCATGCTTCGTCGTGCATTGATCGGCGCGGCAACGACGTATGCCAACGTCAACGCCAGCGCAACCACGATCCCGTTTTCAGCGCGGTCGATCAAGCGTGGGTCACTGGTCATTGCTCTTGGAAAGTACGATGGCCTCGACACCACAGTAACCGCTTCCGACAACGCCGGAGGTAAGTGGAAAGTCTTCAAGCGCACAGGGCCAACTTACGAAGCAACACACATTATTGCGTACACCTGGAATCACCCAGGTGGATCAAGCGTATCGGTAACGCTGACGCTCGGCGCGAGCCGTGGTTATCGCTCAGGCGTCCTGATCGAGTTGAACGGCCCAGACTTAGCCGATCCGTTTTGGGATTTCGAGCTTGCGCAGGGCACGAATAGCGCGGCGATGGGCTTCATACAAGCCCCGCCGAATTCACTATCCATATGTGTTGCTTCAACGTACAACGCAACGGCAGCGTGGACAGTTTCTTCAGGTGTTTCAACGCTTCTGCAAACCGACTTTGCGGCCTTTGGTATTCAGCAGATGCCGGGTGGGACGACCAAGCACGGTGCGTATATCGAAAATGCCAACACCTACGCGACGGCGTTCATTTTAGCGGCGTCGTTTCGTGGGCCGCATCAGCCAAGGCCAGTGCGAAGGGTTATTGATTCGGCCGCCGCCGCAGGCTACACCCACCCCACATTGAGCGCCGCCACCGCGACCGAGATCACGTCAACCACAGCGCGCGGCAGAGTGACCGCTACCGCATAGGACCATCATGGCAAACACAGCGCGCGACCTCATCAAGTGCTCGATCTCCAACGCGCCAGGAACAACTGGCGGCTTCACGCTGGCGGCTGCTGCGGCCAATTCGCTGATGCCGGTCGCTGGCGATGATGGGCTGAAGTTCAAATTGAACATCACGCAAAACGGCGTCGGCACCGAGATTCGCAAGGACTGCACATACACGCACAACGGCGGCACTGGTTCAACCTTTGGCCGCGGCACGATGGTGCGCAGCACTGGCACGGCAGATGCGGCGTTGAATTTCGGCAGTAGCGCCGTAGTCCGCGTGGTGCCGAGTGCGGAGGATTTCCTGACGACGGAAATTGTCGGTGCGTCGCTGCTGCCACGCTACCGGGCAGCGCTGGCCGCAACTGCGGCGAACACAGCAGACACCATCATTGCCTACATGGGCGACTCCACCGTTGCAGGCGCATACGGATCAGGAGACGACTGGGACACGTGCCGCACCTACTGCCCTCCGGTGCTGCTGGGCAACTGGCTCAAAACCAGCATGGGTTTGCCGGTCAGCCTGGACGCGGCATTCGGCCAGGGCGCATCCGCAGTCGAACTTCTCTACGACCCGCGCGTCACCAGGACGACATGGACCGGGTCGAATGACGGCACGCCGGCCGGCCTTGGCGGTGGAGCGTACCGAAATGACACGAACGAAGCGGCCAGCATCAACTTTGCGTTTGTGGATACCTTCGACACCATCGAGGTGGATTACCTCACGAACTCAGGCGGCGCTGATTTCACAATTAGCGTGGATGGCGGCGCAGCCATCGGCGCGACGGTATCCAGCACCGGGACGTTGGCGCTTGCCACCACATCGAGGACGTGCGCCAGCGGCACGCACACGGTTAACATCAATCGGCTGGCTGGTGCAGGGTTCATCTGCATCTTTGCCGTGCGCGTCAGGCATAGCACGACAAAGCGCGTGCTGTGCTGGAATTGGGGCGTGGGCGGATCGGCAGTGGCGGCTTGGACCGACACCACATATCCGTGGACACCCGGCAACTACGCGCCGACTCTCGCGCCGCATCTAATCCTGGTGCAGCTTGGCATCAATGACGCTATTGCATCGCGCACGAATGCCGAAGCGCTCACGGACTACCAAGCTCTGGTTGACCTGTACCGGCCAACATCGGACATCGTTTTCGTGACGCCGACTCCGGTCGCGGCGGCCAGTGCAACGCTGGTAGATCAGCGCGACATAGTGACTGCTTGCCGCGAAATCGCGCAGCGCAACGGGTGCCCGATTGTTGATGCCGCCGCAGTATTCGGCACCTATCTGGCGGGCGCCACCGCCGGCTATTTCGAGCCGGCTGACGATGCTGTGCATCCTGGGCCGACAGGCTATCAGGCGATTGCCGATGCGGTCGCGCGGCTGCCCGGTCTGTTGAGGTAATCGCCTCGTGACCTACGGCACCACGACCTACGGCACCGGCTCCTACGGGGCGGGTGAGGAGGAATCCTCCGACGTGGTGCTGTACTGGGCCGTCCAGCCGTCGGCCACTGCGGACTGGGCTGACAACTCCACCGGCGGCGCGCAGATCAGGGCCGGGCAGGACGGCGCCGGCTCGGCGCTGGCCGCCGGCAGCTTCGGCAACCAGGCGTACACCGCTGCCGGCACGCTGGACATGGAAGCGCTCGCCACCGGGCTGACGCCGGGCGCGAGCTACGAGTTCGGCTTCGTCCTCTACCACGCGGGGACGGACACCTACAGCAACGTCGAGGTCAGCTCGCTGTGGAAGACGACGACGATCATTTCAGGGGTGCCTGCATCTGCATCGGCGTCTGGCTCGACAGCGACGATCTCGACCGGAATTGTTGTTGTCGCATCGGAGGCGCAGGCTGCAGCGGCCGGGGCCGTGGCCGCAGTCTTCCGTGGCCGAACGGTTGGCGCCACCGCGGCGCAGGCGGCTGCTTCCGGCAGCTCCGCCGCGGTCAGCAGGGGCTTTGTCCTCGCGGCGACGCCAGCCCAGGCCGCAGCCAGCGGCGCCGCAGCCACCGTCTCCGCTGGCCTGACCATCGGCGCGTCACCGGCGTCCGCCTCGGCCGCAGGCGCCTCGGCTGCCGTCATTGCCGGAGAGGCCATCGGCGCTTCTCCAGCGTCAGCTTTGGCCGCAGGCGCTGCAGCTCAAGATCATTGTCGGCAGGGTGATCTCTGCCTCGCCAGGGCTCGCCACCGCGGCGGCCGGCACAGCCGCCATCCTTCGTCCGACGATCATCGGAGCCAGCCCAGGAGCTGCCTCGGCCGCCGGGTCTGCGGCCACCGTGATCGCTGGCGGCGACATCTACGTGCCAGCTCTGCGCCAGTACATCAGCCCGAGCCGAGCTGTCGCCTTTGACCCGAGCCCAGACCGCAGCAAAGGGTTCGTTTCTCCCAGCAGGGCGAAGCTACTGGTGTCTCCAGACAGGGCGTCCGCCTTGATACCGAGCCCAAGCCGAGCGACTGCATTCGACCCAAGCCCGGATCGGGCTCATACTTTCATATCGCCAGATCGCGAGCACGACTACGACAGCGACGCGCGCAACGACTGATGGAGAACACAAATGGCACTTCTCGGGTCATTCACCAAGCAACCTGGCGAAACCTTGCCAATCGATATTTCGTTCTCCTCCGTGGTCGGCGGCAGAACGACAACCGCGATTACGTCGGTCATCACGGTGCCGTCAGGCATGACGCAAACCGGGTCTGCAATCCAGTCTGGTGAGTCGCTGCAAATCTACGTTGCTGGCGGCACTTCCGGGCAGAGCTATCCATGGAAGGTCGTCACCACGATCACCATCGGCGGCAGAGATACCATCATAGAAGACGAGTTCGACGTGGTGGTGCTGGAGGTCTGATGTTCACCCTAAAGGCCACCACCGCAGACGCGCCATCTGTTGGCGTCCGGGCATACCACGTCGACTGCTCGCCGCTGCTTGATCGCTGGGAGCTGATGGTTCGTGCGAGTCAGCGCAACAGAGAGCCTGGCGTCGTTGCGTGCAAGGCACGGGTGCTGGCTGACGGCAAGACGCTTGAGGTTTTGGTGGCCGGCTGGCAGCCTGTCGGCGGGCGGGCGCAAAAGCATCCGCACATTGCAGTCATCACCACCATGGGCCTGCTGGACTTGCGGATTGCTGGGTTTGCCGGCGCAGCGGCCGGTGCCGCGCTGGACCTGGAGGTCGAAGCGGTGCGCAACGGCATGCAGCCCGCAGAGCCTGCAGCGCCGCCGCCAGCAGCACGACAATTCCCGCTGCGATAGGAGCGCAAATGGCACTGATCGTTGAAGACGGGTCGATGGTCTCTGGGGCCGAGTCCTACGCCACCACGGCCCAAGCCGACACCTACTTTTCCAACATCGGCACGACGCCCTGGGCGGCGCTGACCACGGCCGAGAAGGAGCAGGCGCTGCGCCGCGCGACGAACTTCATGAAGCAGACCTTCCGCTCGCGGTGGAACGGGTACCGAAAGACGGCCACGCAGGCGCTGGACTGGCCGCGCACCGAATGCCCGCGGCCTGACGAGCTGTACGGCGAATCGACCGAGGCCTGGATCGAGGACACGGTGGTGCCGGTCGAGGTGCGAGAGGCCTGCATCGAGCTGGCCTACAGGGCGGCATCTGGCAATCTGCTGGAGGACTTGGGGCGCGCGGTGGCGAGCGAGTCCGTCTCCGGCGCCGTTGCCGTGAGCTACGTCAATGGCGGCTCTCGGCAGACGACCTACGAGGCCGTAAATCGGCTGCTGGCGCCGCTTCTCAAGGCCTCTGGCGGCATACCCATGGCGAGAGCATGACGGCAGCCTTCTACGAGTCCCTGCGCGACACTGCCGCGCGGCTCATTGCCGACAAGGGTCGGTCGATGACCCTGCGCAGCAAGACCGCCGGCAGCTACAGCACAAGCTCTGGCGCTGTCTCGGTGACCTCCGTGGACACGACCGTCACCGGGGTGGTGACGAACTATCCACTGATGCGGGTCGACGGCACGCTCGTCCAGCGCGGCGACCTGAAGGTGCTGACCGTGTCCAGCGTTGCCCCAAAGGCCGGCGACGGGCTCTACATCGGCACGGTCGAGCACGACATCATCGACGTGCGCGAGGTCAATCCTGGTGGCACGGTCGTCGTCTACGCAGTGCAGGCGCGCCGTGGCGGCTAACAGGTGGTCCATCCCCATGGACAAGCTGGCGGCCAAGGTCAATCAGCGGGTCGAAGAGGTCGTCGCTGGGGTGACGCTGGAGCTGTTCTCGCGCGTCGTCATGCGGACACCCGTCGACACCGGCCGAGCACGAGCGAACTGGGTTGCGAGCCACGGCGCGTATGCGGTGCGCGAGTTCACGCTCACTGACTCGTCCGGCAGCTCGACCCTGTCGCGGATTCAGCAAGTCATCGAGGCCTCTCCGAAGTACGGCACCATGTACCTTGCCAACTCGTTGCCCTACGCTGCAGTGCTTGAGTACGGCCTCTATCCCAACCCGCCAAAGGTGGACGGAGGGAAGACGGTCGGCGGGTACAGCAGGCAGGCGCCGAACGGCATGGTTCGCGTGTCCATCGAAGAGGTCCAAGGCATCCTGCGCGAAAGGCTTGCAGCATGAGTCTCGTCACCGTCCGCAAGCTCCTTGAGGTCTACCTCAACACGAACAGCGCCGGCATCTCGACAGCGTTCGAGAATGCGCAGTTCACCCCTGTCCGCGGCACGGCCTGGCAGGCATGCACGCTGTTGCCGGCTCGGGCCGAGAACCCGACTCTTGGCGCCGGCCGCTACCGGCAATCTGGCGTCCTGGACATCGCCCTGTACTACCCGACCAAGGCCGGCACGGCGACAGCGCTTGGCCGGGCTGAAACGCTGCGGGCGGCATTTGCTTGTGGCACTACCTTGACGGAGAATCAGATCACGGTGCGGATGCTGAAGACACCATCCATCTCTCCGGGTCGCCCGGAAGGTGAGTGGTACGTCATCACGGTGTCTGTGCCATTCGTAGTCGACGTGGGCTGACCGGCGGGGCCGGCGGAAGTTAACCGGGCCTTCGGGCTCACTGAAGGAGCTACATCATGGCAATCGCATCCGGCGTCGCAAAGAAGCTGGTCATCAAGAAAGAGACCGCATGGGGCGCCGACGCTCCTGTGCGGACTGGTGCAGCGTACCTGCGCCGCAAGACCTCTGACCTCTCCCTGCAAAAGGAGACCTACCAGAGCAACGAGATTCGCAGCGACTACCAGATTGCCGATTTTCGGCATGGCATTCGCTCGGTCAACGGCAGCATTGCCGGTGAGCTGTCGTGCGGCACTTACCAGACCTTGCTGGCTGGCGCGCTGCGAAATGCCTGGGCTGCTGCTGGTTCTGCCACCGCCAGCCTGACCATCACGGCAGTAGCGGAGGCCGGCGCCGTGCTGCCAAAGATGACGCGGGCCTCCGGCAGCTGGCTCTCGGACGGCTACCGTGTTGGCGACATCGTCTACTTCACCGGCTTCACTGCCGGCGCGGCAGCGAACAACTCCAAGGCCTACTTGGTTTGTGACATCACAGCCACCGAGCTGCGTGGCTTCTTTGTGGATGGGTCCGGCGTGACCGCCGTGGCAAGCGCGCCGACCATCACCGCCACACGCACCGGCCCGAACCTGATCGTTCCGACCAGCGGCCACACCGACGACTCGTTCGCCATCGAGCACTACCACAGCGACATCACGCTCAGCGAGCTGTTCCTGGGGTGCAAGGTCAACCAGGTCGACATGAACTTCACGCCGACCGGGATGTCGGAAATTACCTTCGGCGTCATGGGCAAGAACATTGCCGATGTGACCGTTGGCCGCGGGGCGGTGGCTGAAAACACAGCGTACTTCACCACGCCAACCGCCGAGTCAACGACCGGCGTCGTGGCCGGCGTGAACGGAGTCGTGGTGGTGAACGGCCTGAAGGTCGGTTCGCTCACTGGCCTGTCCATGAGCATCGCTGGCAACATGAGTGCTGAAGCCGTTGTTGGCTCCACGACCTATGCGGACATCGCTGAGGGTCGTGTCGTGGTGACCGGCCAGCTCACGGCCATCCTCGAAAGCTCTGCGATGCGGGACTACTTCATTGCCGAGACTGAGGTCACCATCGTCGCCGGCTTCTCTGCTGGCACGAACGCATTCTCGATCTGCCTACCGCGCGTCAAGCTCGGCGGCGCGTCTAAGGATGACGGCGAAAAGAGCATCATCCAGACCGTCCCGTTCCAGGCCCTGCTGCAGTCCGGCACTGAGGCCACCACCGGCAAACGCAACACGACGATTGCCATCGTTGACACGGCGGCAACAGCATGATGGACCTCAAGAACTTCGACACCAAGGCCAAGGCCAACGAAGGCGTTGAAATCGAGCTGCGCGATCTTCGCACCGGCAAGGGTTCCGGCGCCTTCATCCGCGTCTTGGGCACCGACAGCGACAAGTTCGCGGAGCTGTCGGCCGAGCGCTCGCGTCAGGTTGCGACGATCCTGGAGCGCACAGGGAAGAAGGAGCTGTCGCGCGAGGAAGTCAACGGCCTGACCGTCGATCTTCTCGCCGGCTGCACCGTCGGGTGGCGCGGGTTGAAGGATGGCGGAGAGCCATTTGAATACAGTGACGAACGCGCCAAGAAGCTGTACGAGGGCTACCCGGCCATCCGCGAGCAAGTCAACCTTGCCATTGCCGACAGGACAAATTTTCTGCTCGCCTGACTGAAGACCTTCTCGACTATGCGAAAAACGAGTTTGAGCTTCTCGCGCCGCAGGGAGATGGGTACGCACTTCGCGACCATCTTCTCGCGGCAGAGAGAGCGTCTCGCCGCAGAGTCGACAGGCTGCACGTCAGGTGCCCAGAGGCCTTGCAATATGTCTGGGAGTGGTATGTGGACCTGCAAGCAACACGTAGCTGGGTAGACGGCGCTCCGGCGGCAATCTCCTACTCCGAGATTGACGCCTGGTCGCGTTTGACGAAGACGCGCCCAACGCCGCGAGAGGTGCGGGTCATCAAGCTGCTGGACTCCGAATATCGCCGCACTGCGGCCAAGGGGCGCAAGCGTGTCCGCTGACATCACCACCATTGGCCTCGCCGTCGACTCGACGCAGGTTGAAACGGCGACGAAGAAGCTCGATTCGTTTGCCGAGTCGGGCAAAGAGGCCGAGAAGGCTGCGCAAGGCCTCGGGAAGGCCACACAGGGCTCTGCAGCGGGGGTCAAGACCGCAGCGCAGGCCGCAGACTTGGCGGCCCGGCAGCAGGCCTTCCTGGCCCGCTCAACGGACGCTGTTGGCTCTTCGACGAAGAAGGCCGACGGCGAACTGCGGGCGCTGATCAAGTCGGTCGAAAACGCGCGCAACGCCTACGCCAAGGTCAAAGGCTCTGCCGACGGGTTTGCCGCATCCCTGAAAGAGATCGCGGCCTCGTCTGGCAAGGCCGTCGGTGAACTGTCCAAGGCCGACTACGACGAGATCGCGGGCGGCTTCTCTGCCGTGGCCGCGAGCCTGGGCAAGATCGGCCAGGCGTCAGGCCAGGCCACGACCGCAGTCAAGCTGATGGCCGAGCGCTACATCGCGCAGGCGACAGGCATGGCTGGCACGAATGTGCGGATGGCGGCCTCATTCGCTGGCGCGCTTGGCAAGCTGGCCCAGCTCTCGCCCACGCTTGCCGTGGCCGCTGGCAGCGCTGCGGCGGCGGCGGCTGGCGTTGCCCTGTTCGGCGTGGCGATGTTCAAGGCGGAGCAGGAAAGCTCAGCCTTCGCCAGCGCGTTGATCATGTCCGGCAACGCGGCCGGCTCCACCGTCGACCAGCTCAACAGCATGGCCGCCGCGGTGGACGGCGTTGTCGGCACGCAAGCTCAGGCCGCCAGTGCCATCGCGAAGCTGGCCGCGTCAGGCAAGTTCGCGGCCGGCGAGATACAGCTCCTGGCTGAAGCCGCTGTCGGTCTGGAGCAGATCGGCGGGCAGGCTGTCGAGAAGACCGTCGAGCAGTTCGTCGAGCTGGAGAAAGACCCGGTCAACGCGCTGCTGAAGCTGAACGAGCAGACGCGCTTCATGACGGCCGAGCTGTTCAACAACGTCAAGGCGCTGCAGGACCAGGGGCGCGAGGCTGAAGCATCTGCAGCAGCGCAGCAGGCCTACGCCTCAGCACTCAAGAGCCGCACGGCCGAGATGGCGGCCAACCTCGGAACGCTGGAGCGGGCCTGGCTCGGGGTCAAGACTGCAGCCGCTGAAGCCTGGGATGCGATCCTTGCTGTTGGCCGGCCGGCCACGCAGGCCGATGCACTGCAGAAGCAGAAGGACAAGCTGTCGAGCTATCAGGCGGAGATGGCAGAGGTTGCGGCCTCGAGAAACGCAAGTGGGCAAGGACCGCTCCGTGCCGCCCTCTCGGCGCTTGCGACAGCGCTTGAAACAACAATTTCGATAGCTGAAAGCGACGTTCGCACCACGAAGCAGGCGACTGCGGCACAAGCCACTGCGACAGAGCAAGCCCAGAAGTACGGCCTTGCTGTCCAGGCTCGAAGCCAGTACATGGAGGAATCCGCGCCGAAGGCTGAGCGCATGGCGAAGGCCATCGAAAAAGCCCGTCGCGAGATGGAGGAGGCCAACAAGGTCGCATCCGCCGCCGGCAACGAGCCCGTGTGGACAAAGAAGGAGATGGAGCAGCGCCTGAAGGCGATTGGCGAATCCTTTGCTGATACCGGGAAGAAGGCCAAGACCTCTGCGCAAGAAGCTGCGGACGCATACGAGAAGCTCGCCAAGACGCTGGGGCAGGACATCGTCAAGGCCACGAACGAAAGCATGGAGGGATACAACGACCTCAACGCCGCGCAGAAGAAGTTCCTGGACATCGCGACCTCGCCAGCGTGGGCGGAGATGACCGATGAGCAGCGCAGAGGTCGGGGCTTACGTCGAAGAGTACACGGCGATCACAGCGGCTACGAAGGCCGAAAAAGATCGCCTTGCGGTCGACGCAGAATTGGCGGCGCAGCAAGAAAAAAGCATTGCTGCAGATGCCCAAAAGATCGAGGCCGAAACCAAGAAGACCGCAGCCCTGCAAGAGCAACTCGACAAGCTCGTGCTTGGAACGGCGGAGTGGGAGCGCAGGCGCGACGAAGTCGATCTCAACACGGCGTCCGACCTGGACTGGATCGCCGCGAACCTCAGTGGTGGCGGGGCCGTCTTTGTTGCCCAAGCGCGAGCCCTGAGAGAGCAAGTTGAACTGCGCCGCAAACTGCGCTCCGCAACCGCGGACAAAGCC
Organism: Opitutaceae bacterium; assembly: GCA_016715765.1. Lineage (GTDB taxonomy): Bacteria > Verrucomicrobiota > Verrucomicrobiia > Opitutales > Opitutaceae > UBA2377. The sequence continues at coordinate 42,751 of JADJZJ010000040.1, forward strand.
GCCGACGAGGCAAACAAGCGCGCGGCTGAGAAGGCCACGGAAGACTGGCAACGCGCGGCCGACCAGATCGGGCAGAGCCTAGCCGACAACCTGATGGAGGGTGGCAAGAACGCTGCCGAGTACATCGAAGACCTGTTCCGCACGATGGTGCTGAAGCCAGTCCATCGAAGCCGTGCAGCCCTTGGCGGCGCCGCGCTCAACATGCATCGGCATGGGTGGCGGCGGCGGCGCCAGGTCGGCTGGAGGCAGGGCCCTGGCATCCTGAGCTCTCTGGGCGGCCTGGCGGGCTCCAGGGCTCCAGGCATGGCCTATGCCGCCGGCGCCAGCACCTTCACTGGAGGCCTAGCGAGCGCGGGCGCGATGACCGGCTCTGGCAACGTCGCCATGGGTATGGGGGCCGGGCTTGGAGCAGTAGCTCCATACCTCGCTGCGGCCTATGCCGTGTATGCCATCGCAGACCACTTCGACAAGTCGGGCACGCCGCACATGGGCTCGGTGGTGGGCGGCTCTGGCGCCAATCTGTCGACCATGTGGGGCGACGGCAGCACCATCCTGAACAACTACAGTGGTGGCACCGATGCCGCGCTGCGCGGGCTCGTCGGCTCGTCCACTGGCATCCTCAATTCATTGGGCGGCGGCGGGTATTCGGCAACTGCCAAGTTCGCCGCCGACAACACAGACGCATCCATCGGCCAGTACATGTTGTCCAAGGGTGGGCAGCAGGTTGGTTATGTCGGCAACGGCACGGACTACGCCAAGTACGCCAGCGACGCCGGAGCTGGGCTGGAGTCGTTCACTGCAGACGTGACGCGCGTCACTCGCGAGCAGCTCGACGCGCTCGATCTTCCTGGCTGGGCTCGCGACCAGCTCGACAACCTGGCCTCTGACGCCGACCTGACGCAACTGGCCGGAGTGGCAAGCGCCATCGAAGCAACCATCACAGCACTGGATGGCCTGAAGGAGTCGTTCGGCCCGCTGGGCGGCATCTTCGAGAACATCGCTGGCCTGTCCAGCGACGCACTCTTCAGCCTCGCGGAGTCTGCCGGCGGCCTGGACGCGCTGGGCTCCAGCCTGGGCGCCTTCTTCAAGGAGTTCTACGACGAGGGCGAGCGCGTCACCATGCAGACCGCCGCCATGACTGCCGCGCTTGGCGAAGTCGGGCTGGCACTGCCGGAGAGCCGCGACGCCTTCCGTGCCGTTGTCGAAGGACTCGATCTTTCCACCGACGCAGGCCGAGAGCAGTTCGGCGTGTTGATGCAACTGTCGGGCGCATTCGCTGAGCTGAACCCGATCATCGAAGAGGTCAAGGAATCGGCCGATGATTCCGCGATTGCGCTGGCAGAGATGACGCGCAACTTCAAGAGCGCGATGAGCGAGATGGCCTCGGACACCGCATCGCTGGAGGTTGAGCTTCTCCGGGCTGGCGGCAAAGAGACCGAAGCACGCGCACTTGAGCGTGCTCAATTCCTGGCGGCGCAGGGCGTCACCGAAGAGCAGCGCGCCGCCATCGCCGTGGTCTACGACTACAACCAATCACTGCGCGACCAGATCGACGCCATCTACGACGCGGCGGAGGCGGCTGATTTGCTTGAGGCGAATGCCACTGACATGGCGCAAGCGCTGGCCGGATTGTCGTCAGCCACCGACAGCGCGATGATGAAGCTGCTGTCGGCCGAAGACGCAGTCAACTACCAATTCACCAGAATTTCAGAGAAGCTGGCCGGGCTTGGGCTTGACATCGGAGTCGAAGCGTTGCTTGCTGCGACGAAGAGCGAAATCCTGGAGTTCGCGCAGTCCTTCAGCGAGCTGGATGACGTGAGCATCGAAGCCAAAACCGCTGTGTGGGATTTGGCGGGGAGCCTGGGCGGCCTGAAGGACAGCTTGGACAGTGCTGGCAACGCCGCAAGCACTGCAGCGAAGAAGATGGACCTGCCGAGATTTGGTGGCGCCACCGGCTACCCAGACGTTGGCAGCATTCTAAAAAATGAAGCGATGATGCTGATGCCGTATCAGGTTGACGACCGGCTAAAAATGGGCGACTCCATCATGGCCGGGACTTACCAGATGCCTGACGCCGGGATCGGTTGGGACAAGATGATCAACAGCGTGAGAGGAAACGTCGCAGCGAATGGAGGGGCGATCAATTACCTCAATGACGGAATGTTCCAATTGCAGCAGGCGATCCTAGGACGTGAAATAGAAAACGAGCAGCGTCGAGCCGCCAGGAACGCCGTCAACGCCGCAGAATTTGCAGAGCGCGAATCCCGGCGTTCACGTGGTCAGGATGGCGCAAGCGCATGGCGGCAAGAGCAGGACAAACTGCTGCAGGAACAGATCGACAGCACGCAAGACCTGATCGACGCGCTGGACAAGATGCGCTCCGGCATGCTCGACCTGAAAAACGAGCTGATCGGCGGCGCGCTGGACCCAAGCAACCCTGCACTGAAGTACGCCAGCGAGAAAGAGTTCGTCACCGGCCTCGGCCGCCAGGCGCTCACGGGCGACATGGCCGCTGCCGAGATGTTCAAGGAAGAGGTCGGCGGCTTCCTGCAACTGAGCCAGGGCTACAACGCCAGCAGCACGGCCTACGCGCAGGACTTCTCGACCATGATCGAGCTGCTGGACCAGATCGCCGCCAGCATGGACCGGCAGCAGTCCACCGCATACGCCACGTTGCGCGTGCAGCAGGAAGGCCTTTCCCAGGTCGCTGACAACACAGACCGCACGGCGCAAGCCACCACCTCGCAAGCCCGCAGCGCTCGCGTGCTTGAGCAGAGGGCCATCGAATGAGGGTGTTGCTCGTGGAGCTGACCGGCTACACCGACGCCAGCACGTCGGCGGTGTATCGGTACGCCACCCGCGGCTACACCACGGCGCCGACAGACACGCCGGCCAGCGCGCACTACGACGGTCGGGTGCTTGGCATTGGCAGTGTCAGCCGCAGCATGTTCGCCGCCGGCCAGAGTGGCGCGCGGAGCAACCCGCGCAGTGAGGTGGGCGTTGGCGTCATCACGTTGGCGAACCCTGACGGCGCGCTTGACTCAGTGTTCGACGGCAGCATCAGCTTCCGCGAGCGCCAGGTCTGCATCTACGCCGTCGAGCACGATGCGGCCTACAGCACCGCAGAGCTGCAGCTTCGCGCCAGGATCAGCCAGGCCGCGCTGCGTGGCGACACTGTCGAGATCAGCATCAAAGACAGGCTCTACGAGCTGAGCAGCCAGCACAGCACCGCAACCTACGGCGGCACCAATGCGCTGCCTGACGGCACGGATGGCGGCCCCGAGCTGGCCGGCAAGCCGAAGCCGGCTGTCTACGGCAAGGTCTTCAGCATCTCTCCTCCTTGCGTGAACACCAGCAAGCAAATCTACCAGCTCAGCACCCGCGCGCTGGCGAGCGTGGATGGTGTCTACGATGGCGGCAGCAGCACTGAGTTGACGGCTGGTTCGACCTACGCCGACGAGGCCACGATGCTTTCGACGGCGCCGAGCGCTGGGACGTATCGCGCATGGCTGGCCGGCGGGATGATCCGTGTCGGCACAGCTCCGGTATTCCAACTGACCGCAGATTGCACGGCAGATTCGGCCGGCAACAGCACTGCTGCGCAGCTCCTGCGAGCGCTGGCCGGCGCGCGAGGCATCACCGACATCGACGCCGCCGACGTGGTGGCGCTGGACGCCGCCAACGACGCCGTGCTCGGCGTGCTGATCAGCGGCGAGACGACGCTGGACGCCATGGACATGCTGGCCCGCAGTGTTGGAGCTTGGTACGGCTTCGACCGTGAAGGCATCCTGCGCATGCACCGCTACGAGCTGCCGTCGGCGGTCGGAGCCGCGCTGCCGGTGATCGCTCAATGGAACACCATGACGCTTGAGAACGTGCCCAACGGCGAGGACGTGCCGACCGAGACGGTGCGCGTCAAGTACGCCCGCTACTGGTCGCCCATCCCGGCCGGATCGTTCGCCGGATCAGCGTCCGATGCGGAGCGCGCCGACCTGTCGCAGGAGTGGCGCGTGGCCGAGTTCACGCGGGCGCCCAGCCCCAACCCGTACAGCCGGCCGCTGGTGGCCGAGCGCGAGACGCTGCTGACAGCTGAGGCCGACGCCAGCGCAGAGGCTGAGCGCCTGCACGGCATCACAGCCGGAGTGCGTCGCACCTTTGCCGCGACCGGCGTGTCGACTGCTGATCCGCTGCTGGCCGGGCTGGACATCGACCAGATGATTGAGCTGCGCTGGTCGCGCTATGGCCTTGGCGAGTCAACTGGCACGACAATGCTGGTGATCGAGATGACCGAAGACATGATCCAGCAGCGGGCCGATCTGCTGCTTTGGGGTAGCTGATGTCCAACATGCGAATTTCGTGGCCCAACCGACTGGCCGACGCAGTAGTCACCGGGGCGACCGGGGATTGGACGACGAATCTGCCGCCATCCAACCTGCAGACACGGTCCATCGCGCAGGTTGCGCGCAGTATCAGCGCTGCAGCGGCAGCCCTGTTCGTTGACACTGGGACGGCAGTCCCTGTTGGCGTGTTCGCCGCCGTCGGGCACAACATGACTACCGCGGCCGACGTGCGCCTGCGCGGCTACACGGCAAACCCACGCGGCACCACCTGGTTCGACCTGGGGCCGGCTGGCGTGCAGTCTGGCGCCAAGATGTACGGCGGCGAGGGCAGCGGCGGCACGGGCTACCCAGGCACGTATTGGGGTGCAGACGGCCTGCTGAAGATCAGCACTGGTGGTGGCCGGTTCACGCACACCTTCGGCACGGGCGGACCATGCCTGGGCCTACTGCTGGAGCCGGAGCGAGCGAATCTGCTCCTGCACTCGCGCGACGGCACGCAGTCGGCATGGACGAAAGTCGAACGCCACCGCCACCAAGACGGCAACCGGACTCGACGGCACCGCGAACAGCGCCACGCGGCTCACGGCGACCGGCTCCAACGGCTCGATGCTGCAGTCGATCACGACTCCGTCCAGCACAAACCGATTCTCGATCTACGCACGGCGCGTCAGCGGCAGCAGTCAGATCAGCCTGAGCGTGGCCGGGTCTGTCACGAATATCACGTTGACGACCGCCTGGGCGCGATTCAACGTTAACCATTCAGGCACAGGGGGCTCTGGCAGCTTCGGCATCCAGATCGAAACCAGCGGCGACGTGATCGAGGTCGACTGCGCGCAGTACGAAGTCGGCGCCTACGCATCCAGCCCGATCATCACCACCACGGCCTCGCTGACGCGCAACGCCGACCAGTTC
>JADJZJ010000041.1 GCA_016715765.1 Opitutaceae bacterium
CGATCTCGCCGCTGTGCATCTTCTCGAAGGCCTCGTGCCAGGATTCCAGCGCCCAGATGCCGCCGAGGACCGGCCGCACGTCGAGCTGACCCGAGGCGAGCAGCGCAAGCACGCGCTCCCACACCGGCCAGTTGTGGCTGAAGCTGCCCTGCAGCGTGATGTTCTTCTGCACGAGCGGATCGAGGGAGAAATTCAGCGGCTGCGGACCCCAGCCCACCTTGCTGATCCAGCCGTTCGGCCGCACGAGTTCCAAGGCGATCTTCAACGCGGCCGAGGCCCCGGCGGCGTCAATCACGCCGTCCACGCCCAGCCCGTCGCGCTGCTTCGCCCACGCGGACGCATCGCCGATGATGACCTCGCAACCGTAGGCCCTGGCCTTTTCGAGCCGGATCTTGTCGCGCTCGAGTCCGACCAGCGCCACCTGCGCCCCGGCGAGCCGCGCCATGGCCGCGCACAAAATCCCAATCGGCCCCGGGCCAAGCACGATCACGCGGTCGCCGGGCCGGATCTTCGCATTGTTGATGACGGCGTTGTAGGCCACGCAGCAGGGCTCGGTCAGGGCTGCGTGCTCGATCGCCAACCCGGCCGGCACGCGGTGCAGGCAGCGGGCGGGAACGCGGACGAAACGCGTCATCGCGCCGTCCACGCCGTAGCCGAAGCCCTTGCGGGTCGGATCAAGATTGTAGAGGCCGGCGCGGCTGAGCGGACTGTCGGCGTCAATGACCGCCGCGGTCTCGCTGACGACCCGGTCGCCTTCCGCCCAGTTTTTCACCGCGGCGCCCTTCGCCGCAATCACGCCGCCGAACTCATGGCCAAGCACGACGGGATAATTCACCTTCCAGCTGTGCGAGCTGGTCCACTGGTGGAGGTCGCTGCCGCAGACACCGACAGCCTCGACCGCGAGGATCACGTCGTCCGGACCCGGGTCGGGCCGGGTGAATTCCCGCAGCTCGACGCTGTGCGGTTCGGAGGAGTAGTTGACGACAGCAGGGCTTTTCATGGGGAAGATTTTCCGACGGGCACGTCACCGTAGCCGTGCACGCGCTCGCAGATGATGCGCAACGTGCCTTCGAGGTTGCCGTCGGCGGTCCGGAACGCATCCGCATCCACTGCCAGCGGGGCCCCGATCACGACCAGGGGTGCACCGTACTCGGGCGTGCGCACCGCCTGCTCGAGGGTCAGGCCGCCGACGGCCTGCACGGGCACGCGCACGGCCTTGACGACCTCGCGCAACTGGTCGAGCGGACTGGGCATCCGCCGGCCGGCGGCGGCGATGCCGCGGCGCTCGTCGTAGCCGATGTGGTGGATCACAAAATCGCAGCCCAGGTCCTCGATGAAGCGCGCGCCGGCCACCATGTCGGGGCAACCGAGGTTGTCGCCCATCACCTTCACGCCGTGGTCGCGGCCGGCCTTGACGACGCACTTCAGCGTCTCCTCGTGCGCCCGGGCCATCACGACCACGTGCGTGGCCCCGGCCTTCGCCATCATCTCGGCCTCGAGGTAGCCGCCGTCCATCGTCTTCAGGTCGGCGACAATCGGCACGCCGGGAAACCGTTCCCGCAGCGCCCGCACCCCGTGCAAACCCTCGGCGAGGATGAAAGGCGTGCCCGCCTCCAGCCAGTCCACGCCGGCCCGCCGGGCGAGCGTCGCGGTGGACAGGGCTTCGTTGATGTCGGTCAGGTCCAGGGATATCTGCACAACGGGGCGCATGGGGATGAAGTCACCCACAGTTGGGCCGCGATACCGTCTGCGTCAACGTTGTCGCCGGGCTACAGGTAGAAAGTCCCATGGATGACACTATATTTCAGCCATCTGTTGTAGGGCCGCACCTTGGTGCGTGCCTTGGCGCCGCGAAGGGGGAGAAATGTTTCCGGATGCGTGAGGTACACAGGCCGGACCGAGGTCCGGCCCTACAGTCTAAATGCATACGGACGTAGGCATGAGCCGATACGCGCCACGGTAGGCAGCCCGCTTGCGGGCGCGTGATGGGCACGCGCAAGCGCGCTGGCCTTCCCGGCTGTGTTAGGTTGCGCGCCGCCCATCGCCACAGAGTTTCATCGCCAGCCGTCGGCCTATGCCACATATGTCCGCTTTGTCCCATGGCGACAGTGCCTGGCATCCACTAAGCTCCGCTGAATCGCCGGTTATACCCATGCCGCTCCCCCAGCCCGCCCTGATCCCGCAACCGCAACGCTGTACCGTGTTGGAGGGCGCCGCGTTCACACTGACCAAGGACACCGTGATTCACGCGTCCGGTGCGCTGGCCCCCAGTGCGCAGCAGCTCGCGTCCCGCCTGCGCGCGGGCACCGGCTGGGCGCTGCCCGTCGTGGCCGATCCCGCTCCCGGCGCCGGCGGCGGTTCACGCATTGAATTCCGTCTCGCGCCTCCCGCGCTGCCCGGACCCGAGGCTTACAACCTTCAGGTCGACGCCACCCGGGTCACGATCACCGCCTCCGCTCCCGCCGGCGCCTTCTACGCCGGCCAGACGTTTCTCCAGCTCCTGCCGCCCGCGATCTTCGACATCTTTCCCCGCGCCGAATTGAAATGGACGGCCCCCGCCGTCGCGATCGAGGACGCCCCGCGGTTCCGCTGGCGCGGGGTCATGATCGACAGCGCCCGGCTGTTCCAGACCACCGGCTATCTCAAGCGGTTCATTGACGTGATGGCGCAGCACAAGCTCAACGTCCTCCACTGGCACCTCGTCGACGACCAGGGCTGGCGCATCGAAATCAAAAAATATCCCCGGCTCACGGAGGTTGGCGGCAAGCGCCGTGAAACCGTCCGCGGCCACCGCATCAACCTGCTCGGCGGCGACGGTGTGCCGGTCGAGGGTTATTACACGCAGGAGGAGATCCGCGATCTCGTGGCCTATGCCGCCGCGCGACACATTCAGATCCTGCCCGAGATCGAGATGCCCGGCCACGCCCAGGCCGCCGTCGCCGCCTACCCGGAGCTGGGGATCCTGCCGCAGGCCCGCGAGGTCAGTTGCATGTGGGGCATCCACGAAACCCTGTTCAACACCAAGCCCGCCACGTTCGCCTTCCTGCAGGACGTGCTGACCGAGGTCATCGCCCTGTTCCCGTTCGAATACCTGCACATCGGCGGTGACGAAGCCGTGAAGAAACAATGGAAGGAAGACCCCGCCACGCAGGCCCACATGAAGGCGCTCGGCCTGCCCGACGAGGAACATCTGCAAAGCTGGTTCATCCGGCAGATCGAGGCGTTCCTGCAAACGCAGGGCCGCCGCATGGTCGGTTGGGACGAGATCCTCGAGGGCGGACTCGCGAAGAGTGCCACCGTCATGTCGTGGCGCGGCATCGAGGGCGCCATCGCCGCCGCCAAGCTCGGCAACGATGCGATCATGTGCCCCAACCCCTTCGTTTACTTCGACTATTTCCAAAGCGGTTCACCCGACCACGAGCCGCTCTCCATCGGCGGCAACCTGCCGCTGGCGAAGGTCCACTCCTACGAGCCGATCCCGGCGGAGCTCACTCCCGGGCAGGCGGGCTGCATCGTCGGCGTGCAGGGCCAGCTGTGGACCGAATACACCCCGACCGCCAACCGCCTCGATTACATGGCCTTCCCGCGCACGTGCGCCCTGGCCGAGGTCGCATGGTGTCCGCGGGAACGCCCGGCGTTCCCCGACTTCCTTGGCCGGCTCCGCACCCACCTCCGCCGCCTGGACGTACAGGACGTGCGTTACCGCGCCCCGCTGGAATATCTGCCGGCGCCGGACGGCGCCGGAACGCTCAACGCTTAACTTTTAACGCTGAACGCTCAATTTCGGAACCGAACCTTCGGACAATCAATTCTCAGCCAGTCCGGCACTTAAGCGTTAAAAGTTAAACGTTAAGCGTTGAGCGTTCCCTCCCTGCCATTTCAGTCCCATGAAAATCACCTCCTGCCAGACCTTCCTCGTCGAGGGCATCAAGTACAACTGGACGCTGCTCAAGATCGAAACCGATGCCGGCATCCACGGCTGGGGCGAGGCCACCAACTGGCCCGGCTCGCCACTGGTCGAGGCGGCCTGCCAGCATGTGGGCAACTTCATCGTCGGGCAGGATGCGCGGCGCATCGACTACCTGTGGACGAAGATCTACCGCGACATGCACTGGCTCGGCCAGGCCGGTCCGCTGCTGTCCGCCATCAGCGCCGTGGACATTGCCCTCTGGGATATCAAGGGGAAGCAGCTCGGCGCCCCCGTCTATCAACTCCTGGGCGGCCCCTACCGGCAGAAAATCCAGCTCTACGCCAACTACTGGTTCATCGGCGGCGGCCATTCCGCGGCCGACTACGCCCGCCAGGCCAGGGCCACGGTCGCGCAGGGTTTCACCGCCCTGAAATTCGATCCCTTCGCCCACGTGCATTATGGCTATGGCGATGACCTGAGCGACAACAACGGCCTGACCGAAAAGCAGAAGCAGCTCGCCGTGGATGTCGTCGCCGCGGTCGCAGAGGCCGTCGGCCCGGACGTCGCCATCGCCATCGAGACCCACGCCTTCCTCAACGGCCCGACCGCCGTCGAGATGGCCCACCGGCTCGCCGGCCTGAAATTCAACTGCATGTGGTACGAGGAACCCGCGCTGCCGGAGTTTCCCGCCGCCATCGCCGACATCCGCCGCCGCATCCCGCTGCCCGTCTGCGTCGGCGAGCGCATCCATTCGCGCTTCATGCTGCGCGCCGTGCTGGAGCAGCAGGCCGCCGACATCGTGATGCCCGACATCACGCGCTGCGGCGGCATCACGGAGATGCGCAAGATGGCCAACCTCGCCGAAACGCACAACGTGCCCTTCGCCCCGCACAATCCCAACGGCCCGCTTTCCACCATCGCCTCCGCCCACGTGATGGCGACGATCCCGAATTTCTTCCGGCAGGAATTCATGATGAATGACGTGCCCTGGCGCGACGCCTGCCTCTCCCACCCGCTGCCGGTCGAGCAGGGATATTTCATTCTGCCCGACCGGCCCGGGCTCGGGTTCGACGTCAACGAGGCCGAACTCCGGCGCCACCCCGGCCTGCGATCCGTCCCGGCCGGCCGCAATTTCTACGTATGAAAGCCAAGACCCGCCTCTGGACCGATGACACCGGCCTGTTCGCCCTCGCCCGGGCCGAACTCTTCACCGCCGTCGTCGGCGACATCATGGACAAGCTCGGCGCCCAGCGCCAGTTCCTGCCCCCGCAGATCCGGCCCTTGCGCGGCGACATGGTGACCATCGGTCGCGCCATGACCGTGCTCGAGGCCGACGTCTTCACGGACAAGCCTGCCGACGGCCACAATCCGCTCCTGAAAAAACCCTTCGGCCTCATGCTGGAGGCGCTCGATGACCTGAAGACCAACGAAATCTACGTCTGCACCGGCGCCTCGCCGAGTTATGCGCTCTGGGGTGAGTTGATGAGCACCCGCGCGCTGCGCTGCGGTGCCGTCGGCGCCATCGTGGACGGCTACTCCCGCGACACCCATGGCATCCTTGCCCTCGGGTTCCCCACCTTCTCGTACGGTCCCTATGCCCAGGACCAGGCCCCGCGCGGGAAGGTGGTTGATTTCCGGGTCCCCCTGCAGATCGGCGACGTCCGCATCCAGCCCGGCGACATTCTCTTCGGCGACATCGACGGCGTCTGCGCCGTGCCGAAGGCCCTCGAGCGGGAGGTGTTCACCAAGGCCCTCGAAAAGGCCCGCGGCGAGAAGGTCGTGCAGAAGGCGATCGCCAGGGGGATGCGCGCCAAGACCGCCTTCGAGAAATTCGGTATCATGTGAGGCAGGCTGCCAGATGATCACGCTTGCTCCTTGCATTTTGGTAGGGCCCGGCCTCCCTCCTTCGCCCGGCCTACGGAGGGCAGGCCGGGCGGGCCGTTGGTCATGCGCATGCCAAACCGCCCGTCCGGAGGCCGGGCGCTACCCACGGAACAACCTGCTCTCCGGTAAATCCACGCCCAGGTGATGAGCCTGAAGCTGGACGACGTCATTGACAGCCCCGCGTTTGCCGCGGACCCGTTTCCCTATTACCGGGAATTGCAGGCCGATGATCCCGTGCAGTGGTCCCGGCGCTGGAACTGCTGGGTCGTCACGCGCTACGAGGAGGTGCGCACGTGCCTGCAGGATTTCCGCCGCTTCTCCAATGTCGGCCGCATCACCGGGCTCTTCCACCGGCATTTCGATGCGGCGCAACTCGCCGCCCTGCAGCCGCTCGTCGCGCACTACTCCCAGGGTCTCATCAATGTGGACCCGCCGGAGCACACGCGCATCCGCAAACTGCTGCATGACGCCTTCCGCCCCGCGACCATCAGCCGCCTCGCGGGCCATGTGCGGCAATTCGTGGACGAACTGCTGGCCGCGCGCCTCGGCGCCCAACGGCTGGAGGTGGTGCACGACCTGGCGCATCCGCTGCCCGTGCAGGTCATCGCCGAGCTTTTCGGAGTGCCCCGGGCGGATGTGAACCTCTTCACCCGATGGTCGGCCGGCATCGTGGAGTTCATGAAGTCGCCCCAGCCGGCCTTCGAGACCTGCCTGCGTTCGCAGACCTCGCTGCTGGAACTCCGGGCCTATCTGCGCGCCGCGATGGCGGAACGCCGCACCCGGCCGCGCGATGACGTCCTGTCCCTCATGGTGCACGCCCAATCGGAAGGCGAGGCGCTGACCGAGGAGGAAATCCTCGGCACCTCGGTCACCCTGTTGCTGGGCGGGCACGAGACCACGACGCGCCTGCTGACCACCACCATCCTCGAACTGCTCCGGCATCCGGCCCAGCTCGATCAACTGCGCGCGGACCCGTCCCTCATGGAAACCGCCGTGGAGGAATTCCTGCGCTACTGCGGCCCGTTTCATCGCGACCAGCGGGTCTGCCTCACGGACACCACCATCGGCGGCATCGCGATCGCGAAGGGCGATTACATTTTGCTCATGCTCGCGGCCGCCAATCGCGATCCCGAGCAGTTTGCCGATCCCGACGCCCTCGACCTGGCCCGCAAACCCAACCGTCACCTCGCCTTCGGTTTCGGTCCGCACATTTGCCTCGGGGCGCACCTGGCCCGCCTGGAAATGGCCGTGGCCCTCGGCACCCTGCTCGCCTCCTGCCGCGAACTCCGCCTGTGCAGCGATCCCATCGCGTGGGACTTCGGCTTCCTCCGCGGACCGCGGGAGCTGGTGATCGAATTCAAACGCTGATCCGGACTCATGAAGTTGAACCACAGATGAACACGGATAAACACAGATGATAAGGCAGGTTGAGGCTGCCATGATCTTGGTAATCCATTCTGATCTGTGTTCATCTGTGTCTGTCTGTGGTTTCCTTTTGAATTGTTCCGGCTGATTCCTGCCATGCCCCACCCCGACCTCCCGCTCGTTCTCATCACCAACACCGTGCCCACGGCCGTGCTGACCCCGCTCCAGGGCATCGCCCGCGTCATCATGGGGCCCTCGGGTGGCGACCTCATGCCGCGCACCGAAGTACTGCGTCTCGCCCCGACACTCGCCGGCATCATCAATCAGGCCGAGCTGCGCGTGGACGCCGAGCTGCTCGCCGCCGCCCCGCAACTGCGCATCGTGGCCAATGTCGCGATGGGGGTGAACAACCTCGACCTGGCCGCCATGCGCTCCCGCGGGGTCGTCGCTACCAATGTCCCGGAAGCCTTCACCGAATCCACCGCCGATTGCACCCTCGGGCTGATCCTCGCGGTCGCGCGCCGGCTGGTGGAGGCCGACCGCTATGTGCGTTCGGGCGCGTGGCGTGGTTTCCAACCCGGCATCTGGGACGGCACCCTCCTGCACGGCCGCACGCTCGGCCTCGTCGGTTATGGCCGCGTCGCCCAGGCGGTGGAGCGCCGCGCCCGCGCCTTCGGCATGACGGTCATTCACTACCGGCGCACGGCCAGTGGCGCCCCGGGATACACTCCGCTTGATGAGCTGCTGGCGCGCGCCGACATCGTCTCGCTGCACACGCCGCTCAATCCCGATTCCGACCGGCTGATCAACGCCGCCCGGCTGGCCCGCATGAAGCGAGGGGCCCTGCTGGTCAACATGGCGCGCGGCCGCGTGGTGGACGAGGCCGCTTTGGTGTCCGCGCTCCAATCCGGCCAGCTCGCCGGCGCCGGCCTGGACGTGTTCGAGGACGAACCGCGCGTGCATCCGGACCTGCTGACCATGCCGCAGGTCGTGCTCACCCCGCACCTCGGCGGCGGGACCACTGACAGCCGTTTTCAGGCCCGCCATCTGTGCGCGCAGAACATCGCCGCCGTGCTGCAGGGCCGCCCACCGCTGACGCCGGTGTAGGGCGGGGTTTCCTCCTTCGCCGGGCCTATGGAGGACAGGTCCGAACCCCGCCATTAATCATCCGGCTAGGATTCATCGTTCTCGTACTCGTACTCTTTCTCTTTCTCGTAGTATTCCCTCAATTCCGAGAACGAGAAAGATTAAGAGAACGAGAAGGATTGAATTCTAGTGGGAAGAGAAGAAAGGCGGGGTTCGAAGACCCCGCCCTACATCCCCCCGCCCCCGGCCGGATCCTCCTGTCCGTAAAGTCCTATCAATAAACGCATCCCACCATCGTTCGTGCTCCGCATCCGGGATCGTTCCTGTTGGGGTTTTCAGGCCGCTCGCGCCCCCTTCGATGAAAACCCCTTCCTCGTCTCCTGTCGGCATGCAGGGTCCGGACCTGCTTGTCCCCCGCGACATCCAGCGCGAGGTCAACCGCACCCGGCCGGACTACATCGTTTACCAGCCCCGCAGCCTGGACGGGCGGGAGCAGAATACCGGCAACGAGCATTTCCTGGTCTTCCTCCATCCCAACGGCGAGCTCCTCGCGCTTTGGACCCAGGGCACGCACGAGGGTGAACCCGATCAGCGCATCGTGATCGCGCGCAGCCGGGACGGCGGAAAAACCTGGAGCCAACCGGACCGGGTCGCCGGCCCCGACGCGCGGCGCCACATGGCCCGGTTCGGCTTTCCGCTCGTGTCGAAATCCGGCCGCATCTACGTCCTCTACAATCGATACACCGGGGTGCACGATTACGCGGCCTCGGTCACGGGCGCGATGGGTGCGGTCTACAGCGACGATGCCGGGCGCACCTGGGCGGAGGAACAGCTCGTGCCGATGCCGCGCACCCGCTGGGACCATCCGGATCCCGCCATTCCCGGCAACTGCATCGTCTGGCAGATTCCGCAGCGCCTCTTCGGGGGTCCCTATTACGTCGGCCTGACCCATTGGGTGAGCCCGGCCGTCTCCGGTCCGCGCAAGCTGGACGTGTGGTGGTCGGATCCCGCGGTGGTCGAGTTCATGCGGTTCGACAATCTCGATGCCGATCCGGAGCCGCGCGATCTCCGGATCAGCCATTTTGCGCACGATGGCCAGGCCCTGCGCTATGGGCACATCGGGCATCCGGAGGTCAGCGTCGTCCAGGAACCCGGCATCGTGCCGCTGCCGGACGGCCGGCTCTTCTGTGTGATGCGCACCAACGCCGGGCATCCGGTCTGGTCCGAATCGGCCGACCGCGGCGAAACCTGGACCCAGCCCCGGGCGCTGCAGCAGACCGACACCAGCCTGCCCCTTCGGCATCCGTGCAGTCCGTGCCCGATCTACGAGGTGGCGCCCGGCGAATACATTTTCCTCTTTCATAATCACGACGGCCATTTCGGCGGCTGGGGGCCAATGGACTGCAACCTGCACCGCCGTCCGATCTGGCTGCTCCGCGGTCTGTTCCGCCCCGGGGCGAAGCAGCCGGTGTGGTTTTCCGAGCCGCATTTCCTGATGGACAATGAGGGGGTGTCGCTGCGCCGGCCCGACCTCGCCATGTATTCCAGCCTCACGCCGACGGCAGACGGCTACATCCTCTGGTATCCGGAGCGGAAGTTCTTCCTCCTCGGGAAGAACATCACCCGGACGATGCTGGCGGAGATCGCGGTGCCTGAATAGTGCGCCTGCCACGGCTGAAAGCAGGGCAGGTCTCCGACCTGCCCATTGCGTGCATCCCCGCGATTAAAACGTCAAAAGGCAGGTCAGAGACCTGCCCTACCTCATGCCTTCACGCGCACTCTACTCTGCGGGCATCAGTTAGCGCCTGGAATGCTGCCCAGAATCCAATCTTTGCCGCGGATTACACGGATGATCGCGGATAATACCTCCGTCATCCGCGTCGATCCGCGTGATCCGCGGGAAGGTCTGAATTCCCCAGGAATCCAATGGAGCCCAACCTCGCGGCATAAAGCCGCTCCTACAGTTAAACGTGGGTAGTTGAAACAAGTGCGCTTCACTCCGCCGGCAGCGCGGCGAGCAACGCCTTGATGGTGTAAACCCGCGGATCGTTCGGAAACTCCTGCAAAAAGGCGCGGAAATGTTCGCGGGCCAATGCGGGCCGCCCCAGTTCGGCGGCCAACTGGCCGATACTGACATGCAGGTCTCCCGCCGCCTCGCGGCGCGCCACGCCAAGCTCGCTGACCTTGAGCAGATGCTCCAGCGCCCGTGCCTCGGCCTTGCCCAGATGCAGGTAGCCCCGGGCCGCGACCTGGTGAAATTGACTGCGCACCACGGGGTCGGTCAGTCCCTCCGCCTGTTGTTCAATCTTCTCCGCCTTGGCCAGAACCGATTCCCGCGGCTCATCCGCATAGAGCGCGAACAGCAACAAGTGAATGAGGGCGCGCTGCCCAAACGGTTGCGCCGGGTACTCCCGCCAAAGCTGTTCGTAAAGCCGGACAATCGCCGCCGGCGACCCCTCGCGCGTCCGCAGGGTTTCCGCCCGAGCCCGGAAATACAGGCTGCGGGCGCGCAGGGCCGGCGTGGTTCCTTCCTTCGTCAACGCCGACAATAGCCCGATCGCCGCCTCCAGGTCTGCCTCCGTGCGGGGCTGGCGGTTGAACAGCAGCAGGGCCGTCGTGAAGCGAGCCTCCTCCTCCTTGGCGGCAACTCCATCCAGCGCGGCCGTGGCTTCGGTAAACAGTCCCTGCGCCCCCAGGCGCCAGGCCTGCTCCAACTCCTCTCCCGCCGTCGAACCATTGACCGCGGCGAGTCCGCCCGCAACCCACACGGCGCACCACAGGCCGGGGCCACGGATCAGGCGGCGTAACTTGGCGATGCGCATGCCCATTCTCCGTCAGAAGGCGGCGCGGCATGCAACCGGCAAACCTGCGCAAAAAAGCCGGACGGCCGCGCCCGTGCGCAGTCCGTCCGGCATTTGCTGCAACCATTATCTCCTTCAGAAATTACGCGACCCGGAGACATAGTACGACCGGGGCGCATCCACGGTGTTGCTGCCCGCCGCGATGGCGGCCTGCGAGAAAATCACATCCGTCAGATTCTCCGCGGTGAAACTGAGGGTCCAGGCCCCGATCCGGTAATCCAGGCCGGCGTCATAGCGGGTGGCGCCGGGCACCTTGTAGGTGTTCTGCGCGATGCCGTAGTGGGAATTCTGGTAGACCACGCCGCCCCGCACGCTGAAACCGCGGTCGCGGTAGTCCGTGAGGTTGTAGCGCGCAAACAGCTGGAACTTGTGCCGGGGCACGCCGCGCTGCTCGCCGTCGAGGCCGCCGGGGCGGACCGCCGGCACCTTGGTCTTCATGTGGGCGTAGCCGCCGTACACGAGCAGCTGCTTGGTGAGGTCACCCGCCCACTCGACTTCATAGCCGTCCATCGTGACACCCTGGTCGATGATGCGGTAGGACCCGCCCGGGGCGCTGAAGTCCGTCTGCGGACGCACAAAGTCGCTCTGCACGATTTTGAACTTGGCGAAGTTCAGCGTGAAATTCCCGTCGAGGAAGTTCATCTTCACGCCGAACTCCTTGTTCGTGGTGACCGGCTCGATCGTGACCAGCTTCTGCAGCGGGTCGGTCGTCGGAATGCCGGGATAGATCGAGATCGTGGTCTGGGCGGCGCCGGCCTCGCTGTCGACGGCGTAGACCGACAGCCACGGCAGCGGCTTGATCGTGAGCCCGTATAGCGGGCTCTGGATGGTCGGGGACTTGGCCGTGGAGGTCGTGGTGTTGTTGAAATTGTTCACCGTGCTGCCCGCCTTGTTGTAATCCCGGCGGAGTCCGCCGGTCAGGATGACGCGGTCGTTGAACGCGGAGATCTGGCCGTTGGCGAAAACGCCGACCGAGCCGTTGTCGCCGCGGGAATCGTTGATGGCGGAGAGCGGCGTGGTCGCCGGCAGGCCGTAGACCGGATCGATCAGATTCATGGGCTGCAGCACGCCATTCGCCTGCCGCTGGTCGAACTCCACGTCGCCGACATCGTAACCCGCGAGAAAGACCAGGCCGGCTTTGTTGTCGGCGAACTGCTTCTTCACCGCCAGGTCGCCCTGCAGGCGAAAACCGGTTTCGTCACGCCAGTACTTGGTCATGGTGCGGTTGGTGAAGATGTTGCCGGCGCTGTCAAAATACAGCGTGTTGTTGGCCGAGGCGAAGTAGTGGTCGTCCACGAACTGATACCACGCCAGCGCCTGGCGCACCGAGAAGACCTCGTTGAACTGGTGGCTGAGGGTGACAAACAGCGCGTTCACGTCGTGCTTCCAATGCATGCCCGGTTCACCGCTGGTGTTCAGCGTGAGCGGCGCCCAGCGGTTCACCTGCACCCGCGGGGTGACGCCGACGGGCAGCACGGTGGCGAACGGCGCGCCCACCTCAACCGGGGCGAGGTAAACCGCGCCGAATCCCGTCGGGAAATTCGCATTCAGCAGCTCCAACTCCACCAGCAACTGGGTCTTGCCGGTGATGTTCCACTGGAAGGAGGGATAGACCACGGTTTTGCTCAGGTAGTCATTGTCCCGGTAAGTGTCCGATTTCGTCGCGGCGGCAATCAGGCGGAACGCCATGTTTTCGTGACCGGGGATCGGGCCCGTGGTGTCCACCATCCCGCGCATGAAGCCATAGGAGCCGAGGCCGGCGGAAACCGAGGTGGCCGCCTGGAACTGCGGGCGCTTCGTGATGAAATTCACCAGGCCGCCGGACTCGGACGAGCCGGCGATGGAGGCGGAGGGTCCCTTGATGATCTCGATGCGGTCCAGATTGGCGATGTCGGTCTCGATGCGCGGCATGAAGAAGCCGTTGCGGTAGCGGTTGCCCACGATGAAGCCGCGCACGATGGTGGCGTTGGGGGCATTCTGCCGGGGCGTGACGCCGGGGGTGTAGCGCATGACCTGGTCGAACTGGTAGGCCCCGATGTCCTTCATGAGGTTCGAATTGATCACGCTGATGGACTGCGGGACGTTTTCCGCCGGGGTGTTCAGGCGGGTGGCCGAGGCGAGATTGGACGCGCCGTAGCCCTGGCCCTTGGTGCTCTCAACGGTGAACACGTCCAGCTTGACGATCTCTTCCGTCCTGACGGTTTCTTTCTCTTCGTCGGCGGGAACGGCGGTCTGCGCTTGCACGTTCAGACCCAGGCAAGCGATCACGACGCCGATGACGCGGCACCGTCTCGCTGTAGCAAGGAATGGCAGGGGAACTTTCATGGTGTAGTTTGGGGTTGCCGGCCGCACGGCACTGGGCCGCGCTCGGTGCGTCCATCATAGACGAGTGGACGGACGGACGCTATGGGACAAAGCGGACTTCAATGGCACACCCCGCGAGCGAGCGCAGCCGGCCACGCCGGCCCTAACTGTAGGAGCGGCTTTATGCCGCGAAGATGCGCTCCCAATCGCGGCATAAAGCCGCTCCTACAACAGGCTCCGCTGCACGCCTCCCCATGCCGCACTATTTGATGACGTACCCTAGCTGCTAGCCGAGCGCCGCGCGGAGCACCGGCTCAAATCCCTCGGCCATGCGCATGAATCCCAGATCGTTCGCATGCGCGTTGTCGGTCGAGCCTTCGCCGTCCGTGCCGTACAGGGCCGCGCCGGGGATGTAGTGCAGTCCCGGCACGCGGTCGCCTTGCAGCGTGGCGTAGGCCTCGCGGAGCGCCGCGTGATTCTCGCGGTTGTAATCGGCCTTGGCCGTCTCGATCCACGCATTCGGAAAACCGCGGTCCTCGACCAGCACGATCGGCGTGCCGGGCCGCGCCGCGCGCAGCTGCCTCACGAGCGGCACGCACCGTTCGCGGATCTGCGCGGGCTGCATGTTGCCGCAGCATTCGATGACGAACACCGCGGCATCCACCTGGGCGAGGAAACGTCCGATGACGGGATCCATGCGCCCCGTGCCCGAGAAGCCGAGATTCAGCACCGGCCGGTCCAGCCGGCGGCCGAGGATGGCGGTGTGGCAGATCCCCGGACGCGAGGCCACCCCGCCCTGCGTGATGGACGTGCCGTAGAACACCACCGGCTTCGGCCGCGGGCTCAGCCCGAGAAAGACCACTCCCCTGGGCACACCGATCTCCAGATGCCCGATTCCGTTGTACAACGGCAGGTAGAGCGCAAATTCCCGCAGGCCCGGCGCCAGTCCGTGGATGATCTCCCCTTCGAAATCCTGCGCCTTGGGCTTGTTGCCCTGCACATAACGCCAAGACCCGGCGGCATCGCGGGCGTACAGATCGACGCCGCTCACACCGGTGGCCGGCATGTGCGGCAGGGCCAGCTCGGCATTGGTCAGCCGGTAGCGGACATGGACCGCCGTCGCATCCGAGCGAAACCGCGCCATCATGCCGGCACTGCAGCGGCTAAGGTCCCACACACTGAACTTGCCGTAGAAATCGAGCAGTGTGCTCGTTTCCTTCTGGGCCGCGACCGGCAGGCGGTCGAAATAACGGAGCCGCTCCTGATCCTCCCAGGCCCGGCCCTCCACGCCCCATTGCTTGACGTCGTGCCAGTCCAGTTCGGTCGCCGGTGCGCTTACAACCGGTACGGCGGCGGGATCGGGTTTTTCCATGGGGAAGGGTAAAGGTGATGGAATCCTACGGGGTCATCTCATCTATCACCGCGGCGGGGATCTCATCCAGCAGGATATGCTCCTTCTTCAGGCCGTACTGCACAAAATGCCGGCCGCCGGCGTGAATATATTGCGGCATCGCGATGCCGGTGCAGGTCGAGGCGCGAAAGCCGTCGGGCGATTCCAGATCGTCCGCCTCCGCCAGCACGCGCGGTGCGCCGAAGATCAGGCCGCCGTTGCGCTCCTCGCCGGGCAGTTCCCGGCCGATGACAAACCACTGGGGGTTGCGCGTCCGGTTGCCCCCGTCCCACACATGCGCGGCCCCGTTGCGCGTGCCGTCATTGTTGGTGAACAGCAGCATGAACCGGCCGTCGGGCAGCCGGGCGAGCGGGCACATCGTGTGCGGATGGTCAATCCACGCGCCATCGGGACCGTAGCGCAGCCGCTCGACCTTCGTCCAGGTGCGGCCGCCGTCGCGCGACACCGCGTAGCCGGGCGAGCCGAGATAGGTGCGCATCACAGTCACCCAGCGGCCATCGGACAACGGCACCACGGTCGGCTCCTGCGCGTTGGCGGCCAGTTCCACCGCATTCCCCCCGAAGGCCGCGGCCAGCTGGCGCGCCGCGGGGTTGTCACCGTGCCGGAGCAAATCGGCCCGCAGACCATGGGTCCCGGGCGGCAGCAGACTGAAACGCAACCGGGCGGGATCGCGCTCGGTCAGCAGGTTCCCGCATTCCAGGAATGAGGATTCGCACCAGCAAAGCTGCCAGGCGCGGCGCGTGGCGCCGTTGCGGTGTCCCTGCGTGAACGGCAGCACCACCCGCCCGCCCGGCATCACCTGCGGGGGATGATTGAGATGCCCGTGGATGCGACCGGGAAACACGCTGATGTCGCGCTCGAACACGGGAATCCGTCGTATCTCCGACCACGTCCTACCGGCGTCGTCCGAGAACATGAATCCGAAGGTACCGGCATCCACCTCGGGACTGGACCGGTCAGGACCGCCGCCATGTTGCCGGCCCTCATGGAGAAACAGGTAGATGCGACCCGTGGCCGGAACCACGAACGGACAGCCGTAGGCGCGCCGAAACTCGACGGTCGACGCGGTGATCATCCGGGGCTCGGACCAGGTCAGCCCCTGGTCCGCACTGACCGCGCCCACGATGCGCTCGTCCAGCGCGCTCTCGAAGGAACCCTGGCTCCAGGTGACAAACCACCGGCCATCCGGCAGCAACACCACGCTGCCCGACTCGTTCTTGCGGAGGGCGGCCAGGGCCGGCGGCAGATTGGGCCCCGCCATGGGCGGATGACGATAGATGTCCGCATAGGCGAACGGCCGGGACTTCATCCCCTCCATCAAACTCTTCCGGGTCATCGGCAAACTCCCGCCAAGCCGGACTCATGCAGTTGAACCACAGATGCACACGGATATTCACAGATAAAAAAGGCAATAGCTTCAGAAATTACATCCACAATCACCCTGCTTAGAGGTGAACGTGAACAGCAAAACCAATGCCGAAGTGAAACATGCTGATTTGTGTTCATCTGTGTCTATCTGTGGTTCTTCACTGGTTTTTTCCGGTTAAGTCCAATTCCTGCGGGTCAATCATGAGGTGAATTTCGTCCCGACTTTCGGGCGTGGGCATTGGACCCGCAAAACATTTAAACGGACATCAATCTGGCAATCAGGACATTATTCCCGCGTTTAGCCGCCGGCACCCGGCATGGGACATTCAGGACATGAGTGGGAAGGGAACGACGGAAGCTTGCCGCCTTCCGTCTGACCCACTTGGGTCGGGATAGGAGAAACCTACCGTGCCCGGCGCCATTACCCCAGCCTCCGCAGCGGACATGCGCGCCTTCCTGCGCTGCAACCAGATCCTGGCGCAACATCTCGACGGCTCGCCGCCCTGGCTGCTCTGCGGCCTGCGCTGGTATCTCCAGTGCTTCTATTACTGCTGCCCGGTGGAACCCGACTACCGCGTCAGCATGCACCAGCACGACTGGTTCGAGATCGCCCTGCTGTGCAAGGGCCGCCTGCAGTACCGCACGCCGGGGCACACCGCCGCCTTCAACCCGGGCGATGTCTTCTTCATGCCGCCGGGACGCCAGCACAGCTGGTCCACGGTGAAGGCGCCGGTGGTGATCGCGAGTTTCCAGCTCAAGCTCGGCACCCTCGACAAGACCGGCCAGGCCCTGCTCCAGGCGCTCCTCGACCGCGCCGATGCCGGCGGCTTCCATGTGCGCCGGAACGCGGCCCACAGCCGCTTGCACCAGACCATCTGGGAATTGCTGCATCAGGATCCCCCCAGCCCGCTGCTGGCTGAAAAACTGCGCTCGCTCACCCAGCTGTTCGTCCAGGAGCTGCTGGAACTCGCCGCCCCGACCGCGGCCCTCGCTCCCCTGCCCACCCCGTTCACCATCTGTCCCGAGACGGTGGCGACTTCCAAGTACCAGCAGATCGTGGATTTCGTGCACCAGAACATCAGCCAGCCGATCCAGCTCGAGGACATCGCCAGCCATTTCCACTACAGCGTGCGCCATGTCGCCCGGCTTTTCCGCGAGGAGAGCGGTGTCGCGCTCGGCCGCTACATCGTCGATCAGAAACTCCGCACCGCGCAGCGGCTCCTCGCCACCACGGATTTCCCGGTGAAGACCATCGCCTTCGACCTGGGCTATCACGATGTGGGTTATTTCTGCCGGCTGTTCCGCACCCACCTGATGGGCACCCCCAACAGTTACCGCGCCCAGATGCTCGCCGGGCGCACGGCCACGCCGTACAGTGCCACCAACCATCACAGTTTTCGCGGCACCGCCCTGCCCGCCGCGAAGGACAGTCCCGCCGACCAGCGGATCGCCCACGCGAGTTGACGGACCATCCGGCCGCATCACCCGCCCGTGAAACGCCCGGGGCTCATTTTCGTGCTGGCCGTGGCGGTGATCGGGGCCGCGCTCGCGGCCTGGCAATATTCCGGCCGCCCCGCCCGGCCCGGCCGCGAATCCCCCGAGGAAGTGGTGCGCATCGGCCACATCTTTCTCGAAACGCAGGCCGCCATTGATGCCCTGGGCCGGGCCTACGAGGAACACTGCCGCCGGCAGGGACAGCGGGTGCGGGTGATCCAGATCGCGGTGCCGCACCGCCTGTATGCCAGCTGGTTCATCACGCAGCTGCTCAGCCACGACACGCCGGAGATCCTCGCCATCCATGCCGGCAGCACCACCGAACGACTCGCCCGCTACATCGAGCCCCTCGGCGCCGAGCTGGCCCGGCCCAATCCCTACAACGCCGGCACCCCGCTCGAGGGCGTGCCCTGGCGCAACACCTTCACCGCGGGCCTGCGCACTTCCTACAACGACACCCTGCTCGATTATTACAGCGTGCCGTTCACCAACACCACCACCCGGCTGCTGGTGAACCTGGACCTCCACCGGGAAATCTTCGGCGACGCCCCCTGGCCCGGGACCTACGAGGGATTTGTCCAGCTGTGCCGCGACACCCAGGCTTACGCGACCCGCACCGGCCGCAAGATCCACCCCATCGCGAGCTCGCTGTTCCACGCCCCGGTGCTTTCCCGGCTGATCGTGCGCACCCAGACCGCGCGCCTCGCCATGCGGTTCAACCCGACGCGCACCCTGCGCTACTCCAATACCGAGCAGAGCCTCGCCTGGCTGACGGGGGACTTCTCCCTGACGACTCCGGAGGTCCGCGACCAGCTGGCCATGATCCATGAATTGTCCGGATTGATGCAGCCCGGCTTCACCCAGATGGGCCGCGAGGATGCCGACATGTATTTCAAGCAGGGTCACGCGCTGACCCTGATCAGCTTCAGCAACTCGGATCAGTCCGTGCGTCAGGAGATCCAGTTTCCCCTGGGCGTCGTGCGCGTGCCCACCCCGCAGCCGTCCGCCACCCGCTACGGCCGCAACATCCTTGGGCCCTATGAGGACAAAAGCTACACCTCGCATTTCGAGGTGGGCCTGGCCAGCCACAGCCGCCACCGGGACCGCGCCCTCGACTTCCTCAAATTCGCCACCAGCCAGCAGGGCAACCGCATCTTCGCCCAAGTCGCGCGCTGGACCCCTTCCGTGGCCGGCGTCGAGCCGCATCCGAATCTCCTGCCTTATCTCTCCGACCCGGCGGGCGGTTACCAACTGGGCTTCGATCTCGCCTGTTACGACACCAGCCGGGCCGGCGACATCGCCCGCGTTGACCAGTCGAATCTCCACCTGCTCGCCGACGCCCGTGACGGCGCCGAGGACCGTTTCGTGCGGAAGATCGCCGGCGAGTACGACCGGGCCATGCGGACGGATATTGCCCGCGACATCAAATCGCGGGAGGATACCGTGCAGCGCAACGACACCATGATCGCACTCCTCGACCGGCTGGCCGCGACTGAGGCAAGGGACGCCAGGGCCCTGGCGGACCGGCGCGATGCCCTGTGGGAGGCCAGCCTGGAGCAGGAGGCCACCGCCCTGCTGGTGCGGCAAACCCTGCGCCGGCATCCGCGGACCCCGCACTGACTCACCCGGCCCGGCGATGCCCATGACCGCAAAAGCCGCGATGGATCCCTTGCCGGCAGTTCAACTCGACTGGAACGGATGGCTGGCCAACCTGCGGCGCGAAGGAACTCCGTCGCGCGTCTATTATTTCGAGCACGGGGTCGCCGACAACGTCCAGGCGGCGATCGCAGCGCAGCATGGGGTTTGGGCGGGATTGGAGGGAGTATCACCCACTGCCGAATGGAAGCGGCGCGAGGCCATGCACGCCTATCTTGGCCAGGAGATCTTTCGGGTCTTCCCGCCCGGAGCGCGGATCGTGCCGCCGAAACGGGAGGGTCAGTGGGCCGAGGAAACGAAGGGCGTGATCACGAGCTGGGAGGAATTCGAAAGCTACGACTGGCCGGACCCGGCCGCCGCCGACTATGCCGTGCTCGAATATTTTGAGCGGGAATTGCGGGACAACATGCGGGTCTTCCACGTGGTCGACATCTGGGAGGTGGTGGTCGGGTTCTTCGGCTTCGAATCCCTGGCCTATGCGGTCTATGAGGACCGTGCGCTGGTCCGGGCCATGTTCGACAAGGTGGGTGCCTTTGTCGCCGCCGTGGCCGAAACGGTTTGCGACTTCGATTGCTACGGGGCGGTTTATCTGGGCGACGATCTCGCGTTCAAGACGTCCCTCTTCATGTCCCCCGACCTGCTCCGCGAACTGATCATCCCGTGGCACCAGCGCATCGCTGACATTGCCCACGCCCATGGGAAGCTCTTTCTCTTCCATTGCTGCGGCAACATGTACCCGTTGATCGATGACTACATCGACCGCGTGCGGATCGATGCGAAGCACTCCTTCGAGGAATCCGTGCTGCCCGTGACCGAGGTCAAGCGGCGGTATGGCAATCGGCTCACCCTGCTCGGCGGCATGGATGTGGATTTCCTGGCGCGAGCGACCCCGGAACGGATCGAGGCCAAGACCAATGAAATCCTCACGGCCTGCATGCCGGGTGGCGGGTATTTTCTCGGTTCGGGCAACTGGGTGACCGAATACATTCCACCGGAGAACTACCTGGCCATGCTCCGCGCCGCCCGACGCTTCACCTCCACCTGAAAGCCGGCCGATGAATCCGAAACCCAAGTCCAATTGTAGGAGCGGCTTTATGCCGCGATTCAGCGCTCCCGATCGCGGCATAAAGCCGCTCCTACAGTTAAAGGCGCGCCGAGAGTGAGGGTGCCTTAAATATCCCCGCCCGCCATGACCACCGCATATCCGGTCAGCCCCGATTTCGAACGCCTGCGCCGGACCGTCCGGCGGGAGCCAACCGACCGCGTGCCCCTGTTCGAGCTGCTGGTGGAATTTGAAATCCAGAGCCAGTTCCTCGGCCGGCCCGTGACCTATGAAAACCTGGCCGCGCAGGTCGAGTTCTGGACGAAGGCGGGCTACGACTACATCCCGCTCGTGGCCGGCATGATGCGGCCGGGCAAGGTCACCGGGGATTCGTCGATCTCGCGGACCCTGCGCGCCGCGCTTGAAAAGGAGGGCGCGGATACCAGCGACGACCGCAGTTGGAACCTCGAGTACACGCCCTTCATCCTCGATCGCCGCCGGTTCGATCTTTTCCCCTGGGCTGAGGCCGCGGCCGTCGACATCAATCAGTTTCACGACGTCCGGCCCCTCCTGCCCGACGGCATGAAGGTCGTGGCCGTCTCGGGGAAGATTTTCACCCTGAGCTGGATGCTCATGGGTTTCGAAAACTTCGCGGAATCCCTGCTCGCCGATCCGGCACTCGCGGCCGACGTGGTGCAGCGGGTGGCAGAAATCCAACTCCAGGCCCTTGACCGGATCCTGGCCCTGCCGCAGGTGGCGGCCGTTTGCGCGGTGGACGACATGGCCTATTCGCAGGGCCCGATCATTTCGCCAGAACTGCTGAGGAAATATATCCTGCCGTGGTACCGGCAGGTCGCGACCCGCTGCCACGAGTCCGGGCGCCTGTTTTTCCTGCACTCGGACGGGGATCTATCCGCGCTGATGGACGACCTCATCGGTCTCGGCCTGGATGCGCTGCATCCGATCGATCC
Source organism: Opitutaceae bacterium (assembly GCA_016715765.1). GTDB lineage: Bacteria > Verrucomicrobiota > Verrucomicrobiia > Opitutales > Opitutaceae > UBA2377. The sequence continues at coordinate 21,353 of JADJZJ010000041.1, forward strand.
GACGGCCATGGACATCGTCGAGGTCAAGCGACGCTGGGGCGACCGGCTCTGCCTCTTTGGCAATGTGGATCTGGAACTGCTGCGTTCCGGCAGCGTGGATGAAGTGCGCACCCGGGTGCGTGACTTGCTGCGGCAGGTCGCACCCGGGGGCGGCTACGGGATCGGCTCCGGGAACTCCGTGCCCTCGTGGGCGCGGCTGGAGAATTACCAAGCCATGCGGGAGACCGCGTTGGAATTCGGGCGGTATTGACGCGCGGTCTTTCAGCGAGAAGACGAGGGCCTCACCTCCGCGTCGTTCAGCTGTTTGAATTGTAGGGCCGCACCTTGGTGCGTGCCTTGGCCTCGCGAAGGGGAAAAATGCTTACGTATGCGAGTGGTACACAAGGCCGGACCAAGGTCCGGCCCTACAGTTCAAGGCATACGGACGTTGGGATCAACGAGCGCGCCGCCGGAATCGGCGGAGGAAAAGCAACCCCAGCCCGGCGGCCATGAGCGCGTACGTCGAGGGCTCGGGCACCGCGTAGGACAGGACGATGGAATTGGGCAGATAGCCGATGTTCAGGGTGTAGTCCGTCCCGGCATAGTTGGCGGTCAGGGCATCCCCGGAATTGGGCAGGCCGGCGAAATACCCCGCAAACCCGCTGCCGCCCGAGGATATGTTCATGATCGTGTAGTTTGTGCCTTCGGTTGGCGGAGCCAGCAGCATGAGATCAAGGGCGAGCAGTCCGGCACCCAGATTGACGGCACTCGTGGGATTCTGAAAGGTGATGCGATCGGATGTGACGCCACCCAGCTCCAATTCGATGATGGACGCGCTGGTGGCGAGGAAGTCGCTGTTGAGCAGGGTCAGGGTTCCGATCGAATTGCCCGGCGCGAGCGTACCGCCGGCCAGGGTCAGGTCGCCGCTGATCGTGCCGGCACCCCAGATCAGTCCCGTGGATCCGTTGGTCAGGTAGGCTCCGGAGATCAGCGTGCCGCTCTGCACGTTGATCGTTCCCAGATTCATGAACTGGGCGGCCGCGGGGGCATGCAGCGAGACGTTGCCACCATTCACATGGATGGTGCCGGCGATGCTGTTCACGGCCGTGTAGCCCGAGCTCGTCGTCCCGATGTTGAGGAACCCGCCGGTGGCGCTGATGGTGCCGGCATTGGTGAAGCTCCGCGCATAGAGGCTGCCGGTGCCACCCGTGTGGGTGATGGCGCCCTGATTGGTGATCGCCGTGCCGACGCTGCTATCGGAGTAGATCGAGACGTCGCCCGATACGGTCGTCGTCGCGTCCAAAGTCAGCGTGTTGTTGGCGCCGCTGACATAGATATAGGCATTGGTGCCCTGGATGATCGACTTGCCGGCCAGCGTCCCCGCTTGCTGCCAGTAGAGATAGGCATTGTTGGCGAAGGTGGCGTTCGCACCGGTGAATGCTGTTCCATTCAAAAAGCGCACCCCGCTGCTCGCCGTGCCCAGATTGAGGTCTCCGGTCAGGCTGACTCCGTCGAGGTAACCGCTGGAGGTCGTGAAGGTCAGCGCCCCGGCCGCGATGGTGCCGCCCTGGATCGTCCCGCCAAGGAGTTCAAACGCGCCGCCGGTCGGAGCCGCCAGGACGGTCGCGCTGTTGATCAGCAGGCCGTCCAGGAGTGCCCGGCCGCCATTGACAACGACATTGCCAAGATTGGCCGTGGTGTAGGTGCCGTCCCAGCGCAGGCTGCCGGCGTTCTGCGCTGTCATGGTGCCGTTGTTGTCGAAGTTGCCCCGCAAATAGATCGTCGTGCCACTGCCGTCCGCCGTCACGGTCCCGGTGTTCGTCGCGTTGTAGGTCGCGCTGGGATAGTTGAGATAAAGCGTCCCGGCGGTGGCTGTGATGGACCCGGCGTTGGTGAAGTTGGTCGCGTAAATTTGTCCGGTTCCGTTCGAATGCGTGATCGCGCCCTGGTTGGTGATCGCCGTGCCGGCGCTGCCGTCGGAGTAGATCGAGATGTCGCCCGTCACCGTGGTCGCCGCGTCCAGGGTCAGCGCGTTGTTGGCGCCGCTGACATGGATGGAGGAGTTGGTGCCCTGGGTAATCGCCTTGCCGGCCAGCGCGCCCACCTGCTGCCAGTAGAGATACGTATTGTTGGCCAAAGCGGCGTTCGCACCGGTGAAGTTCGCCCCACCTATAAAGCGCACGCCGCTGCTCGCCGTGCCCAGGTTGAGATCGCCCGTCAGGCTGGCCCCGTCGAGGTAGCCGCCGGAGGTGGTGAACGTGAGCGCGCCGGCCGCGATGGTGCCGCCCTGGATCGTCCCGCCAAGGAGTTCAAACGTGCCGCCGGTCGGAGCCGCCAGGACGGCCGCACTGTTGATCAGCAGGCCGTCCAGGAGCGCCCGGCCGCCATTGATGACGACGTTGCCGAGGTTGGCCGTGGTGTAGGTGCCGTCCCACCGCAGGATGCCGGCGTTCTGCGCGGTCATGGTGCCGTTGTTGTCGAAGTTGCCCCGCAGATAGATCGTCGCGCCGCTGCCGTCCGCCGTCACGGTGCCGGTGTTTGTCGCGTTGTAGCTCGCGCTGGGATAATTGAGGTAGAGCGTCCCGGCGGTGGCCGTGATGGACCCGGTGTTGGTGAAATTGGCCGCGTAGATCTGGCCGGTTCCGGTGGAATGCGTGATGGCCCCCTGGTTGGTGATCGCCGTGCCGGCGCTGCCATCAGAGTAGATCGAGACGTCGCCCGTCACCGTCGTCGCCGCGTCCAAAGTCAGCGCGCTGTTGACCCCGTTGACATAGATATAGGAGTTGGTGCCCTGCGTGATCGCCTTGCCCGCCAGCGTCCCCACCTGCTGCCAGTAGAGATAGGCATTGCTGGCCAGGCTGGCGTTCGCCCCCGTAAAAGTCGCCCCGTTCAAGAAGCGCACCCCGCTGCTCGAAACGGCCAGGTTGAAGTCTCCCGTCAGGCTGGCTCCGTCGAGGTAGCCGCCGGATGTCGTGAAGGTCAGCGCCCCGGCCGCGATGGTGCCACCCTGGATGGTGCCGCCATAGAGTTCAAACGCACCACCGCCGGGAGCGGTCAGGATGGCGGCAGTGTTATCGATCGTGCCGTTCAACAAGGCCCGGCCACCATTGAGCACCACGTTGCCGAGATTGGCCGTGGTGTTCGTGCCATCCCACAACAGGTGGCCCGCGTTCTGCGCGGTCATCGTGCCATTGTTGTCGAAGTCGCCCCGCAGGTAGATCGTGGTGCCGCTGCCATCCGCGGTTATGGTACCCGTATTCGTCGCGTTGTAGCTTACACTCGGATAATTAAGGTAAAGTGTCCCGGCGGTGGCCGTGATGGACCCGTTGTTCGTGAAGTTGGCGGCGTAGATCTGGCCGGTTCCGTTGGTATGCGTGATCGCACCCTGATTGGTGATCGCCGTGCCGACGTTGCCATCGGAGTAAATCGAGACGTCGCCCGTCACGGTCGTCGCCGCATCCAGGGTCAGCGTATTGTTGACGCCGCTGACATAGATATAGGAATTGGTGCCTTGGGTGATTGCCTTGCCCGCCAGCGTCCCCACCTGCTGCCAGTAGAGGTAGGCATTGTTGGCGAAGGTGGCGTTCGCACCGCTGAAGGTCGTCCCGCCGGTAAAATGCACCCCGCTGCTCGTAGTGCCCAGGTTAAGATCTCCCATCAGGCTGGTTCCGTCGAGGTAACCGCTGGAGGTCGTGAAGGTCAGGGCGCCGGCGCAATGGTGCCACCCTGGATCGTACCGCCATGGAGTTCAAACATGCCACCGCCGGGAGCGGTCAGGGTGGCGGCAGTGTTGTTGATGGTACCGTTTAACAGGGCCCGCCCACCATTCAGGACGACATTGCCGAGGTTCGCCGTGGTGTTCGCGCCATCCCAGATCAGGTTGCCCGCGTTCTGCGCGGTCATCGTGCCATTGTTGTCGAAGTTGCCCCGCAGGTAGATCGTGGTGCCGCTGCCGTCCACGGTCACGGTGCCGGTGTTCGTGGCGTTGTAACTCGCGCTCGGGTAGTTGAGGTACAGCGTCCCGGCGGTGGCCGTGATGGACCCGTTGTTCGTGAAATTGGCGGCGTAGATCTGGCCACTTCCGGTGGTATGCGTGATCGCGCCCTGATTGGTAATCGCGGTGCCGACGCTGCCGTCGGAGTAGATCGAGACGTCACCCGTCACGGTCGTCGCCGCATCCAGGGTCAGGGTATTGTTGGCGCCGTTGACATAGATGTAGGAATTGGTGCCTTGCGTGATCGTCTTGCCCGCCAGCGTGCCGACCTGCTGCCAGTAGATGTAGGCATTGTTGGCGAAGGTGGCGTTCGCACCGGTGAAGCTCGCCCCGCCGGTGAAGTTCACCCCGCTGCTTGACGTGCCCAGGTTGAGATCCCCCGTCAGAATGGCTCCGTCCAAAATGCCGCTGGAGGCCGTGAAGGCCAGGGCGCCGGCCGCGATGCTGCCGCCCTGGATCGTACCGCCATAGAGTTCAAACATGCCGCCGCTGGGAGCCGCCAGGATGGCGGCGGTGTTGTTGATCGTGCCGTTCAACAGGGCCCGGCCGCCGTTGATCACCACGCTGCCGAGATTGGCCGTGGGGTTGGTGCCGTCCCACCGCAGGATGCCCGCGTTCTGCGCCGTGAGCGTGCCGTTGTTGTCGAAGCTGCCCCGCAGATAGATCGTCGTGCCGCTGCCGTCCGCGGTCACCGTCCCGGTGTTCGTCGCGTTGTAACCGGCATTCGGATTATTGAGGTAAAGCGTCCCGGCGCCGGCCGTGATGGACCCGGTGTTCGTGAAGCTGGCCGCGTAAATCTGGCCGGTTCCGTTGGTATGCGTGATCACTCCCTGGTTGGTGATCGCCGTGCCGGCGCTGCCATCGGAGTAGATCGAGACGTCGCCCGTCACCGTGGTCGCCGCGTCCAGGGTCAGCGCGTTGTTGGCGCCGCTGACATAGATGTAGGAGTTGGTGCCCTGCGTGATCGCCTTGCCCGCCAGTGTCCCCACCTGCTGCCAGTAGAGGCCGGCGTTGCTGGCGAATGTCAGGGTCGGCAGGGAGAAGGTGGTGCCGCCATTAACATAAACCGTGCCGGATGCGATGCTGTCGCCTGTGATCACCAGGGTGGTGTAGGTGCCGGGAGGTATCACCTGACCGCCCAAACGCACGGCAATGATCAACGCTAGAAAAAATTGCCAAAGGCAGGGGTAGGGTGGCCGGCGAAGCATGATCGCAGTGTGCGAACGACTTGCAATCAGCCAATCCCAATCCTCGGCAAATCAGCGCACCTGCAGGGTATCGCCTTCGAAGGTGATTCCGAGTGACGGCACTTCGACCGCCTTGCGCGTTCCGGCCTTTTTCACACGGCCGGCGAGCCAGGCGTCATAACCCGACGCCTGGGCGGCGGCGAGCACGGCGTCGACCGACTTCGGATCCACATAGGCCCGCGCTCCACGCCTGGTTGAAGGTCGCGTACGTCTCGCGCGGCGAGATCGGACCCGCCTCCTCCAGAAAGTGAAACAGGGCGGGCGACCGCGGCGCGGTGATCTCGTAGACGAACGGCTCCTCGAGCCGCATGAGCTTGCGCCAGCCATGGCCGGTCACATGCGCCACATAGTTGAGCTTCAGATTGCGGCGCTGGCACTCGCGCACGAACCCGACGTAGATCACCGACGGCGCGAGCAACGCCTCGCCATAGGTGCGCGGATCGCCGTGGCCGATCGGCGTCCGATAGCCCTGCGGCAGCTTGCCGGCGATCAGCCGGCAGAGGCTCAGGCCGTTGGTCTGCACCCCCGAACTGGCGAGAAAGATGATCGCGTCGTCGTCGTGCACGTCGCCGGTGATGCGCAGGGACTTCGGGGCGATTTTCCCGATGGCGGACCCCGCCAGCACGATGGTATCGGGATTGACGATGCCCTTGAGCGTCGGCGTCTCGCCGCCGCCCCACACCGCTCCGGCCTGCCGGCAGCCCTCGGCCCAGCCGGCGACCAGCGCCTCCATGCGTTTGGCATCGGCGAACCAGCCCGAATCCCCCACCGCCGCGTGCATCGCCACCGAGATCGGCAGCGCCCCGCAGGTCGCGAGGTCGTTCACGATGGTCGCGACCGTATCGATCGCGATCTCGCGGTAAAAACACTGGCCCGTGGCGGCATAAACGGCATCCGCCACGAGGTTCTTGGTGCCGAGGCCCTCCTCGACGTGGGCGAGGTAGTGATCCGCCGCCTCGATCAGGTAGGCGCTCTCGCCGCGGGTGGTCGCCGGCTCGGCGTAACCGTGGTCGGCTGGAGCAGCGGGGCCGTGGTCCGGGCCGCCTGCTGGCAGGCGCGCTTGAACGCATCGAGCTGGTCGTAGCGGACGCCGGAGGATTCGTAGGAAAGGGACATGCGGAGGAGCGGGCCCTTCAATAGCTCCGGCCCTCCGACTTTTCGAAATAGTTCAGGTAGGCCTGGTTCACGACCCGGTAGCCGCCGGGCGTGGGATACTTGCCGGTGAAATACCAGTCGCCCGTGTGGTTGGGCACGGCGGCGTGCAGGCTCTCGATCTTCTGGAAGATGATCTCGATCCCGCCCTGCCAGTCACCCTTGGGCTTCACGCGCTCGACAATCTTGGCGGAGATTTCCTCGGGAGTGAACGGCTCGTAGATCTTGCGCACGTGGTTCTCCAGTGCCGGCCCGCTTCCCACCTCCTCGCGGCAGAGCGGTACACCTCCTGCAGCAAATCACCCTGGCCGCGCTCCTTCAGCAGCTCGATGGCGGCCTCGAACGCGATGAATTTGCCCAGCTCCGACATGTCGATGCCGTAGCAGTCCGGGTAGCGGATCTGCGGCGCGGTCGAGACGATCACGATCTTCCGCGGATTGAGCCGGGCCAGGATGCGCAGGATGGATTTGCGCAGCGTGGTGCCGCGGACGATCGAGTCGTCCACGCACACGAGGTTGTCGCCGGGATTGATCGAGCCGTAGGTGATGTCGTAGACGTGGCTCGCCAGCTGGTTGCGCAGGCCCTCCTGGCCGATGAACGTGCGCAGCTTGATGTCCTTGCTGACGACCTTCTCGCCGCGCGGCCAGTTGCGCAAAATCAGTTCGTCGAGCAGCGCCTCGTCGAGCGTGCCCTTGGCATGGGCCTCGAGGATGGCCGCCTTGACCTCGTCGCGGCGGCGCGTGCGCAACGCCGACATGAGGCCGTAGTAGGCGACCTCCGCGGTGTTGGGGATGAAGCCGAAGACGGTGTTGGCCCAGTCGTGGTTGATGGCGGTGATGACCTGGTCGGCCAGGCCGCCGCCGAGCGCCTGGCGCTCGCGGTAGATGTCGAGGTCGTTGCCGCGGGAAAAATAAATGCGCTCGAACGAGCAGGAGGCGCGGGGCAGCGGGGCCGTGAAGGCGTTTTCGGTGATGCTGCCGGCGCGCTTGAGGACGACGACGTGGCCCGGCTTCACTTCCTTCACCTGCTCGGCCGCGAGGTCGAACACGGTCATGAGCGGCGCGCGCTCCGAGGCGAAGCCCGCCACCTCGTCGTTCTGGAACCAGAAGCAGGGGCGGATGCCCGAGGGATCGCGGGCCACGAAGGCGTCGCCGTTGCCAATGAGCCCGCACAGCGTGAAGCCGCCGTCCCATTTCTGCGAGGCGCGGGTGAGGATGCGGGTGACGTCGAGGTCGTCGCTGATGCGGCGGGACAGTTCCTCGCCGGCCAGCTCCCGCTTGCGCAGGAACCGGTAGATGTCCTCGTGCTCCTCATCGAGGAAGAAGCCGATCTTCTCCAAAATGGCCTGCGTGTCGGTCGCGTGGATGGGATGCTGCCCCATCGCCGTCAGCGACGCGTTGAGCTCGGCCGTGTTGGTGAGGTTGAAGTTGCCGCAGAGCGCCAGGTTGCGCGTCGGCCACGGGCTGCGGCGGAAAAACGGGTGGCAGGACGAGAGATTGTAGCCGCCGCTGGTGCCGTAGCGCAGGTGCCCCATCAGCAGCTCGCCGCCGAAGTCGAAGGACTTCTTCACTGTGTCGGGGAACTCGGGGTGGATGATGCCGGCGTCCACCTTCTCATTGTACTGGCCGAGCAGGGTCTTGAAGATCTTGTCGAGCGGGTTGCCCTTCACGCTCCGCTCGCGGAACATGAACGCCTCGCCGGCCGGCGCATCGAGCTTCACGCAGGCCACGCCCGCGCCGTCCTGGCCGCGGTTGTGCTGCTTCTCCATGAGCAGGAAAAGCTTGGTGAAGCCCCACAGCGGAGTGCCGTATTTTTCCTGGTAGTAGGAGAGCGGTTTCAGCAGCCGTACGAGGGCGACGTTGCATTCGTGGGTGATCCGGTCGCTCATGCCGTGGGTTCCGTGTGCTCCGGAGCCGTCCCGAAGGGGCGGCACAGCATGGCGGTTGGATGGGCAGTGGTCCTCACGGGCTTCAAAGCCGTTCATTCCGCGCAGTCGCGACGAATCGTCAACGGCTTTCTCCGTCAGCCGGGGGCAAAATTTCTGCGCATGGATTGCACGCCCCTTGACGCCCCGGGGATGTTGGGAAACATCGCCTTTCCGACCATGCTGATCCTCCGCGGCTCGCCTGCCCACTCCCCGTTCCGCCTCCAAAAGCTCCTCGAGAGCCTGGTCGCCGCCGGGCTCCCCATCCGCGCCCTCGGCGCCGAATTTGTGCATGTCGCGGAAACCGACGGCGTCCTGACCGCCGCCCAGCACGGTATCCTCGAAAAATTGCTCACCTACGGACCCAGCCGGGCTGCCACCAAGGTCGGGGGCCTCGTCCAAGTCATCGCCCCCCGCCCGGGCACCATTTCCCCCTGGTCCTCCAAGGCCACCGACATTGCCCACATCTGCGGCCTGACCAACGTGAAGCGACTCGAGCGCGTGATCGCCTACACGGTTGAGACCGACACAGAACTCAGCCCGGCCGCCGCCGGCGACCTCGCCGCCCGGCTTCACGATCGCATGACGCAGGTGGTCTTCCCGGATTTGGAATCCTGCGCCGTCCTCTTCCGGCACGAATCACCCCGCCCCTCGGCCACCATACCGGTGCTCGCCCAGGGCCGCGCCGCCCTGGTCGCCGCCAATGCAACGCTGGGCCTCGCCCTCGCCGAGGATGAGATCGACTACCTGGTCGCCGCCTTCACCAGGCTCGGCCGCGATCCGCACGACGTGGAACTGATGATGTTCGCGCAGGCCAACTCCGAGCACTGCCGCCACAAGATCTTCAACGCCACCTGGGAAATCGACGGCTCCGCCAAGGACAAGTCGCTGTTCCAGATGATCAAGAACACCTACCAGCTGCACCCGGACGGCATTCTCTCCGCCTACAAGGACAACGCCGCCGTGCTGGTGGGCACCAAGGGCGGACGCTTCTACGCCGACCCGCGCACCAACGAGTACACGTCCTCGACCGAGGACATCCACCTGCTCTGCAAGGTCGAGACGCACAACCACCCGACCGCGATCTCCCCCTACCCCGGCGCCGCCACCGGCTCCGGCGGCGAGATCCGCGACGAGGGCGCCACCGGCCGCGGCGCCAAGCCCAAGGCCGGCCTCGTTGGATTCAGCGTTTCAAATCTGCGCCTGCCCGGCGCCATCCAGCCCTGGGAAAAGGATCACGGGAAACCGGGCCGCATCGTGTCCGCCCTCGACATCATGATCGAGGGCCCGCTCGGCGGCGCCGCCTTCAACAACGAGTTCGGCCGCCCCGCCATCAACGGTTACTTCCGCACCTTCGAGCAAAAGGTCCCGGGCGCCCACGGCGCCGAACTGCGCGGCTACCACAAGCCCATCATGCTCGCCGGCGGTCTCGGCAACATCCGCGCCGACCACGTGCAGAAGGGGCAGATCAACCCCGGCGACCAGCTCGTCGTCCTCGGCGGACCCGCCATGCTCATCGGCCTCGGCGGCGGCGCCGCCAGTTCCATGGCCAGCGGCCACGGCAGCGAGGACCTCGATTTCGCCAGCGTCCAGCGCGACAACGCCGAGATGGAGCGCCGCTGCCAGGAAGTCATCGACCGCTGCTGGGCCCTCGGCGACGACAACCCCATTTCCTTCATCCACGATGTCGGCGCCGGCGGCGTATCGAACGCCCTGCCCGAACTCGTCAACGACGGCGGCCGCGGCGGCAAATTCAACCTGCGCAAGCTCCCCAACGACGAGCCGGGCATGTCCCCGCTCGAACTGTGGTGCAACGAATCGCAGGAACGCTACGTCCTCGCCATTCCCGCCGCCCGCATCGACACCTTTCAGCAACTCTGCGAACGCGAACGCGCCCCCTACGCCATCGTCGGCGAGGCCACGGCGGAGAAGCAGCTCGTCGTCGAGGACCCGCACTTTCAGAACCGGCCCATTGACCTGCCCCTTGAGGTCCTGCTCGGCAAACCGCCGCGCATGCACCGGAAGGAAAAGTCCCTTCCGCGGCCGCAACAGCCCCTCGACCTCGGCGAACTGACACTGGCGGAAGCCGTTCGCCGCGTCCTCGCCCACCCAACCGTCGCCGACAAGACCTTCCTCATTGCCATCGGCGACCGCACGCTCGGCGGCCTCATCGCGCGCGACCAGATGGTCGGCCCCTGGCAGGTGCCCGTCGCCGACTGCGCCGTGACCGCCGCCGCGTTCGATGTCTACACCGGCGAGGCCATGGCCATGGGCGAACGCACGCCCGTCGCCGTCAACAACGCCGCCGCCGCCGCGCGCCTCGCCGTCGGCGAGGCCCTCACCAATCTCGCCGCCGCCCAGGTCGGCGACCTCGGCAAGGTCAACCTCTCCGCCAACTGGATGGCCGCACCCGCCGTCCCCGGCGACGCCGCCGACCTCTACGCCGCCGTGATCCGGCCAGCATCGGCGAGACCGTGCTGCTGTTGATCGATCTCGGACGAGGGCAAAATCGGCTCGGCGGCTCGATCCTCGCACAGGTCGTTTCCCAGATGGGTGCGGCCACGCCCGATGTCGACCGCGCCGCCGACCTGAAGAACTTCTGGAACGTCATCCAGAAACTCGGCCGCGAGCAAAAGCTCCTTGCCTATCACGACCGCTCCGACGGCGGCCTGCTCGCCACCGTCGTTGAAATGGCCTTCGCCGGCCACACCGGCGTGGACCTCGTCCTGCCGCCCGGGCACGAGGCCTTTGCCGCCCTGTTCAACGAGGAACTCGGTGCGGTCATCCAGGTGCGCGAATCCGACCTCGACGATGTCCTCCTCGCCATCCGCGAGCACGGCCTCAAGGCCTGCGTCTCCCGCATCGGCACCCTCAACGCCACCCATACTTTCCGCGTCACGCGCGGCGGCCGGGCGCTCTTCGAGGAGAACCTGTTCGCCCTGCGCGCGATCTGGTCCGACGTCACCCACCGCATCGCCGCCCTCCGCGACAATCCCCAGGCCGCCGACCAGGAGCACGGGCTCAGGCAAGACCAAAGCAATCCCGGCATCCGCCCCGTCATCACCTTCAGCCACGGCGCCGCCGCCAGGTCTCAGGCCTCCCCAGGTGCTCGGGTCCCCTTCCGCCCGCCGTCGCCATCCTGCGCGAGCAGGGCGTGAACGGCGAGGTCGAGATGGCCGCCGCCTTTGTCCGCGCGGGCTTCAGGGCCGTGGATGTCCACATGACTGACATTCTCAGTGGCCGCGTGTCGCTGCAGGATTTCCGCGGTCTGGCCGCGTGCGGCGGTTTCAGCTACGGCGATGTCCTCGGCGCCGGCGAGGGCTGGGCCAAGAGCATCCTCTTCAACGATCGCGCCCGCGCCGAGTTCGCCGCGTTCTTCAAGCGCGAGGACACCTTTGGCCTCGGCGTGTGCAACGGCTGCCAGATGATGAGCAACCTCAAGTCCATCATCCCCGGCGCCGGTTTGTGGCCGCGCTTCGTGCAAAACCAGAGCGAGCGCTACGAGGGCCGCTTTGTTTCGCTGCAGATCGAGGCCAGCCCCAGCGTGCTGTTTGCCGGCATGACCGGCTCCGTCATCCCCATCGCCGTCGCCCACGGCGAAGGCTACACCGAGTTCCGCGATGCCGCCGCCACCGAGGCCATGCACCGCTCCGGCCTGGTTGCCGCCCGGTTCGTCGACAACCACCACCGGCCCACCGAGCACTATCCGCTCAACCCCAACGGCTCGCCCCACGGCATGACCGCCCTCACGACCACCACCGGCCGCGTGACGATCATGATGCCGCACCCCGAGCGGGTGTTTCGATCAGCCTGTATGAGCTGGTCGCCAAAGGATTGGTCGGAAGATTCACCCTGGATGCAGCTATTCTACAACGCCCGTAGTTGGGTCGGCTGAGCTGAGTCACTTTTCATAGGTCCTATATGACCTATAGGTCATATAGGACCTATAAGTCCCATCCCACTACCCCACCCCACCACCCCACCATGTCCACTCGCGGCTTCATCCCCGCCCATGGCCACTACCGCGAACTGCTCTCCTACCAAAAAGCCGAGGTGATCTACGATCTCACCTACCGCTTCTGCCAGCGTTTCCTGGAAAAACGCGACCGTACGGTTGACCAAATGGTGCAGGCCGCCCGCTCCGGTAAGCAAAACATCCTCGAAGGCAGCAAGGCCTCCATATTTCCGCTCACCCTGTGCCACGCGCCCCGTGGCGGCCAGCCCGAGGCACTGCCGAAGATTTTCGCGACATCCACTGGTGGAATTTCCAATACGATGACGATCTGCAAGGTGCCGATTTCGTCCGGCAGACCCCATGCATAGCAACGCCTGGCCCGCGGGTGCCCTGTCAGCTCGAACACCTCGACCTCACCCTGCCACACCATCTTCCCCTGATGAATTTCCTCCACGGCCACGGTTCCAACCGGGGCCGCCTCGCAACCGTGCAGCTTCACGATCACGCTCTCCAACTCCTCGAGGTAGGTCATACGGCAACCTTGGCGCGATCACCTTGATTTACAACCCGGCGGCCTTCCGCGCCTCCATGAATTCGACGTAGTCGGCGCCCTCCTGCGGCGTGGCGAAGTAAGGCAGCACCGCCTCCTCGTTGGGCGGATTGCTGCCATTGTGCGCCTGACGGTAGGCTTCGACGGCCTTCATTGCCGGAGCCTGGAGCCGTTTGCCGAGTTCCTGCACCCGCAGTACCGCGGGTGGAATTTCCGGACGGGTCGTCATGGTGCCCGATGGATCGAAGGTCACGCTCACGCCGTCGGGCGTGGTGACCGTCAGGAGTCCGCCGGGTGACATGGAGAGCGCGGAGTAATCCTCTCCGCCCACGGTGCGCACAGTCTTGATGTAGCGGCCAACCCCGACGAGGTCGTGGATCGACGAAGCGGCATGCCCGTTCTTGAGCTGGTACTGCTTTCGCGCGGCGTCGATCTGCCGGAGATTGTTCAGGATCGCCCCCTGCAACTCGTAGAGGGTGCCGCCGATGTTGGGACTTTTGGCCATCGGTGGCGGCGGCAAGGCCGCCTGCTTGGCCGCAAGCTCGGCGTTGGCGGCATTCAATCGTGCGAGGTCCGCGTTCAGGTTGGCAACCTCCGTGACGAGCTGCCGGTTGTTCTCTCGCAGCGAAGCGATCAGTTTCGACTGGTCCTGGGCTTCCGCGGTGAGTGCGGCAGCGGTATCCTGTTTGAGGCCGACGTAGGTCCCGGCCCCGAACGCCACCAGGGCGCTGAAGACGGCAGTGGTGATGATTTTGGTGGTCATAAAGGATGCAAGGGCGGCGAACAAACCGGCGCCGGCCAGTTCGAGCGATTGCGCGGCCAGCGTCGCGGCCAGTCCGGCCGGCGCGGAGATCAGCGTCTGCCCCGATACCAGCACGCCCAGTGCGGCGGCGGTGGACGTGATGCCGCGCCGGGCCAGGACCGAACGCAATTTGTCGAGGGCCCGGTCGGTCCGCATGCGCGCGGCGTCTTCCGTCACCCGTAGCGCGGCCCCGATCTCGGCGAACGGCCGGCGCTCAAGGAAGCGCAGCACCACGGCGGCCCGGTCCGTTTCCGGCAGTTCATCGATCGCCGCGTCCAGCAGCGGTCGCAGGCGGTCCCAATCCGGGCTCACGCCACTGGCGGCGGCGTCGAGCTCAACTGCCGCGGTTTCGCGAACCAAACGTCGCTGCTCGGAGATCATGAGATTAAGGGCCGCATTGCGCGTGGCCGTGTGCAGCCAGGCCGCGAGCACGGCATGCCGCGAAAGCGACCGGGCCTCCCGGGCGAGTTTCGTGAAAACCTGTTGCGACACATCGGCCGCCCGGTGCGGATCGCCGGTCCGCCGGATCGCGGCGCCGTAAACCAGATCGACGTGACGGCGCACCAGTTCAGTAAAGGCGATCTCGGATCCTTCCTCGGCATAGCGGCGGAGCAGTACGGCGTCATCGTTCATGCGGTTTGCTTACTAAACAGCGCCCAATCCGAATCCGAACAAAGAATCTCCGGCCACCTGCCGCCCGATGGCGGAGACTCCGAGAATTCTTCCCCGCGGATCGCGCGAATGACGGAGGTATTATCCGCGACGATCCGCGTGATCCGCGGCCAAGATTGAACCCAAGGCAGTGCTCCAGGCATCTGGCAGCGTGGTGCAGGCATGCGGCCCCTGCGGGCCGTTATATTAACCCCGGAACTCATTCCCCGGTGAACGCCGCCGCTGCCATCGGGTGGAATCAGTCGCCAATCCCGCCGGACGGGAGTAAGTTGAACCCGAACGCAGCCTAATCACCTTCCAACCCGAATACTCCCATGGCCCGACCCTATCGCCGACGCGCCGTCTCCACCGCCGGTCGTGCTTACAGTCACGATCCCCTCGAACGCATCAACAGCATCGGAGGCGTGAACTCCGACCGCACCCACTGGCGTCTGACCCAGGCGGCGGCCATCGCCGCGATCGAGGCCGGCACCGACGAATTTTTCATCAAGGTCGAGGAACAGATCGTGAAGCTGGTCGTGTATACCAACCGCCAGGAAAAATACCTGCGCACCGAACGGGAAGCCACCCATCCCGACGACCTGCTGAAGCTGCTGGCCGTCTGAACCCGTCAGCCAGGCGTGGGCTCAGGCCGATTCCACTTCGACCGGTTTGTCCGCGTAGCGGTCGAAACGGTTCGAGAGGATGAAAAAGGTAGGGGCCCACAAGCCGACAAAGATGCCGAAGCGCTCCGCGTGCGCCTGCGCCACCGCGGTGTCACCGCCGGTGAGATACCAGATCGCGATGGAGCCGGCGATCGAGGCGAAGCCGAGGTAAAAGCAAAGGTTGCTGAGCGCCTTGAGTTGTTTGGGGTTCATGCGCCGGAATTAGGACTCCCGGCCCCGCATTGCAACAGGCAACAGCGGCAGACGCACGGGGAGCCTGGCCAAGGCACGCCCCGCACGGACACCAACACCGGATTGCGGTGGCGCTAGCCAACTTCCGGAAGGCGGATATCCCCGGAATTATTAATGACGCCAAAACCGTACAGCAGCCAGAGAATGACCACGATCACGACGACGACGTTGAGAATTTTTTTGATCGTCGCCTGCATCGGGATGTAGGTGTTGATCAGCCAGAGGATCACACCCACCACGACCAGGGTCAGGATTACGTTTAGCAAGGGCATGTCCCGAAGATATCCGCAGGCGCCATGCCGCACCATGGGGTCAAACCCGCCTGGGAGTCGCCGGCGGCTATCGCGGCGCAAGCCTGCCCATCAGGGCCTCAATAAGCGCATCGGATTGCAAAGCCAGATGCCGGGCCGGAGCCGGCGGACGGTCCGGTGGGGCCGGTTTCTGCAACGCGGCGAAGGCCTCGTCCGCCCGCGCCCGGGCGGCCGCCAGCATCGCCTCCTTCGCGTCGTGAATCGCTCCGCTGGCGGTCAATTCGGCTGCCGTACCGGTTTTGCCGGAAAAGGGGGCGGTCAGTTCATCCCCGACCCAAATCCGCCAGTCGGGTTCATCGGCAAAATAAACGAGGAGCACGCCCCGGCGGGCGACGCCCAGTTTTCCAGCGAGGGTCCGCATGTAGAGCCCGGGCACCTTGTCCTCTTCGGCTGACGGTGAAGCGGTGTGGAACCGCACGAGGATCCTGATGCCAGATGTCCGCTCAAACGCCGCCAGCTTGCTCTCGCCAGTCTTGGCCCAGGCTGGATCGGACGACAAGAGTCCATTGGGATCGTCGATGTACGCGACGGATTCCGTCGCCTGCAGCAGGGCGGATATCCAACCTAAGGTGAATACGGTGAGCCAGAGGAGCGGGCGTTTCATCGCCGGTAAGTTGCCGAGGGCGGCGTCCTGAAGGCAAACTTTCCCGCGGATCACGCGGATCAACGCGGATGCCGGAGGCATAATCCGCGACCATCCGCGTAATCCGCGGGAAAATGATCGAGTCAGGTCGATCGCTCGCAGATTGACGCGGCCCACCTACGCCCCGCGTCCAGCCGGAAAGCCATATCACGCGCTCAGCCGTAACGATGTCGGCACTGAACTGCCTCGATGGTTGCGAAACAATACAGTGTCTCCGGTAGGGCGCCAGCTTGCTGGCGCGCCAAGAGCGGGAGCAAGCTCCCGGCCTACCCGCCGACTGCATCGTCGGCTCAGAGATACCGCCACATCCAGTAAACCTGGCAGATCCCGAGGTGCACCAGCATCATGGGAAACGCGTGCTTGGTGTAGGTGAGAAAGCGGAAGGGCACGCCGTTGCGCTCGGCGATGCCGGCCACGGTCAGATTCGCACTCGCCCCCACCAGCGTGCCGTTGCCGCCCAGGCACGCACCCATGGAAAGCGCCCACCACAGGGGCATCAGGCCGTCGGGCCCGCCAAAGGCCGGGGCCATCGCCTTGATCATGGGAATCATCGTCGCCACGAAGGGAATGTTGTCCACCACGGCGGACAGGAGCGCGGAGGACCAGAGGATCCCGAGCCCCGTGGCCTGCAAATCGCCGCCCGTCGCCGTCAGCATCCTGCCCGCGAGGACCCGCAGGATGCCGGTGTGCTCCACGCCCTTCACCACAATGAAGAGGCCGATGAAGAAAAACAGCGTGATCCACTCCACCTCGTTGAACACCTTGGCCACGCTCTCGGTCTGCTTCCCGGCCGGCCGGCCCAGATTGTCGAGCAGCAGGAGCAGGGCCGCGCCACCCATGCCGATGGTGCCCGACTCCAGGCCGATGAAGCGAGCCCCGACAAAGGCCGCCAGCACCACGGTCAGCACCGCCAGCGACTTGACCAGCAGGCTCCGGTCGGTGATCGCCGCATTTTCATCCATCGCCATGATGCGGGCCCGGGCCGCCGGCGTGGCCTGCAGTGACCGGCCCCAGAACACATGGACCGCCACGAGGTGCACAACCAGGATGATCAGAACGACAGGGGTGAGGTTGTAGACAAACGAGTTGAACGACAGGCCGACCTGCGCACCGATGATGATGTTCGGCGGATCGCCGATCAGCGTGGCCGTGCCGCCGATGTTGGAGGCCAGCACCTGCGAGAGGAGAAACGGATAGGGCGGCACCTTGAGCTGCGTGCAGATGACGAGCGTGACGGGGACGATCAGCAGCACGGTCGTGACATTGTCCAGCAGCGCCGAGACCACCGCGGTCACCAGCACCAGCAGGGCCAGAATGCCGGCCGGACTGCCCCGCGCCACCTTGGCGGCGCGGATCGCGAGGTATTCGAAGATGCCGCTCTTCCGCGCGATCGAGACGATCACCATCATGCCGGCCAGCAGTCCGATGGTGTTGAAATCGATCCCCGCCACGGCCTCCTCCTGGTTCAGGATCCCGGTCGCAATCATCAGGATCGCGCCGAGCAGGGCGACAATGGCCCGGTTGAGGCGCTCGGTCATGATGACGCCATAGGTCAGCAGCAAAATGCCGACCGCAATCCACACGGGATTCAGTCCGGCAATCAGGGCAGGGTGGCAGGCGGCGGGCATCTTGGGATCAGGGCTTGTTCATCATGGTTTCCAGCACGTCCCAGGTGGAGACCACCCCGAGCAGTCGGCCGCTGGCCGGATCCACCACGGGGAGAAAGTTCCTGCCGCGATAAAGAAAGTACAGGGCGGTCACCAGGGGCTGGTCGGGGGCGAGCACCGGCGCGGCCTTGTCCGCATGCCGGCTGACCGGGTCCTGCGCGATGGCCGCAAAGCGGTCGTGCACCTCGTGCAGATTGTCGCGGATCAGGCCGGCATTGATCAGGCGGACCACCTGGTTGAAACGGTCGTCGTGCAGCGCCACCTGCGGGAGCACGTTGGAGATCACGAGATTCTTGCGGAAGATGCCGAGGTAACGGCCCGCCGCGTCCACCACGGGCATGGCCAGCAGCCGGCGGTCGAGCAGCATCTGCACCGCCGCCGCAAAGGTGGTCTCGGGCGCCAGCACGGCCGGGGCGGGGTCCATGATGGCGCGGCAGGTGACATCCGTGGGATCGTGCGTTTTCATTGATTTGGATTCCGGCCACAGGCCGGTGGGACCGCTTTGTTATCCCCCGCCGCCCCCTTTGTCAGTGCGTGACTCGCGAACCGCCAACTTATGAGCCGGACACATTCGCGACCGTAGGTCGGCTGCTAGCCCAGTGCCGGCAGGTTGGTGCAAGGACCTCCCGCAAGCGGGAGCCCGGCGAATCCTTTCCCCCTTAGCGTCCTTGGCGACCTTGGCGTGAGGAATTCCGACCTGATCTCGATCTGAGCTCGCGCAAAGGGCGCCAAGGGACGCAAAGGTTCTGAAAAGTGTTTCCTGATTTCACCCGACACACCTCTCGCTGACGGGGTCTCTTCGAAATGTTTCCCGCGGATTACGCGGATCGACGCGGATGATGGAGGTATTATCCGCGACTATCCGCGGGAAAGATAGAATTTGGGAAGGTTGAACACTGAAAATGCTTTTCACCGGCCGGATGCACCCGTTTGTTCTCCCGCGTGGCTGTGCCCCCGCCCCCCGATCCGTCCCGCCGCTACCCCTACCTGCCCGCCTCG